>CAZBJX010000005.1:0-100723 GCA_964492335.1 uncultured Dehalococcoidia bacterium | reverse complement strand
CCAGCAGCAGGCACTTCTGCCCGGCCTTCGCCAGGTACGAGGCGATGGTCAGCCCATTGGGGCCGCCTCCCACGATGATCATGTCGAACTTCTGGGCCATAGTCCCTCCTAAAGAATGGATTTGTCGGGTCCCCCTGCATAGCAAGCTCGAGGCTCCCGCCTCAGACGCGATTGCGGCCCGGATACCCCCCTGTGCAACTGATGTGGCGGCGCGGTCAACCTGCCCCTCGAGAGGCGCATCTCCCGCGGACGCCAGTCCCCTGAATGCATCAAACCACGGGCCAATGACTAGAACATGATGATGAAATGAGCAGGATATGAGTGTATAATCATGGGCCATGAGGAAACGAGGGGCCAGGACGCACGGCGACGTCCTCGCTGAGCTGGTGGGGATGCGGGCGGAGAACGCCCGCATGCGGACGCTGCTGGCGAAGTACGGGGCCAGGCCCGGGGAGGTGTGGGCTGCCACGGCCCCCGGCCTCTCGCTGGAGCAGCTGGCCGAGGTCCTCGACGGCGCGGGCGATGCCATCCTGGTGGTGGACCTGAGCGGCACCGTGATCTACATGAACAGCAAGGTGGGGGAGATATATGGCGGCCGGGAGATCCTGGGGCGGCGCTTCGTCGATGTGGACATCTTCGGCAGCCAGAGCCTGCAGGAAAAGGAGGTCTGGTTCCACGACCTGGCAGCCCTGATGCAACAGGAGAGGCCCCCGCTGGCGGAGGTGGAACTGCTGCGGGGGGACGGCACTCCCGTATACACGGAGGTCAGCGCCGGCGCGCTCCGGGGCGACGGCCAGGTGTGGGGGATGGTGGTGGTGATCCGGGACATCTCCGACCGCAAGAAGGCTGAGCAGCGGCTCCGGGAGCTGTATGCCGAGGAGAGGAAGGCGCGGCAGCAGATAGAGGCCGAGATGAAGAGGAGGCTGGAGTTCATGAGGGCGGTGGCCCACGAGTTGAAGACCCCGCTCACCCCCGTGCTGGCCTCCGTGGAGACCCTCACCAGCGAGCTGGCTGACGCGCGGCTGCAGAAGCTGGCGCGGAACGTGGCCCAGGGCGCTGCCGCCCTGGACAAGAGGGTGGACGAGCTCCTGGACCTCTCCCGCGGCGAGGTGGGCATGCTCCACCTGCGGCTGGAGTCAACGGACCTGCGGCCCATGCTGAGGGCCGTGGCGGACATCATGACCCCGCTGGCCCTGGCCAACGGGCTGTCGCTCTCGGCGCAGTTGCCTCCGAACCTGCCCAAGGTGCGCGCCGATGCCACCCGCCTGGAGCAGGTGCTCACCAACCTGATGCACAATGCCATCAAGTTCACCCCCAGGGGGGGGAAGGTCACCCTCACGGCGGGTTACCACGGGTCCAGCGTCGTGGTGGAGGTGAAGGACACCGGGCCGGGCGTGTCGGAGATGGATAAGAAGCACATCTTCGAGCCCTACCGCCGTCCCGAGGGGGGATTGCGGATTCGGCCCTACGGCATGGGCCTGGGGCTGGCCCTGTGCAAAATGTTCATCGACCTCCACGACGGCCAGGTCTGGGTGCGCAGCCGGCTGGGCAAAGGGGCCACCTTCGGGTTTTCGCTTCCCGTGGAGGCCGGCGGCGCCCTGCCGGCCCCGGCCGACACGCCGGGCAAGCTGTGGAAGGTGCTCATTATCGAAGACGACCCCCAGATCGTGAGCTCCATCGCGCTGGCGCTGGAGGCCGAATGGCCCCACGCGGCGCTGCTGGCCACCAGGATGGGGGAGGAGGGCGTGGACCTGGTGGGGACCGATCACCCGGACGTTGTCATCCTGGACCTGGGCCTGCCGGACAAGGACGGCCTGGATGTGCTGCGGGAGATAAGGCTCTTCTCCTCCGTGCCGGTCCTGGTGCTGACGGTGAGGCAGGAGGAGCAGGACATCACCCGGGCCCTCACCCTGGGCGCCAATGACTACGTCACCAAGCCCTTCAAGACCAGGGAGCTGGTGGCCCGGCTGAAGGTGCAGCTGCGGCGGCAGGCGCCTACGGAGGAGGGCGCCCCCATCGTCTACGGTCCCCTGCGCCTGGACCCGGCCACCTTCGAGCTGGCCTACGGCCCCCGGGAGATCAGCCTCACCGTGGTCGAAGGGCACATCATGAGGCAGCTCATGCTCAATGCGGGCCGGGTGGTGACCTACGGCCGCCTGGCCGAGGCAGTGTGGGGGGATGAGGACTATCCCGGGGCGCTGGTCACCCTGCGGACCTACATCAGGCAACTGCGCCAGAAGCTGCAGCCGTCCCCGGGCGATCCCAGGCTGATACTCACCAAGCCCAGCGTGGGCTACTCGCTGGTCAGGCTGGCGTGATGCGCCCGCGTCGGCGGAACTCCAATGCGGAAGCGCCAGCACGGCCGGTCCCGCGCCCTCCTCCCACCCCGCCCGGACAAGTCGGGCAACTTCCGGCAACGGCGCGGCAGGTTTGACGGCCCCCCTGTTCCCTTGGTATTCTCGCCTTTCGGGGGGTACCAGCCCGCCCTTCCTGCCGGGCCGCGCGTGCGGCCGGTGGCGGAGCGGACCGGGCAGCGCCCGCCCGGAGCGAGACTGCAGAAGCAGAAAGGAGTCGCTGACGGAAATGGCGCACACACAGGCGAATGGCAATTGGGATGCAGACGTCGATGTTATCGTGGTCGGCTTCGGTGCGGCGGGGGCATGCGCCGCGCTGGAGGCGGCCCAGAAGGGCGCCTCGGTGCTGCTGCTGGATGCCATGCACGGCGGCGGGGCCACGGCCGCCAGCGGCGCCATCATCTACGCCGGGGGCGGAACGCCGTACCAGAAGGCGGCCGGGTTCGACGACACGCCGGAGGAGATGTACAAGTACCTCAAGTCCGAGATCGGCGAGGGGGTCATGTCCGACCAGACCCTGCGCCGCTTCTGCGAGAGCTCGGCGGCCGACATCCAGTGGCTGGCGGATGCCGGTGTCCCCTTCGAGGGGTCGCTGTGCCCGTTCAAGACCTCCTATCCCACGGACGACTACTACCTGTACTTCTCCGGCAGCGAGAACAACGAGCTCTCCAAGGCCATTGCCCGGGCGGCGCCCCGCGGCCACCGGGCCAAAGGGCCGGGCATCTCCGGCCTGACCCTCTTCCACGGCATTGAGAAGACTGTCCGCAGCAACAACAATATCCAGGTCCGTTGCCAGACCCGGATAACCCGGCTGGTGCAGGACGGGGATGGCCGGGTCATCGGTGTCGAGGGGCGCTCCATACCGCCCGGATCGGTCATTCTGCGCCCCCTGCACGGGGCAATCACCTGGACCAACGCCAAGCTCTCCACCTACATGCCTCCGGTCGCCAGCCTGCTCAATCTGCTGACCAGGGCGATTGCCGCGGTGCGCGCCCGCCCCTACCGCGCCCGGGCGCGCAAGGGCGTCATCCTGTGCGCCGGCGGGTTCATCTTCAACAAGAAGCGGGTCTGCCAGTGCAACACGGCCTACTCCAAGTGCCTCCCCCTGGGCACCTATGCCGACGATGGCTCCGGGATCGCCCTGGGTGAGAGCGTCGGCGGGGCCACCGCCTGCATGGACAAGATGTCGGCCTGGGGCTTCTACCTTCCCCCCGAGGCCCTGATGCAGGGCGTCCTGGTGGACCGCCAGGGAAAGCGGATCTGCAGCGAGGACCTCTACGGCGGCAAGCAGGGCGCCATCATTGTATCGAAGGCGGGCGGCTTCGCCCAGCTGGTCTTCGACTCCAAGACCTACGAGGAAGCCAAGCAGCAGCTCAAGTACCAGCTGGCCACCTTCCAGAAGCTGACCCAGATCCCCATGGTGCGCCTCAGCCGCAAGAAGGCTGGCTCGCTGGCGGACCTGGCCGGCAGGATCAAGGTGGACCCGGCGGGCCTCGAGGCGACCCTGAAGGAGTACAACGACAGGGCCAGGGCCGGCCAGCCCGACGTCCTCGGGAAGTACCCCAAGCGCTTCGTCCCGCAGGAGACGGCGCCGTTCTACGCCGTGGATGTGGGGCTGAAGTGCTTCGCCGACATACTGACCAAGTTCGGCCTGCCGACCGCCGCCATTACCCTGGGCGGCCTGGTGGTGGATGAGGACACGGGAGAGGTGAAGCGGGCGGACGGCTCCCGCATCGAAGGGCTGTACGCCGCGGGGCGCAACGCCATCGGGCTCTGCTCCAACAGCTACTTCGCCAGCGGCACATCCATCGCCGACTGCATCTTCGCCGGCCGCCGGGCGGGGGCGTACGCCGCCGGCCGGCAGCCGGAATAGGGGCCGGCGGGCGGCGAGGCCCGCCGGTACCTGGCGTCACTAGTGCCCGGCCCGCGGCCTGGCTGCCCTGCGGCGGGCGCCGATTGAGTACCCGCCGCCGATGGGCTAGAATTGTGATGGCGGTAATGATAACTTCAGGGCGCAAGCTTATGCCGCTTCGCCCGACCGCTGAAAGGAACCCGAAACGGCACTCAAGTGCGGGCTGGTCGGCCTGGCGTCCTGCGGCAAGACCACCATCTTCAACGCCATCACGGCTGCAGGCGCGAGCGGGTACGGCGGCCCGGAGCCGCACCGGGCGGCGGTCGGCATTCCCGACCGCCGCATCGCCGCGCTAGCCGCCATCTATCAGCCTCCCAGGATAGCGCCGGCTGTCCTGGAAGTGGTGGATATCCCCGGGCTGACGTCGGGGTCGACGGCGGGTGACGGGCGGGGTATGAGGCTGCTGGCCCACCTCAAGGACGTGGATGCGCTGCTGCACGTGGTGCGCTGCTTCGAAGATAGTTCGGTCCCCTTCGCCCACAGCACGATCGGCCCGGCCCGCGACGTGGAGACCCTCGATCTGGAGCTGATGGTGGCCGACGCCCAGACGCTGGACAACAAGATCAACCGGCTGGCCAGGAGGGCCCGCACGGATTCCGAGGCGGGCCGCCATGTGGCGGCCTGCCTCAGGGTGAAGGAGGGGCTCGATCAGGGGGTCCCCGCGCGGCGCCAGCGCCTGGCCCCCGGAGACCTGGCGGATGTCAGGGAGTGCCATCTGGTATCGCTCAAGCCCGTGGTCTATGTGGCCAACATCAGGTCCATGGAGTGCGCCGGAAACCGGCATGTCCGGGCCCTCGAGGCCATCGCCGCGGCGGAGGGCGCGGAGGTGGTCACCGTCTGCGGCCGCGATGAAGCCGAGATCAGCCGTCTGGAGCCGGCGGACCGGCCGGAGTTCCTGGCTGCGCTGGGGCTCCCTGAGTCGTCCATGGAGCGGCTGCTCCGGGCGGCCAACCGCACCCTGGGCCTGGTGAACTTCTTCACCGCCGGGCCGAAGGAGGTCCATGTCTGGACCTGCAGCCGGGGGGATAAGGCGCCGGCGGCGGCCGGCAGGATCCACACCGACATGGAAGAGGGGTTCATCCGGATGGAGGTCATCCGCTGCGGCGACCTCATCGAGCTGGGGAGCGAAGCGGCGGTGGCCCGGGCCGGCAGGCAGCGCGTCGAGGGGCGGTCCTACGAGGTGCAGGATGGCGACATCGTGGTGGTGCTGTTCAACCAGTGAGCGGGACTATGACTGAGGCCCACTGCGCCGCCATTGCCGCCGAGATGGCCATCCCGCCGGAGCGGGTCCAGGCCGTGGCTTCGCTCCTGGCGGAGGGGGCCACCGTCCCCTTCATCGCGCGCTACCGCAAAGAGGCCACGGGGTCCCTGGACGAGGTGGCCATCACTGCGGTGCGCGACCGCCTGTCCCGGATGGCCGAGATGGACCAGCGGCGCGAGGCCATTCTCCGGTCCCTGGAGGAGCGCGGCCTGCTCACGGATGAGCTCAGGAGCGCCATCGGCGGCGCGCCCACCATGTCATCCCTGGAAGACATCTACCTGCCCTTCCGCCCCAGGCGCCGCACCCGGGCCAGTGTGGCCCGAGAGCGAGGGCTGGAGCCCCTGGCCCGGCTGCTGCTGGACCAGGATGCGGCCATCGACCCGGAGAGCGAGGCCGCGGCCTTCGTGGACCAGGAGGCGGGGGTGCCCGGGCCCGGCGACGCCCTGGCCGGGGCGCGGGACATCGTGGCGGAGTGGGTGAACGAGGATGCCGAGACGCGCCGCCTCATGCGGGGCCTCTTTGCCCGCAGCGGGCGCCTCAGGTCCAGGGTGGCCCGGGACAAGGAGAAGGAGGGCGCCAAGTACCGGGACTACTTCGACTGGGAGGAGCCGGCGGGCAGGGCCGCCGGGCACCGGGTGCTGGCCATGCTGCGCGGCGAGGCCGAAGGCTTCTTGAAGCTCGCCATCAGGCCCGACGAGGAGGCGGCCCTCGCGCTCCTGGACCGCCGCCACCTGAAGGGGGACGGCCCGGCCTCGGCCCAGGTATCGGAGGCGCTGCGGGACTGCTACGCCCGGCTGCTGGCGCCGTCGATCGAGACCGACATCCGGCGCGAGATCAAGGAGAGGGCTGACGACGAGGCCATCCGGGTCTTCGCCCGGAACCTGCGCGAGTGCCTCATGGCCTCCCCCCTGGGGCAGAAGGCGGTGCTGGCCCTGGACCCCGGCTACCGCACCGGGTGCAAGCTGGTCTGCCTGGACCGCCAGGGGAAGCTGGTGCACCATACCACCGTCTTCCTGACGCAGTCGGAGAAGCTGGCCGATGAGGGCCGGCGAACCGTGGCCGACCTGGTGCAGCGGTTCTCCATAGAAGCCATCGCCATCGGCAACGGCACCGCCAGCCGGGAGACGGAGGCGGCGGTGCGGGCCATCGGCCTCCCGCCGTCGGTCCCGGTGGTGCTGGTCAACGAGGCCGGCGCCTCCGTCTACTCGGCCTCGGACGTCGCCCGAGAGGAATTCCCCGGCCACGACGTGACCGTCCGGGGCTCCGTGTCCATCGGGCGGCGCCTCATGGACCCCCTGGCGGAGCTGGTCAAGATCGACCCCCGGTCCATCGGCGTTGGCCAGTACCAGCACGACGTGGAGCCGGCCAGGCTGAAGCAGAGCCTGGCCGACGTGGTGGTCAGCTGCGTCAACGCGGTCGGGGTCGATGTCAACACCGCCAGCCGGGAGCTGCTGACCTATGTCTCCGGGCTGGGCCCGGCGCTGGCCAGGAGCATCATCGCCTACCGTGATCAGAACGGCCCCTTTCAGGGCCGGCAGGAGCTGAGGAACGTTCCCCGGCTGGGCCCGAAGGCCTTCGAGCAATGCGCCGGTTTCCTGCGCATTCACGAGGCCGCCAACCCCCTCGACGCCAGCGCCGTGCACCCGGAGAGCTACGGCATCGTGGACCGCATGGCCGCCGACGCCGGATGCGGCGTGGCCACCCTGGTCCGGGACCCCGGGGCCCGCGCCCGGATAGATCCGGCCAGGTACGTCACGAACGCGGTGGGGCTGCCCACCCTTCACGATATCCTGGCGGAGCTGGCCCGGCCGGGGCGCGACCCGCGCGTCCGGTTCGAGGCCTTCTCCTTCGCCGAAGGCATCAGCAGCATCGACGACCTGCAGCCGGGGATGAAGCTCCCGGGCATTGTCACCAACGTCACCAACTTCGGCGCCTTCGTCGACATCGGGGTGCACCAGGACGGCCTGGTGCACGTGAGCCAGCTGGCCGACCGCTTCGTGCGCCTTCCCACCGACGTGGTGAAGGTGCAGCAGCGGGTGACCGTCACCGTGCTGGAAGTGGACCGGGAGCGGCGGCGCATCTCCCTCTCCATGCGCCAGGAGCCCCGGCCCGCCGGGGCCGCCCCTGCCGGGGCGGCGGCACCCGGGGCCGGTCCCGGCAATCAGCCCCCGGCGCAGAGCCCGGCGGCCGGCCCCCCGGAGCGGCAGAAGCAGCCCCGCCCACCAAACTGGTTCCTCGACGCTCTGGAGAAGGCGCAGCGGGAGAAGGAATCGAGGTAGCCCTGAAGGTCCTGCTGGTCAACCCCAACCGCATGAAGCCCCCGGTGACCCCCATCGCCCTGGACTACCTGGCGCATGCGCTGACCGCCCGGGGCATGCAGGCCGAGGTGCTGGACCTGTGCTGGGCCGGCGACTGGAGGGCATCGGTGGAGGAGCGCCTGACCGGCGCCGGGTTCGACGCGGTGGGGGTGACGCTGCGCAACATAGACGACACCTCCTTCGCCAGCCGGGAGTTCTTCCTCCCGGAGTTCCGGGAGGTCACCGACTGCATCCGCCACCACACCCGGGCGCCGGTCATTCTCGGCGGATCGGGCTTCTCCGTCATGCCGGAGGACATCCTGTCATTCTGCGGCCTCGACCTGGGCATAGCGGGCGATGGCGAGGGCCCGCTGCCCCTCCTGTTGCAGCGACTGGCGGACGGCGGGGGGTGGCAGGAGGTCCCGGGGCTCGTGTACCGCGACGGGCAGCGCTTCCGGCGCGTCGCCCCCGCATGGCAGCCGCCGGGCCATGACGGCGTGCCCGCCCGCACCGCGGTGGACAACCGGCGGTACCTGGCGGAGGGTGGAATGGGCAGCATCGAAACGAAGCGGGGCTGCCCCAATGCCTGCATCTACTGCGTGGACGCCCACAGCAAGGGGCGCAGCCCGCGGTGCCGGCCGCCGCGGGCCGTGGTCGACGAGATGCAGGCGCTCCTGGGCCAGGGGGTCGACTGCCTGCACCTCTGCGATGCGGAGTTCAACCTCCCCGCCTCGCATGCCGAGGAAGTCTGCCGCGAGGTCCTGTCCAGGGGCCTGGGCGACCGGATCGGGTGGTACGCCTATGCCAGCCCGGGCCCGTTCGATGCCTCCGCCGCGGCGCTCTACCGTCGGGCAGGCTGCCGGGGGATCAACTTCGGGGTCGACAGCGCCGATGACGCAGTCCTGCGCGCGCTGGGCCGCGACTTCCGCGCAGACGCCCTGGAGGAGGCCGCTGCCGCCTGCCGCGGGCAGGGGCTGGCTTTCATGTACGACCTCCTTCTCGGCGGGCCGGGCGAGACCAGGGAGAGCCTCGGCCGGACCATCGCGGCCATGAAGCGGATGTCGCCCGGCCTGGTGGGCGCGGCCATGGGGGTCCGCATCTTCCCCGGGACGCGCCTCGCGGACATGGTGCGGGCCTGGGGGCCGCCGGCGTCCAACCCCCACTTGCACGGCGCAGTGGAGGGCAACGAGGGGTTCTTCCTCCCCGCGTTCTACCTGTCTGCCGACATGGGAGACGACCCGGCCGGGTACCTCGAGGAGCTCATCGGCGGCGACCAGAGGTTCCTCTTCATGAAGCCGCCGCGGGCGGGGGAGATGAACTACAACTACAATGACAATAGCCGCCTGGTGGAGGCCATCCGCGGGGGCTGCCGCGGCGCCTTCTGGGACATCCTCAGGCGGTCAGCGCAGGACCCCGGGGCCGGCTAGCCGGCGGGGGGCGGGGGGGGGCCGAAGTGCTGCCTCTATGCCCCGGAGCAGGCATTCTCCCGCGGCGGGCTCTCCGCGGGAGCGGCGAACCGGAAGGAGCCGTCGCTGAAGAGCCGGCAGCAGGCATCCACGGCCCCGGCATCGTAGAGACTCCCCCTGTTGCCCTGCACCTCCCTGAGGGCTGCTTCGACGCCCAGCGCCGGCCTGTGGGGCCGCTCTGACAGCATGGCCTCCACCACGTCGGCCACCGCGATCACCCGCGCCTCCAGCAGGATGTCCTCGTCCTTGAGGCCCAGGGGATAGCCGGAGCCGTCCATCCGCTCATGATGCTGGTGCACGATATCGGCAATGGGGCAGAACAGGTCGATGGCCTTGAGTATCCGGTACTCCGTCTCCGCGCTCTCCCTGATGGTGGCCAGCTCCGTGTCCGAGAGAGGGCCCGGCTTGTTGAGCATGTCATCCGGGACCAGGACCTTGCCCAGATCGTGGAGCAGGGCCGCCAGCCCAATGGTGTCCACCCGGGTCTTGTCCAGGCCCATCTCCCGGCCTATGGCGCAGGCCAGCTTGCATACCCGCGCCTGATGCTGCGCCGTCAGCGGGTCCTTGGTCTGCACGATCATCTGCAGCACGCCTATGGTGTCCTCCAGCAGCCGGCTGAGCTTGCCGAAGGCGCTGTTCATGAGCTCCTCGTCCTCCTCGTGCTCCGAGGCCTCGTTCTTCATGGCCTGGTTGAGCCGGGCAATCTCATCCTGCGATCGAGTGATGCTGGCCTGGGCCTCCCTGCGCGAGGTTATGTCGCGGGCCAGGACCACCAGATCATCGGCTTCGCCGGCCGGCGCTCCGATCTCCAGGAGTGAGGTCTGGCCGTCCTGCACCACGGCCGGCAGGCCCCGGCGGGCGCACCCGGCGGCCCGGACCTCGTAGTGCCTGACGCGGCCCTCCTGCCCCACTCCGATCTCCAGGGCCTGGACCTGCCCGCTTTGCCGGAAGGATTCCAGCAGGCCACCGGCCCGCAGCGCCAGCGCGCTTCTCAGGCCGTGCGCCTCGTCCATGAGCAGGTCCCCCGCCGGCGGCAGGCCGGCCCCTTCAAGAGCGTTCCCGCCGTCGGGCTGCGGCCCCGCCTGGAAGTCGGTCACCGAGACCGCGCCGTCCGGCTTCATGCGGATGCGGAATACCTGGTCCGGTATCACCCGGAGCAGGGCGTCCCGCTCCGCCTCGACGGGCTGCGGGCCAGCAGGCCGGGCGGCCGGCTTCCGCGGGGCGCCGGCTCTCTTCCCGGCGGGAGAGCGGCGCTTCTGTGTCGTCTTAGTCATAGCATGACCTCCGTCACTGTAGGCGATAGCACGCATGGGCGGATTCCATGCATGATGATAGGGGGGGCGGGCTTGCCGGGCGGTCTCAGGGGACGGCTATTTCGTCACAAATACATCCCGGATGCGCTCCCGCGGGGCGGACGGATCAGAGCAGCTTCAGATCCCTGGCCCGGGCCACCGCCTGGGTCCGGTTGTGGACGCCCAGCTTGCGGTAGATGCTCTGGAGGTGGGCCTTGACGGTGCCGGTGACCAGTACCAGCTCCTCGGCGATCTGGCGATTGGTGGCGCCCCGGGCCAGCAGGCCCAGCACCTCAAGCTCGCGGGGGCTCAGGGGCTCGATGGCCGGGCTCACCCGAAGGCCCCGCGGCGCGGCCCCTCTCTCGGCCTCCGCCGGGCTGCTGAATGAGGCCAGGACCGCCGACACGTATTCCGGCAGTGTCTGCCGCGCCAGCGCCAGCCGCAGGAGGTCGGCCACCGCCTCTCCGCCGTCCGCAAATACCCGCAGGTAGCCCTCCGGCTGGCCCAGCGAGAGCGCCTTCTGCAGGGTGCCCAGGGCCTCCTCCACCCTGCCCTGGGCCCGCATCGTGGCGGCCAGCATCACCAGCACCTCGATGACGCTGCCCAGCCTCCCCTCGGCCTCGGCCTTGCGGCGCAGCTGCTCCAGCATGGCCGGAACCCGGTGGACCTCGCCCCGGGCGATCTTCAGCCGCGCCAGGGTGAGATACTCGAACTCCAGCGGGAACTCCAGCCCTTCGTCGGGGTGGCCCATGAGGGCCTCGGCGTTGGCCGCCCACTCGAGGGCCTCGCTGACATCGCCCCGCGCCAGCGCCAGGCGGGCGCGCCAGGCGGCGGTGATCCGGGACATCATAGCGCTGCGGGAGGCCGTAGCCACCCCCTCCAGCTCCTCCACTGCGTCCGCCAGGGCCGTGGTGCGGCCCGTCAGCTCGGTCAGGGGCGCCAGCCCCGGCATGGCGATGACGGCGATGGTCAGCTGAACACCCTGCCGCCCCAGCTCGACGGCCCGGTCCACATAGTGGACCGCTTCTTCGATCTCGTTCCACTGGTAGAGCACCTGGGCCAGGCAGATATGGGCATAGCTGGTGGCCGGGAGAGGCTCGCCGCCGCCCCACTCCGTCCCCAGCCGTATGGCCTTTCGGCTGGCCTCGACGGCCTGGTGCAGCCTGCCCTGCCGCACCAGGATGTCCGCCAGGTGCCCCATGGCGACCAGCGTGATGAAGTAGTTCCCCGTCGCCTGGCCGGTCACCCTGGCCTCCTCCAGGCACTGCGCCGCCTGGTGCATGTCGGCCTTCATCCAGTGGGCCAGCCCCAGCAGAAGCACTACCATGCAGCGCACTGTGGGCTGATCGTCAGGCAGCTGCTCCATGGCCTCGCGGCAGAGGCGGATGGCTTCGTCGATCTCACCCCGGGCCAGGACCGGCGGAATGCGCAGAGAGACCAGGTGGTTCCGGATGCGCCGGTCGGACTCTGCGTCAGCGGGCGCGTCCCCCGCGCCGGCCCGGGCCAGGTGCTCCTCCACGGCTTCCACCAGCGGCTGCACGGCGGCCAGTTGCCCCCGGGCGGAGCGGACGTTGGCCAGCCCGATGCACAGCCACGGGCGAGAAAGGATGACATCCATGGGCAGCTTCTCCAGCCAGCCCTGAGGGCCCGATATCCTGCCCTGGGATATCAGGGGCACCGCCGCCTTCTCGATGTAGTCCGCCGCCCGCCGGTGGTCCCTGGCCGCCAGCGCGTGCTGAATGGCCTCCGCCGTCAGCCCGTGGGCCTGGAACCAGTCGCTGGCCCGCTGGTGCAGAATGCGCACCAGCTCCGGCCGCGTCCTGCGCAGGCGGTCACGCAGCAGGTCGGAGAAGAGGTGGTGATAGCGGAACCACTGGCGCCCTTCGTCCAGCGGCACGATGAAGAGGTTGGAGGACTGCAGGTGGTCCAGCAGCTCCTGGGTCCGGTCTATGCCGGTGACGGCACTGCACAGCGGGGCGCTCAACCGGTCCAGGACCGAGGTCCGCAGCAGGAAGTCCTGGACGGCGCTGTCCTGGCGCCCCAGCACCTCCTCCACCAGGTAGTCCATGATGTGGCGGTGAGTCCCGGCGAACTCAGCGATGAACCCGGAGATGCTATCGCAGGACTGCATGGAGATGGCCGCCATGCGGATGCTGGCTATCCAGCCCTCCGTCAGCGACTCCAGCGCCCGGACGTTGTCGCTGGAGAGGCCCAGGTCCATGATGTCGTTGAAGAAGGCGGTGGCCTCCTCCATGGTGAAGCGCAGGTCGGCGGCCCGGAGCTCGCACAGCTGTCCCCGGACCCTGAGACGGGCCAGCGGCAGAGGGGGATCGGCCCTGGTGGCCAGCACCACGTGCGCCCGGGGAGGCAGGTGGTCCACCAGGAATGCCAGGGACTCGTGCACCGACCGCGACGAGATCTCGTGGTAGTCGTCCAGCACGATGAGGAATTCGCTGCCGGCCTCGCTGATGTCGTTGACCAGGGTGGTCAGCACCGCCCTGATGGAGGGGGCCTTGCCGGTCTCGAGCAAGGCCAGGGCGCCGCGGGCCAGCCGGGGCTGCACGGTCTGCATGGCGGCCACGAAGTAGGTCCAGAACCGCTCCGGGTCGTTGTCCTCCCGGTCGACGGACAGCCAGGCGACCGGCGGCCCGCCGTCCTTGGCCAGCCGGGCAATCCACTCGCAGAGCAGGGTGGTCTTGCCGAAGCCGGCGGGCGCGCAGACGACCGTCAGCCGGCAGTGCACCGCCGCCTCAAGCCGCCGCCCCAGGCGGGGCCTTGTGAGCCATCCGGGGGGAACGGGCGGAACATGGAGCTTGGTGATCAGCAGGCGCTCGGGGACCGCAGCTTCCTCCTGGACCATGGACAGCGCGATTCTACCACCGAACGCGCCGGCGGGCAAAGGATGCGCCGGCCTCATGTCTGTCCGGAAGGGCTCAGGCGGAAGGCCCGGGCGCGGCGCCCCGGGGGCCGGGAGAGCATGGCCCGGGGAGGGGAAGGCCCGGTGGGCTCGCCCGGATTCGAACCAGGGACCAACCGGTTATGAGCCGGCCGCTCTGCCGCTGAGCTACGAGCCCACGGGTATGGCAAGATTATAGTGGCTCAACAAAGGTTTTTCAAAGGTTGCGGCCGGGGCCCTCCGGCAGGGCCGCCTAGCCCTCCGGGGCGTCGTCTTCATGCTGGCTGAGCAGCAGCGAAGCATCGATGACGAAGCGCCGGACATCCGGGTCGCCGGCCGCGGCGGGGTCCGCGATACAGGCGTTGGCGTAGTGGCTCAGGCGGGAGGCAATGGAGATGCAGAGATCGATGTGCTCCAGCAGCTCACGCTCCTGCGGCCCGGCGGAGACGCCCTTCAGCTCGCTTACCTGGCGCCCGATGACCCTGATGGCCTTCGACCGCAGGCTGAGCACTTCCCTCAGCATGGCCTGGGAGCCGGGGACCCCTCCCTGGCCGCCGCCGGGCTGGCGATTGTCGGCATCTGACTCCGCTGGGACCATTTCCCCCCTTCGTCCGGTCTCCACCATTGTACCCCCTCGCCGCCCATCCGTCACAGCAGCACCATCCCTCCCCCGCGCCACTGTCTTCTAAGGAAGATCGCCATGGATATCTACGGTGCGCGGCATTGCCCAAATACGGCCCCGGGGCGGGCTCGAATACGGTGCCCCGTGGATGGGAAACCGCCTGCCGATGTGCCATCCTCAAGTTGGGACTGACGATTGCGGGGAGGAATGACATGCTGACGGAACGCGAAAGAGAGTCCATCACCTACAGCAGGCTGGTCTGCCATCTTCTGGCGCTTCGCGACGAAGTGCGGGCCACCAGCAGCGAGGAAGCGAAGGCCCTGGACCGGATAGTGTCCCAGCTGGTGTCGCTGGAGGTCTACGATCACAACGCCGCCGGGAGCAGCCTCCCGGCCGCGGCCAGATAGTGGCGGAAGCCAGGGGAGATGGGCGCGGGCGCATGCGCCCGCGCCCATGCGTTTCGACAGGGCTGCGGCAGGCGCCGGGCCTGTGATTCGGAGGAGAGAGAGGATGTCGGAGAAGATGGTCGGGGTGAGAGGATTTGAACCTCCGGCCTCATGGTCCCAAACCATGCGCGCTAGCCGCTGCGCTACACCCCGCAGAGCGGAATATACCATCGCCATGGCGGCAAGTCAAAGGCCGTGACCGGGGGTTTCTCCGCTTCGACCCCCGGGGCCGCCGGCCGGTCTGGCTTATGTTCGCTGGCCGATTTGTGCAACCGGTTTCCCATACCCTATAATGGATGCCAATCATGATCGAGGTCAGAATCCACGGCCGCGGCGGGCAGGGAGCCGTCACCTCAGCAGAGATGCTCGCCCTGGCTGCCATCGGATCGGGCAGGTACGCCCAGGCCTTCCCCAGCTTCGGCCCCGAGAGGCGCGGCGCGCCGGTGCAGGCCTTCGTCCGGGTGTCCGACCGGGAGATCCGCATCCGGGGTGAGATACGCGAGCCCGACGTGGTGGTGGTCCTCGATCCGGGGCTGTTGAGCATCATCGACGTCACCTCGGGCCTTCGCGATCACGGGAAGGTGGTGGTCAACAGCAAGCTGCCGGCGGCCGAGATGAAGGCCCGCTTCAACGGGAGGTGGGAGGTGGCCGTGGTAGACGCGTCGACCATCGCCATGGAGACCATCGGAGTGAACATCGTCAACACCACCATGATAGGGGCCGTGCTGAAGGCCGCCGATGTCGTCCCCATGGAGGCCCTCAAGGGGCCGCTGGACCATCGCTTCGGCGGGCGGGCGGCCGCCAACTTCGAGGCCTGCAAGAAGGCCTACGAGAGGACAACCATCGCCTGACCTGGCAGGCAGAAGACTGCTTCTGGGAGATCGTTTTGAGCGCAAGGAAGAAGGACTCGGAGATAACCTGGCAGGACGTCGACATCGGCGCCGTGGTCCGGACGCCGGGCAACGCGGCCGAGTACAAGACGGGCGACTGGAGGTCCGACAGGCCCTACTGGAACAAGGACCGCTGCATCAAGTGCGGCATCTGCTCCCTCTTCTGCCCGGAAGGATGCGTTCACCAGGATGAGAACGGGTTCTTCGAGGCTGACCTCTACTACTGCAAGGGATGCGGCATCTGCGCCCGGGAGTGCTGGCCGCAGGCCATAACCATGAAACCGGAGGAGCACTAGGATGGCAATGGTAGGGATGGAAGGCTCCCTGGCCATGGCCGAGGCCGTCAGGCTGGCCGATACGGACGTGGTGGCCGCCTACCCCATAACGCCCCAGACGCACATCGTGGAGCGCCTGGCGGAGATGGTGGCCAACGGCGAGCTCAATGCCTCCTACATACCCGTGGAGTCGGAGCATTCCGCCATGAGCGCCTGCCTGGGCTCGTCGGCCGCCGGGGCGAGGACCTTCACGGCCACCGCCGGCCAGGGGCTGGAGCTGATGCACGAAGTCCTCTACGTAGCCTCGGGCCTTCGGCTGCCCATCGTCATGGGCGTGGCCAACAGGGCGCTCTCCTGCCCCCTCAGCGTGTGGGGCGACCACTCCGACGTGATGGCGGTCCGGGACACGGGGTGGATACAGGTATTCGCCGAGAACGGCCAGCAGGCCTTCGACCTGACGCTCTGCGCCTTCCGGATAGCGGAGGACCCCAAGGTCCTGTTCCCGGTGATGGTCCACATCGACGGCTTCCACTTGTCCCACGTGGTTGAGCCGCTCTACCTGCTGGAGCAGGAGCAGGTCAACCGCTTCCTTCCACCCTTCCGCCACCCCTTCCCCCTCGACCCGGACAGCCCGGTCACCGTGGGCGCCTTCACCGTGCCCATCCTGTACACCGAGGCGCGCAAGTCCATGGAGACCGCCCTGCGGTCCACCAGGGTCATCATCAACCACGTCTTCGCCGATTTCGCCAGGGTGAGCGGGCGCCAGTACAACGCCGTGGAGCGCTACCGGTGCGATGACGCCGACACCCTGCTGCTGGCGATGGGGAGCTACAGCCAGACCGCCATGGACGCAGTGGACCAGCTGCGCGACCGCGGGGAGAAGGTGGGCCTCATCAGGATCCGCCTGTGGCGGCCGTTCCCCTTCCAGGAGCTGCGCCAGGCGGTGGAGAACTGCCAGACGCTGGTGGTCCTGGATCGCTGCATCTCGCCGGCCGGCCCTCCGGGCCCGGTTTGCTCCGAGGTCAAGGCAGCCCTCTACTCTGAGAAGAAGAGGCCCAACGTGGCCGGGTTCATCGGCGGCCTGGGCGGGCGTGACCTGTCACCCGCTGAGTTCGTGGAGATGGTGGAGAGGGGCAGGACCATTGCGGCTGAAGGCGGGGAGGAGATAGAGATGATCGGAGTGAGGGGCTAACCGGTGGAGAGCCTGGCGGTATTTGTCCCCCGGCTGCTCCCGCAGGAAGAGTATCTGGCCCCCGGTCACCGCGCGTGCATCGGCTGCGGCGAGGCCCTGGCCATGCGGCTGGTGGCCAAGGCCCTGGGGCGCAATGTCATCATATCCAACGCCACCGGGTGCATGGAGATCATTTCCTCGCCCTATCCCACCACGTCCTGGCGGGTGCCCTGGATACACACCCTTTTCGAGAACGCCGCGGCCGTGGCCGCCGGCATCGAGTCCGCCGTCAAGATCATGAACGAGAAGGGCACGCGCACCAATACCCCCAAGGTGGTAGCCATGGGCGGCGACGGGGCCACCTTCGATATCGGCCTGCAGGCGCTCTCCGGCGCCTGGGAGCGCGGCCACGACTTCATCTACGTCTGCTACGATAACGAGGCCTACATGAACACCGGCATCCAGCGCTCCAGCGCGACGCCGTTCGGTGCGTCCACCACCACTTCTCCCGCGGGGAAGGAGAGCCTGGGGCAGCGCACCAGGAAGAAGGACATGCCCGCCATAGCCGTGGCCCACAACATCCCCTACGTGGCCACCGCGTGCCCCAGCTACCCCTTCGACCTCATGGAGAAGGTGAGCCGGGCCATGGCCACCCCGGGCCCGTCGTACCTCCACGTGCTCTCCCCATGCCCCACCGGGTGGCGGCACGGCGCCGATATCAGTGTCAAGGTGGGCCGCCTGGCCGTGCAGACGGGAGCCTTCCCGCTGTTCGAGGTAGTGGAGGGCAAGTACCGGCTCACCGTGGATTTCCCCAGGCTGCGCCCCATCAAGGACTACCTCGGCCCGCAGGGGCGGTTCCGCCACCTGCCGGCGGAAGAGGTGGAGCGCATCCAGCAGGGCGTTGTCCGCGAGTACGAGAAGCTGAAGAAGAAGGCGGAGGGCTAAGTGGCCAGCACCATCGAGGCGATCATCAAGAAGTACGGAGGGGACAAGGGCCAGCTGGTCTCCATCCTCCAGGACATCCAGTCCGAGCAGCACTACCTGCCGCGCCAGTCGCTGGATGAGGTAGCCACCCTGATGGGCATTCCGGCCAGCCAGGTCTACAGCGTGGCCACCTTCTTCAAGGCCTTCAGCCTGACGCCCCGCGGGCGCCACCTGATCAAGGTCTGCCTGGGCACCGCCTGCCACGTGCGGGGTGCGGCCAGGGTGGTGGAGAAGATGGAACTGGACCTGTGCATCAAGCGGACCGAGACCACCCCCGACATGAAGTACACCCTGGAGACGGTCAACTGCGTCGGCTGCTGCGCCCTGGGCCCCATGGTGATGATTGACGAGGACTACCACGGCCAGATAACCAGCGACAAGGTCAGCGGGCTGCTGGAAAAGTACGAGTAGACTATGAAGACCAAGGAAGTCAAGGGCCGCCTGAGCTCACCCGGGCAACTGGAAACCCTGCGCAAGTCCATCCGGGCCAGGAAGGACCCGAAGCGGCCGACGATCGCCATCTGTGTGGGGACGGGCTGCCTGGCCTATGGGTGCCTGGGCATCCTCAAGGCCTTCGAGGACGAAGTGGCCAGGCAGAAGCTCTCCAACATTGTGGAGGTGAGGGGCACCGGCTGCCCCGGCTTCTGCGAGCGGGGGACTCTGTTGACGGTCTACCCGCAGGGGGTCTTCTACCAGAGGGTGAAGGTCGAGGACGTGCCCGAGATCGTGGCCGAGACCATCATCAAGGGCCGGGTGCTCCCCCGGCTGCTCTACGCCGATCCCAACACCAGGGAGCGCTACGAGAAAGAGGCTGACGTCCCCTTCTACAAGCGGCAGCAGCGGCTTCTCCTTGACGCCAACAACAAGATCGACCCGACGTCGCTGGACGACTACCTGGCGATAGGCGGCTACTCCGCGCTGGCCAAGGCGCTCTTCCACATGAAGCCGGAGCAGGTCATCGAAGAGGTGAAGAGGTCCGGGCTGCGCGGCCGGGGCGGCGGAGGTTTCTCCACCGGCAACAAGTGGCAGTCGACGCGCGAGGCCGAAGGGGACATCAAGTACGTCATCTGCAACTGCGACGAGGGAGACCCCGGCGCGTTCATGGACCGCAGCCTGATGGAGGGCAATCCCCACAGCATCCTGGAGGGCATGATCATCGGCGCCTTCGCCATCGGGGCCCACGAAGGCTACGTCTACATCCGCCACGAGTATCCTCTGGCGGTGGACAACGTGGTCCAGGCCATCAAGCAGGCCGAGGCCCGCGGGCTTCTGGGCCATAACATCCTGGGCAGCGGGTTCCATTTCGACGTCAGGGTGAGCCGCGGCGGCGGGGCCTTCGTGTGCGGTGAGTCCACCGCCCTCATGGCTTCGCTGGAGGGCAAAGTGGGCGAGCCCCGGGCCAAGTACGTGCACACCTCCGAGAGGGGCCTCTATAACCGCCCGTCCAACCTGAACAACGTGGAGACCTGGGCCAACGTGCCGCACATCATCAACAAGGGTGCGGAGTGGTTCGGCAGCATCGGCACGGCCGGCAGCAAGGGGACCAAGATATTCTCGCTGGTCGGCAAGGTCAACAACTCGGGCCTCATCGAGGTGCCGATGGGCATGAAGCTGCGCGACATAGTGTATGACATCGGCGGCGGCATCAAGGACGGGAAGAAGTTCAAGGCCGTCCAGACCGGCGGGCCTTCGGGCGGCTTCATCCCGGAGAGCCTGCTGGACCTCCCGGTGGACTTCGACGAGCTGACGCGCGTCGGGTCCATGATGGGCTCGGGGGCCATGATCGTCACGGACGAGAACACCTGCATGGTGGACATGGCCAAGTACTTCGTCGCCTTCCTGCAGGAGGAGTCCTGCGGCAAGTGCCTGCCCTGCCGCGAGGGCCTGAAGCGGATGCTGCAGATACTCACCGACATCACCGAGGGCAAGGGCCGCGAGGACGACATCGAGCTGCTGGAGCGCCTGGCGGTCACCCTCAAGGACGCGTCCCTGTGCGCGCTGGGCAGCACGGCGGCCAACCCGGTGCTCACCTCCATCAGCCATTTCCGGGATGAGTACGAGGCCCACATCAGGGAGCACCGCTGCCCGGCCGGGGTATGCAAGTCCCTCATCACGTTCAGCATCATCGACGAGAAGTGCCCGGGCTGCGGCCTGTGCGTGAAGCCGTGCCCCACGCAGGCCATCACCTTTGTGGCCAAGAAGCAGCCGGTCGTCCTGGACGCCGACAAGTGCATCAAGTGCGGTACCTGCTACGACATCTGCAAGCTGAAGGCGGTGGCGATCAAATGACTAAGCTGCTCAACCTCACTATCGACGGCCGGAAGCTTCAGGCGGAGGAGGGAAAGACCGTCCTGGAGGTGGCCCGGGCCAACGGGATAGACATCCCCACCCTGTGCCACAACCAGGAAGTCGAGCCCTACGGGGCCTGCCGGCTCTGCCTGGTGGAGGTCTCCAGGGGAGGCCGCAGCCGGCTGGTCACCTCCTGCCTGTACCCCGTGGAGGAGGGGCTGGAGGTCAAGACCGCTACCGACCGGGTGGTCGCCAACCGCAAGATGCTCATGGAGCTGCTGCTGGCCCGCTGCCAGGGGGTCAAGGCCGTCGAGGACATGGCCCGCAGGATGGGCGTGGAGCGGCCGTCGTTCGCCCCCCAGTACTGGGAGAAGAACCAGTGCATCCTCTGCGGCCTGTGCGTGCGGGCCTGCGCCGAGGTGGTGGGCGTCTCCGCCATCAGTCTGGTCAACCGGGGCGTCAACCGCGAGGTGGCGGCGCCGTACCTGGAGACGGCCGAGGACTGCATCGGCTGCGGCTCCTGCGTCTACGTCTGTCCCACGAAGTGCATCAAGATGGAGGAGACCGAGGACACCCGCACCATCGTCAACTGGAAGGCCAGTTTCAAGATGCACAAATGCATCAAGTGCGGCAGGAACTACGCGCCGGCCAAGCAGCTGGCCTACTTTGCCAAGAAGCTCAACCTGCCCGCAAGCACCTTCGACATCTGCCCTGATTGCCGGTAGCCCCCGCTCCCGGCGGTATCCGGTCGCCTCCGGACCCGGGCGCTTCCCCCTCTCCCGCGGCCCCCGATATCGCGGTGCCGCGGAGTGGCCCTGCGGCGGGAGCCCGGCATGTAGCGCCGTCAGGCGCGGCCCTGCGGCGGGTGGTGTCACGGAGGGGGGGAAGTACCCCCAGGGCGACTCGAACGCCCGCACCCGGCTCCGGAGGCCGGTGCTCTATCCGCTGAGCTATGGGGGCACGGTGTATTCATCATACCCCGATAGCCACCCGGCAGGCAACAGTATCGGTCCATACAACTGGTGGTAGAATACCTCCGGCCCAGGAGCGGCCCGGCTTCATTCGGAAGGAGCGCCATGAGCGAGCAAGCGGTCATTCGCACCGAAGGCCTCACCAAGCACTACGGGAGGGTGCGGGCCCTGTTGGGCCTCACCCTGGACATCCCCGCCGGCGAGGTATTCGGGTTCCTGGGCCCCAACGGGGCCGGCAAGACCACGGCCATCCGCACCCTGATGGACGAGGTCCGCCCCACCGCGGGCCGGGCTTCTATCCTGGGGATGGACACACACCGCCAGTCCGTCGATATCCGCCGCCACATCGGCTACCTGCCCGGCGACCTGGCGCTGTACCCCAACCTCACCGGGCGGGAGACCCTCACCTACTACGCCAACCTGAGGGGCGGTGTGGACTGGAAGCACGTTCGGGCACTGGCGGACCGGCTGCAGTCCGACCTGGACAAGAAGGTGGGCGACCTGTCCTCCGGCAACCGGCAGAAGGTGGGAATCATACAGGCCTTCATGAAGCAGCCGCAGGTCCTCATCCTGGACGAGCCCAGCACCGGCCTCGACCCCCTGATGCAGCGCGAACTCCAGGACATGATGCGGGAAGCGGCGGAGGCAGGCGCGACGGTGTTCCTCTCCAGCCATGCCCTGTCGGAGGTGGAGAGGGTGGCCCACCGGGTGGGCATTATCCGCCGGGGGCGCGTGGTGGCGGTGGAGACCATCCCGGGCCTGCGCTCCCGGGCCATGCGCCACGTGGACCTGGTGCTGGCCACCCCGGCCGAGGCCTCCGTCTTCGCGGCGGTGCCCGGCGTGCGCGATGTTAAGGTCTCCGGCAACCACGTGACCATGGCCCTGCACGGCGAGGCGGGGCCGCTGCTGCGGGCGGTGGCCGGGTGCCACACCATCGTCGACGTCAGCACCGAGGAAGCCGACCTGGAGGAGATCTTCCTGACCTACTACCGGGAGGAGGAGACCGGGCCTTGATGCGGCTGCCGTCGGGCATCTTCACCAGGACGCTCCGGGACAACTGGAGGGGCTGGGCCATCGCCGTGGTCAGCCTGGCGGCCATCTTCCTGCTGGCCATGGCGGTCTATCGGGACATAGATCTGGGGATCTACACCTCCATGCCGGAGGTCTTCCGATCGATGGTCGGCATCCCGCAGGAGGCCGACGTGGGCAGCCTGGCCGTCAATGCCTTCGTGGGCTCCTACGGCGCCATGGTCCTGGCCGCCATGGCGCTGTCCATGGGCTCGGCGGCCATAGCCGGCGAGGAGCGCAAGGGCACCATAGCCCTGCTCCTGGCCAGCCCCGGGAGCCGCACCCAGGTGCTGCTGGCCAAGACAGCGCCCCTGGTTCTGCTGACCGCCGCCAGCGTCCTGGCCATCTGGGGGGCCATTCACCTGTCAGCGGCTGCCCTGGGCGTTTCCATGGCGGGCCTGCATGTGGACGCCCTCATGCTCCACCTCTTCGCCAGCTCCGTCTTCTACGGGCTTCTGGCCACGGCGGTGGGGGCGTGGACGGGGAACAGGGGGGCGGGCACGGGTGTGGCCGCCGGCGTCATGGTCGTCTCATTCGTGGCCGTGGCCGTCCTGCCCATGGTGGAGGGGGCGGAGGACCTGGCCAAGGCCTTCCCCTGGTACTACTTCAGCGGGAGCCAGCCCCTGCTCAACGGGGTCGCCTGGGGCCACGTCGGCGTGCTGCTGGGCGCCTCCGCCGGGCTGGCCATGGCGGGCGTCTCCGGCCTTAACCGGCGCGACCTCAAGGCCCAGTCGGTGGGGGAGGGCTGGCTGAAGGGGCTGCGGAGCAGCCGCATCTTCCGCCGCACCGCGGGCCGGCTGGGGGCGGCGGCCCACGTCTCCAGCATCCGCGCCAAGACGGCGGGGGACTACCAGACCATGCTCATCATCGTGGCCCTCTACACCTTCTTCGTCCAGGGCGTCATGATGGGTCCCATCTACGCCAGCATATCCGCGGAGGCACTGCAGTCCATGGCGTCCTTTCCAGAGGCCATGGTGGCCCTCTTCGGAGGCGGCGACCTCTCCACCCCGGAGGGCTACTACCAGATCGAGACCTTCGGCATGATGGCCCCCATCGTGGTCGGGATACTCACCGTGGCCATCGGGGCCGGGGCCCTGGCGGGCGAGGAGTCGCGGCGCACCATGGGCCTGCTGCTGGCCAACCCGGTCAAACGCTCCCGGGTCATCCTGGAGAAGGCAGCCGTCATGGCCGTCTTCGCCGCGTTCCTGGGGTTTGTGACCTTCGCCGGCGTCGCGCTGGGGTCGGCCGCCGGCGGCCTGGGCATGAGCACGGCGAACATCGCGGCGGCCTGCCTGCTGCAGACCCTGGTGGGGCTGGCCTTCGGCGCCCTGGCCCTGGCCCTCGGGGCGGCCACCGGGCGGCGGGGGGTGGCGCTCTCCGTGACCATCGCCGCCGGTGTGGCCCTGCACCTCTTCAACGGACTGACCATCCTGAATGACCGCCTGTCCGGGTGGGCCTGGCTGTCCCCGTTCCACTACTACCTGGGCAACGATCCCCTGAACAACGGCATGGACTGGAGCAACGCCGCGGTCCTTCTGGCTGCAGCGGTGGCCCTGGTCTCCCTGTCCGTAGTCCTCTTCGAGCGGCGGGACCTGCGCCAGAGCGGGTAGGGCTATTGACATCCTGCGCCACTCTCTTTACCATTCGGGCCAGCGCCGGGGTTCCGCCCGGACAGCTTGAGGCTGTGTTCAAGGAGGACAGACAATGGCAAAAGAGCCCGATGTGAAGGCCAACCTGGTGAGCGCCGCCATGGTGTTCATCAGCGGCACACTCGGAGAGGCGGCCCTGGACAGCATACTGGCTTCCATGGGCAGCAGCCCGCTCTCATCCGGGAAGCGCCTCCTGCCCTCAGATCGCGTCCCCGAGTGGGTCTTCCGGGACCTGCTGGTCGGCGCCGCGAAGCGCCTGGCCACCACACCCGGTTCCAGGAATCCCAGGGACTACTTCTTCGAGATGGGCAAGCACCTGGCCAACGACGGCATAAACAAGTACTACAAATCGCTGATACGCGTGTTCGACACCAAGTTCATGCTGACCAAGAGCCCGCACATCTGGGGGCTGATCCACTCCCACGGGACCCTCACCGTGGAGCCCCTGACCGGCACCAAGTGCCACGTCTACATCGCCGACTACCCCGCCCCGTGCAGGGAGTTCTGCTACATGATGAGGGGCTACTTCTGGGCTGTAGCCGAGATGACCAAGGCCAGCGGCGTCCAGATCGAGGAGTTGGAGTGCGTCAACCTGGGGGCCAAGCGCTGCAAGTTCTATGGGGAGTGGAAGCCCCTGTCGGCGCAGCCCAAGGTCTGACCGCCGAAGGAGGACAGGCCACGGCGAAATCGAGACTCAACCGGGAGTGGCACCTGGCCCACAAGATGCCGGCCAGGGCCACTCTGGAGCAGCGGCTGGAGTGGCACCTGGAGCATGCCAGGCACTGCTCCTGCCGGCCCATACCGGACGGGATCGCCCGGGAGATGAAGAGGAGGGGCATGACCGTACCGCCGGAGTAGCGTGGCCCGGCGCATGGCCCCCCGGGGCGAGAGGCCCCGCTCATGACTGACGAGATCACCACGCGGACGGTCCCGGCCAACGGGCTGGACTTCCAGGTCGACTCCTGCGGGTCCGGGGACAGGTTTGCCCTTTGTCTCCACGGCTATCCGGAGTGCTCCTTTTCCTGGCGCCACCAGTTGCCCCTGCTGGCCAGGCCGGGGTACACCGCCTGGGCGCCCAACCTCCGGGGTTACGACGGCTCCAGCCGGCCGCCGGACCGGGCGGACTACCGCATAGACCACCTCACCGCCGACGTGGCCGGGCTCATTGACGCCGCCGGCTCCCGCCCGGCCGGACACGGTCCCGCACGACAACCCTGCCGCTTGTTGCTATAATGAGGGCGATAGCGGTGCCATGAAGTCCTATCGGATACTGGTTGCGGTTGACGGCGGTGACGGGGACCGGGATGCAGTCCGCATGGCCTGCAGACTGGCCAGAGAGACCAGGGGGACCGTCTTCGCCGTGCATGTCATTGAGGTGAAGCGCTCTCTGCCGCTGAATGCCGCCCTGAATGCCGATGCCCATGAAGGGGAGCGGGTCCTGCGCCGCGCCCAGGACTTCGCCGACGAGGAGGACGGCACCATCGAGACCGACCTGCTGCAGGCCCGGGAGCCCGGGCCGGCCATCGTGACGGAGACCATGGAGAAGCAGATCGACCTGCTGCTGGTGGGCATGGGCTATCGCACCAGGTTCGGCCAGTTCGAGATGGGTGAGACCATCCCCTATCTCCTGAAGAGCGCCCCCTGCCGGGTCATGGTGCTGCGAATCCCGCTGGAGGGCGAGGCCGGGTGAAGATGCTGGTGATGGGATGCGGCAGGGTGGGGGCCCACCTGGCCTCTCTCCTGGAGGCTGCCGGCCACGAGATCACCGTCCTGGACATCGACCCCTCCAGCTTCGGCAGGCTGCCGCACTCCTTCGGGGGCAACGCGCTGGTGGGCGACGGCACGGACGAGGACTCCCTCAAGAGGGCCGGGATAGAGTCGATGAAGGCCTTCATCGCCCTGACGGCTGCCGACAACACCAACATCATGGCGGCGCAGATCGCCCGGAAGGTCTTCAACGTCCCGAAGGTGGTATGCCGGGTCTACGATCCTTCGCGGGAGCAACTGTACCAGGAGCTGGGCCTGGAAACCATCTGCCCCACCGTGCTGGTGGCGGAGGCGGTGAGGAGCAGGCTGTAGCCCCGGCGCGCCGCCGGGGTTGAGGCGAGAGGGCATGTACATCGTGATCGTGGGCGCCGGCAATGTCGGCTATCACCTGGCGAAGGCCGTGCTCCGCAGAGAGCACGAAGTCCTGCTCATCGACCGGGACAGGGCCACCCTGGAGCGCATCGAGGAAGAGCTGGGCAGCATCGGCCTGTGTGGCGACGGGTGCCAGGCGGACACCCTGGAGGAGGCCGGCACCGCCAGGGCGGACCTCTTCGTGGCCGTGACCAACCAGGACGCCGACAACCTGGTGGCCTGCCAGGTGGCCAAGCACCGGTTCAACGTTCCCAGGACCGTGGCCCGTATAAGCGACCTCAAGAACGAGCCCCTTTTCAAGATGCTGGGCGTGGACATAACCGTCAGCAGCACCATCCTGGTACTGCAGTACATCGAGAGCCAGACCGCCAGGCCCCCTCTGCTCAACCGGCTGGCCATCCTGCGGGGCAGCGGCCGGGAGATCGTGGACATCAAGATACCGGAGTCGGCGGCGGTGGTGGGCAGGAAGGTCCAGGATATCAACCTGCCCCCCAACAGCCTCATTATCCTGCTGATCCGGCAGGAGGAGAGGGTCCAGCTGCCGGCAGACACCACCGTCGTGGAGCCGGGAGACCGGCTGCTGGTGGTCGGCGACCGCGCCAACGAGGAGGCCCTGCACCGGGCTTTGACCGGCAGTTGAAGATGAAGAAGAGCATTGCCTACCTGGGCCCGCCGGGCACCAACACCGAGCAGGCCGCCCTGAAGTACGATGCCCAGGCCAACCTGATACCCTTTCCCAGTGTGGCCGCCGTTGCCTCGGCCGTGGACACCGGCATCGCCGCCGAAGGGGTGGTCCCCATTGAGAACAGCCTGGAGGGATCGGTCAACGACACGCTGGACCTCCTGATACACGAGTCGCGGCTGCTCATCCGCCGCGAGCTGGTGCTGGACATAGAGCACCACCTGCTGGTGAGGACGGGCACCTCGGCGGCCGGGCTCAAGGTGATCTACTCCCACCCCCAGGCGCTGGCCCAGAGCCGCCGCTTCATCGAGCGCTGCTACCCCAGGGCCCAGGTGGTGGCCGCCCTGAGCACCGCGGCGGCCGTGGAGGAGATGATGGCCTCAGACGGGCCGGCTGCCGCGGTGGGCAACTCCAGGGCCGCCGAGCTCTACGGGGCCCAGGTGCTGGCGCGCAACATCCAGGACCGCTCCCCCAACGTCACCCGGTTCGTGGTCCTGGCGCGGGAGGACCACCCCCCCACCGGCCGGGACAAGACCTCCCTGGCCTTCACCTTCGCCGAAGACCACCCCGGCCTCCTCCACGAGGTCCTGGGCGAGTTCGCCCGGCAGGACATCAACCTGGCCAAGATCGAGTCCCGGCCGTCCAAGGAAGCCCTGGGCAGGTACGTGTTCCTCATCGACCTGGAGGGCCACCGGAAGGACCTGCTCCTGGGCGAAGTCCTGGAGAGGGTGAGGGCCCGCTCATCTGTCTTCAAGATCATGGGCTCATATCCCAGGTACGAGGTGCCTTCGTGACGCAAGACGGCCACCATCACCATGACGAGTTCGACCTGGACTGGCAGGACGATCACGTCGTGCCCCCCCACATGTTCCCCGACCTGGAGTTCTTCTTCGAGCGCCTGAGCGCGGCCACCTTCGAGGCCGTCGACCCGCGGGGCGGCAAGAGCGTCCTGGATGTCGGCTGCGGCCGGGCCAACGATGCCGTGGACCTGGCCCGGATGGGCGGGAAGTGCCTGGGGCTGGAGCCCTCCGAGACCATGATACACATAGCCCGCAACGACATCGCCCGGGACGGCAGCGGCGTGGCCCTGCTGCGCGGGATAGGCGAGGACATGCCCCTCAAGACGCACTCGTTCGACCGGGTGGTCTGCAAGGGCGCCCTGGACCACTTCCCCACACCGGAGAAGGCCATCATGGAGATGGCCCGGGTGGTCAAGCCCGGCGGGGCTGTGGTCATCACGGTGGCCAACCTGGACTGCCTCGGCTTCCGGCTGGGGCGCACCTTCTTCGTCCGCTTCCGCAAGCTGCTGCGGCGCCGGGAGTCCATCTACGAGAGGATCTGGCAGACCCCCTTCGACCACACCTTCCGGTTCGACTACAAGAGCCTCAACAGCATGGTCAGGCGGCACATGGTGGTGGACGAGGCCATAGGCGTTTCTCTCTTCTTCGCCTCGCCCTGGTGGGGAAAGGTGCTCTCGAAGCTGCCGCGGCCGGTCCACCGGGGCATACTCCGGGCGCTGGACGGCGTGGCACGCCATGTCCCGTCGCTGGCCGACGGGGTGGTCCTCAAGTGCGGCCTGCCGGCCGGGCCCGCCGGCCGCCCGTAGCGCCGCGGGCAGGCCCTCAGCGTTTGACCAGGAGCAGCGTCAGCACCCCGCTGCGGCCCGCCACTTCTTCCACTGCGGCGGTCTGGTTCCTGTGGGCAGCCACGATCCCGTCCACCGCGGGCGTCACCTCGGGCCAGTCAGGGCACCCGTAGTCATGGAACCCCAGCGCCCCGCCGGGAACGAGGTGCGGCCACACCAGCGCGAAGTCACTTTCGATCCAGGCCCTCTGATGGCAGCCGTCGATGAAGCCGAAGCAGAAGCGCTGTTCGGCAGGGAAGCTCACCTGGCGGGAGTCCTTCCGTATGGTGACTATGTTGTCCCAGCCCCGGGTCGTCTCCTGGTAGACTTCGAGCATGGACGGCCCTTCCAGGAAGGCCTGGTATACCTCGCCCGCCGTCACGCCTCCCCTCCCCACCGTGCCGTCGGCGCCGGGATCGAACGTGTCCACGGCAAATACCTTCTTCCGGCAGCCCCTGGCGAACCTGGCGAGCTTGACGGTGCCGCCGCCCATGTAGGCGCCGATCTCGATTATGTCGCCTTCCAGGCGGTGGATCGCCCGGTCCTCGATGAAGCCGATGAGGCCCTCATAGCCGACATATTCCTCAGGGGACATGCAGACCTTCGATGTCCTTGCCCTCCGCCTTGGCCCAAGCGGATATGGCCATGATGACGCCGGCCGCCGTCCAGGTGTTCTTCTCCTCGGGCCAGATCATCTGGTCCGGCAGCTTCACCCCCGTCTCGAACCCGCCATCGTGGTCCTTCAGCCGCAGCATCCATTTCATCAGCTGGCCGGCCCTCTGCCGATCACCGATGCGATAGAGGGACATGACCAGCTCGGAGGTCTCCGCCACGGTCACCCAGGGCGTGCCGGTGACGCACTTGCACCCCCAGTCCTCCACCACGAAGTCCTGCCACCGGTCGTCGATCACCTTGCGGGCTTCCCGGCCCTTGACCACCCCCGTGAGCACCGGGTAGTACCAGTTGGTGGCGAACCCCTGGCTGTCCTCCCCGAACCTGTCGAAGGAATGCCGCCGCTCGTGCATGGCATCCAGCAGCCTCTCGCCGGCGCTCTCCCAGCCGGGCTTCCCCAGCCCCAGGTGCCTGGCGATCTTGAGGCCGCTCCTGACGCTCTGCCACACGCAGGTCGACGCGGCGTAGATGGCCCCCGGCCAGGGCCCCTTGCCGCCGTTGCAGGCCCAGAGGACCTCGCCTCCGCGCTGCTGCATGCTCAGGGCGAAGTCTATGGCCCTCTCCACGCTGGGCCACATCTCCCGCAGGAAGGCCTCGTCCCCGGTGACCAGGTAGTGGTACCACACGCCGGTGGCGAAATAGCTGCTCTGGTTGGTGTCGCGGGTGCGGTCCTTCGGCATGCTGTCAACGTAGGACGAGTACCAGCTCCCGTCGGGGTTCTGTATCTTCGTCATCCAGCGGTAGGCCTCCACCGCCCGGTCGGACCGGCCTGTGAGGTCCAGTGCGATGGCGCACTCCACGTGGTCCCACGGGTCGGTGATGCCCTCGTCGTACCAGGGGATGGCCCCCGACGGCAACTGGTGCCGGATGATGTAGTCAGCCAGGTCGCTAAGCATTCTCGCGATGTCTTCCATTGCGCCCCTTTCTGGCGTAGATGACGATGCTCTTGGGAAACAGGCGGTTGCAGATGTCGTCCAGCAGGCGGACCGGCCTGGTCCTGGTCTTGAGGTCCCACACAAGGAACCTGTGGTACATGCGCGGCGCGAAGGCGTCCTGGTTGTTCACGCCGAAGATGCACCGCAGCAGCCAGTATATGGAGTGCAGCGAGTGCTTGTGCCGCACGCAGATGATCTCCAGGTTGTGGTCCCGCAGCAGTTGCTTGATCACCGCGGCCGAGAATATTCTGACATGGCCGCCGGGATTGCGGCTGTACTGCCGGGAGATCCGCCAGTAGATGGTCTCGGTCAGGCGCGTCGGCACGCTCACCGCGATGACGCCTTCGTCTTTGAGCACCCTGACCAGCTCTGCGACGCCCCGGCCCTCGTTCTGCACATGCTCCAGCACCTCGGAGCAGATCACCCGGTCGAAGGAGCCCCCCTTCAACGGCAGAGACATCGCGTCCCCCCTCACCACCAGCCACCGGTCCCCGTTGCCGTTCCTCTTCTCCGTGTCGGCCGTGTAGAGGGCGTACCGCGTCTTCTGCAGATCGTCCTGCAGCATGTCCAGGGCCATGACCTGGCAGTCATGCAGGCAGTAGGCCGCCCAGGTGTGCCGGCCGTTCCCGCACCCCACATCGAGCACCCGCTGGCCTTCCCCGACCCCCAGCAGCCCGTAGTCAATGGTGAGCATCGTCTATGAGCTCCTCGTAGACAGCCACCGTCTTCTTCGCGGCCCGCTCCCAGCTGAAGTGCGTCTCCACGCGCCTGCGGGCCGCCACGCCCATGCGCCGGCGCAGGTCCTCATCCTTCATCAGCCTCACCAGCGCCCCTGCCAGGGAGACGGCGTCGGCGGGCGGCACCAGGAGCCCGGCTTCACCATCCGGGCCCACCACCTCCGGCAGCGCCCCCGCGCTGCTGGAGACCACCGGCACCCCGCAGGCCATGGCCTCCCCCGCCGGGAAGCCGAACCCCTCGTAGAGCGATGGCACCACCGCCACCTCAGAGGAGCCGTACTGTTTCACCAGGTCCTCGTGGCTGATCCTGCCGGTGAACGTCACGGAGCCCTCGAGGCCGTACTCCCGGACAAGGCCACTGGAGTACCCGCCCCCGGGCGGCCCGCCGATAATGGTCAGCTTCAGGTCCATCTCATCCTTCACCAGCGTCATGGCCTTCAGCAGGTGGACCAGCCCCTTGATGGGACTGTAGCCGCCCACCACGATGAGGCTGTTGGGCCTCTTGGGGATCGACCCGTTGGCGTGGAACAGGTCGGTGTCGATGCCGTTGTAGACCACCCGGAAGTTATCCCGGGGTATCCCGAAGGACCTCGCAGTGTCGTTGGCGGAGCTCTCGGCCACCGCCAGGATGCGGTCCATGCGGCGGGCCACGCGCTTCTGCATGGTCAGGAACGAATACCAGCGGAAGAGCTTGAACTTCATCCAGCCCCTGGCGTTGGCTATATCGACGCCGCGGTCCACCGTGACCGGGTGGTGTATGGTGCACACGATCGGTATCCCGAACTGCTTCATCAGCACCATGCCGTAGCCCAGGGTCTGGTTGTCGTGGATGACATCGAAGCGGCGCTGCCTCACCAGGTGCCCCAGCTTGCGGTAGGCCCTGATGCTGAAGGTGAAGGGCTCGGGGAAGCCGCCCAGCAGCACCGACGCCATCTCGTACTGGTTGAGGGGGTAGACCAGCCGCTTCGGCTCAGGGGGCAGGTGGCCGGTCCAGCTGTAGGCGTCGAGGCTCTCCAGCTTGTGCATGCGCACGGCGTCCACCACCACGGGGTGCGGGTTGCCCGACAGCAGCTCCACTTCGTGCCCCAGATTGACCAGGGCCCTGGACAGGTTGTGGATGTAGATGCCCTGGCCGCCCCCGAAGGGATGCCCTCTATAAGACAAGAGACATATTCTCATTGACCGAAGGGACCCCCCCATTCTTGACCCCCCCCCGCCAGTTGCCCGGGAGTCCGCCATGCCCCCCCATCCCCGGCGCGCCGAAAGGTTGCCTGATGCAGAACTGTTAAGCACAACCGGATAGATAGCGCAGCACGACAGTATAGCACATTAGCTTCCGGCGAGCCAAACAGGAAGACACTATGCGCAAGGCCCTGGCATGGCCGAAGCCACGTTGTGCTCCGGGCCACGCCGCGCGCAAAGCCATGGCGCACCAGGCGGCATGATGCTATAATCAATCGTGAATTGCGCTATGGCTGTCCCTGCTCCGTTCGCCACTTCACCCGGTGAGAGATGTCCTATTCCCTGGGTATAGATGTCGGGTCCGTCAACGCGAAGCTGGCCCTCATTGACGACGAGGCCAGGACCGTCCGGCTGGACACCGAGAAGGTCGCTGTCAGCGCCCGGGCGGCCGTTGCCGCGCTTATAGCGCGGCTGGGCCGGGCCCTGCCGCTGGACCAGGTCACCCGGGCTGCCGTGTCCGGCTCGACCGCGGCCGTGGTCCCCGGGGAGCTCAACTGGTCCGAGTACAGTAGCTCGCTCTCCATTGCCTCCGGCGTGCTGCACTTCCACCCGGATGCCCGGACCATCATCCAGATCGGCGGCCAGAGCTCCTACGTCGTAGAGCTGGTGGACGGCCTGCGAAAGCCGTGGCGGGTGGCCTCCAATCCCCTGTGCGCCGCCGGCACCGGCATGTTCCTGGAGCAGCAGGCATACCGCCTGGGGATCACCATGGATGACTTCGCCCGCCTGGCGCTGGAGTTCGAGGGCCAGCCGCCCCGGATTGCCGCCAGGTGCAGCGTCTTCGCCAAGACCGACCTGATCCACCTTCAGCAGAAGGGAGTCCCCGTGGGGGCCATGCTGTATGCGCTCTGCGGCAGCATTGCCCGGATGGTGGTGTCCCTCAAGAAGGGGGCCTTCCAGGAGCCCATCTACTGCGTGGGCGGCGTGGCGGGCAACGCCGCCATCATCAAGGCCCTGAACGAGGTCATCTCCACCCGCAACGGCGCCGCGGTAAGCGTCATCGTCCCGGAGAGCCACTTCCACGTGGAGGCGGTCGGCACGGCCCTCCTGGCCCGGGGATCCGGCAAGGCCGCCACCGTCACCGACCTGGCCGGGGCCGAGACCGGCATCAGCTATTTCGAGATGCCCCGGCTCCAGCAGACCGCGCACCAGAGGGACGGGTGGGCCCCCCCGCCGATAGAGGCGCCCTTCACCGGGTACCTGGGGGTGGACGTCGGCTCCACCAGCACCAAGGCCGTCATACTGGACGAGTCGGGGGCCCGGGTCATGGCCAAGAGCTACCTCATGACCGCCGGCCGGCCCGTCGACGCCATCAAGGAAGTCTTCCGCAACCTCCTGCGGGAGGTTGGCGATCAGGCCCGCATCGCCGGCGTGGGGGTCACCGGGTCCGGGCGGTACCTGGTGGGCAGCTTCATCGGCGCCGACCTCATCAAGAACGAGATCACGGCCCAGACCAGGGCCGCGGCGGAGCTTGACCCGGAGGCGGACATCATTGAGATCGGCGGGCAGGACTCCAAGCTGGTCATCAAGCGCCACGGGGTCGTGGTCGACTACCAGATGAACAAGGCCTGCGCCGCCGGCACCGGCAGCTTCATCGACGAGCTGGCGGAGCAGATGGGCGTCAGCGTCAAGAACGGGGACTTCGCCCGGCTGGCCTTCGAGGCCCCGCACACCATCGACCTCGGCAGCCGCTGCGCGGCCTTCATGACCCAGGCAGTGGCCTCGGCCCAGCAGGGCGGCGTGCCGCTGGAGATCATATCCGCCAGCCTGGCCAACTCCATAGCCGGCAACTACCTCTCCAAGGTGGTCGAAACGCGCAAGCTGGGGGACAAGGTGATCCTCACCGGCGCGGTCTTCTACAACCGGGCCGTGGTGGCCGCCTTCCAGCGCGCGCTCGAGGGCAAGTCCACCATGGTGCCGGAGCACAAGGAGGTCAGCGGGGCCATCGGGGCGGCCCTCCTGGCCAGGGAGGCGACCGGCGGCGCCGGGTCGCGGTTCAAGGGCTTCCAGAGGGTCATCGACAGCAACCACAAGCTCTCCACCTTCGCCTGCAAGCGCTGCGACAACAACTGCACCATCAGCCGCCTGGACATACCCGGGGAGAAGGCCACCTTCTACGGCAGCCGCTGCGACCTCTACGACAGCAACATAGCCGCCACGGAGCGGGTGGAGACCGCCTTCGATGAAAGGGAGAGACTGCTGTTTGCCGCGCATCGCGAGGGGGCCGGGGGGAAGCCCACCGTCGGCATTCCCCGGGCGCTGCTGGTCTATGACTACGCGCCGCTGCTCTTCGGCTTCCTCAATGAGCTGGGCGCCAGGGTAGCGCTCTCCAGCCAGACCACCAAGCACATCACCGAGGAGTCCATCGAGCTGGGCTACGCCGACAGCTGCTTCCCGGTCAAGCTCCTGCACGGCCACGCCGCCGCGCTGGCGCACGCCGACTTCATCCTGTACCCGTCGGCCATCCGCCTGGGCCTGAAGGACGGGGAGGAGAACCAGAAGTATTCCTGCCCCCTGGTGCAGGCATCGCCGTACATCATCCGGGAGGTCATGGACCTGGAGAAGAAGCTGCTGGTGCCAACTCTGGACTTCAGCCTCGGCGATGATGACGCCGTGAAGGACCTGTCCCGGGTCGCCCGGCAGATGGGCTTCTCATCGAAGAAGGGCCGGGCGGCGGCCCTGGCGGGGCTGGCGGCGCAGAGGGAGTACCAGGCCGCGCTGCAGCGGAACGGGGAGCGCCTGCTGCAGCAGGTCCGCGACAGCGGCAAGCTGGGGGTGGTCATCTTCGCCCGCTCCTACATGTCCCAGGACGCCGGGGCCAACATGGGCATCGCCGAGAAGCTGGCCCAGCTGGGCGTGGTGCCCGTGCCCCTGGACTACCTGCCCCTGGACACCATAGACGTCAAGGAGTACTGCGACCGCCCGTACTGGTACTACGAGACCAAGCACATCGCCGGGGCAGCCATCACCGTCAGGGACCCCCGGCTCTACGGCCTGATACTGACCAACTTCGGCTGTGGCCCCAACTCGTTCATGCTCAACGTTGTGCGGGACATCATGGGGGACAAGCCCCTGGGCCAGCTGGAGATCGACGAGCATGCCGCCGAGGCCGGCATCGTCACCCGCCTCGAGGCCTTCGTGGACACCATCACGGACTACGCCGCTTCGTCGCGCTCATACAGCTTCCCCACGGACATCGAGTCCATCCGGCGCTTCTCCCGCAGCACCATCAGCACCAACAAGGTGCTCCTCATACCGAACATGGCCAGCCACGCCGCGATGCTGGCGGCCGCTATGCAGCGCTACGGCGTCAGGGCCGTGCTGCTGCCCGAGTCGGACAAGAGGAACCTGCTCTATGCGGACCGGGTCACCTCGGGCAAGGAGTGCCTGCCGTACCGCGTCAGCCTGGGCGACTTCATGCGCTTCTACTACGAGCACGACGGGTACGACTTCGGCCCCGGGGACGTCGAGGGCTTCATGGCCTCCGCCTACGGCCCCTGCCGCTTCGGCAAGTATGCCGTGGAGCAGTCCCGCTTCCTGCGGGAGCTGGGCTTCGACTTCCAGATCCGCACCACGGTGTCCAACAACGCCTACCGGGACCTGAACCTCGGGCCGGGCTTCGAGCGCGTGGCCTGGAAGGGCATCGTGGCCGTCGATTACCTGGAGAAGATGCTGTGGCGGACGCGCCCCTACGAAAAGGCCCCCGGGTCGGCCGATGCCCTCTTCCGGGAGTCCCTGGCCGGCGCCTGCGACCTGGTGCGGCAGGGGCAGCCCCTGGGGGACTACCTGCAGGCCACCACCGGGAGGTTCAAGTCCCTCATCGACCCCGCGAAGCCGCGGCGGCCGGTGGTGGGCATCAACGGCGAGATATACCTGCGCTCCAACAGGTTCGCCAACAGCAACCTGGTCAGGGAGTGCGAGAAGGTGGGCCTGGAGGTGGTGGTCTCTCCCATCGGCGAGTGGTTGAACTACACCACGCACCGGAGCCTGGAGGACGGGGTGCGCGACCGCAACCTCAAGAAGACCATCGTGTCCTATCTCAGGCAGGTGCAGCAGGGCCGCGACGAGAGGTCGGTCATCGCCAGTTTCCGGGAGCTCATAGAGGAAGCCGACCCGCCGCTCAAGGAGCTGCTGGAGATATCGGGCAAGCACCTTTCGGCCAAGTGCGGCAGCGAGGCCGTGATCAGCATCGGCGCCGGCATCGAGTGGCTGGAGAACCCCCACTTCGCCGGGGTGATTTCCGTGATGCCCCACGGCTGCATGCCCGGCGGCATCGTGGCCGCCATGTCGGACAAGTTCAGCCGCATATACGGCAAGCCGTGGATCAACCTGACCTACGACGGGTTCATGGAGACCAACAACCTGGTCAAGCTGGCCAACTTCGCCGAGATCATCCGGTTCTGCAGCAAGACCGACGGCGCCCGCGCTGGCGGCCCCTAGCCCCCGCCCCGCTTCACAGCCCCGCCAGCCGCAGGGCCGCCAGCGTCTTGGAGTCGCATATGGCCCCCGACGCCACCAGCCCCCCGATATCGGCCGGGCCCACGGGCACCACCTGGATCTGGTCCGTGTCCTCGGCCACCAGCGGGCTCCTCACCAGGCCTGTCGCCCGGAAGAAGTGCAGGTACTCAGTGCAGTACCCCGGCGCGGCGTAGAACCCGCCCAGCTTCTCCAGCCTGCCCGGCGCGCAGCCCGTCTCCTCGCGCAGCTCCCGGACCACCGCCTCCTCGGGCGTCTCCCCCGGGTCAATGCCCCCCGCGGGCAGCTCCAGGAGGGCCTTCTCCACCGCATGGCGGTACTGCCTGACCATCAGGATGTTCCCGTCGGCGTCCAGCGGCAGCGCCACCACGCAGTCCGCCCGCTCCACGACCGCGCGGGTGGTCTCGGCCCCGCCGGGCTTGACCACCGAGTCCACCCTCACCCTGATGGTCCTGCCCCGATAGACCTGACTGGAGCTCAGCACACGCTCGTCGCCGACGGTCATCGCATGCCTCCGGGCAGGGCTTCCGGCCCCCCGGGACCGACCATCAGGAGACCCCGGGGGAAGCCAGGACCACCCGGTATGTCATGGCCACTTCGTCGCAGTCGGGGAACTTGGGGCAGCGATAGCACTCCGACCAGATCTTGCGGGGAAGCTCGGCCTTGTCCACCTGGTGGAAGCCCTGTCTTTCGAAGAAGGAGGCCCGGTAGGTCAGACAGAAGACCTGGGGAATGCCCACCTCCCTGGCCTCGTTGATGCAGGCAGCGACCAGCTTCGCCCCCAGCCTCCGGTTCTGCACGTCCTCGGCCACCGCCACCCCGCGGAGCTCGGCCAGGTCGGACCAGTAGACGTGAAGGGCCGCGCAGGCCACCACCCTGTCGCCATCCCGGATGACGACGAAGTCCCTGATGTTCTCGTATATCTCGGAGAGCGCCCGCGGCAGCATCAAGCCCTTCTGGGCGAAGTAGTTCGCCAGCTTGTGAATATGGGGCGCATCACCTATCCTGGCCTTCTCCACGGCCAGGTCCTGAACATCCTTGCCTGCATCAGCGGCCATCAAGATCGGTCCCTCACTTTCAGTCTCATCTCCAGAGCGGAATAGAACAGCTCCGGCGGCGACGTCCTCAGGAAGCGGACGCAGTGGGGGCTGCGCCTGGCCGTGACCATGTCGCCGTCCCCAAGCGGCACATTCACCTGGCCGTCCACGCTCAGCACCGCCTCATGGTGAGTGCTCACCACCATCCTGACTTCCGCCGTCGCCGGCAGGACCAGGGCATAGGGCAGGCTCAGGTGAGCGCACACGGGCTTGAGCACGATCTCCTCCGACTGCGGGTATAGGATCGGCCCCCCGGCCGCCAGCGAGTACCCGGTGCTGCCCGTCGCCGTGCAGACCAGCACCGCATCCACCCGGTAGCTGGAAAGCGGGGCGCCGTCGATGCTGGTGGCCACGTTGACTATCCGCGGCACCGGCCCCCGGCCCACCAGCGCGTCATTGAGCGCGTGAAGGCCCGTCTCCTCCGGGCCGCCCCGGGGGGACCGTCGCGTCACCTGGACCTGAAGCATGGCCCGCCGGTCCACCCAGCAGTCGCCGGCCAGGATGGCCGGGAGCTTCTCCATGACCTCCGCCGCCGAGAACTCGGTCATGAACCCCAGGTGCCCCATGTTCACGCCCACGATCGGTATGTCCAGGGCCGCCACCGTGTGCGCCACCCGCAGGATGGTGCCGTCCCCGCCCACGCTGACGGCCGTGTCCGCCCCCCGGCAGCAGGCGGCCATATTCTCCTCATCCCAGGAAGAGCATGCCCGGGCCTTCGCGTCCAGCCCCGCCAGGCGCTCCACCAGGCGGTCCGCCAGCTCCTTCGCCGCCGGTATCATGGGGTGGTAGATGACGCCCACCGCTTTCATGCCCGCTTCACTGCTTCCTCTTCCGGAAGAAGTCCTCGATGTCCTTGATCATTCCCCTGAGCTCCTCGTCGCTCATCTTCTCCAGCCCCTGCTCCGGATAGGCTGTCCGCCCTTCCGAGGGGGGGTAGATCATCTCGGTCCTGGCCTCCTCCCGGAGCTGGTCATAGATCTGGGCCATGTCCTCCTCGGTGCGCCTGGCCATCGCCTCCATCTCCCCTTCGTCCACCCCCAGCCCCTCGAGGGCATTCAGCCGCCGCAGCAGGGCCAGGGCCGCCGCGGGGTAGCTGCTCCACAGGAACGGCAGCCGGGCGATGTAGTGAGGCATGGGGCACCACAGCCCCACACCCTCCATCCTCCGGGACCGGGCGAACCACAGGAACGACGAGTGTATGGTGCCCACCCCCTTGTACTCGGGGTAGGGCTCCACCCCGGCCTCCGTCAGCACGCGGGTCAGCCGGGGCATGTTGACCACGCCCAGCACGGCGAGGGCCTCCCCATGGGTCACGCCGACCGCCCCGAAGGAGCCCACCAGGTACACCCTCTTGACCCCGATGTGGCGGGCCGCGTCCAGGACCGCCTCGACGTACTCGTAGGGCCGGGCCGTGGGCTGGTCGCTGCGGAAGACCACAATGTCGTTGCCCGCACCGGGGTTCCTCCAGCAGTAGAAGCCGTTGCGCAGCAGATCCAGGTCCCGCAGCACGCCGTTGGACACCGACACCCACGGCACCGTGGAGAAGCGGTGCGGCTCGATCCGCCCCATCTCCACCGCCCCCAGCTTGTCCTTGAGGTAGTCGACGACCCTCAGGCCGACATAGCCGACATCCGGCAGCCCCACGATAAGCCGGGGGTTGCGCAGGTTGGGTTCCCGGTACAGAGTGAACTCGCTGCCCATAGCAGGCCCCGCAGGCTAAATCTATCACTTTCGCCCTGCCCCGTAAACCCGCGGCGGCGGCCGGGCCGCCGCAGGGCGGGCCGCCGCCGCGCTCGATTGACCGCCGCAGCAGCCGACAATATACTGGCACTATCCGGGTCCGGGGAGGTCACGCATGAAACGATTCGAGGGCAAGGTAGCCCTGGTGACCGGCGGCGGCTCCGGCATCGGCCGCGCCGCCTGCCTGGCATTTGCCCGCGAGGGGGCCAGGGTGGTCATCAACGATATCCGGGCCGAGGGCGGCGAAGAGACGCTGCGCTTGGTCCGGGAGGCCGGCGGGGAGGGCATCTTCGTGCAGGCGGACGTCTCAAAGGCGGCCGAGGTCGAGGCCATGGTGCAGAAGGCCATGGACACCTGCGGGCGCCTGGACTGCGCCTGCAACAACGCCGGGATCGGCGAGCCCCTCAGGCGGATGCACAAGACGTCCGAGGACAACTGGGACCGCGTCATGGACACCAACCTCAAGGGGGTCTACCTCTGCATGAGGGCCGAGATTCCCCGCATGCTCAAGCAGGGGAAGGGGGCCATAGTCAACACGGCCTCCCTGGCGGGCCTCCACGGCCTCCTGGGCCAGGCCGCCTACGTGGCCAGCAAGCACGGGGTGGTGGGCCTGACCAGGTCCGCCGCCATCGAGTACGCCACCACCGGCGTGCGCATCAACTGCATCTGCCCCGGCGTCACCGCCACTCCGCTGATCACCCACCAGCTCAAGGACAAGCCCCACATGGAGAAGGTCTACGTGGAGATGGAGCCCATCGGGCGCCTCGGCCGGCCGGAGGAGATCGCGGCGGCCATGCTCTGGCTGTGCTCCGACGAGGCCTCATTCTGCGTGGGGTCCATCTTCTCCGTGGACGGCGGAGAGGTCGCCGGCTGACCGGCCGGCATCCCCGGCGCGCCGGGGATGCCGGGGCGCCTCAGGGGAAGAACCGCCTCAGGAATATCTCCAGGGTGAGCGGGCGCATGATCTGGTAGGCTGCGTTAATCATGCCCTTGCGGTGCTCCTCAATGAGGTGGCCGATGTACTCCTGATTGAGGTACTCGCGCAAACGCGAGTCGCGGCCCAGCAGCAGCCCATTGTAGAAGCTCTTCCAGGAGGGGTCTGCCCGCAGCCAGCCGTCGTGGTCAACGTACTGGTACGTGTTGGGGATATGGACCCTGCCTCCCGACACCCACCATACCACCAGCTTCGGCGTCTCCCTGGCGTGCCGGTAGGCCATGCCCCCGGTCCAGAGGAGCAGCGGGGCGCTGGGAGGTATCAGGGTCTTGGCGTAGCGGACGCGGGCCAGTTCCGGGGAGAGCCTCATCAGCACCCTGCGGTGGAGGCGGTGGTTCAGCTTATTCTCCGGCGGGACCCGGAACATGATGTCGAAGAGGTCGTTGTCCACCGTGGGGAACGCCACGTCGACGACATCACGCACGGCGACCTGCCAGGTGGGGGCGAAGGCCACGTACGTGCGCAGGTAGAACTCGTCGAAGATGCCCTTCGGGTCGGCGCCGCTGACCTGGTCTATCTGGCCCTTCAAGGTGCCCGCCGGCGCCTCTCTGGCCATGTCATGGTACTCCGGCCTGAAGAGCCTCAGGAGCTCGTCCTCCCGGAAGAGCCTCATGTTGTTGAGGACCGTGGAGTGGAGCGCCTGCTTGCTGCCGATGCCGATAGCGCGGCGGCTCAGATGGCTGCCGCCCAGGATCCGGTCCAGCACCAGGCCGTCGAAGGTCACGTCCACCTCGCCCTTCATCTGCTGGTGGACCGGGTGCAGGTGGCTTCCCTCGACATGGTTGCGACCGTCGCTGAGCCAGACCGCATTGGGCGCATTCTCCACTATCATCTCCGGCACGATCTCGATGAAGCGGTGCTTCGTGCCGCCGACCTTGGCCACCCTGGCGGCGATCTTCGTCTGGTCACAGTACCGCGGGCCGTAGTTGTAGGTGGTGACCTCCCTTCGCTGCTGCGGGTCCATGGCGGCCAGTATCGTCCGGCAGTCCATCCCGCCGCTGAGGGACACGCCGTAGCGGACGGGGTCCTGCATGCGGCGGGCCACCGCCTGCCGAAAGGCCTGACTGATGTCCTCCACCATCTCCTCTTCGCCATACGCATAGTCCGGCCGGTAGCTGAACCGCCAGTACTGGGTCACCGAGAGGTCCCCGCCGCTGTAGGTCAGGATGGACGCCGGGGGCAGGGCCTGGACCCGCTTGAAGAGAGTCCTCTCCCCCCAGAACTCTCCGAAGGCGTAGGAGCTGACGAGGGCCTCGGTATCCAGCTCTCTCTTGAAGGTGTTGTCCTGGAGTAGGGCCTTCGCCTCCGGAGCCAGCAGCAGCGAGCCATTGTGGAGGGCGTAGTACAGCTGAACGAGCCGGAACCGGTCAGTGGCGGCGATGGCCTTCCTCTGCTTCAGGTCGCAGATCAGGAGCGTGAAGGCGCCATTGAGCAACTCGACGAAGGAGGGCCCTAACTCCTGGTAGAGACGCAGGCAGAGCGCGGGCTCGCTGTCCGCCGCAAGGCCGGGGCTGCCCCGCAGCCGCTTCTTCAGCTCCAGGCCGTTGTAGATCTTGCCTTCCATGAGGAGGCAGAGGGTCCGGTCCTCGTTGAAGACCGGCTGGGGTTGCGGGTTGGAGATGCCCAGGTGCACCCGGGCAACGCTGAAAGGTCCGCCGGCATACCTGTCAACCCTGTACCGCTGATCGTGCTTGATGGAGCCGATCATCCGCTCCAGGAGCTCGGCGCTGTCCACCCGGTCCGACACGATTGCCAGCAGACCCGGCATATATCACCTCCGACACATGTTCTGATTCGAGCGACATGCTACCCTACCGTGGATGGAAACGCAATAGGCAGGCGGGACTCTGGTCAGGAAGCCGACTGGCCACCGGGCGCCGGGCGGCCCAGCCCCCGCAGCGTCTCCAGCACCTGCGGCATCGTGGAGAAGGCCTCGAAGTCGTAGCGGGCCTTGCGCTGCCAGTTGGCGTGCCCGTCGACCACGCCGGGCACGTTCTGCTGCTCGGTCTCCAGCCACAGGTCCTCCATGTTGGCCAGCAGCACCTGCGCCTGGCTCTCATTGAGGAAGGACAGGCAGGCCCGGAAGACACCCCGGATGTCCTCGCGGTCCCCCTTGAGGTAGCCGGCCCCCTCCAGGAAACGCACCAGGTTGCGCTTGGCCGCATGGCGCTCCTCCAGCCTTTCCCGGGCCTCGTCGCCGGAGACCAGCCCCAGCGCCTGCCAGCGACCTATCTCCATGCCCTGCCAGAAGGCGGCGAAGGGGGGCATGTCGTGGGTGTTGAGGCTGGCCACGGAGGCGGGTGGGGGGTCGGCCAGCCCGGCACCGGGCTCTGGTGGCACCTCGTACTGGACCACATAGAGGCCGCTCACCCCGTGATGCGCCATGGCCTCGTTGACATACCCGGGCACCGTCCCCAGGTTCTCACCGGCCACAATACAGCGGTGCCGGTGGGACTCCACGCTGAGGATGGCATACATCTCTTCGGCGGGATAGCGCACGTACACCCCGGCGGTGGCGGGCATGCCGTCGGGCACCCAGTACAGGTGGTGCAGGCCCATGACATGGTCCACCCGCAGGATGCCGGCATATTTCATGTGGTGGCGGAGGTAGGCGATGGGATAACGGTACCCCTGCACCCTCAGCCTCTGCGGGTGAAGCGGGGGGAAGCCCCAGTTCTGGCCCTTGTGGAAGAGGGCGTCCGGCGGCGCGCCGGACGACACCCCGGGCACGAACAGGCCCTGCTCCCGCCAGGTATCGTACCCATCGCGGTGCACCCCCAGGGGCAGGTCGAGATAGAGGCTCACGCCGCGCCTTTGCGAGCGCTCTGACACGCCCCGCAGTTGCCCGTCAGCCAGCCACTGGACATAGGCGTGATAGTGCTCCACCTCCGGGTCGGCGTCTCCCGGCCCCAGCGCCCCGCCCCGCTGGGCCTCCGGCCACGAGGGCCACGTCTGGCCGCGCGCTTCGACCGTGGCCCGGAAGCGAGCGTAGTCCGCCACGCCCCGGTGGCCCTCCAGGTAGTCCCGGAAGGCCCGGTAGCGCTCCCCCGAGGCCGGGGTGAGGGCCCCGGCCAGCTTCTCCAGGACCGGGCGCTTGAGGGCCATGACACGCCGGTGGTCCACCAGGCGCAGCCGGGCCAGGGATTCGACCTCGGAGCGGACCCGGTCTGCGGCGGCCAGCCCCCGGGCCTCCGGGCAGGCAGCCATCTCCGGCGCCAGGGCCACATCCAGGTACATCTCGTTCCAGAAGAGCCGGCTCACCGGCGTGTAGGGGCTGGGGTCGCACGGGCAGTCCAGGAAGGAGGCCAGCAGCGGCAGGGTGCCCACGGTCCGGCCCCCCAGGCCCGCCACCCACCCCATGAAGGACTCCAGGTCGGTGAAGTCGCCGGCGCCCCAGCTGCGCCCCGACTGCAGCGCGTAGAGCGGCAGGAAGGCGCCCCAGGACCGGTCCGGCGCCCCGGGGGGCGCCGAGAAGGCCCGCGGAGGCGCCGAGATGATCATGGCCCCGGCCACCTCGCCGGCGGCCTCCACCGTGAGCCGGTGATACCCCGGGGGCAGAGGCTCCCCCACCGGTATGGCGAGGGCCGAGTAGCGCACCCCCTCCACCTCCACCTCCCCGGCGGCCGGCAGCCGCCCCAGGTCCACTCCCCAGCGCCGCTCCTGCCCCGACTCCAGCGTGATCCGGCACTGGAGGGCCCCCCGGCAATGGCCGGACGGCAGCCGCAGGTCGATCCCCGGGCAGGCGCCGTCCCAGGCCACGGTCACCGGCTCCAGGAGTTGCCTCCAGTATGACTGGCGCCACTCCCGGCGGGCATGGTCGACATCGGCCTCGGTGTCCACCGGCGCGCCGAAGGCCTTGAGAACGGCCAGCAGTGACTCGGCCGAGGCCTCCTGCCGGGCGCCGGTGTTGTCCCGGTACTCGGTCTCAATGCCGTGGGCGCGGGCCAGGTTCTGCAGCGGGAGCAGCCCGTGGGCGGTCACCCCGGCCTCACTTCGCGAGCACAATCACGAACACCACCAGCAGCCCGATCAGGATGACGGACTCGACGGCCAGAAAGACCACCCACGCCCACAGCGGCAGGGACCTCAGGCGGTCCAGGAAGGAGGCTTTCTTGGCGGGCGGCTCGTTCATGTCGCTCTGTACATCACTACGCCGCCGGCATCCGTGCGGCCGGTCATCCGGCCTTCATCCACCAGGCACTCCAGGTGGGCCTTGATCTCCTCCAGGGCAAGGACCATCTCCTCCACCCCCAGATCGTCCACGCATGATACCTGTATGAACTCCGGGTGCCGCCGGTAGTACTCATCGGTAACCTGGTACAGGCTCTTCTCCGAGGCGCACAGGGCCACCACCTCATCCAGGCGCCGGGAGTGGAACCGGGCGATCTCCTCGGCGCGGCCCTCGATGGAATAGATGGTCTCCTCGTGGGCCGGCAGCCCGATATGCAGGCCCAGGCCGGCCACCTTCTCCAGTGACCGCAGGTATGCCTCCAGGCCGGCGCCGCCCCAGCTGGCGCGCGGCGTCTGGTGCGGGGTGGTCATCGACAGCATGTGGTCCCCCAGGAACAGGGCCGGGCCGACGGCCAGGCATATGTGGCCCGGGCTGTGCCCCGGCGTGCTCACCACGCGGTAGCCGTTGACCAACTGCTGCCCGTCCCGGACCGGGACAAGGTCGTAGTCTCCCGGGCGTATGCAGATGTCCTGGTAGTCCTCCACGTATCCCAGGTCCGCCAGGCACCCTGCCTCGTCCACCAGGACCTGCAGGTAGTCCCGCCACCGGCAGTACTGCCCGTAGTAGTCGCGGACGATGGGGCTGTCCACGGGGTCCATGTATACGGTGCGGCCCTTCAGGTCGTCGTAACCCAGCATGGCGAAATGGTCGCCGTGACCGTGGGTGATCACGATGTCCCGGACGTCGGCCAGCCCGACCCTCTCGCCAAAGGCATCCGCCACCGTGTCGAAGCCGCGCAGCAGGTCTTCCCTGGCCTGGTCGCTGTTGAAGCCGACATCGACCAGGGTGGCGTGGTCCCCATCGAGAATGAGGTAGACGTTGGTGATGTGCCCCGGAAAGCACTCCACCGGGACCCGGTAGGCCCTGACGGCGCCCAGGCTGTACCTGGTCACTCCCCCGGCCCGGGACTCGGCTATGCCCGGCGCCCCGGCACTCGCGTCCAATTCCACCTGGCCTGCTCCATCTCGACAGCCTCCATTGTACGGCCTGCCCTGCGGCAGGGCAATCCGTAAGCGCCGGGCAGGCCCGCCGAAGGCGTCGACGACGCTGACGTCGCGGACGGGCAATCCGTAAGCGCCGGGCAGGCCCGGCATGCCCTGGCGCGCGGCCTCCGGCCGAGGCGCCCGCTGCGCACGAGCGACGTTTGCCTTTCGATAGCTGACGATGCTAGAATTCTCTCAGTCAGGAGGTGCGTCATGGCCAAACTTACTGATGAAGCGAAACAGATCATTGCCGCCATCCAGCCAGCCTTTGTAGCCACCGCCAGCAAGACCGGCAAACCAAATGTCTCCCCCAAGGGGTCTTTGAAGGTGATCGACGACGAGCATGTGGCCTTCGCGGAGATCGCCTCCCCGGTGACCCTCGCCAATATCAAAGAGAACCCCCAGGTGGAGGTCCTGGTCTTCAACCCCGAGACCTTCGGGGGCTGCCGGATCAGGGGCAGGGCCGAGGTCCTGGAATCCGGCGATCTGGTCGAGGCGTTCCGGTCCCAGTTTGCCCCCATGAAGATGCAGGTGCGCTGCGCCGTCACGGTGGCCGTGGATGAGGTGGCCATAATGCCTCCTATGAAAGCGGGGTCGAAGTAGTCATGGATTTCAAGTTCTCCGAAGACGAAGAGAAGCTGAGGCAAGAGGTACGCGATTTCTGCCAGAAGGAGCCGCCCGAGAGCTTCCCTCACGAGATCGAAGACGAAGGGTACGGCTTCGGCGGCTGGTCCCGCGCCTTCACGCAGCGGCTGGGCCAGAAGGGCTGGCTGTCCATCTCGTGGCCGAAGCAGTACGGGGGCATGGGCGGGACCATCATGCAACGCTACGTCGCTGCGGAGGAGCTGGCCTATCACCGGGCGCCCCAGTACGGCCACCTGTTCGGCGATGCGGTGGCCGCCGGCCTGCTGTCCAAGGGGAACGAGGAGCAGAAGATGGAGTTTCTCCCCATGATGGCGAAGGCCGAGGTGCTCTTCTCCACCGGGCTGAGCGAGCCGGGGGCGGGCTCCGACCTGCTGAATACCGCCACCAAGGCCGTCAAGGACGGCGACTACTACATCATCAACGGCCAGAAGATATGGCCCACCGGCGCCCACCTGGCCGAGTGGACCCTGCTGCTGGCCCGCACGGACCCCAACGCCCCCAAGTCCAGGGGGCTGTCCACCTTCCTGGTTGACTGCAGATGGCCGGGCGTCACGGTCAATCCCATCATCGACATGGCCGGCGCCGAGTCTTTCACGGAGATATTCCTGGAGGACGTCCGGGTGCACCGGAAGTACCTCCTGGGGCAGGAGAACCGGGGCCTGCCGCTGGTCTTTGAAGCCCTTGAAGGGGACCGCTTCTGGGGCCGGTGCATCAGGCATGCCGGCAGCCGCAGGGACGTCCAGGAGCTGGCGGAGTACATCAACGAGGCCAGGTACGACGGCCACCGCCTCAAGGACAACCAGGTCCTGCGCGACAAGCTGGCCCAGATAGCCGTCGAGATGCAGGTCAGCCGCATGCTCAACTACAAGGCCGCCTGGCTGCTCAACCAGGGCCGGAGCATCAGCTGGGAGTCATCGGTGGTCAAGGTCTTCGCCGATGAGCTGGGGCAGCGCCTGGCGCAGGTCGGCCTGGAGATCCTGGGCCCGGAGGTCCAGCTGCGCGAGGACCCGAAATGGACCAGGCTGAGAAAGAGATTCGACTTCCTCTACAAATTCAACAGGGGCCTGAGCCTCGCCGGAGGGACCTCGGAGATCCAGAGGATGACGATAGCCACCAGGGGCCTGGCCCTGCCCAGAGGCTAGAGGGAAGAGGATATCGAGATGGACTTCAACTTCACCGAAGAACAAGAGATGCTGCGCAAGATGGCCCGGGACTTCCTGGCCACGGAGTGCCCCCGGGACACGGTGCGCAAGCTCATCAAGGACGAGAAGGGCTACACGCAGGACCTGTGGGGCAAGATGACCGAGCTGGGCTGGCCGGGGCTCATCATCCCCGAGCAGTTCGGCGGTGTCGGCGGCAGCTTCATGGACATCGTGGCCCTGGTTGAGGAGATGGGGCGGGGCGCCATGGTGGGCCCGCTCTTCTCCTCCCTGGTGGGCACGCTGGCCGTCATCGAGATGGGCAGCGACCGGCAGAAGGCGGACCTGCTGCCCGGGGTAGCGGCCGGCAAGGCGGTCCTGACCACCGCGGTGAGCGAGCCCGGCGTGGGCTTTGAGCTCGACGCCATCGAGTGCCAGGCCACCGCCGAGGGAGTCGACTGGGTGATCAACGGGACCAAGCTGTTTGTGGACAATGCCCACGTGGCCGACATCATCCTGGTGCTGGCCCGGACCAGGCATGCCTCGAAGCAGGAAGGCATCGACTTCTTCCTGGTCGACGCCAGGGACCCCGCCGTTGCCATCACCCCCATCGAGACCATCTCGGGGGACAAGCAGTCCCGGGTGGTTATCAAGGGCCTCAAGGTCCCGGAGTCGAAGAGGCTCGGCGAGGCCCACCAGGCGCGGGAGCGCATCTGCCGGCTGCTGGAGATGGCCACCGTGCTGAAGTGCGCCGAGATGGAGGGCGGGGCCCAGCAGGTCCTGGACATGACCGTCGCCTTCATGAAGGAGAGGGTCCAGTTCGACAAGCCCATCGGCGTCCTGGGGGCGCTCCAGACCCATGCCGCCGACATGGCGGTGGACCTGGAGGGCATGAAGTACATCACCTACCTGGTGGCCTGGAAGGCCAATGACAATCAGCCCTTCTCCGCCGATGCCGCCATAGCCAAGGCCTGGTGCAGCGAAGCCTACCGCCGCATCTGCGACCTGGCCCACCAGTGCCACGGGGCCATCGGCTTCTGCGAGGACCATGACCTGCCCCTGTACTCCAAGCGCTCCAAGGTGTCCGAGTTCGCCTTCGGGGACGCCCTGTTCCAGAGGCGCCGCGTGGCGAAGGACATCGGACTGTAGATACCGGCAGTCGGCGACAAACTCAGAAAGGAGATCGAAGCATGGCAAAGAAGCAAGTCCCGATAATCGACGGCCTGTTCACCTGGCCCGCTGACAAGCCCCAACTCCTGGCGAGCAAGTGCACCAAGTGCGGCGCGTATTTCTTCCCGGCGGTCGCGTTCTGCGGCAACCCCGATTGCCCCAAGGACAGGGCCAACATGCAGGTAGTCCCTGTCAGCAACCAGGGCACCCTGTACACCTACACTATCCACACCGCGCAGCCTGCGGCCCCCTTCCGGATGGAGCCGTTCCAGCCCTACGGCGTGGCCATGGTCGACGTGGCCGAGGGCCTGCGCGTCCTGGGCATGACCACCACCACTGAAGGCCTCGAGATCGGCCAGAAGCTGGAGATGACCGTGGGCAAGCTGTATGAGGATGCCGAGAACGAATACATCACCTGGATGTGGAAACCGGTGGGGAAATAGGAGGCTATGACGATGAAACCGATGCGTGAAGTAGCAATCGTTGGTATCGGCCAGCATCCCTGGGGCCAGTTCCCCGAGAAGTCCATGCAGGACATGGGAGTTGAGGCCACGGTGGCGGCCCTCAGCGACGCCAACATGTCCTGGCGCGACATCCAGAGCGCCGTTTTCGGTGCCTACATGTGGATCGCCGACCGCGGCGGCGTGCCCTCACTGCTCATGGGCACCTCCATCGCCCGCATGATGGGCGAGACCGGGATCCCCATGGTCAACTGCGTCAACGCCTGCGCTTCCGGCCAGGCCATCCTCAGGGAGGCCGTCCTGGCCGTCGCCTCCGGGCACGTAGACAACTGCATCGCCATCGCCGCCGACAAGTCGGCCGGAGGCTTCTTCCGGCCGCAGCTTCGCGAAGGCGCCCCGACCAAGTTCGACAAGGGCGGCATCAACGACACTGACTACGTTCGCTTCTGCATGACCGGCGAGACCAATCCCGCCTACTGGGCCATGGAGCTCAAGCGGCGCATGCACGACCTCGGCACCACCGACGAGACCCTGGCCTACGCCAAGCACATCACCTCCGTAGGGTCGGTGCACAACCCCTATGCCCGCTACCGCAAGGTATTCACCATGGACGAGATCAAGGCCTCCAAGTACGTGGCCGAGCCCCTGCGGCTCTTCGAGATCTGCGCCACCTCCGACGGTGCCTGCGCTGTGATCGTCACCACCCTGGAGAACGCCAAGAAGATGTGCAAAAAGCCGCTCTGGATCAAGGGCATCGTCGTCGGCACTCCGACCTTCGGCGACCCGACCATCCGGCTGACCTTCTGCTCCTCCTTCCCGCGCCCGGGCGTTCTGGACCTCTCAGAGTCCCGCAACGCCATCAAGGCAGTCTACAGCATGGCCGGGCTCCAGCCCGCCGACATCGACATCATTGAGCTCCCGGACAACTCCTCCTGGCACTACCTGGTATACCTGGAGTGCATCATGCAGCTCATGGCCGGTGAAGCCGACAAGATACTTATGTCCGGCAAGGTCCACCCTATCGAGGGCGAGCTGCCGGTCTGCTCCGGAGGGGGCCTGGCGGCCCAGGGTGAGGCCGTGGTGGCCCAGGGACTGGCCCAGGTCTGCCAGCTGGTCCGACAGATGCGGGGCGAATGCGGTGAAGGCCAGGTCAAGAAGACCAAGCTCAACAACGGGCTGGCCCAGACCTACGGCTATGCCGGCAACAATGCCGCCTGCATTTTGACCAAGGCCTGGTAACCGTACTAGAATTAGTCATCTGCTTGCTCCCTGTCGCAGGAGTCTACGAAAGGAGAACAGGACATGGACATCGCCGAAATGAAGAAGTTCGTCGGAGGCAAGGGCAAGCCTCAGACATGGGAGATCGACAGGACCATGAACAGGCGCTTCTGCGAAGCTATCGGTGACAAGAACCCCAAATGGCAGAAGGAAGTGCACCCGGCGCTGCTGACCTCCGCCCAGCTGATGGGCGAGGCCGCGCCCATGCCGCCCTTCGAGCTCCCGGGCATTGTTGATGCTGGCGGGGACTGGGAGTTCTTCAAGCCCATCAACATCGGGGACACGCTTACCATTGTCAACGAGTTCACCGGGGTCGAAGACAAGTCCAACGAGAAGCGCAAGATGCTGCTCTTCGGGATGAAGTCGACCTACACCAACCAGAAGGGCGAAGTGGTGGCCGCCGCCAGCGGCCGCGTCATGAACATGGGCTAGCTGGCCCACCAGGTCCAGCCAATACCGCGCGCCAGCCCCAGGGATTGCCGGGCAATCATGGGGCTGGCCTGTTTCTGAACCGCAGTACATCCGGCCGGCGAGAACGTGAGGCAAATGAGGAAGGACTACTACGAGATACTGGGGGTGCCCAGGGGCGCCGATGACGAGCAGATCAAGAAGGCCTACCGCCGCCATGCCATGCAGTTCCACCCGGACCGCAACCCCGGCAAAGAGGACTGGGCCAACGAGAAGTTCAAGGAGATCAACGAGGCCTACGGTGTCCTGGGCGTCCCCGAGAAGCGCCAGCAGTACGACCGGTTCGGCACCGCCGGCAGCGCCGGCGACATCTTCGGCGACGCCGCCACCAGGACCACCTTCGAGGACCTGATGCGGGAATTCGGGAAGTCCGGCCTGGGCCTGGACTTCCTGCAGGTCATCTTCGGCGACTCCCTGAGGCGCTCCGGAGCGGGGTTCACGGTCACCTACGGGCCCGCGGAGGGCGTCAGGTTCGGAAACATCAGGCCGGACCACTTCGCCCGCCAGCCCCGCGCCCCCCGGGGCAAGGACGTACGCTATGAGCTGACCATCACCCGGGCCGAGGCCGGCAAGGGCGTCACCAAGCAGCTCACCCGCAAGGGCAAGAGACTGGAGGTGAAGGTGCCCGCCGGGGTGAAGCCGGGCGACGTTCTCAAGCTCAGTGGCGCCTGCCGGGCAACCGACGGCTACCCCGGGGACATCCTGGTCACCATCAAGATCAAATAGCGGCGGCGCGCCACCCCGGGCGCCGCGCCCCCCCTCATGCTCCGCACAAAGAGGCCGCTGCAGGCCCACGGGGTCCTGCAGCGGCCCTGTTTCTGCGCGATGGGTACTTCAGCCTATTTCGCCGGCTGGACAGGGGCCACGTTGACCAGTTTGCCGGTGACGTTGGCCACCATCTCCTTGATCAGCTCTTCGGCATCCCAGACCTGGCCGGCTTTCTCCACGGCGGCGATCACCTCGGGCTCGTTGTAGAGGCCGAACTTGCCGCCCCCGACATTGAACACGCGGCCATTGACGTTGGCCGCTTCCTCGGAGCAGAGGAATATCAGGATGGGGGAGATATACTCTGGAGCGAGCATGGCCATGAACTTCTTCTCGGCCTCTTTCGGGTCCTTCATCCCCATCATGTTGGCGATGTTAGCCATCACGTCTTCGGTCATGGTCATGCGGGTGGCCGCCTGCGGCCTGAGTGCGTTGCTGGTCACGCCGTACTTGCCCAGCTCCCGGGCCAGCACCCTGGTCAGGCCGACGATGCCCTCTTTGGCTGACGCGTAGTTGGCCTGGCCGAAATTGCCGATGGCCCCCGCCTCGGAGGAGGTGTTGATTATCCTGCCCCACCGCTGCTGCCTCATGATCGGGGCCACCGCCCGGCAGCAGTTGAAGTGCCCGTAGAGATGCACCTTGACCACCGCATCGAACTCTTCCGGAGTCATGGTCCAGCTGGACTTGTCCCGCAGGAAGCCGGCATTGTTCACCAGTATGTGGATCCCGCCCAGCTTCTCCACCGCGGTCTTGACGATCCCCTCGGCGCCTTCCGGGGTGGCCACGCTGTCGTAGTTGGCCACCGCGACGCCGCCGGCCTTCGTGATGGCCGCCACGGCCTCGTCGGCCACATTGGAGGAGCCGGTCCCATCGCGATTGACTCCGGGGTCGTTGACCACTACCTTGGCCCCATGCATGGCCAGCGCCATGGCATGCGCAGCCCCGATCCCGCGACCGGCGCCGGTGACTATCGCTACCTTGCCTTCGAGTCTCTTTGCCATCTTTGCTCCATCCCTCCTAATTTCGTTATTCCAGCAGGAAATTCACGCTCCACCAGGCTGGGAAACCAGGGCGGGACACCGCATTCTCGACCGCACGGCCGTAAGGGTATGGCTTGTGGTTCAAGAGACTGCGGCACCCCTCATCATGAACGGGCCTCAGCTTAAATGCTATGCCATGCCTGTCCGGATTGTCAATCAGAGCCACCACCGCTGTATGGTCCGGGTGCTATCCTGCCATGCCCATGCCTGTCTGGCCCGGAACCTGGCGCTGGTGAACCGGCCCGCCGCCAGCTCTCTCAGCAGATCGCCCCCCGTTCGCACCTCCCTCTCGAAAACGGTGACGCAGGTGCCCACCTCACTGGCCGCATGGGCGTCGCTCCCTCCAGTGGTCTTCAGCCCGTGGGCGGCCGCCATCTCCAGGGCCGCCTGGTTATGCTTGTCCTTGTTGCGCCCATTGAGGCCTTCCACCGCATCAATGCAGCCGATGTCCATCCTGCCCAGCACGGTCTCGATGGCTGCCGTCGAATCGGCCAGGGTGTGCTCCGGGAGCCCGCGGAAGGGGTGCGCGCAGACCATGAACCCGTTCGCCGCGGCCACCATCTTCCTCAGCTCCGCCAGCTCCAGCAGAGAGGTGAAGTCCCTGTCCAGGCCGAACACCAGGACCTCGATCCCGCCCCTCAGCATCACTTCGACGCCCCTGAAGACGGGGAAGTCGTGCTTGGCCCTCAGGGCGTGGATGTCCGCGGCCCCCCAGGCCCGATCGTGCTCCGTGAAGCAGATGCCGTCCAGGCCGATCTCCCTGGCTGCTTCGATGGCCTCGTCCGCGCTCATGGAGCTGTCGGGCGACAGGGGGCTGGTGTGAACGTGCAGGTCGATCCTCAAGGTGCAATCCCGGCAAGATGACTGGTATCATTGTATAGGATCGCCAGGGGCAACAACAAAGGTCGTCTGGCGGGCCGGGAGGGTGATCTCATGATGCCGACCATCGTCTACAGTGACGAGATCAAGGGTTACGACTTCGGCCCCGGCCACCCCTTCCGCAGCGACCGCTACAGCAACTTCATGGCCCTGGCCCGCTCCCGGTTCCAGTCCCACCACGAGGTCGAACCCCGCTGCGCCTCGGACGAGGACCTGCTACTGGTCCACGAGAGGGCGTACATCCGCGACCTGGTGGCGGCCTCCAGCGGGGCCTGGGTGCCCGGCTACACCTATATGAGCTCCGACACCCCGCTTCAGCCCGGGATGGAGAGGGCGGCGCGTTTCATTGTCGGCGCCTCCATGACGGCGGCGGAGCTGGTCATGCAGTCCGGCGTGGCCCATGCCGTGGGGGTGGGAGGCGGGCTGCACCACGCCCAGAGGAGCTACGCGGCCGGCTTCTGCATCTACAATGACGTGGCGGTCTCGGCCCTGCACCTGCTGGAGGACCTGGGGGCGAAGCGCGTCCTGGTGCTGGACACCGATGCCCACGCCGGGGACGGGACCTGCGCCATCCTGTACCATGATCCCCGGGTGCTGTTCATCGACCTGCACCAGGACCCCCGGACCCTCTATCCCGGGACCGGGTTCGTCCACGAGATCGGTGAAGGCCCGGGGAAGGGCTTCACGGTTAACGTGCCCATGCCGCAGGGGGCCTCCGACCAGGCCTACGAGTATGCCCTGGACCACGTCTTCGCCCCCCTGGCCGAGGAGTTCCAGCCCGACATCATCATCCGCAACGGGGGCTCGGACCCTCACTACGCCGACGAGCTCACGGATCTCGGGATCACCCTGCAGGGCTTCGTCATGATAGGCAGGAAGACCAGGGAAGTGGCGGAGCGCGTGTGCGGCGGCCGCCGGGTGGACCTGCTGGGCAGCGGCTACAACCAGCTGGTCCTTCCTTCCGGCTGGCTGGCCATGGTGGCCGGCGGAGCGGGCATCAGCATCCCCCTCAAGGAGCCCTATGTCCTGGCCGTCGAGCGGGACGCGGGGCTGGCCGAGACCAGGAGCGTGGTGGAGGAAGTGAAGATGGCCCTGGCCAGGTACTGGAGCTGCTTCACATGATCCTCATCAAGGCGGGCCCCATCGAGCTGCAGGCGGAGCTGAACCAGGCCCGGACGGCTGCGGCCCTGCGGGCCGTCAGCCCGGGCACGAAAGGGATTTGTTTGTTATGGCAAACAAATCCCTTTGGCAGGGGCTCTTAAACGCCAACCCCGCGAATGGGAGACCCCGATGGTGGCCGGGTACAGCCCATTGCCGCCCATGCCCCCCGGGGCTTATAATAGGCCCCATCATGTCCCAACCAGCCCCATCGAGGCCGGTCCTGGCTGTGGACCTGGGCGGCACCAAGATCGTCACCGCCCTGGTTTCCACTGAGGGGGAGATACTCTCCCGCGAGTACATCCCCACTCTGGCGGAGGAGGGCGCGCCGGCCGTCATCCGGCGCATCGTGTCCTCCGCCGGCAACCTTATACGAAACGCCGGCATGGCGCCGTCCTCCGTGGCCAGCGTGGCCGTGGCCGCGGCGGGGGCCATCGACCCGGGGAAGGGCATCGTCACCGACTCCCCCAACCTGCCCGGGTGGCACAACATACCTCTCAAGGACGAGATCGAAAAGGCCATGGAGATCAGGGCCTTCATCGTCAACGACGCCACGGCGGCGGCCCTGGGGGAGCACCGCTTCGGGGCCGGGCGCGGGGTGCGGGACCTCATCTACCTGACGGTGAGCACCGGCATCGGCGGGGGCATCATCATCGACGGCCGGCTCTACTCCGGCGCCTCCGGCAGCGCCGGGGAAATGGGCCACATGACCATCGACGCCAACGGGCCGCGCTGCGCCTGCGGAAACATCGGCTGCCTGGAGGTGCTGGCCTCGGGCAAGGCCGTGGCCCGGGAAGCGCAGCGCCTCATCGCCCGGGGGACCAGGACGGTCATCCTGCAGATAGCCGAGGGGCACGCGCAGTCCGTCACCGCCCAGACCGTGGCCGCGGCCGCCGCCCGGGGCGATGCGGTGGCCGTCTCCATCATCAGCCAGGCCGCCAACTACCTGGGCATAGGCATGGTGAACCTGGTCAACATCTTCAACCCCCAGATGATCATCGTCGGCGGGGGCATGAGCAAGATGGGGGAGATGCTGCTGCAGCCCGCCCGCAGGATGGTCGCCGAGCGGGCCTTCCGGCACCCGGCCAGCATCGTGCGCATCGTCATGAGCGAGCTAGGCGACAACGCCGGGGTCTTCGGGGCCGTCGCCTTCGCCGCGGAGTCCGGCCGGCCGCGCTAGCCAGCGCTGCTTCTGCTCCAGGCGCGCCCCCTCATCCGTGGTCCGGTAGCCCGCCAGGAACTCCCGCCGGAACGTGGCGTAGCGCCCCTGCGCTATGGCCGCCCGCATCCCCTCCATCAGCCTCATGGTGAAGCGCAGGTTGTGGATGCTGCCCAGCCGGCAGGCCAGGAGCTCCTTGCTCCTGAACAGGTGGTGAAGGTAGCCGGCCGAAAAGCGCCGGCAGGTGTAGCAGTCGCAGCCTTCGTCGATGGCCCGGTCCAGGCCCCGGAACTGGGCCCGCAGGAGGTTGACCCGGCCGCTGCCGGTGAACAGCGCCCCGTTGCGGGCCGTGCGCGTGGGCAGGGCGCTGTCGAAGAGGTCCACCCCCAGGCCCGCGTTCTCCACCAGGTCCTCGGGGGAGCCCACGCCCATGAGGTAGCGCGGCCTGTCGGCGGGCAGGGCGGCCACCGTCTCCTCCACCATGGCCAGCGTCTCCTTCCTGGCCTCGCCCAGGCACAGGCCGCCGATGGCATACCCCGGGAAGCCCATGGAGGTCAGGGCAGCCGCCGACTGCCGGCGCAGGTCGGCGAACACGCCTCCCTGGACGATGCCGAAGAGCAGCTGGTCCCCGCGGCGGTGGGCCGCCAGGCAGCGCCCGGCCCAGCGGTGGGTCCGCTCCATGGCCCGGGCCACCGGCTCCCTCTCCCTGCTGTAGGGCGGGCACTCGTCCAGGGCCATGATGATATCGGCCCCCAGCCTCTCCTGGAGCCGCACCGCCCCTTCCGGGGAAAGCGAGTGCTCGGAGCCGTCGATGTGCGAGCGGAAGACGACACCGCCATCATCGACCCGCCGCAGCGAGGCCAGGCTGAACACCTGGTACCCGCCGCTGTCGGTCAGCAGGGGCCCGTCCCAGGCCATGAACCGGTGCAGGCCGCCCATGCGGCTGATGACATCATCCCCGGGCCGCAGGTAGAGGTGGTAGGCGTTGGCCAGGACCATGGCCGCCCCCAGGTCCTGGAGATCGTCCGGGGTCAGCGCCTTGACCGTGGCCTGGCTGCCCACGGGCATGAAGGCCGGGGTGGGCACCACCCCGTGGGCGGTGGTGATGAAGCCGGCGCGGGCCGCGGTCCCGGGGCAGGTCTTCTCGATTTCAAAGGTCCGCGTCATCACCGGCCGGTCACCTGACCAGGTCGCTGGCGATAATGGCCCGCTGGATCTCCGAGACCCCCACGTAGACCTCGGTCATCTTGGCGTCGCGGTAGAGGCGCTCTACCGGCAGGCCCTTCATGGTCCCGTACGCCCCGTGGACCTGCATGGCCATGCGGGTCACCTCCACCGCCATCTGCGAGCAGAAGAGCTTGGCCGCGGCGGACTCGTTCCGGATGCCCCGGCCCTGGTCGCGCAGGAACGACGTGCGGTAGGTCAGCCAGCGCCCCGCCTCCAGCCTGGATGCCATCTCCGCCAGCAGCCACTGGATGGTGGGCATGCGCGCGATGGGCTTCCCGTAGGCCACCCGCTGGCCCGCGTACTCCACCGCCAGGTCCAGCGCCCCCTGGGCCACGCCCGCGGCCTGGGCGGCCACCCCCACCCTCTCCACGCTGATGGCCTCCAGCATGACCTCGAACCCCCCGCCTGCCTGGCCCAGCAGGTTGCCCTTCGGCGCCCGCACCCCGTCCAGGTAGATGCCGCAGGCCCCGAACCCGCGCAGGCCGATGGTGTCTATGGTCTCGCCCACCTGGAAGCCCGCGGCCCGCGCCGGCACGATGAAGGCGCTCAGCCTGTCCGTCTCGTCCCGGGCAAATACCAGCGCCAGCCCGCAGACCCGGGCCAGCGAGATGAACTTCTTCTCCCCTTCGATCACGTACCGCCCGCCCTGCAGCCGGGCCCTGGTGGCGATGGCCCTGGGGTCGGAGCCGGTGCCCGGCTCCGTGAAGCAGAAGCACCCCAGCTTCCGGCCGGCCGCCAGCGGCGCCAGGAACCGCTCCTTCTGGGCCTCGGTGCCGTAGCGCAACAGCGCCTCCGGAGACAGGATGCTCACGGCCACGATGGCTCCCACCGTCATGGAGGCCCGCGCCAGCTGCTCGATGACCAGCGCGTAGGCCGTGTAGCCGGACCCGCTCCCGCCGTATTCCGGCGGGAAGGCCAGCCCGAAGTAGCCCATGCGCGCCATCTGGCGCACCAGGTCCGCGGGGAACCCCGCGGTGCGGTCGATGTCCGCCGCCCGCGGCAGGACCTCTTTGGTGGCGAAGTCCCGCGCCGCGCTCTGGATCATCCTCTCCCGTTCAGACAGGTCGAAGTTCATTCCTCGCTCCCGCCCAGGCTTATCACGGTGATCCGGTCGTTGGTGTAGATGCAGATGCCGGCGGCGATCTCCATGCTGGCCCGCGCGATGCCCTCGGCATCCAGGTCCGAGTGCCGAAGCAGCGCCCTGGCCGCGGCCAGCGCATAGCCCCCTCCCGACCCAATGGCCACCGTCGACTCGTCGGGCTCGATGACGTCGCCCTCGCCCGAGATAACCAGCAACTCCTTCGCGTCCGCCACCACCAGCCAGGCCTCCAGCCGGCGCAGGACACGGTCGGTGCGCCACTCCTTGGCCAGCTCGATGGCCGCCCGCCGCAGCTGCCCGCTGTACTTCTCCAGCTCGATCTCGAAGCGCTCGAACAGGGTCAGCGCGTCGGCCACCGACCCCGCGAACCCGGCTATCACCTGGCCGTGGTACAGGGTGCGCACCTTCCTGGCCCCGTGCTTGAGCACCACGTCGCCGGTGGTTATCTGGCCATCACCGGCGATGGCCACCTTCTCCTCCCGGCGAACGGCCAGGATGGTGGTACCCCTGATGCTGTCCCTCATACGTCACCTCTCATCATCACGCCCCGTTCCCCCCGCCCAGCAGCTCCTCCAGCACCCCGGCCACCGCCTCCCGGGGCACGTCCTCCCGCACCACCGGCCGCCCGATGCCCTCGAGCAGCACCCAGCGCAGCCTCTTCCCCCTGACCTTCTTGTCCAGCTCCATGGCCGCCAGCACCTCCTCCACCTTCACGCCCGCGCACCGGACCGGCAGGCCGAAGGCCTGCAGGATGGCCCGGTGCCTCTCCACGCCCTCCGGGGACAGGGCCCCCAGGGCCCGGCCCAGCATGGCCGCCCCCACCATGCCCACGGACACCGCTTCACCGTGGAGGAAGCGGCCATAGCCCGTGGCCGCCTCCAGCCCGTGGCCGATGGTGTGTCCGTAGTTCAGCAGCACCCGCCGCCCCTGCTCCCTCTCGTCCTCGCTGACGATGCGGGCCTTGACCGCCACGCTGCGCCGCACCGCCTCGACCGTCGCCCCGGGGTCCAGCTTCAACAGCTCCTGCCCCCTCTTCCAGAGGAAGTCCGCCAGGCCCGGGTCCAGCACCAGGCCGTGCTTTATCACCTCCGCCCAGCCGGAGGTCAGATCCCGCTGCGGCAGCGTGGTCAGGGCCTTGACGTCCGCCAGCACCAGGCGCGGCTGGTAGAAGGACCCGATGAGGTTCTTGGCCCTGGGGTGGTCCACCGCCGTCTTGCCGCCCAGGGCAGCATCGGTCATGCCGACCAGGCTGGTGGGCACCTGCACCAGGGGCAGGCCCCGGAGGTACGTGGCGGCCACGAATCCCGCCATGTCGGTGATCACCCCGCCACCCAGCGCCACCACCGCGTCCCGCCGCTCCGCCCGTCCCTGCGCCAGCCAGTCGTAGATGAGGGAGACCGTGTCCAGGGTCTTGCCGGCCTCCCCCGGGGGCACGGCCAGGCTCTTCACGCCGAACCCCGCGTCCCGCAGGCTAGCCATGGCGGCCCCGCCGTAGAGCGGCAGCACCGACCCATCGGCCACCAGCCAGGCATCTCCGTCAAGCCCGGCCTCCCTGGCCCGCCGCCCCAGGCTGTCCAGCAGCCCCCAGCCCACGAAGGCGGGGTAGTGCGCGGTGGCCGTCACCACGTCGCAGGCATGGGCCGGGCCGTCCCCGGCCTGCTCGCCCGCCACATGAGAACGAAGCCAGTAGTGCCGGCCCCGCAGGACCTCACGGCACACCTCGGGGGGCGTCAGGTGGTCGGTCTGCACCGTCCAGTCCGCCATGGCATAGCAGGCCTGCCTCGATTGCTTCAACTCCACGATCCGCTCCAGGGGGTCTGCCATGTCCAGCAGAGGGCGCACCTCCCGGGGGCTCTCCTCGCCCCGCGGAAGGCGCCGGTAGATGGTGCCCGGGTTGGCCTCCAGGCAGACCACCATGCCGGCCCTCCGCATGAGGACGCGGTTGCGGGGGTCCACCACCGCACCCCCTCCCGTGGCGATCACCACCCGCTGGCGGCGGCACGCGTCCGCCAGGGCCTGGCTCTCCAGCCTGCGGAAATGCGGCTCGCCATCCTGGCTGAATATCTCGGGGATGCTCTTGCCCGCCAGCCTGACCACCTCGTCATCCGTGTCCACGGGCTCCCACCCCAGGCTCTCCGCCACGCCCCGGGCCACCATGGACTTCCCGGTGCCGGAGAAGCCGATCAGAACAACGGGGCTGTCAGCTCTCTCACCCACTGGACGCCCTCTCGGAAATCGTGGCCCCCCAGCGACTGCGGGTAGCGCAGGCCGCTCTCGAGGATGATGCGGCATCCGGGGTTGCCGGCGATGATGAGCCTCAGGACCCTGGCCGTGTCCACCCACCCGTCCTCGGGCCGCTGCAACGGGTGGACGGGGATGTGGCCGAAGCTCAGGTAGTCCTCCAGGCCGCGGCTATTCCAGACATGGACCGAGCCGATGTTGGGGGCCAGGCCACCGGCGAATTCGTACAGGTCGAAGCCGTCCCGCTGCGAGGCGATGTGCATGTGCCCCGTATCGAAGCAGTATCGCAGGCAGGGGAAGCCCCGCATCACCTCATTGAGGAAGCCCACGTTCATGAACGGGCTGGGGCCGAACCCCTCCATGTGGATGGGCACGCCGTGGCGGTCGCTGTACTCCGCCAGGCGCCCGGCGCTGTCCCAGGCGATGTCCTTCAGCTGACCGGGGCTGAGCCCACCGGTGCCGGTGGTCGGCGTCACCGGGAAGTGGACCACCACGTACTCGGCCCCGAAGGCCTCGGCCGCCTTCATGGTCTCCTCCACCATGGCCAGGCTCAGGGACCTCCTGTCTTCATCGACATCGCACAGAAAGGACAGCGTCGGCGGCGAGGGGTACCACGGCATGCGCACCAGGGGGGCATGGATGCTGGCCGCCAGGCCGTGCCTCTCGATGCGCCGGCTCAGGTCGGAGAGGCTCTCCGGGTAGAAGTTGTAGAACTCGCCCCGCTGCAGCCCGTTGGACAGTATGGCCTCGTCCAGGTGGTCCAGGGCATGGCAGTGATAGCCGAGGCGGCTCAAGCCGGGCCCCCGATGGAGGCCAGGTAGCCTGCAAAATTGCGCTTCATCTCCGGCAGGCTGTCTCCGCCAAACTTCTCCAGCATGGCATCCACCAGCACCATGGCCAGCATGGCCTCTCCGGTAACCCCCACTGCCGGGACGACGCAGACGTCGCTGCGCTCGAAATGGGCCTCCACCGCCTGGCCCGTGGCCAGGTCGATGGAAGGCAGTGGCCTGGCCAGCGTGGGCACCGGCTTCACCGCCAGCCTGACTACCACCGGCTGGCCATTGCTGATGCCGCCCTCCAGCCCGCCGGCGCGGTTGCCGGTCCGCCGCCACGGACCCCCGGGCGCCCCACCCGCCTGGATCCCGTCGTGGGCCCGCGAGCCCCGCTCTGCGGCCACCGCGGATGCCTCCCCGATCTCCACCCCCTTCACCGAAGGGATGCTCATCATGGCCTGGGCGATGCGGCCGTCCAGCCGCCTGTCCCACTGTACGTGGCTTCCCAGACCCACGGGCACGCCGAAGGCCGCCACCTCGCAGGCGCCGCCCACCGTGTCCCCGGAGGAGGCCGCCTCATCGATGGCAGCCATCATCTCCTTCTCCGCAGACGGGTCAGCGCAGCGCACCGGGGACCCCTCCGCCTGCTCCCAGTCCACCGTCTTCGCCGCCGGGGCCTCCCGGCCCCCGATGGCCAGCGTCCGGCTGCGGACTTCGATCCCGAACTCCGCCAGGAGCCGCCGGGCCACCGCCCCCGCCGCCACCCTGGCGGCGGTCTCCCTGGCGCTGGAGCGCTCCAGGATGGGGCGGATATCGTCCATCCCGTACTTGGTGACGCCCGCCAGGTCGGCATGCCCCGGGCGGGGACGGGTCACCCTCTTCGCATCGCCCTCCGCCGGGGACACGGACATGGCCTCTCTCCAGTTCTCCCAGTCCCGGTTCCAGATAAGCAGCGCGATGGGGCTCCCCATGGTCACCCCGTGGCGCACGCCGGACAGGACCCGGGCCCGGTCCTGCTCTATCCTCTGCCTGGCGCCGCGCCCGTAGCCCCCCTGGCGCCGGGCCAGGTCCCGCGCAATGCCGTCTTCGTCCAGCCGCAGCCCCGCGGGCACGCCCTCCACCACCGCGGCCAGGGCCTCCCCGTGCGACTCGCCGGCCGTCACAAACCTAAACATGCCCCTCAGGCCCCGTGCCCCCGCTCCCCCCTACTATGGCCCGCGCCTCCTCCTCGAGGTCCGCCGGCACCATGACCCGGGTCTCGCCCAGGCCATCGACGGTCAAGCCGTAGACCCGGCCCGCTCCTTCGTAGCTCAGCAGGGCCGGCACCCCCTCGCTCTCCAGATGCCCCTTGACGATCTCCGCCTCGAGGTGGCTGCCCCTGTAGACGCAGACCAGACTGCGGTCCCGGCTCACTTGCCCCCCTGCTCCAGCGCCGCCCTGGCCCTCGCCATCATTATGTCAATCACCTTCCTCTGCCCGGTCCACAGCTCGAAGGAGGCCGCCCCCTGGTGGACCAGCATCCACAGCCCGCCCAAGGTCGCCGCACCGGCCTTGCGGGCCTCCCGCAGCAGCGGCGTCTCCTGCGGATTATACACCAGGTCGCAGACCAGGGCGTCGGCCGGTATGTCGCCGGCCATCAGCGGGCTCTGGGATTCGACATCTCCATGCTTCATCCCCATGGAGGTGCAGTTCACCACCAGGTTGCAGTCCCTGAGGGCCCGGCTCTCGGCCAGCTCCTCCCAGGGCGGGGCCTCCAGCGGGATCCTGCCGGCCGACCTGGCAAACGACCTCACCAGGAGCCTGCTCCTCTCGTTGGAGCGATTGAAGACCGTCACCGAGGTCACCTCTTCGTTCAGCAGCGCGAAGACCACCGCCCGGGCCGCCCCGCCCGCCCCCAGCACCACCACCTTCCGGTTGCGCAGCCGGTAGCCCGCCCCCTCCAGGAGCGCGCTGACGAAGCCCTCGGCATCGGTGTTGAAGCCCATCAGCCGCCCGTCCCGGTTGACCACGGTATTCACCGCGCCGATCCGGGCCGCGGTGTCACTGGACTCATCGAGCAGGGGCATCACCTTCTCCTTCCAGGGTATGGTCACATTCGCCCCCAGGACCGACGGGTCCCGCAGCCGGTCCACGGCCGCCGCCAGGCCCGGCTCCGGGGTCTCCCACTTCTGGTACCGGACGTCCAGGCCGAGGTGGTCGAAGGCCGGCTGCTGGAACGCGGGCGATATCGAGTGCTCCAGCGGATAGCCGATCAGCGCTACGGTTCTTGACATCTCTCCCTACCTGATCTTTGATGGGCCGCCGCCCCCGGCGGCCGTTGCGGGCCTTAGCCGGCCGCGGAGTCGCGCTCAGCGGGACCGGCCGCCTCTGGGCGCACCCGGTCCAGGTGCCACTGCAGGATCAGGGCGGCGGCGGCCGCGTCCACCCGCTCCTTCCGCTTCTCCCGGCTGACGCCGGCCTCGATCATGCCCTGCACGGCGCTCACCGTCGACAGCCTCTCGTCCGCCGTCTCCACGGGCACCCCCACTGCGACCGCCAGCTTCCGCAGGAACTCCCGGACCCGCACCGCCTGCGGGCCCACGCTGCCGTCCAGGGAATAGGGCAGGCCGGCCACCACCGCCTTCGCGCCGTGCTTGCGGACCAGGTCCGCAATGGCCTTCACCGCCGCCTCATCGTCCGTCCTCTCCACCCGCGTCAGGGGGCTGGCCAGTATGCCCAGGGGGTCGCTCAAGGCCACCCCGATCCACCTCTCTCCCACGTCGACGCCCAGCAGCCGCCCTTCCGCCATGCCGCCGCCTACTTCTTCCAGGCGCCGGACTCCGGGTCGAGGTGCCGCTCCACAAACCCGGCCACCTGGCCCAGGGCCTCATCCAGCTTCGACGCGTCCCTGCCGCTGCCCTGCCCCAGCTCCGGGCGCCCACCGCCACCGCCGCCCACCACCCTGGCCGCCTCCTTCACTATCTGGCCGGCGTTGAAGCCCCTGGCCGCCAGGTCCGGCGTGACCATGGCCAGCAGGCTGGGCTTGCCGTCGCACACGGCCCCCAGGACGATGACGCCGCTGCCCAGGTCATCCTTCAGCCGGTCACCCATCTCCCGCATGGCGTCCGCGGTGGCCGCCGACACCCTGGCCGACAACACCCTGACGCCATTGACGTCCCGGGCCTCCGAGACCAGTGACCCCGCCGCCTTGCGCGCTGACTCGCGCTCCATGGCCTGGGCCCGCCGGCGCTCCCGGTCCAGATCGCCCGCCAGGGCGGCCACCCGGGCCTCCACCCCTCCCGGCGCCGTCTGCAGCTGCGCCGCCATGGAGTCCAGGGCCGCCAGGCGCTCCTCCACCAGGCGCTCCGCCCCCCGGCCCGTCAAGGCCTCGATGCGCCGCAGGCCGCTGCCAATGCTCTCCTCGGAGACGATCTGCAGCTGGCCGATCTCCCCGGTGGCCAGCACATGGGTGCCGCCGCAGAGCTCGGTGCTGAAGGGCGGGTCGCCCACCTGGATCACCCGCACCCGGTCACCGTACTTCTCCCCGAAGAGGGCCGTGGCCCCCTTCTCCACGGCCACCTGGTACGAGGTCACGGCGGCCGTCACCGGCAGGTTCTCCCGGATCTTCTCGTTGACCAGGTGCTGCACCTCCAGGAGGCGGGGCTTGCCCACCGCCTCCTGGTGATTGAAATCGAACCTGAAGCGGTCCGGGGTCACCAGGGACCCCGACTGCCGCACGTGCTGCCCCAGCACCGCCCGCAGGGCCGCCTGCAGAAGATGGGTCGCCGTGTGGTTGCGGGCGATATCCAGGCGCCGGGCTGCGTCTACCTCCGCCACCACGCTGTCGCTCACCGCCACGCGGCCCTGCTCCACCCTGCCCCGGTGGACAATCAGGTCCGGCAGCGGCCTGACGGTCTGGCGGACGCTGATGGTCCCGTTGGCCCCCCGGATCTGGCCGGTGTCGCCCACCTGACCGCCCATCTCCCCGTAGAAGGGCGAGTCCTTCAGGACCACCTCCACCTCGTCCCCCTCGGAGACCGAGTCGACCGGCCTGCCGCCGGCGATCAGCCCCATGACCACGGACTCGTGGCGCCGGGTATCATAGCCCACGAAGCAACTGGAGGTCACCCCCAGCTCTTCGTAGGCCCCCAGCTGCGTCGTGTCACCCCCGCCGAACCTGTGGGAGGCCCGACCCCGCTCGCGCTGGCGCTCCATCTCCCGCTCGAAGCCCTCCTCGTCCACGGTGAAGCCCCGCTCCGAGGCCACCTCCACGGTGAGCTCCCTGGGGAACCCGTAGGTGTCATACAGCATGAAGGCATCCTGGCCGCCTATCCTCCTGTCCGCCCCCGCCGCCTCCATCACCCTGTCCAGGGCATTGAGGCCGCTGGAGAGCGCCTCCCCGAACCGCTTCTCCTCCAGGTCGACTACGCTGCGCACCATCTCCCGGTTGTGCCGCAGCTCGGGGTACGCCTGGCCCATCCGGCCGATGACGAAGTCTGCCAGGCCGCCGATGAAGGCCCCCTCCAGACCAAGCTTCCTGCCGAAGAGCGCCGTCCGCCGCAGCAGGCGGCGCAGGACGTATCCCCGCCCCTCGTTGCCCGGCACGACGCCGTCGGCAATGAGGAAAGTGGTCCCCCGGGCATGCTCCGCTATGACCCTGATGGAGCGGTCGGCAGCCTCGTCCGTCCCGTAGGGCTTTCCGGCCAGGCCCGCTACCATGGACACCAGGGGGGCGAAGATGTCCGTCTCGTAGACCGTCCTCTTCCCCTGCATGATGGCCGCCACGCGCTCCAGGCCCATGCCGGTGTCTATGTTGGGCTTCGGGAGGGGCGCGCGGCGCCCCTCCCGGTCCTGGTTGAACTGCATGAAGACCAGGTTCCAGATCTCGGAGAAGCGCCCGCAGTCGCAGTCCGGCCCGCAGCCGCTCCGGCCGCATCCGCACTCGGGGCCGAAGTCATAGTGGATCTCGCTGCAGGGCCCGCAGGGCCCGGAGTCACCCGCCGGCCCCCAGAAGTTGTGCTTCTCGCCCAGCCGCACTATGCGCTCCGTGGGCACCCCCATGCGCCGCCAGTGCACCATGGCATCGTCGTCATCGGTGAAGATGGTGATCCAGAGCCGCTCGGGGGGCAGCTTCAACCACCCGGTGACGAACTCCCACCCCCACTCGATGGCCTCCTTCTTGAAGTAGTCGCCCACGCTGAAGTTGCCCAGCATCTCGAAGAAGGTCAGGTGCCGGTTGTCGCCCACTGCGTCAACGTCGGTGGTGCGGAAGCACTTCTGGCAGGAGGCCATGCGGGTGCCGGGCGGCGCGGCCAGGCCCAGGAAGTAGGGCTTCATCTGCACCATGCCGGCGGTGGTCAGCAGCAGGGTGGGGTCGCCCTGGGGAATGAGCGAGGAACTGGAGACAATAGTGTGCCCCTTGCCCTCGAAGAAAGTGAGAAAAGCCCTGCGGACCTCGTCGCCAGTCATGGTAGTGGAGAAAAGTATATGCAAAAGCGCGCCTCAGGGCAAGGACAGCGCGCCAGCCCGGTCGTTGCCCGGCCGCCAGGGCTGGTTGCGCCCCGGCGCAAGGTCAGTTTGACAAGGCCGACCGGCTGCCCCTAAAATACTTGGCACAACCGAATACCTCAAAGGCGAAGAACAGGAGTAGTAGGCTTCCAGCCGGGCTCAGAGAGTCGGGGAAGGTGAGAGCCGATGCCGGGGCAGGAGTTGAATGGGCCTGGGAGCCGCAACCCGAAAGGCGAAAGCCGAGTAGGCCTTGACGGAAGGGCACCGTTACCACAGCCCGGGGTATAGCTGAGGCCGTACCTGCCAATGGAGATGGCTCACCCGGTGAGCCAAAGAGGGTGGCACCGCGAAATAAGCCCTTCGCCCCTCATGGGACGAAGGGCTTGTCTATTTGCGGGCACGCTGTGTCGAGAAAGAGGAGGAGAGACCATGGAGCAGACCAAGTTCATCCTGAGCGAGAAAGACATCCCGACGTCCTGGTACAACGTCCAGGCGGACCTGCCTGAGCCGCTGCCGCCCATACTCCACCCGGGCACCAAGGAGCCCACCATCCTGCCGCCCCCGCTGTTCCCGGCCGCCATCAACGAACAGGAGTTCAGCAAGGAACGGTATATCGAGATCCCCGAGGAAGTGCAGCAGATCCTCCGGCTCTGGAGGCCCTCGCCGGTGCACCGGGCCCTGCGCCTGGAGAAGGCCCTGGACACGCCGGCCAGGATCTACTACAAGAACGAAGGGGTCAGCCCGGCAGGCAGCCACAAGCTGAATACCGCCGTGGCCCAGGCCTACTACGCCAGGGAGGCCGGCGCCAGGCGCCTGGCCACCGAGACCGGCGCCGGGCAGTGGGGGAGCGCCCTCTCCATGGGCTGCAACTTCATGGGCCTTGAATGCAAGGTCTACATGGTCAAGGTCAGCTTCTTCCAGAAGCCCTACCGCCGCATCCTGATGGAGACCTTCGGCGCGACGGTGGTCCCCAGCCCCAGCCCCGACACCGAGATCGGGCGCAGGATCCTGGCCGAGGACCCCGAATCCCCCGGGAGCCTGGGCATGGCCATCAGCGAAGCCTGCGAGGACGCCTTCGCCCGGGACGACACCTTCTACTCGCTGGGCAGCGTGCTCAACCACGTGCTGATGCACCAGACGGTGATCGGCATGGAGGCCCGCAAGCAGATGGAGATGGCCGGCGCCTACCCCGACATCATCATCGGCTGCATCGGCGGCGGCAGCAACTTCGCCGGGATGTTCCTGCCCTTCGTCCCCGACAAGCTCAAGGGCCGGAAGGTCCAGGTCATCGCCGTCGAGCCGGAGGCCTGCCCCACCGTCACCATGGGCCCCCACACCTGGGACTACGGTGACGTCGCCGGCCTGGCCCCCATCGCCAAGATGCACACCCTGGGGCATACCTTCGTCCCGCCCCCGGTGCACGCCGGAGGCCTGCGCTACCACGGCATGGCCCCCATCGTGTCCCATTGCCAGAAGCTGGGCCTGATCGAGTCCAGGGCGGTGGCCCAGACCGCAGTATTCCAGAGCGCCATCCAGTTCGCCCGCACCGAGGGCATCATCCCGGCCCCCGAGCCGTCCCACGCCATCAAGGTGGTCATCGACGAGGCCCTGAAGTGCCGGGAGTCCGGCGAGAAGAAGACCATACTGCTGGCGCTCTCGGGGCACGGCCACTTCGACCTGGGCGCCTACGATGCCTACCTGAGCGGCAAGCTGGTCGACTACCCCTACCCCGAGGAGAAGGTGAGGGAGGCGCTGGCCAAGCTGCCTGACGTGAAGCTCTAAGCCGGCCCGATAACGCCCCGGCTCACCCGGAACCGCGTGGCCCCGGCCAGGAACGCGGGCTCGAAGCAGTCCGCATCGGTGGCCGTAATGAGCACCTGCTGGTGAAGGCCCGCCAGACCCAGCAGGTGCTCTCTTCTGCGCCGGTCGAGCTCCGAGAAGACGTCGTCCAGCAGCACGATGGGGTGATCACCGGTCTCCGCCAGCAGGTGCCTGGCCTCCGCCATCTTCAGCGAGAGCACCACGGTCTCCTGCTGGCCCCGGCTGCCGAACCTGGTCACGTCGATGCCGTTGACCGTGAAGGCGAGGCTGTCCCGGTGGGGGCCCGCCAGGGTCATCCCCTGCAGGGTCTCCCGCCTCCTCCGCCCTTCCAGCTCCTCCCGGAACCTGCCCTCGATCTCCGGCAGGTCGCCGCCGCCGGCAACGCTGGGCGCATAGGCCACCCGCAGGTCTTCCTCGCCCCCGCTGATATCCCGGTGTATCTCCCGGGCATGCCCCTGCAGGGCCTCCACCGCCCGCCGGCGCTGCCGGATGACGAAGGCCCCGCTGCTGACCAGCTCCCTGTCCCAGAAGTCCAGCTGGTCCTCCCCGGCCTGCCCCTGCTGCAGCAACTTCAGGAGGTGGTTGCGCTGCACCAGCACCTTCTGGTAGCGCTGCAGTGACCGGAGGTAGTCCCGGTCCATCTGGCAGTTCACCACGTCCAGGTAGCGGCGGCAGAGGGCGGACTTGCCCGTTGCCAGCTCGATGTCCTGCGCGGCAAACAGCACCACGTTGGTCTGGCCCACCACGTCCGCGGAGCGCCGCCGCAGCCCGTTGACCCGCACCTGCTTGCGCACCGGGGCCGGGCCACCCCCCCCGCTCTCCCCGGATCGGGGCTCGGCCCTGAGCAGGACCTCCACCCGCACGCCGCCCCGGACCCGCTCCACATCCGCGGCCACGCGGGCCACCGGCAGGTCATCCCCCCGGGCATCAAAGCAGAGGAGCTCGCCGTCGCTGGACGTGCGGTGGGACCTGGTAGTGGCCAGCAGGTAGACGGCCTCCACCAGGTTGGTCTTCCCCTGGGCGTTGTCGCCCAGCAGCACCACGGCGCTGGCGGGCAGCTCCAGCTCCAGGCGGCGGTAGTTGCGGAAATCGGCCAGGCTCAGACGGGAGACGTGCAATCGGGGCCTCTCAGTACTCCACCCACGGGTGCCGCGACACACGGCGCCCCCCGGCTCTGCCATCAGCCCGGGCGCGGCGCCACGGCCGGCTATCCCCGGGCTTCGCGCAGCTTCCTGGTCAGGGCCGGCACGATCTTGAACAGGTCCCCCACCAGCCCGTAGGTGGCCACCTCGAATATAGGGGCGCCGGGGTCCTCGTTGATGGCCACGATGATCTCCGAGGTCTGCATCCCCGCCAGGTGCTGCGGGGCCCCGGCCACGCCGCAGGCGATGTACAGCCGCGGCGAGACCGTCCTGCCGGTCTGGCCCACCTGCTGTGAGTAGGGGACCCAGCCATCGTCCACCGGGGGTCGCGAGGTGCCCAGGGCCGCCCCCAGCACCTCCGCCAGCTCGGCCAGCATCTGGAAATTCTCCGCCTTGCCCAGGCCCCGGCCGCCGCACACGATCGCCTCGGCCTCATCCAGCCGGACCTTGCCCGCCAGGTCCCGAACCACGCTCAGCAGCCGGCTCCGGGAGGTAACCGCCGCTCTGTCAAAGTCCACCCGGACCATCTCGGCCTGGCGCGACGCGTCCGGCTGGCCCTTCCTGTACGCATGGGGCCTGACCGTGGCCACCTGCGGCCGGCGGCCGGGGAAGACCACGTTGGCCATCAGGCTGCCCCCGAAGGCGGGGCGGGTGTGCACCAGCCGTCCGCTCCCGGGATCGAAATCGACGCCCACGCAGTTGGCGGCCACGCTGGTCTCCAGCGCCATGGCCACCCTGGGCATGACCGAGGAGCCCAGCGCTCCCGAGGTGGCCAGAATGGCCCCCGGCGGGTCGCGGCGGGCCAGGTCCACCAGCTCCTTCACCCGGGCATCATCATTCCATCCGTCCGGCGGGGGGCCTCCCACCACATAGACCCGGTCGGCGCCGAAGGCGGCCAGTCCATCGGCGTCCTTGACCGCGTCGTCAAGGCACACGGCGGCCACCCTGCCCCGGCACGAGTCCGCCAGCTTCCGCGCCTGGCCCAGCAGGGCCAGGGACGCCGCCCTGGTATGGCCGTCCCGTTGCTCGGTGACTACCCAGATATCGCCCGCTGCAATGCTTTCCCCAGACATGCTCCAACGCTCCCTAGATAGCTCCGGCCTGCCGCAGCCTGTCCACCAGCTGCCCGGCGAGGTCCTCCGGGTCCCCCTGCAGGACCTCGCTCTTCCCCGGCCTCTGCGGGAAGAAGACCTTCTCCACCCGGCTCGGCGAGCCGCCCCGGCCGACCAGCGCCGGTTCGATGCCCAGCGCCTGCGCGTTCCACACGGGTATGGCCGCCTTCTTGGCCGCCATCAGCCCCCGCAGCGACGGGATGCGCGGCGTGTTGATCTCCTTCACCACCGTGATGACGCCCGGCAGCACCATCTCGATCACCTGGTGCCCCTCGTCCGACATCCGCATCACCTTCACCGAGGCCTCGCCCAGCTCCTCGATCTTGTTGACCAGGGGCACGAAGGGAGCGCCCAGGGCCTCGGCCAGCATGGCCGCCACCTGGCCGGTCTCACCATCGATGGACTGCTTGCCGCAGATGACCAGGTCGAACCGGCCGATCCTGCCGATGGCAGCGGCCAGTATGCGGGCGGTGGCCCAGGTGTCGGAACCCTCGAAGGCCGCATCGCTGAGCAGTATCCCCTCGTCAGCGCCGTAGCCGATGGACTCCTTCAGGGACTCGTCCGCCCCGGCCGGCCCCACGCTCAACACGGTCAGCTTCCCCTTCGTCGCCTCCTTGATGCGCACCCCTTCCTCCAGGGCATAGAGGTCGGGCGGGTTGATGGCCCGGTCCACCCCGCCGCTCAACAGAGCGCCGGTCGCCGGGTCGATCTCGATCTTTATCCTGGCCGGGACCTGCTTGAGGCACACAATGACATTCACGGCTGCTTCGCCTTCCGCTTGAGCACCTCCAGGGCTATGGCGTTGCGTATGACCTGGTTGGTCCCTTCGTAGATCTGGGTGATCTTGGCATCGCGCATCATCTTCTCCACCGGGTAGTCCCGCATGTAGCCCGCCCCGGCCAGCACCTGCACCGCGTCCGTGGTGACTTTCATGGCCATGTCGGAGGCGAAGAGCTTGGCCATGGCCGCCTCCTCCGAGAAGTTCCTGGCCCCGGCGTCGATGGTCCTGGCCGCGGCGTAGACCAGCGCCCGGGCGGCCTCCAGCTGGGTGGCCATGTCGGCCAGCATGTGCTGCACCGCCTGGATGGTCGAGACGGGGTGCCCGAACTGCACCCGCTGCTGCGCGTACTCCGCCGCCGCCTCCAGCGCGCCCTGGGCAATGCCCAGTGCCTGGGCCCCGACGCCCGGCCGGGAGCGGTCCAGGGTCCTCATAGCTACGATGAACCCCATGCCCTCACGGCTGATCAGGTTCTCCGCCGGGACGCGGCAGTCCCGGAAGACCAGCTCCCGGGTGGCCGACGAGCGGATGCCCATCTTCTTCTCCTTCTTCCCGAAGGAGAAGCCCGGGGTGCCCTTCTCCACCACCAGGGCGCTGGCGCCGCGGCTGCCCTTGGCCGGGTCCGTCATCACCACCACGGTGTAGATCTCCGCCTCGCCGCCGTTGGTGATGAACAGCTTGGAGCCGTTGATCACGTAGTCGTCCCCATCCCTCCGGGCCGAGGTCCTGATGGCCCCGGCATCGCTCCCGGCCGTGGCCTCGGTCACCGCGAAGGCCGCCAGCCTGGCGCCGCTGGCCACCTCCGGCAGGTACTTCTTCTTCTGGGCATCGGTGCCATAGAGTATCAGGGGCAGGACGCCCAGGGCATTGGCCGCGTAGCTGATGGCCACCCCTCCGCATACCCGGGACAGCTCCTCTATCACCAGGCACAGGTCAAAGCACCCGCCCCCCATCCCGTCGTACTCCTCGGGTATGAACACCCTCAGGAGGTCGCTGGCGGCCATCTCCCTGATGAGGTCCCAGGGGAACTCCTCCTTCTCGTCGAGCTCGGCCCGCACCGGCAGTATCCGCTGCTCGGCGATCTGACGGGCCAGGCCCTTCAGCATCTGCTGCTGATCATTCAAGAAGTAGTCCAAACGCGTTCTCCTTTCCCCGGGGCCGCTCTACTCCTGGTCCTCCTCCTGCGGGCGCTCCCACAGGGGCACCGTGAAATCACTGATGAACTGGCGACGGCTCTCCTTGACCAGCTCCTCGATCTGCTGCCGCGACTGCGCCGCCAGGCTGTCCATCTCCGCCATGTCGATCTCGACGTTCAAGGCCCTGGTGAGCACCCTCAGCACCGCCTGGGACGCCGTCGGGTTCCTCATCTCGCTGAGGTAACGGGGGGTCTCGCCCAGCAGACAGATCCCTTTCATGTCCCGCTCCCTGGCCATGGACAGCAGCAGGCCGTTCATCCCGGCGATGAAGAAATCCCCCTTCAGCACCAGCCCCTGCTTCTCGGTCTCTTCCAGAAGCCCCGTGTCCGTGGCCGCGGCCCACACCCTCGGCTCCTCCGGGAAATGCGGTATGAGCGCGGCGGCGCACGTGTAGACGGTCTTCACCCCCAGCCCCTGCACAAGGTCCAGGAGGATGTCGGCGAACTCCCGGCTCATGCTGGAGGGCTGCGCCTCCGCCAGGAAGATGACGAGGTCGCTGCCCTTGCCCTTGCCCTTCCTCTTCCAGAAGTAGAGCTTGTTCTCGGGCAGGCGCGGCGGCTGGATGAGGTTCTTCTCCACATACACGCCGGTGACCTCGAAGAAGGACGGCGCCTGGATCCGGGCGAACTCCTCCGCCTCCAGCTTATCCTTCAGGTAGGTCGTCGCCTCCAGGGCCACGTTGGCCACACCGGGCCAGGCCGCCACCAGGCAGGGGCTGTTGAGCTTGGGCTCTTTGCTGACTATGACCTGCTCGCCGTCGGACTTCTTCATCACCGCAAGGCCCCCATGCACGGAAGATATGTGGTGAACATCATAGCAGCCGCGACCGGACAAGACAACAATGCGGGACCGGCAGCAGAGGCGGGCACGCCCTTCGGGGGATGCGGGGGAGACAGGTGGTGGTATCATTACTTGATGGGGGTACATCAAGTGGACGACGAATCCAAGACCAGAGAACAGCTTCTGAAGGAACTCGCGGAAACGCGTCAGCGCATAGCCGAACTGCAGCACCTGGAGAACTCCTGGGAGGACCTGCGCAGGAGCGAGACGCGCTACCGCTCCCTGGCCGACAACGTCTCCGACGTCATCTGGGCCATGGACCTGGCCCTGACCTTCACCTACTACAGCCCCTCCGTGGCGCAGTTGCGGGGCTACACCGCCGAGCAGGCCATGGCCAAGACTCTGCAGGAGACGCTCACACCTGCCTCCTACCGCGCGCTGGTCGAAGCCCTGGAGGCGGAGATGTCGCTGGAGATCGGGGAGAGCAGAAACCGCCCCGGCCCGCGCACGCTCGAGCTGGAGGAGTACTGTGACGACGGATCGACGGTGTGGGTCGAGGTCAAGATATCCTTCCTGCGGGACGAGGCGGGCCGGCCCATGGAGATACTGGGGGTGACCCGCAACATCACCCAGCGCAAGGAGAACGAGGCCACCATCAAGCAGCTGGCCTTCTTCGACCAGGTCACCGGCCTGCCCAACCGTGTCCTCTTCAAGGACCGCCTGTCCATGGCCGTCCTGTCGGCGGCCCGCAACAAGGACGGGCTGGCGCTGATGATGGTGGACCTGGACCGCTTCAAGGGGGTCAACGACACCTTCGGCCATCCCGTCGGCGACCAATTGCTGCGGGCGGTAGGGGACCGCCTCCGAGACCTCCTGCGCAGCAGCGACACCGTCAGCCGCATAGGCGGAGACGAGTTCATGGTCCTGCTGCCCGGCACCAACGATCTCGGTGATGTGGCCGTGGTAGCCAACAAGGTGGCGGCGGCCTTCCAGGAGCCGTTCGTGGTGCGGGGGCAGCGGCTGTCCGTCACCGCCAGCATCGGGGTCGGGGTGTACCCGGAGCACGGCACCACCGCCGAGTCCCTCATTGAGCATGCCGACATGGCCATGTACCGGGCCAAGGCGCTGGGCCGCAACGTATGGCAGTGGTCCCCGTCCAGCAACCAGGCACAGGAAACGATGCGCCACTAGCCCGCCGGGGGCCCCCTGCTGGCGCTAGCGGGCTGCGCTGCGGCGCCTCAGCAGCAGGTACAGCGCGCCGCCGCAGACGGCGATGCCGCCCGCCGCGATGGCCAGCCAGCCCCAGGCGGGCAGGCCGCCCCGGGGCTCGCCCCGGACCACGAAACCGCCGGGCAGGGTGTACGACCCGTCGGAGGTGTTCACCGTGACGTTCCTGGCCCCCAGCGGGATGCCGCTGGCCACCGTGATGCGCGCCGTTATCTTGTTGGCGCTGACCACGGCGAAGTCCTCGACGGTGATCCCCGGGCCCAGGTCCAGCCCGATGCAGTTGGTGAAGGCGTCACCGGTAATGGTGACGGTGGCCGTCACGCCGAGGCTCACGCCCCCCGGGCTCACCGAGGCCGGCTCCGGGACCACCGTCGGCACGGTGAACTGCACCTCCACGCCATAGCCCGTCCCGTCGCCCACCGCCAGGGCCCGGTAGTAGTACGTCCGCCCGGGGGAGAGCCCGTCCAGGTCGCAGTGGAAGCCGCCGCCCGCCGTCCTCCCGGCGGCGGTGGTCTGGGCCGTGTACTGGCCAGGGGATTCCCCCCACTCGAAGAGGACCGTCACGTTGCTGGCCGTGCCCATCTCGGCCACATTGCCATGAAGGCGCCCCGTCCGGGTGGTCAGCTGGTCGGCAGGGGCCGTCTCCACCTTCGGCGGCCGCGTTGGCGTCCCCTCAGTAGTGAAGGCGAACTCGCCCCCGTAGTCCTCCCCGTCGCCGTGTCCCCTGGCCCGGAAGTAGTAGGTGGTGCCCGAAGACAGCCCCGTGAGGCTGGCGTAGAAGGCGCCGGTCCGGCCCATGGTGTCGTTGTCGGTCTGCCAGGTGTAGACGCCCTGCTCGGTACCGTACTCGAACCACACGCTGATTCTCTCGGCGGTGCCCAGCTTCTTCACCACGCCGTTGATCCGGGCCGTCGATCCGCTGACATTGGTGGCGTCCGCCGTGTCCACATCCGGGGCCGTCGGGGGGGCGGTGGTGGTCTTGAAGCTCAGGTCGCCGCCGTAGCTCACCCCGGTCTCGTCTTCCACCCTGGCCCGGAAATGGTACCGGGTCTCCGGCTCCAGGCCGCTGAGGCCGGCGCTGTAGGCCCCGGTGGCGGTCATCTCCCTGGCCGGTGTGGTCTGGCCGTAGGAGGTCGTTCTCCCCCACTCGAAGGACACCATGGCCGGGGTGGAGCCGATCCCCAGGCTGTAGAGGTAGCCGTTGAGCGTGGCCATGGTCCCCAGCTCGCGCGTGGCCGCCACCGTGCCCACGGTGGCCGGCCAGTCCATGGCCGGCATGTCGCACTGCGCCGGCCGGTAGGCCGCCGCCCTGTCCCCCGTGCCCAGCTGCCCGGACTCATTGCGGCCCCAACCCCAGACGGTGCCGTCCGCCCGCACGCCCGCGGAGAAGGCGTCACCGCAGGAGGCCACCACCCAGGCGTAGGTCCCCAGCCGGCTGGGGACGGGCCTCTGAATCAGGTCGCCCAGGCCCAGCTCGCCGTCGAAATTGGTGCCCCACCCCCACAGGCTGCCGTCCGACTGTATCCCGTGACAGTGGACTCGGCCCGGGTACACCCCGCTCCAGTTGCTGGCCGTGCCCACGCGGGTGGGTACGGGCTTGTCAACGTCATCGCCCACGCCCAGCTGGGCCTGCGTGTTCCATCCCCAGGCCCACAGGGTGCCATCCCGACGGATGCCCATCGAGTAGCGGAACTCAGCCCCCACCGATGCCCAGTTGGTGGCCGTCCCCACCTGCACCGGAGCGCTCCTCCGGTTCAAGTCCCCCACTCCCAGCTGGTAGGCCTCGTTCCATCCCCAGGCCCAAAGCGTCCCGTCCGTGCGCACCGCCACGCAGTGGCGGTCGCCGGCGGCGATCGCCGCCCAGTCCGAGGCCGCCCCCACCTGCATCACCGAGGAGCCGCCGCCCCGGCCCAGCTGGCCTTCATCATTGCTTCCCCAGGACCAGACGGTCCCGTCCGCCTGCAGCCCCAGGGAATGGTACTGCCCCGCCGCCACCGCTACCCAGTTGGTGCCCGTGCCGACCTGCGTCGGGCTCGACTTCCTGCCCTTGTCGGCCAGCCCCAGCTGCCCGTTGCTGTTGTCGCCCCAGGCCCACAGCGTTCCATCCGCCTGCACGCCCAGGGAGTGGTACCAGCCAGCCGACACCGACTTCCAGTTGGTGGCCGTCCCCACCTGCACCGGGCTCAGCTTCTTGCCCTTATCTCCCAGCCCGAGCTGCCCCCGGCTGTTGTCGCCCCAGGCCCACAGGGTCCCGGCGTTGGTGACCAGAAGCGTGTGGAAATAGCCTGACTCCAGTGAAACTGCGGTATGGGCGGTCTCCGCGGCGCCGGCTGCCGTCGTCGGCAGCAGGCCCCCCCCGAACAGGACGCCGGTGGCGATCACCAGCGCCATCAGCAGCAACCGCAGCCCCCGGGCGTAATCTCCGACCAGACTCCTCAACATGCCTCCCTCACTTCCCGATCCCCGACTCCGCAATGAAGAGGAGCGACCAGGTCCCGGAGAGCCATGGGCGATCGACCTCCGGCCCACCCGCTTCCGCCCCCAACGAAGCTGACGGTCCGACCGAATCATGCGTCGTAGATTATGATAGCAGCACCCGCAACTGCCCGCAAACACTTCGGCCCCCGCCGGGCCCCTTCGTGCGCCGCGTCCCTCTGCCCGCCGCAGCCCCCGGGCGAAGGAAATCCGCCCGGCCGCCCGACTAACAGTTACCATGGGAGACAGCGCGGGAACGACGGCCCGGGGCCGGGCCGAACGGCGGACGGTGCCCGTCTGCTACCGGTGCGGAGGCGAGTTTCCACACCACCGCCGGGTACCGGCCTCTCATGTGGCCGCCTGCAGGCGGGTCAATCCCCTCTATATCTACCTGTGCCCCATAGAACCGTGCGGCCACCCCCCCTTCCCCTCCTGGAGGAGGGCCGCCCACCACATCCGGCGCGACCATGCCGGGGATTGGCAGGCCGAAGAGCCGTCCGTGGGGATCGCCCGCATCGTCCGCATCAAGAGGTCGGACTACGAGGGCCAGGGGAGAGCGTCACCGCGCCTCTAGAAGGTCCACTCCGTCCGGCCCCGCTGGCCGATCTTCGTCAGAACATCGGCGGACTGCTGCTCCAGGGCCGCGGCCAGCTTCTCTTCGGTGAGCGCCGGGAAGGCTATCACCACCCTCGAGGGGAACACCCGCACGTGCTCCTTGCCGCCCACGATCTGGCCCTGGTACACGATCACCCTCTCCAGCAGGTCTGACTGCCCGCCCCAGGTCACCTCCACGTCCACCGCCACGAAGCCGGCCTGCCAGAGGTCGGGGTGCTCCAGGATGTAGTTGCACCCCACCGCGCCCCTGAAGCTGTCGCAGCAGTCATTCCGCCTGGCCTTCCAGCCGACGGCCTGGCAGAAGGACTCCACGACCTTCGAAATCGCCGTGTCCGCCCTGTCGAGCAGCTCCAGGTTCCTCTGGTAGGTGGCCTGTCGCGGACGGACCGGCTCCCCCTGCTGCCTGGCGAACTCCTTGAACCGCTCTTCAAGCCCCACAGGCTTCACCGCCTTTCACCGGCAGGCAGCACCCGGCCTGCCGCCCGCCCGCCGCCGGCCGCGGCTGGAACGAAGACGGCCATGGAAGCGGCCGGCAGCAGGCGTCTTCTCCTTGCCGGACAATACCATCGCCCGGGAAGCGGTGTCAACACCCTGGCGCAGGGCGCCCGGGGCCCGGCGACAGGGGCACGGGGCCGGCCCGGGTCCGGGCACGAAAGGGGGCTGCGATCTGGCAATCACCGGGCAGAACGTCTATCCTGTTGTCACTGGCGCGGGCCGGGGCAACCGCTGCCGCCAAAGCACCGGGACAGGAGGGCAGGATGGACTTGGACCTGAAGGGCAAAGTGGCCATAGTGACCGGGGCGGGGGGAGGCGGCATCGGCACCAGCGTGGCATACAGGCTGGCCGGCGAGGGGGCCAGCGTGGTGGCCAATGACATCGACCGCGCCTGGGCGGACAGGGTGGCCCGGCAGATTGCCGACAACGGGGGCAGGTCCATCGCCACCGGCGCCGACGTCACCAGCTTCCCGGACTGCGCCGCCATGGTGGAGAGGGCCGTGGCCGAGTTCGGGCGGGCAGATGTCCTGGTCACCATACCGGCATACATGGGCTCCGGGAGCTTCTCTCAGACCAGCTTCGATGACAACCACCGGGTGGTGGACGTCACCTTCTGGGGCACACTGAACGCCATCAAGGCGGCCCTGCCTCCCATGCTGTCACAGAGAGGAGGCAGCATCGTCTGCATGGGGTCCGATTCGGCCCGGATGAACCCCCGCGGCGAGAGCCTCTACGCCGCATCGAAGTCCGCCATCATGACTTTCGCCACCTGCCTGGCCAAGGAGGTGGGGCCATCCCGCGTCCGCATCAACGTGGTCAACGCCGCGCTGGTGAGCACCCCGGGGCAGGAAGGCCTGGCGTCGCACTACGCCCGCTACTACCCGCTGGGGAGGTTCCCCACGTCCGACGAGGTGGCCGAGACCATCGTCTTCCTGGCTTCCGCACGGTCCGGCATGATCACCGGGCAGTCCATCAGCGTGAACAGCGGCATGATGTGAAGTCCGCCGGGGGCATGGTAGAATGTGCCCCGGGCTGCCTTCCGGCAGCTCTGCGTTCACGGTCAGCCCTGCGCCTGGCTAGCCAGCATGGAGATAACGCCGTATGCGGTAGTGAGAGACCTGGCCATAATCATGGCCGTTGCCGCAGTGGTGACCTTCTCCTTCTACAGGCTGAGGCAGCCCCTGATCCTGGGATACCTGGTCGCCGGCATAGTGATCGGGCCATACACCTTCCGCCTGGTGAGCCAGCTGGACGTCCTCAGGGAGCTGGCCGATCTGGGCGTCATACTGCTTCTCTTCGGCATCGGCCTGCACTTCCCCATCCGCAAGCTCAGGAAGATACGCCTGCGGACATACGGCATCATATCGGCCATCGAGATCTCGCTGATGTTCCTCATCAGCTACGGGATCGGATGGCTGCTGCACTGGCCCCTGATGGACTGCCTCTTCCTGGCCACCGCCCTGGCCAGCAGCAGTTCCGTCATCATCGCCAAGGTCCTCGCGGACCTTGGCCGGCTGGAAGACGTCTCTTCCCTGCTGATGATGGGCACCCTGATCGTCGAGGACATCGTGGTCATCGTGCTGCTCACCTTCATCACGCCCATCGCGAGCCAGGCCCACCTGGACTCCGCCGCGCTGGCCTGGAAGCTGGGGGTGGCGCTGCTGTTCGTCGTCGGATCGCTAGTCATCGGGGGGGTGGTATTCCCCAGGATGGTGGACGTGGTGGCCAGGCCCAACTTCTCACGGGAGGACCGGGACAGCAACGGTCACGGCGAGCTGCTGATCCTCCTGTCCCTGGGCCTCTGCTTCGGCTGGTCCATGCTCAGCAACCATGTCGGGCTGTCCGTGGCCATAGGGGCCTTCATCACCGGCGCCGTGGTGGCCGGGGCCAACTCCGCCGAGAGGGTCTCCTCGCTGATATCCCCCATCAGGGACATGTTCGGGGCCATCTTCTTCGTGTCCATGGGGGCCCTCATCGACCTGGGGCAGTTCAGGGTCTTCCTGCTCCCCGCGCTCCTGGTCACCGCCGTCATGATGGTCGGCAAGGTGGTGGGCTGCAGCCTGGGGACCAGGCTCATGGGCTACGACCGGGCCACCGCGCTCAGGGTGGGCCTGGGCATGGGGCAGATCGGCGAGTTCGCCTTCATCGTCATGCGGGTCGGCCAGGACCTGGACGTGGTGAGCCCGTCCCTGTTCCCCACGATAGGAGTGGCGGTGGCCATAACCGCTTTTCTCACACCCTACATGATCCGGCTGGCCTACAGGCTGACCGGGCCCGGGCCGGCACACTGAGGCGCTGCGCCGGTCCGGGGTCTGAAGACCTCAGCCGGCAGTGCCGGCCCCCCTCATCATCTCCTCGATCAGCATCTGCGGGTCGATGTCTGCGCGGTGCTCGCAGCGGATTCTAAGGTACTCGATGTGCCGGTGGCCGTCACGATCACTCGAAGCAAACATGGCATCGTTCCTGCCGTCGAATTCGACCGGGATGAGGCGATGCTCCTTGCACATCGTGGAGTCGAAGGCGGGGGTCACCTTCAACCACCTCCCCTCCAGGTACAGCTCCGTGTAGCCGTGCATTATCGGAACATTGCCTCCCAGGAGTCTGGCCGCCGACTCGGGAAGGCGGTGGTTCCTTATATCGGCGAATCCCAGGGCCGAGGGTATGCCCACCGCCCGTGACAGAGCGGCCAGAAGGACGGCCTTGGGGACGCAGAAGCCGGTCCTGACAGCCAGCGTGTTGCTGGCACGGAAGAACACCTCCGGCGGAAGCCGGGGCGGATAGAAGCGGTATTCCACGGCATCCCTCACGAAGTAGAAGAGGCGCCTGGACGCCTCAACCGGGTCCGTTTGGCCTCCGGCCAGCGCCTCCGCCTGCTGCCGTATCGACGGGTGGTCACAGTCGATCACCGGCGTCGCTCTCAGGTACCCCCGCATTCTCGGGTCCATGCCTGCCTCCTTGCCCGGTTGCCCCTCTCTGGCCGGTTTCGGTTGTCCCGTGGCGCTCGATGACGCCAATACGGCAGAGAAACAGGCGATCCTGGAAATGCTGGCGATCAAGGTCACGGCCACTACGGACCGCGTCGACATAGCCGGGGTCATCCCGCTGGAGCCGGTTCAGCCCGCCGCAGCGGCCCCGAACTTACTCACCAGGCAACAAACATGGGCATGATGATGTGGATGTAGTTTTCCACACCGATGGGCCGGATGACCCCGGGGCTGGACGGCGTGGTGGTCTCCAGCCCTATCTCAGCCTGGTGGATAACCCCCAGCACATCTGTGAGGTACTTGCCGTTGAAGGCGATCTTGGCCGCGTCGCCCTCCACCCTGGCGTCGATCTCGCCGGTGTTGTCGCCCACCTGCTCCGACCGGGCGGAGATGCCGACCCGTCCACCGCCCTCCTCCGGCGATACCTGCAGCCGGACGATGCCGCTGCCGTCCCTGGCGAACACGGAAGCCGACCTGGTCGCCCGGAGGAAGTCCACCGTGCTGATCACGGCCCGAGTGCTGTAGCCCGACGGTATCAGCTGACGGTAGTTGGGGAAAGCCCCCTGGATCAGCTGGGAAAGCAGCTCTACATCCCTCATTTTGAAGAGCACCTGGCTGTTGCTGCTCACCGAGATCTCCACCGGCTCCTTCTGGTCGGCCAGCAGGCGATTCAGCTCGGCGAGGGCGCGCCCCGGGATAATGACCTCCACCTTCTCACCGGTGGGGTCCATCAGGGGCGCCTTGTGAACGGCCAGGCGGAAGCCGTCAGCCGCCGCCAGGGTCAGGGTCTCCTCCTCGAACTCGGCGAACACCCCGGTGAGAACGGGGCGGGTGTCCTCGGACGCGGTGGCGAAGACCACCTGGTTGATGGCCAGGCGCAGGTCCTCCGCCTTGATCCGGTAGATGACACCGTCGGTGATCCCGGGTATGGCCGGGAAATCCTCGGCATCCAGGCCACTGATGCGGGCTTCGAACCGGGCGCACTTCAGCTCGAGGGTGTGGTCGGCAAGGTCCATCTCTATCTTCTCGCTGGGCAGCGAGTTCACGAACTCGGCCAGCAGCCTCGCCGGCACCGTGATGGCCCCTTCCTCCTCCACCATGGAGCCCAGCCAGCAGGTGATGGCTATCTCCAGGTTGGTGGCCGAGAGCTTCAGCCGGGAATCGTCGGTGGCCAGCAGCACGTTGTTGGTCACCGGCAAGGTGCCCCTGGTGGCCACCGCCCTGCCCACGATGCCGAGGGCCTTGCTCAGGTTCTCCTGCAGACACGACACCCTCATACGTTAGCCCCTTTCGTTCCTAGTCCGTTCGAAACCGCGTGGACAAGTATACACTGCCTGCCAATCCCCCTACAAGAGTGCCTTCAACCCCTTCGCGACCCCCACCACCCTTCGTGCGCCGCCACCGTCCGGCCCCCTCAACCCCGGCGGCGGGGGGCCATCGACAGCGGGCAGGCCGTGGGGTAGAATGGGGCGCCGTGGCCACGGACGGAGAGCGAATCCAGGCCGGCCTGCAAGGCCATCGACAAGAGAGCACGGAAGGGCCCCGGGCGGCAGCGCCCCACCAGCCGGTCCTCCTTCACGCCTCTGTCGAGCTCCTCGGCGCGCGGCCCGGGGGCCGCTTCATAGACGGCACCGTCGGCGCCGGCGGCCACGCCGAGGCCATACTGCGGGCGGCCTCTCCCGGGGGCCGCCTGCTGGGCATCGACGCCGACCCGCAGGCCCTGGAGGTCGCCCGGCGCAGGCTGGCCCCCTACGGCCAGGCGGTGACGCTGGTCAACGACAACTTCAGCCACCTGGAGGACGTCTGCCGGGACCTGGCCTTCGCCCCCGTCGACGGCATCCTGCTCGACCTGGGCCTCTCATCGCTGCAGCTGGATGACGCAGGCCGGGGCTTCAGCTTCCGCGCCGACGCCCCCCTGGACATGAGGTTCGGGCCCGGCCAGTCCACCACGGCGGCCGACATCGTCAACCGCTACGCCGAGGAAGATATCGCGGCCATCCTCAGGGAATACGGCCAGGAGAGGCACAGCCGCCTCATAGCCCGCCGCGTCGTGGCCAGCCGCCCCATCAGGACCACCCGGGAGCTGGCCGGCATGATCGAGCACCTGCCCGGGATGGTCCCGGGGCGGATACACCCGGCGACCCGCACCTTCCAGGCGCTGCGGATCGCCGTCAACCGGGAGCTCGACAGCCTGCAGGAGGCGCTGGGGCAGGCCGTGAGCATCCTGGCGCCGGGGGGCCGGCTGGTGGTGATCAGCTACCACTCGCTCGAGGACCGGATGGTCAAGCACTTCATGAGGCAGCAGTCCCGCACCTGCCTCTGCCCCCCGGAGGTGCCGGTTTGCGCCTGCGGCCACTCCCCCACCCTGAGGCTGGTCAACCGCAAGCCCCTCACCCCGTCGGAGGCCGAGGTGGCAGACAACCCCCGCAGCCGCAGCGCCAGGCTGAGGGCAGCCGAGCGGACCTGGCCCCCCGCAGCCCCGGGCGCTCCGCCCCAGGGCTGACCCCCACTCCCGGCCACCCCTGCGCCGACCCACCCGGCACACGCTTCCTGGCACACGGTCCCTTGACACCCCCCGCCGCCCACGGCTATCCTGAAGCCGTGACCGCCAGCCCCGAATCCGCCCTCAGCCATGGCCCCCTCCTGTATGCCAGGAAGGGCCACGTGGGCTGCATAACCCTCAACCGGCCCGACGCCGGCAACGCCGTCGACCAGTACATGGCTGCAGCGCTGGAGCAGGTCTGCCGGCAGGTCAACCAGGACCCCGCCGTCAGCGTGGTCCTCATCCGCGGCGCGGGAGAGTGGGCCTTCTGCCACGGCGAAGACACCTCCATCCTGTCCGAGGGCGCGGCCGGCGGATCGCCCTCCGCCGACTCCCTCAGGGACCTCGGCCTGCGCCGCAACGTGGCCGAGATGGTCTGCTCCATCGAGTGCCCGGTCATTGCCCATGTCAATGGCGACGCCATGGGCGCCGGGCTGGCCCTGGCCCTGGCCTGCGACCTCAGGATAGCCTCCAGCCAGGCATCGTTCGGCATCGGCGACACGGGGCGGGAGTGCCTTCTGGCCAACGGGCTCACCCAGTTGCTGCCCCGCATCGTCGGCCGGGGCAAGGCCATGGAAATGCTGCTGACGGCGGACCCCGTCGCCGCTCCCGAGGCCCTCAGCATCGGCCTGGTCCACCGCGTGCTGCCCCCGGCGGAGGCGGCCGCTGAGGCGGAGGCCGCCGCGGCGGAGATGGCCACCCGCGCCCCCATCGCCCTCAGGTACGCCAAGGAAGCCGTCAACAAGGGGATGGACCTCACCCTGGAGCAGGCGCTCCGGCTGGAGTGCGACCTCTACATGATCCTCCACACCACCGCGGACCGCACGGAAGGCATCACGGCCTTCCGCGAGAAGAAGAAGCCCACCTTCAGGGGCGAGTGACCGGGGGCACCTGGATTGAAGCTGGACCTGCACACCCACTGCTTCGAGGCCACCTGCGTCTACAAGCCCACCCCGGAGTCAGTGGAGAAGATAGTGGCGGCCGCCCGCGCCAGGGGGCTGGACGGCATCGGCATCACCGAGCACTACAACAAGGCCTACGGCTACAGGGTGAGGGACATCGTGGAGCAGCATTTCCCCGGCCAGATGCTGATCATCCCCGGTCAGGAGATCGACAAGGGCAGGCTCCATGTCGTGGAGCTCTACCTGCCCGGCGGCCGCACCTTCCGATTCGTCGCCCACCCCGGCTACCCCCGGACCGACGACTTCACCGTCGATATCGACGGCTCGCTGCACGGCATCGAGGTCCGCAACCCCACCCACGACGACGTGATGGACCAGCAGGCCATCCGCGACGCGGCCGTCAAGCACAATCTGCTCCTGCTGTCCAACAGTGATGCCCATTTCCTGAGCGACATCGGCAAGTACCACAACGAGATCACCCTGGAGGAGCTGTGCGCCCGGGCGAGCTAGGCGGCGGCTTCGAGACGGTCATCCTGGAGAAGGACGGCCCCATCGCGCGTGTGACGCTCAACCGCCCCCAGGCGCTGAACGTCTACAACATCAAGATGCGCGATGAGCTCCACGAGGTGCTGGGCGCCATCCGGGACGACCCCGACGTGGATGCCGTGGTGCTGCAGGGCGCCGGGGACCGGGCCTTCTGCGCCGGGGCGGACCTCAGCGAGTTCCTGACGGCCCCGCCGCCGGCCGCCTCCCGCCAGGTGCGCTGGGAGCGCGATGTCTGGGGCCTGTTCCTGGGCCTGCCCCAGCCCGTCATCGCCGCGCTCCACGGGTATGTCCTGGGCTCGGGCATCGAGATGGCCCTCTGCTGCGACATCAGGATCGCCTCGGAGGACGTCCGCTTCGGCCTGCCCGAGGTGACCCTGGGCATCATCCCCGCCGCCGGCGGCTCCCAGACGCTCCCGCGGACCATCGGCCGGGCCAGGTCCCTGGAGATGCTGCTGGCCAACCGCTGGCTCGATGCCCGCGAGGCGCTGTCGGCCGGCCTGGTGGACCGCATAGTGCCGCGCGGGGAGCTCGCGGCGACGGCCGGCCGCCTGGCCCGCCAGGTGGCCTCCCGGCCCCGCATCACCGTCCGCTGCACCAAGGAGGCGGTAACCCGGGGCTCCAGCCTGCCCCTGCGGGCGGGGCTAGACCTGGAGCGGCGCCTGGCGCTGCGCGTCCTCTCCAGCCCCGGGGCGGCGGCGGCAATCCGGTCCGACCAGCGCCCCGGCCCGTCCGGCTAACCCCTCCGGCAGCACTTGTGATACCATTGATGTGACGGCAGCCGATGAACACGGGCCCCTACCTCAAGAAGACCGCCTCCACGGCCTGGCACTACATCAGGGTCACCAAGCCGCGCGAGAGCAGCCTGCTGGTATTCATCGGCCTCTGCGCCATGATCGTGGCCGGCAATGGCCTGCCCCCTCCGGGCACCTTCTTTCTCACACTGGCGGCCATCACCCTGGGGAGCGGCGGGGTCAACGGGCTGACCAACTACCTGGACCGCAACATCGACGCCCGCATGCGCCGCACCAACTGCCGGCCCCTGCCCGCCGGCGACGTCGATCCGCTGAAGGCCCTCGTGTTCTGCATGGCGCTCACCGCACTGGCCCTGGGCCTGGCCTGGATGCTCCACCCGTGGTGCTTCGTGGCCGGCCTGGTGGGGACCATATCGGCCGTGGTAATGCGGAAGACGGTGATGTGCCCCTTCCTGGGCTCCATCTCCGGCTGCGCGCCGGTGGTCATCGCCTGGCTGGCCGTCACGCCCCGGTTCAGCTACGAGCTGCTGGTCCTGTGCCTGCTGGTCTGCCTCTGGATACCGCTGCACGTCTGGAGCGTCATGCTGGCCAACCGCGAGGACTACATGCAGGGCGGGGTGCGCTACTTCCCCCTCAGCCGGGAGACCCGCCAGTCGGTCAAGGTGCTGCTGCTGCTCTCCCTGCCGCTGGCGGCCATGTCCATCGTGTTCTACTTCACCAACCACCTGCACTGGCTCTACCTGGCCACTGCGGTGGTCCTGGGCCTGGCCATGATCGGGGCCAACATCCGGCTGGCCTTCTCCGCCAACTCCCAGGACGCCTGGAAGGTCTACAAGCTCTCGGCCTTCCCCTACCTGGGCCTCATCTTCCTGGGCATGACCCTCGATTCCTGGCTCTTCGCCGGCTGAACCAACGAACTCAAGGCCAGCGGCTGTCGAGAATCCCCGCCGGTCCAGTCGCAATCGCAGCGCCGGACATCACGTCCGCCGGCCTTCTCTAGTGCTTCGGCTCCGACCCCTTGCCCAGGAAGGCGCTGAACACATCGATGGGGATGGGGAAGATCACCATATTGGTCCGCTCCGTGGCTATCTCCTTCAGGGTCCCCAGGTAGCGCAGTTGCAGGGCCGCCGGCTGCTGCGACAGCACCGCCGCCGCCTGGGACAGCTTCTCCGAGGCCTGCAGCTCGCCGTCGGCATGCACCACCTTGGCCCTGCGGTCGCGCTCCGCCTCGGCCTGGGCGGCCATAGCCCGCTGCATCCCCGTCGGGAGCTGCACGTCCTTGATCTCGACAGTGCTCACCTTGACCCCCCAGGGGTCGGTCTGCTCATCCACGATCTGCTGCAGCCGCTCGTTCAGCTTGTCCCGGTGCGCCAGGATCTCGTCCAGCTCCGACTGCCCCAGCACGCTGCGCAGCGTGGTCTGGGCGATGAGCGAGGTAGCCCGGATGTAGTCCGCCACCTTCAGCACTGCGGAGTCCGCGTTGACCACCCTCAGGTACACCACCGCATCCACCTTGATGGTCACGTTGTCCCGGGTGATCACCTCCTGCGCCGCCACGTCCATGGTCACGATACGGGTGTCCACCTTCCACATCCGGTCGATGAAGGGGACGATCACTCTCAGCCCCGGCTCCCGTATGCCCACGAACCGGCCCAGCCTGAGGATCACGCCCCGCTCGTACTGCGCCACCACCTTGAGCGCCATGAACAGGAGCAGCAGCACCAGCACGATGACGATGGCCACGCCAACCCACATTCCCTCCATTCCAGGTCACCTCCTACTTCGACTTCCGGACCACCTTGAGCCGCAGCCCCTCCACATCGACCACCTTCACCTCTTCGCCGGGAGCGGCCCACGCCTCTTCCGTCCAGGCATTCCAGATCTCCCCCTCGACGAACACCGTGCCCCTGGGATCGAGGGTAGACCGCACCACCGCCGTCTGCCCGATCAGGCCCTCCCGGCCGGTGTTCACCGGCCGCCGCTGCGCGCGGATGACCAGCGCCACCACCAGCAGGAACACTACGGCCACCGCGCCGATCACCACTCCCATGGCCCATCGGTTGACCTCCAGCGGCGTCCCGCTGAAGAGAAGGACCGAGCCCGCCACCAGCGACACCATCCCTCCGGCAAAAAGCAACCCGAACGTCGGCGTGAAGGCCTCGGCCAGCAGCAGGGCAAACCCCAGTACCATCAGCAGCAGCCCGGCGTAGTTGGCCTCGAGAGCCCCCACCGAGTATACCCCCACCAGCAAGCTTATACCACCGAGCACCCCCGGCAGCACCAATCCGGGGTGCAGCAGCTCAATCAGCAGGCCCAGCATGCCGATGCTGATCAGCAGATAGGCTATGGTGGGATCGCTGATGGCCTGGAGGAAGCCCTCCAGCGCGGTGGTATCGACGAAGGCGATCACGCCGCCCGGCCGGATGGCGAACGGCTCCCCGCCGGCCAGGACGACGCCGGCTTCCAGCCGCGCCATCAACTCCTCGATGCTGGCAGCCCCCGCATCATCGATCAGCGGGGGGTCCAGCCGCTCCACGCCCAGGTACCCCCGGTTGTCCGGGAAGAGCGGGGCCAGGCCGCGGGCCTCATCAGCCGTGAACGAGGCGGCCTGCTCCACCGCGGCCATGGCGGCGGCCTCGTTGCGCCCGTGGTCCGCGGCAATGGCCCCGATCCAGTGGCTGGCCAGGTTGATCGCCTTGGCCCTCTCGTCTGCTGGAAGCTCGCTACCCCCGCCGGCGACCGGCGTGGAAGCCCCGATCACGCTTCCGGGCGCCATGGCCGCCACATCCGCGGAAAGGACGATGAAGGCCCCGGCCGAAGCCGCCCAGGCGCCCCGCGGCACCCACACGCAGACGGGAACGGAGGCCCCCGAGATGCGCCGCACGATGTCCTCGGCCGACGACAGCAGGCCCCCCGGAGTGGCCAGCTCGATGATGCAGACATCGGCCTGCCGCTCCTCGGCCACGCCGATGCCCCGGCCGATGTACCTTGCCAGGGAGGGGCTGACGTTGCCATCGGCCCGCAGCACCACCACCACCGGGACCTCATCCTGCGCCCCGGCCGCAGCCGGCCAGATCCCCAGCAGGACCAGGCCCAGCAGAAGCAGCAGGACATACCCCGCTCGAAACGCCCTCATCGGAGTCCCCCGTCGACCCGATTATAGGCCACCCGTTTCACCGGGGACAAGAGGAGCCGGAGAAACCGGACCCGCCGCCCCCGCCGCGCCGTCTTCGTCCCGACGGACAGGCCGGCGTGCTGGCGCTCCGCCGCCCTTCCAGCGCATGGCACCCCGGCGCCGTCCCCGGCGGTTGCTCGCCTGCGCTGTGATATAATCAGGCTGAGATGAGCACCGAAAGCAAGACCCTGGCCATGAACCGGAAGGCCCGGCACGACTACGACATCGAAGAGACCCTGGAGACGGGCATCGTCCTCCAGGGGACGGAGATCAAGTCGCTGCGCGCCGGCAAGGCCAGCATCGCCCAGTCCTATGCCGCCATCCAGGAGGGCGAGCTGTGGCTGTTCAACGCCCACATCGCCCAGTACGATGCCGGCAACCGGTACAACCACGAGCCCACCCGACCGCGCAAGCTGCTGGCCCACCGGGGCCAGATCCGCGAACTGGCGCTCAAGGCCAGCCAGCGGAGGTTCACCCTGGTGCCGCTGCGGCTATACTTAAGGAAAGGCCTGGCCAAGGTGGAGCTGGGACTGGGCCGGGGCAAGCGGATGTATGACAAGCGGGAGGCGCTGGCCCGCCGCCAGGCCGACCGGGAGATAGAGCGCTCCTTAAAAACCCGCCGGTTACACTAGAACGTGGGGACGCGTGGCTTCGACAGAGGAAGGCGCGCCAGGATTGCAGGCTGAGGTGCCACTACCCTCACAAATCCAGTGGCAAAGAAGTAACTGGCGAAAACGACAGAGTACTTGTAGCTGCCTAACAACGGCTACCGTTCCCCCTGATCTCGCCTCGATGGGTCAGGGACGGGCGCTGAAATGTCGGGGTGCGGCTGTCCGACGTCGATCAGGGCAGCCAAAGGAAAATCGACTGGCCCGACCGAGCCTCCGTTGATTGACACCGGCCGGGTAAGACACAGAAATCAACTAAGCCTGTAGCAGGTCCTGGGCAAGTTCTTCTGGACGGGGAGTTCGACTCTCCCCCGTCTCCACCAGAAACACGGCCGAGCCTCCGGGGACTCCTCCGGAGGCTCGTTTGTCAGCAGTTCTACCCCTGATCCCTCCCTGGTGGTGGCCACCTGGAATACCGGCCGGAAGGCCGGCTTGGGCTTCAAGGCCACGATGCGCTTCGGGCCCCTGGCATCGACATAGACAGCATCCAGCATGGCCAGGAGGAGCTTTCGTCTTTCGACAAGGTTCGCCCCGGCCCAGAGCCGCGGCAGATCCTGCACCAGCTTCCCGGCCTCCTCGGCGGCATTGGCCTCCGGCACGACCAGGGACTCCAGCTCCATCTCCAGCAGCCTCTTCTGCCGGTGGTACTCATCATCCGGGAAGAGCCCGTCCATGTAGGCCCTGGCCATCCGGCGCAGCTTCTCCTGGACCCTGGCCCTGTCTTCCCTGACCTTCTGGACCTGATCCTGCAGGCTGATGATGGACAGGACCTCCTCCAGCCACCTGGGGCCCAGCTCTATGGCCTCCACTATCTTCCCCATCTGGCCGTCGGGGACATGGCAGGGGATGGAGCCCCCGGCACCCTCGCATATCTGGAGGCTCCGGGAACTCTTATGCTCCCGGTAATACCGTTGCCCGTTCTTGTAGGTCTGGGCCCACATGGGCATGCCGCAGAAGGCGCAGCGGATGATGCCCTTCAAGAGGTACTCCCTCTGCGGCCCGGGGTTGAGGGTCTCGGACCGGCCGCTGTTCTTCCTGAGGGCGGCCTGCACCGTCTCGAAGATCCGGGGGCTGACCAGGGGCTCATGGGCTCCGGGGAGGAGGTTGCCCTTGTATCTGACCTGGCCGGCATAGAAGGGGTTGTGCAGTATCCCCCTGACGGAGGCCGTGGTGAAGAGCCGGGGGCCGGCGGACAGGTTGCCGTCCGGGCCGGGGAGCCTCCTGGTATTGCGGGTGCGGAAGCCTTCTCCGTTGAGCCAGGCCGCGAGCCGGCTCAGGGTAGTGGTGCCCAGGGAGTAGCGGCGGAAGAGCTCCCTGACGGCGGAGGCCTCCTTCTCCACCGGGTGGACACCCCCGGGATGCTCCTCATGGCACCTGAGGTGCTTCTCCTTGCCCTTGAAGGCCCAGCAGGACTCGTAGCCGAAGGGGATGCCGCCGGTATGCTTGCCCTCATGGGCCCGCTGCTGCATCGCCTTGCTGACATGGGTCCCCAGGGAGTCGGAGAAGTACTCGGCAAACGACCCCAGCATCTGGGTGAAGAGCTTGCCCTGGGGGGTGGAGTAGTCGATGTTCTCGGTGACGGAGGCCAGGGAGACGTTGTGCCGGGCTAATGTAGCCAGGGACTCCAGCATCACCCTCTGGTTTCTCGACCAGCGGTCCAGGGTGTGGACCACTATTATGTCAAACTGTCCCCGGCCGGCATCCTCCAGGAGCTGGCGGAAGACCGGGCGGCGGGCGATGGCCTCCACATGGGCGGAGCGGCCCTCCTCCCGGTAGACCCTCCCCGGCTCCCATCCTCTGTTCCGGCAGAGCTCATGGAAGAGCCGCTCCTGGGCATCCAGGGAGTGGCCCTCCACCTGGGAGGGGTCCGATACCCGCAGATAACCTGCGGCCTTCTGCTTCATGGCTCTAAGCTCGGCTCTTTCTGGAGGCTACCGCCAGGGCCACCTGGGCCAGGACGGACAGGAAGTGCCTGACGGCGGCTTCATCGGCTTCGCTGGGAGCAGCCTCGTGTGGGGTGGCCAGTGTATACAGGCCGCGTATACTTGTCAACACTCTCGGGTCGGCCTCAGGGTATATCATCTGTCTTCCTTGCCGCCAGGGTTTCCGGCGTCCAGCAGCCGCTTGAGGGTGGCATAGCCGATGCCCAGCTCTTGGGCGGCCTTCCGCCGGGACAGGTCTTTGCTCTCTATGCGCTCCAAAACTGCTCCATAACGCTGATGGAACCCGCGGCGGTCCGTCACCCTGGGCCGGCCGATGTGGCGGCCCTGGCGGCGGGCCCGGTCCATCCCGGCCTTGACCCTCTCCCGGATGAGCTCCAGCTCAGACTCCGCCAGGGAGGCCAGGAGGTTGAGGAGTAGACCCCCCAGGGCGGTGGAGGTGTCGAAGCCCTCCCGCACGCTCTGGAAGGAAACCCCGACCGTCTCCCAGGCGGCCAGGGTGTCGTGCATGTGCTTGACGCTCCTGAAGGCCCGGTCCAGCTTGAAGACCAGGACCACCCCGAAGCGCTTCTTCCCGGCATCATCCAGAAGCTGCCTCCAGGCGGTCCGGTGGGCGATGTCGTTGGCCGGCGCCCGGTCCACATACTCCCGGCGGACCTCCCATCCCCGGGTCCTGACGAAATCCCGCAGGGCCAGAAGCTGGGTTTCGGGGTCCTGGTCCCTGTCCGAGGTGGAGACCCGGGCATAGAGGGCAACCTTCACCGACTGCCTCCGGTTGGGTTTTCTTCCAGGGCGCCAGCCTTCTCCAGAGCTCCGGCCCTCTCCAGCACCTCCCGGACATAAGGCCGGTGGGTGATGAAGGCCCGGAAGTGGCGCCCGTCCTGAGGGCAGACCAGTATGACGAAGGGCTTGCCCGACTTGCGGCCCCGGGCCAGGCGCACGGACAGAGTCAGGTGGCAGACCGGGCACCCGGGATGGTTATCGTTCATTGTCCGCTGCTCCTTCCCAGAAATGACTCACAGATGAGGTAGAGGGCCGTCCCCCTGAGGTTGGGGCTCCTTCCCGGGTCCTGCCTGGCATCGGGCAGCATCAGGGCGAGGGCCTTCTCCACCACCTCTAGCTGGGCCGGGGTGAGCTTGAAGAGGAGGTTCCGGAGCCTGGACTCCCGGGCCTGCTGCCACCTCTGCAGGCCGGCCGCGAGGCTCTCCCGGCCCAGCGCTGCCAGCGAGCGCAGGCTGCTGGCGCTCTCCGGCAGGAGGGCGGTGACCTCGGCCTCGGGGATGGCCTTGAGCACCTCCCGGATAAGCTCCGCCTTGAGCCCCAGATCATCCTCTCCCCGGACCCGGTTGAGGGCCTGGGCCAGGAGGCGGGCGTTGGCATCGTCCACCGCCACCACGAAGCAGGGTGCCGCCGGCATCCCCAGCTCCCGCAGAAGCTTCAGCCTCTGGTTGCCGGAGAGGACCTCGTACCTCCCGGGGCCCAGCGGCCGCACCACCAGGTTCTCCACCAGGCCGTAGCGGCGCACGCTCTCCCGCAGGCGCTCCATCATGCCCTCGTCCATCTGGTTGGCGTTCCAGGGCGCGCCCTGGAGCTGCTCAATCGGGATCTCGACCAGCTTCATCCGCAGGCCCCCTGCCTCTTGGGATAGGGCAGCACCGGCACCTTGAGCCGCCTGCGCCAGGACCGGTCCAGGAAGGTGATGTAGCGGTGCTTTCCGGCCTGGGGCACCAGGCTGACTTCTATGCCGTGGCTCCAGAGATGACTCACGGACCTCGTGCCCAGGGCGTGGGCCAGCGACCGGTTGTGGCGCCGGACCCCGTCCCTCAGGTCGTAGAGCGGCGTGGGTTCCGAGAGCCCGGTGTAGAGCCAGTTGGCCGCCTGGTAGATCGTGCCGACGTGGCCCCGGGAGGGGTCGGCATAGGAGAGCAGGAACCTGACCGAGGTGTGCCGGCGCAGCTCCCGGGCCACCCTGCCCAGCACCATGGACTCGGAGTTTCCGGGCAGTTCGTCCGAAAGCCACAGGCGGGTGAGGGTAAGGCAGTCGTCCCTCGCCGCCCCCTCCACCAGGGAGCAGCCGTTGAAGGGGCCAACCCCCAGCGCCAGGGCGCCCTGCAGCCTGTTCCCGGCAAAGACCCCGAAGGCCAGCTGCGTGCCGCCCGGCAGGCTCTCCAGGTAGTGGTGCCTCTCCAGGACCGTCCGGGCTATCCGCGGGGCCACCGGCAGGACGCGGAGCTCACCGAGGCCAGCAGCCAGGGCCGGGCCGATCCCTGACCCTACAGTTCCCATTCCTGCACCCTGACCTGGCTTCCGCCTGCTGCCGCCGCCCAGGCGGCCACGGCGGCGATGTGCGCCGCGTTGAAGGGCCTGGCAGCCAGCACCTTCTGCAGAGAGCCGGGGCGGCTGGCCACGCTGGCGCCCTTTCCCAGGGGGATGGCGGGCATGCCGCGTCCATTCCACAGCTCGACGGCCCGGTGAACCGGCATCCCCAGGAGGCCTTCCACCGGGTCGCAGTTGTCCGCTGCCGCCTTCCTGTCCGCCTTTTCGTGCTCAATCCCGGACGCCGGACAGCTGCGAACCGCTGTATCGGGGAACTCTTCATGATCTTCCTCATATACAGAATTCCTGGGATGCGCCTGTCCGGAGTTGTCCGCCACGCTTGGTGTCTTGTCCGGCCTGTCCGCCAGCCGGAGCCCCATCCAGATCCGGGTCTTCCTGTCAGCGGTTCGCCCGTCAGTGATGCCCATCTCCAGCAGTCTGGCCCGGAAGGTCCTCTGCCCCAGCGGCCCAGCTCCGTTCTCTTCGCACCATCGGGTGTAGGCGGCCCGCAGGTCGGCCTTGCTGACGCTCGCCACAGTGTCGAGGTGGCAGCAGTCCTCGACGAAGTCGGCCAGCACGTCCTGCTCCCTCCGGTAGCCGCCGGTCTCCCGGACCACCACGTCGGGGTCGCCCAGCCCGCCGCGCTGCCACTGCAGGCAGCCTTCCACCGCCCAGGCCAGGATCCCCGGCAGCTCCGCTTCCAGTTTGGAGGGGTACCGCGGGTCGACCTCATCGGCCGGGATGGTGACCACGAAGGGGACCAGCTTCAGCCGGCGCCAGATGGAGTAGGTGTTGTCGGCGATCACCGGCCGGTGGTTCCCCGACAACCACAGCTTGAGCTGCGGCTGAAACTCGAACCCGTGCTCGTACTTGCGGTCGGCCCGGATGGACTCGCCCCCGCTGAGATCCTTGATCAGGGAGACGGCCAGCCGGCTCCCGTCTTCGATCTCGCTGGCGGCCACAAACCGCTTGCCGCACAGATCGGCCAGCGACTCCCTGGGCCCGCTGCTCCCCCGCGTGGTCAGGGCGTTCATGTCCAGGCGGGCGCCGTAGGGCCCCACCAGACGGCGGATGGTGCCCACGAAGGTGGACTTGCCGTTGCTGCCCTGCCCCCAGAGGAAGAAGACCACCTGGGCGCTGGTGTCGCCGGTGAGGCTGTAGCCCACCGCCCGCTGCAGGTAGGACTGGAGCTCCGCGGAGCCTCCGGTCACCCGGTCCAGCAGGCTCAGCCAGAGGGGACACCCGGCCCCCGGGGCGTAGTCGACGGGGGCCATCATGGTGATCAGGTCCTCTCTGCGGTGCTGCTTCAGCTTCCCGGTGCGCAGGTCCAGGGTGCCGTTCCCGCAGTTGAAGAGCCACGGGTCGGCGTCCAGCTCCGCCAGCCTGACGGGCACGCCCTCCCCGGACTGGCCCAATTTGGCCACGGCCACCAGGCGCTGGCAGCTCTCGGATCTCTGGGCGTGCTTGACCATGGCCTCGCGGCGGCCGTCATCCGGCTCCTCCGATGCTTCCCGGTAGATGCTGCGCACCGTCCTCCGGGCCAGCGACATGACCCGCACGTCGCCGTCGTCCCACTGCCAGAAGCGCCCGTTCCACACCAGCCACAACCGCCTCTCGTGGCTGTACCTCACCTCGCCCCCGAAGAGCCTGACAAACCGCTCCGCGTTCCCCAGGTCGGTCAGCGGCAATGGCTCGCCGGCCTCATGGGCTGTCTGACCCGGCCGACGTTTCGGCACCCGCCCGGGCGGCCTGGCGGCCTTCTCTTGTTGTGGCTGTGGCGTCTGTGCGCCCAGGTAGCACCGCCAGCAGAGGTACTTCCCGCCGCTCTCGCGGACCTCGGCCTGGGTCACCCCGGCCTTCTGGGCCAGGTCTCTCTGGCGCAGGCCCCGCCGTATCCGGCTGAGGCGCACCAGCATACCCGGGCTGACATCGGCGGCTATGAAAAACTCGCTGGCCATTTCACCAGCGAGTCTAACCCCCTTACCTTAGCCAAAACAGGGACTACTTCGAGGCCAGTTTCCAGTGCCGCAACACCCCCCCTTTTCTGGGCCGGCCGCTGCCGCGCCTGGCTCCCAGGATCTCCCCGGCCTCCCGCACCTGCTGCCTGACCCACTCGCCGGGGTCGGCGTTCATCTTGCCGTCTCCGTCGCGCTGCAGACCGTCGGCTATCGAACCGATGGACTCCCCGTAGACGACGTTGCGGACCCAGAGCCTCACCCGCCCGGCCAGGTCATACCTTTTGCAGTGAGACGCCAGGAAGTTCACCTTGCGCTCAATGCGCCGGGCGATCTGCCCCCTGGTCTCCAACATGGCCTCTACCGGTCCCAGGTCCGTGAAGCCCCGGATGACAACCGATTCAAGAAGATCGACGGCGGGCCCAGCCACCGGGCCGGCCCAGGTCCGGTAAAGGCCACAGCCCCTGGCGTCGCCCAGGATCTCCATCACCTCCGCCATGCCCGGCACCCCCAGGGGCTCCAGCAGCGCCTCCAGGCGGGAGCGGTACTCGACTGACCCCAGATCCGCCTCAATGGCCATGATGCCGGCGGCCGCTATCTCGGCCTCGCGCAGAGCCTCGTCATCATAGAGCCCGCGTGAGGATTCCCCCAGGAGGAACGCTCCGCGGCCCTCGGGGGAAAGGCCGGCGCCAATGGCCTCCAGCCTGGGCTTGACCATGCTCGCCTGCCGCTCGTAGGCCAGGTACGCCGGCGCCCAGACCTGGCGAAACTCCGGGATCTGCACCAGCTCGGCCGCCAGGTAGAAACGCGCCAGCAGGCCGTCGATCAGCCTGATGGCTTCTTCCGAGAGGGGGCGCGTCCGCCTGCTCTCCGCTGCCGGCTCACACCCAAAGCCATCGGCCGTCGCCTCAGGGCCGCGCGTCGACATAGCTGATGTACACTCCCCATTTCCCTGCCCGGGTTTCGGCGCGGGCTGGGACGGCGGGAACTGGCGGCGGACCGCCGGGGGCTTGTTCGGCGGCTTGTTCAGGCCCCGTACCCGGGGCTGCGCCCTGAGCCTTCGCAAAGTAGAAGTCGAGGATGGCGGCCAGCGTCTCGGACTTGCTCGGCAGGGCCAGCCGGGCCTGCTCGGCCTCGATCAGGGGCTTGTACTTGCCCGGGACGCTGTAGGTGGGGCTGGACATAGCTCAACTTTAAGAGCGCCCCGAATGCCTGTCAAGAGTTAAGCGTCAAACCCTGCGGGCCCGCCTGGCCGCGCGGGCCTTCTTCTCCGCTGCCGGTTTACGTTTGGCTTCACGTTTGGCGGAGCCGCCAGCTGGCACCGGGCACAATCGGGTGTTTGCGCCGACAACTCCGCTTGCGTTTGGGCCCCGTTTGTGGCCCTCACGAGCGCGCACGTGCGCACGCGTAACAGGCGCCCCCCTCAGCCAGCCGCGTCAGGTCGGGGTCTCAACGAGCGCGCACGTGCGCACGCGTAACAGGCGCCACCGTCGCGGGCGCGCACCGGCGTGCGCCCGCCAGGCGCAAACCGGATTCAAGCATCTCGCAGACAGGATGGCGGCGGGCGGTGGATGGTTGTCAGGAGTTGAACGTCAAGCCCCGGGGGGTGTGCCCTCATCGCAGGGGGAAATCAGGAATGCGCGTGCTCCATGACACAGACAGTAGCCACTACTTCGCCCTCGCCAAGAGACCAGACGCCAATTCTCTAATCGGCGCTACGTCGGGTTGGATCCACTGACATTGCTCGAACACACTCACCGACACTTCCGTCGCAAGATCCACTTCTGAAGCTCGCCATTCTCCCAATGGAAGACTCCGCTCACATTTTACTGATGGACTGTGGCAGGTCTGCCTACCCGAGAAGCCTGCCCGTCTCGGACTCGTGACACGCAAGTCCCTGTCCTTCATTCCCAGATAGCAGAAGACCATAGTCACGCGCTCCGTGTCAGCAACACCTAGCGCAGTGTACAGGTGCCACAACGACCCTATGGCTTCGCTCACGTGATAGATGGTCATCTCGAACCCGAGCACCTTTCCCTGGCTGGCTATCGGAGGATAAGTATCCTCATCCATCAATGCCCGGTGGTAAAAGAGGCCACTGCTCAGCAGGCGCCAAGCCTCGAAGTAGTCATGCCCCCTCACTCTGGCAAGATCTACCTCAGTCAATAGACCATCACCAAGGACCTTGGTATCGCTGGAGTCAAAGTAGATGAAAGGCCATCCCCTGTAGAGGATTTGGGCCTTTGAGGCTGCGTCCCTGAGGGCGGCAACCCCGAACCTCTTCTCCGAAAACCCTTCGGGGTGGGCAATCACCTCCCGGCGTCCCTGGTACCTCTTCCAGTCAAGCATCTTCGCCCTCAAGTTCCCGCCTGACCCGGGCAATCTGATCTGCAAAACGGCTGCCCGCCTCCCCCTCTACAGGGGCCACCCCACAGACCAGCCTGCGTATTCGTTCGACCAAGACGTCTGCGCTCACTTGAACCGCGCGGTCCACCATTCGCCTCATGTGCTCTGCGGACGGCACCTTGACCGTCCTTGCGCCTTCACCCCTCACGTACACTGCGGCCTCTTGCAGTATGTCCCCGCAGCTCCTCCGGCAAATATGCGGCACGCTCGAGAACGGATGCACACGAATCACAACGTAGTTCTTCCCATCTACGGCGGGCTTGTAGAGGTCAAACCCAATCTCGGGGTCGGCATACCGCTTCATCATGTCCGCAACCTTGCTCGGGTCGAACGAGGACGCCTGGGCTTCAGTCAGACCATCGTACCTACCCACTACCCCGCCGTCATCCGAAGCTCCGAGGACTATGTATCCGGGGCCATCCCCGTTTGCCATGCCTATCATGTCACGGAGGAGTTCGGCCTTTTCCAGGGTGGACCACTCATCCCAATTCCCTGGGCCCTTGTAGTCAAGGTCGATTCCCTCCCGGCCGATCCTCACTATGGGTGCAAGATCAACGTCCTGAAGCCTGCTTTCAGCCATGCTTTCCTCCGCCGGGAATAATAGCACACACGTCACATCGACTCCAGAAGGAAATCCTTCCGGAGCCGCCATCCTTGAGCCCGCCGGCACGTTCGGCTCCCGAGGCGCCTTTCTGGAGCGCCCGGGATGGCCCCCGCCGAAACCGAACCTGTCCCGTCAGAATGACACGAAAATGCAATGAAATCCTCTTGACAGCCCCCCCCCCCCCGGAGCTATACTCTAAGTCATGGTCGCCGGTCGTCTCGGACAGGTCAGTGTGAAGGTCAGGAGCAGGAACGGGCCGGCAATCTATGGCGCCATCCGGGATGCCGCGCCGCATCCCGGGTCAGGGGGGAACACCGGCAGTCGACTGATGGCCGACGATATTTGACGACCGCTTCATCCATTGAAGACGCGCTTCATGCGTTCTCACGCACCACGCGAGGATTACGCATGCCGGCCCTGAAGGCGGCATGGCGAAGGGGGAAAGGGTAATGGCGCATCTGCGGCGTATCCTCAGGGCTCTCTGGTTCAGCGCGGCTCTCAGCTTCATCCTCTCACTGGCCATCGTGGCCACCTCCGTCATGGACAAGACCTGCCCGGTGTTTGCCGCAGATGCGGCGGCTGTGACAGAGACCGTAGTGAAGGTGCCGGCCATCGTACCAGGGCCGGACAACCCCCGGGGCGACCCCGGGGACCCGCCCGATTTCAAGATCACGGCCCGGGCCAAACCCGATGTAGATGTCGACATCGCGTCCGACAACAGCCCGGTCAGGCTGCACATCCCCAAGGGGGCCCTGGCCCAGGAAGCGGAGATACAAGTAGTAGACCACGGCACCTGGGGCAAGACCAGCGGCCTGGTCTGCCTTCTCGAGCTGAACGCCTACCCTGTCCGGGACAACGTGACTGACACCTCCACCAACATCAAGAAGTTCAACAAGGACCTGACCATCACCATCCAGAACAGGCCGGCGGACCTGGCCGGCCTCGATCTGGACACCCTGCAGCTCTGCTATCTGAATGAGAAGACCGGTCAGTGGGAGCCTGTCAGCGGCTGCACCTTCGACCGGGAAACCACTACGCTGACCGCCGCCATCAACCACTTCAGCTACTACGGCGAGGTGGCCAATCCCACGATACTGGGGCCGGGCCGGGTCATGGCCTACAACGTGAACCTGCATTCCGGAGCGGCTACCAGCGAGTACGCCATTGACGTCCCGCCGGGCTCCGGCGGCTTCCAGCCCTCCATCAAGCTCCTGTACAACAGCGCCACCGTGGACGAGATGAAGAACAAGAAGAGCATGGGCTCCTGGGTGGGCATCGGCTGGTCTCTGGGGCTGGGCTCAATAAGCTACGACGATGCCACCGGCGACTACCTGCTCTGCCTCGACGGGCAGTCCATGTACCGGATGGTGCAGGACGCCTCGGGCGTCTACCACACCGACCCGGAGTCCTTCTTCAAGATCACGCGGACCGGCCAGCAGTGGAACGTCTATGATACCGCCGGCGTCTACTACCGGTTCGGCGGGACCGCCGATTCCCAGCAATACTACAACAGCTCCACCTACTACCGCTGGGACCTGAGCTACATGCAGGATGTCAACACGGCCAACACCGTGACCGTGACCTATGACCAGGACAAGTGGACCGACAGCTCCAGCAAGACCCACGTCAGGGCGGCCTATCCCACCCATGTCAAGTACAACAACAGTCTGGTGGATATCGTCTTCAACTCCAACTACGACAGCAGTTCAGGAAGCGGGAGGTTCCGAAAGGACACTCCCAAGGGCACCACGAAGAACCCCGCGCCCAAGGTGGCCGAGACCCGTCACCTGGACTCCATTGAGGTCAGGGTGAGCGGCAGCCTGGTCCGCAAGTACGCCTTCACCTACACCACAACCGATGCCACCTATTCCTCCGACTACGGCGGGACCTACTACGCCGGCAAACACA
>CAZBJX010000004.1:0-112190 GCA_964492335.1 uncultured Dehalococcoidia bacterium | reverse complement strand
CGCCGCGGCCGCCCCGGCCTCCGCCGAAGCCGCCCCGGCCGCCCCGGCCTCCGCCGAAGCCGCCCCGGCCGCCCGCGGGCCGAGGGCGAGCCTCGCTGATGTCGAGGGTCCGTTCCCTGACCATCTTGCCCTTCAATCCGGCCAGTGCTGCCACGGCCTCGGACTTAGTGGGCATCTCCACGAAGGCGAAGCCCCTTGGCTGTCCGCTGTAGCGGTCCTTCACGATGGCCACGGACTCGACCTTGCCGAAGGCTTCGAACTCCACGCGCAGCTCGTCTTCGGTCAGTTCGCGAGGCAGGTTGCCGACATAGATTTTCACTGTAGCGCTCTCCTTTCGGCCGGCTGGGTTCCTGATTGGGTAGGGGTCTTGGGAGTCTGAAGAAACCAGAGGCTGGGGCAACCCCAGCCTCTGGCTCGATGTCTACCGTGAGGTCTAGCGCCGGCTGTTCGGCTTGACCTTATCGTAGCAGCGGCTGCAATACACGGGTCTGCCTTCGCGGGGCTCGAATGGCACCTGGGTCTCAACGCCGCACTCGGCACATACTGCCGGGAACATCTGACGGTTCGACCTCGAACCCCCGAAGCCGCCACCACCGGAGCCGTCGCGTTGTGCCCTCTTGGACTGGCGGCAGGTCGGGCAGCGCTTGGGTTCGTTAGTGTAACCCTTGGAAGCGAAGAAATCCTGCTCCTCAGCGCTGAACGTGAAGCTGGTGCCGCAATCTGAGCATTGGAGAGTCTTGTCTGCAGGGCTCATTGGATGACCTCCTTTCCTTAAGACTAGTTGGCTAGAGCCGGGTCATCCAAAGCCTGCAAGCTTCCGCATGGATACCTGTCCAGAGGATTGGCAGAACCTGCACTGTAACCACCACGCGTACTATACACGAAAGAATGGGGATATGCAAGCGGCATCTCACTGTCTGTTGACTGTGGGCGCCGCGACTGCTAGATTGTGAAACAGCGTTCGGCCGGTGGGGGCCGAACGCGAGCCAAACGCAACTTGCACGGGCCGCCCCGGGTATGGCGGCACCCCGCCCTGTGAGGATTCCGTGAGGCTATCCTGACCCGTAGAGTCACCGTTGTGACATCGCAGTGATACAGTCATTGACAAGGATGGGATATCGGAGGGCAGGCAGAACATGAACCCCGTCTTCAGCGGACCGAATGTGCAGGACTCTCTAGCTATGGCTGATCCGTTGGCCATACTGGTCCTCCTGGGGGCAGTGGCCGCGGCTGCGTCGCTCTCCTGCAGGGAGAGCGACAGCGCCTCCACGGTTGCGGCCAGCCCCGATGCATCCCCCCGGGCCGATGATGTGGTGACAGCCTGGCTGGACAGCCTTGGCAGGCCTTCTCTGAAGCAGTAGCCTGACCGCCGGATGGCGGCAGTCACCCCGCTTCATCTCCCGGTGGCCGCCTGGTGCCGTGCGCCAGGCCCCCGGCCGACCTGGCCCCTTTGTGACGGTTCACCTGCCTGGTGCACTGTGATAGAATAGTAGCCCGCAGGTGGGGGCGAAGCACAGAGATGCGCTACTTGGTGCGGCCGATGAATGCTGACGATATCCCTCAGGTCAGCGCTATTGACCGTGAAGCCTTTCCCACCGAGTGGCCGCCGCCATCCTTCAGGCGTGAGATGGCCTCCAGCATGGTGCGCTACCTGGTGGCCTGCGACGAGTCCCGCAGGGCCGGCCCCCGGGTGGAAGGGCCGGTGGCCAGGAAGACCGCCTGGGAGTCGGTGGTGTCCAGGATCAGGCATGTGCTTGGCCGGAACCACTCCTCTCCCCGCTCCGTCGCCGACGACCGTCCCCTGATCGTCGGATACGCCTCCATATGGATGATGGTGGACGAGTCCCACCTGACCTCCATCGCCGTGCGGAAGAGTCACCAGCGCCAGGGCGTCGGGGAGCTTCTCCTGATGGCTATCATCAGGCTGTCAATGCAGATGAGGGCCGATGTCATCACCCTGGAGGCCCGGGCGTCCAACCACGGGGCCCAGGTGCTGTACGCCAAGTACGGGTTCAAGGCCGTGGGGATCCGGCGCCGCTACTACACCGACAACAGCGAGGACGCCGTCGTCATGACCACGGACAAGATCAACTCGCCATCCTACCGGGACCTGATAAGGGCGCTGGAAGCCAGGTACGCCGACAGCCACCCGGCCGGGAGGTAGCCCGCCGCGGCTCTAGCCGTACTCGTAGGATATGCCGAAGCCGGCTCTGGGGTAGGACCATTCAATCCCATCGCGCTCGCAGACGATGCGGCAGCTGCCGCACTCCAGGCAGCCCTCATAGCTGAAGGTGATCTGGTTGTCCTTCAGCTTGAAGCACTCCGCGGGGCAGACATAGAGGCACGGGCGCAGATCGCAGCCCTGGCAGGCCTGGGCCTTCACTTTGATGTGCGGCTCCCCGTCCACATCGTAGTGGTCCAGCGCCAGCCTCTGCTCCATGGTCATGTCGCTCATATCGCATTCCTGGAGGCCATGGCATCGCGGGCCAGCTGCCAGAAGGAGACCCTGCCCTTCATCTCCTCCCTGGCCAGATGCCAGGCCGTTGCCCTGGGCCGGCCGTCCACCTCGAACAGCCTGCCGGCCAGGCTGCAGGCCAGGTCGGGATAGGTGCTGTACAGCCGCGGGTTCTCCAGGAATTGCGGGGCGCCCCGGAAGTGCGTGAGGTCCTGGAGGACGAAGCTCGAGGCCAGCTGCCTGGAGTAGTGGGACAGGGCCTCCCGGCTGTAGTCGCCCTTCTCGCGGGCGAGCTTGACCGTCTCCGCCGCGGCGATCCCCGAGGCCAGCGCGAAGTTGAGCCCCTCCAGCGCCCGGCCGGTCGCCAGGACCAGGGCGGCGGCATCGCCGGCCACCAGCATGCCGTCTGTGTAGAGCCGGGGCATCATGCCCAGGCCCCCGGCGGGGACCAGGTGGGCGGAGTACTCCACGGGGGTGCCGCCCTTGATCAGCTCCCTGATGGCGGGGTGCTCCTTGAAGCTGGCCAGCAGGTCCACGCTCCGCAACTTGTTCTTCACCAGGGCCCCGAGCTGCGCCACCACCCCCAGGGAGAGGCTCTCCCGGTTGGTGTACAGGAAGCCGCCCCCGTGGATGCCACGGGTGCAGAAGCCCAGGTAGTGGACGGCCGTCCCGCCATCGGCGCTGACGTTGAAGCGGTCCTCGATGGTCTGCCGTGGCAGGCTGATGACTTCCTTCACCCCCTGGTTGACGTTGTCGGCGGAGAGGCTCACCCCCAGGCCGGCCTTAGCGGCCAGCAGCGAGTTCACGCCGTCGGCGGCGATGACCACCCTGGCCGGCATGCTGTCGCCGCCGGCGACGATGCCGGCGACGCGGCCGTTCTCCATGATGAGGTCGTCGGCCCGGCTGCCGGTAATCACCATGCCCCCGGCCTCCTCCACCTTCTGGGCCAACCAGCGGTCGAACCTGGCCCGCAGCACGATGTAGCCGGCGGTCTCGGGCTGCCCGGAGTCGCCGGCGTTGAAGTCGATGGAGACCGAGGACTTCTCTGAGAGCAGGGAGATGACATGTCGCTGCACCCGCCTCTCCACGGGGGCCTCTTTCCAGAACTCCGGCATGATCTCATTGAGGACGCTGCCGTAGAGGACGCCGCCGGTGACGTTCTTGCCCCCGGCGAACCTGGCCCGCTCCACCAGCAGGACCTCTATGCCGGCCCGGGCCAGGCAGAAGGCCGCGGCGCAGCCGGCCGGGCCGGCGCCCACCACGATGACCTCGAAGGCGTCGCTCATGGCTCAAGAGTATAGTGTCCGGCGTGGGCTGCTGCAAGCGCCGCCAGGAAACAGGCCGGGGGTGACCCCCGGGCCTGTGTGTCGAGAGACCTTCGCGGCCCGGCGGCGCGGGGGGCCGCGGGAAGAGCGCTGCTCAGGGTCCGGGGTCGTCGGGCGGCCTGACCCGCAGGTCCGGCACCCACGACAGGAAGCCGGGCCACCACCAGAACCACTTGCCCAGGAGCTTCATGGAGGCGGGCGACATGAGCAGGGTGATGAGAGTAGCGTCGATGATGATGGACACCACCAGCCCGAAGCCGAGCTCCGAGACAATCACGATCTGGGACTGGGAGAAGGCCAGGAAGACCACCAGCATGACGGCGGCTGCCCCCAGGACCACCAGGCCGGAGCGGCGGAAGGCGAACATGATGGCTTCAGACATGTTCGTTGTCTGGTCATAGCGCTCGCGGACGCGGCTGACCATGAACACGAAGTAGTCCATGGATATGCCGAAGAGGCCGCAGAGCAGGAAGATGGGGACGTAGGAGTCGATCCCGGATATCCTGGTGAAGAACCCGATGTTGCCGTCCTGGAACGCCCAGACCACCAGGCCGTAGCCTCCGTACACGGAGAGGACGTTGAATATGGTGAGCACCACGGCCAGCAGGATGGAGCGGAAGGCCACCAGCATCAGCAGCAGGGAGAGCCCCATGACCAGCGCCAGGACCGGGACCAGGCGCGATCCGGTCACGTCGATGAAGTCGTTGTTGAAGGCGCCGTAGCCGGACACGTAGGCTGCGCCGCCGGCGCTCTCGAAGCTGTTGCCGATGTAGTGGTCCCGCAGTTGCTTGACCTTGTCGGAGGCCTCGGCCGTGAAGGGGTCCATGTTCAGGAAGACCCTCTTCCAGGCCACGTCTCCATCATGGTTTGCCTCCAGGGGGATCGCGGTGATGAACTGGCCATCAGCGACCAGCTCAGCGACCATCTCTTCGGTCCTGGCCCTGACGGCTGCCTTGTTGTAGCCGTCGATGGCGATGTCCAGGGGGGCCACCAGCAGGCTGGGGTATCCGGCGGCCATCATGGCATCATACCCGCTGCGGGACACGCAGTCCGGTGGCATGGTGTCTACGTAGGAGTAGCTGAGCTTCATGTGGCCTACCGGCCAGATGAAGAGCACCGCGATGCCGGTGCCCAGGACCAGGCTGATGAGGGGCGCCCTCATGGCCGGGAGGGTGACCCAGTGCCAGAAGCCGCGCGTCCGGGAAGCCTCCGGGGCCTCGATGTCGGTGATTCGCTTCTGCCAGGGCAGTCGGCCGAAGTCAATGCCGTTGCCCGTCAGGCTCAGCAGCGCCGGGAGCAGGGTCATGGAGGCCGGCGTGAGGACGGCTACCACGATGATGGCCCCCATGGCCAGGCTGTGGTGCATATTGCTGGGGATCATCAGTATGCCAACCAGCGCGATAGCCACAATGATGCCGGCGTAGAAGATGGCATGGGAGGCCGTCGATCCCGATATGGCGATGGCCTCCATCTTGTCGCGGCCCTTGCGGCGCTCCTCGCGGTAGCGGTAGGCGAAGAAGAGGGCGTGGTCGATGCCCAGGGCCAGGCCCAGCATGAACACGATGTTCTGGATGGCGAAGTTCAACGGGACCCAGGTGCCCAGCACGGCAGCGATGCCCAGGGCGACCATGATGGACACCAGGCTCAGCACTATGGGCAGCATGGCTGCTCCCAGGGTGCCGAAAACGAGCAGGAGCACGACCAGCGCTATGGGCACAGCTATCAGAAGGGACTTCTTGAGGTCATTGAAGGCCACATCCTGCATGTCCCGGGTGACGTTGGTGCTGCCGACCATGCGCACCCGGAAGCCGTTTTCGAAGGAGGTGTCTTCCTCGATGCCGATGCCGTTGCCGGTGAGGACCGCCTTCCGGACCTCGAGGACGTGCCGGGCGGCCTCGTCCGCGTCCTCGGACAGCCCGATCACGAAGAGGGCAGTGCGCCTGTCCGACGAGACCAGGCCGGCCGCCTGGGCCATGCCCTCCTTGGCCGCCTCGATGCCCGCGACCGCGGAGGGCAACTGCGTCGAGACCTGAGCGTGCAGCGTTGCCAGCCCGTCGGAGACCTGCCCGATCTGGGTGCTGGTCTGCTGCTGCAACTGCACCAGGCCGGCCTCGGCCGTGGCTATCTGCTCCTGCATGTAGCCCCTGGCCAGCCCCAGCCCGATCCTGAGGATGCGCTCTGCGGCATTACCCCAGAACCCGGACGCCGGGTCCTCGATGTACTCCAGCGCCCCGGCCAGGACCGGCATCACGGTGGAACCGTACTGGTTCATCTGGCTGGCGGCCGAGCTGAGGCCGTCCAGCAGTGTCTGGCGGGTCTGGCTGTCCGGCACCGTCTGCTCCACGTAGGCGATGGTGTCGGACAGCCGCGCGCCGGTGTCCTGCATGTCCACCACCACGGAGTTGACGGCCGCGGACGTGGGGAGGTTGTCAGAGGTCAGCATGACTGCGAAATCCCGCCCCAGCTGGGCAGCGTACTTGACCTCGTACATGGCGGCCAGCATGGGCCCCTGCTCCCCGAAATCCTTCAGACCGGCCACCATCGTCGGCCGGTCGGGGGTGCCGGGGCCGGTGGCCTCGAGGTAGGCGGCCATTTCCGACAGCCTGATGGCCGTGGCCTTCAGATCGGAGACGGTGGCCTGGCGCACCTCGGGGGTGAGCACCGTTCCCTGGGTCACCGGGAGCAGAGCGTCATAGGTTTTCTGAAGCCCATCGTACAGGAGCAGGAGGCCGGCGATCTCAGCCGCCCCGTCGGCGCCCTGCAGCATCCCGTCCAGGCCCGTTCTTCCGGTGCCGGTCACGCTGTCCGCCGGGAAGCTGGCGGCCGCGGCCTTCAAGTCGATGCCCGCAGCCCTCAAGTGGTCTGAAGCCGCGGTCAGCTGCCCGGAACTGGCGTTGCCATCCATGATCAGCTGCATGGCGGCCACCATTTCCTCCAACACGGGGGGCACCAGGGGGACCCCATTGCGCAGCACCGGGTCGCAGTACTGGACGTCCCTGACGACCCCCCGGCCTCTGAGGTCCCCCAGCCTGGCCCAGAGGCCGTCGACATAGGCCCAGAACTCGGGGTCGTCGGCGGTGTAGGCGTTTGAGGTGACAACGCAGTTCTCCTGCTTGTAGGCCGCCCGGGGGAACCTGTTCTTGAAAAGGCTCTCCGACTTCCGGGAATCGGTGTCCGTGGTGAATTCGATGGCTGTGGTCATGTTCTTGGAGAATACGGTGAGGAAGAGCCCCAGCGCGACGGCCAGTAGCACGGCCCATATGGTGACCACGCGCCAAGGGTGGTTGGCGCAGTGCCGCGCCAGGCCCTCGAAGATGCTGCCTTTGCTTGAGTCCACGGCCTGTTCCTCCAGTCTCCCGCCGCCCCGGGGGTACCCGGCGGTGGCGGTGACGACGGTCCATCCACTCAAGGGGCCTACAGCGGGCCGCCGCAGGCTACTGCCGATTCATGGTACCACGAATGGGGCAAAAGGTCAAGGCACGCGTAATATTTGCGAAAGGGAAAAAGTTCACGTTGTCTAATGGCCTGGCGCGGGAGTCCGGCACCGCGGAGAGGAAGCCCGGCTACCACCAGAACCACCTGCCCAGCAGTTTCATGACCGCGGGCGACATGAGCAGGGTGATGAGGGTGGCATCCACCAGGATGGCGGCGAACATGCCGAATCCCAGCTCCGCCACGGTGAGGATCTGGGAGATGGAGAAGGCCAAGAAGGCCACCAGCATGACGGCGGCTGACCCCCATGACGAACATGAGGACCGGCGTCTTGTACTTCGCCGTGGTGTCGACGAAGTCGTTGTTGAAGGCACCGTACCCGGTCACGTAGGCCGCGTCGCCGGCGGCCTTGAACCTGTCGCCGATGCGGTCCTGCCTCAGGCCGCGCACCTTCTGAGAAGCCTCGAAGGTGAAGGGGTCCTGGGTGAGGGTGACCATCTTCCAGGCCACGGTCCCTTTGTCGTTCACGAAGATGGGCGCCTCGGTGTAGAAGCCGTCGTCCGCCAGCTCCCGGACCAGGGCTTCCGCCTGGGCCTTTACGGCCGGCTTGTCGTAGCCGTCGATGGCGATGTTCAGCGGGACCGCGGTGTAGGATGGGAACCCGGCGTCGATCATGGCGTCATACCCGCTCCGGGAGATGCACCCCGGGGGCAGGCTGTCCGCGTAGGAGTAGTTCAGCTTCATGTGGCTCATGGGAAGGATGCAGGCGATCACGACGGCGGCCGCCAGCAGGCAGCTGATGACGGGGGCCTTCATCGCCGGGCGGGTGACCCAGTGCCAGAAGCCACTCCCGGAGGCCTCCTCGGATGGCAGCGGATCGGTGAGCCGTTGCTGCCAGGGCAGGCCGCCGAGGCCTTCAGCTCGGCGGCGGTCTGGAGCAGCTGCCCGGAGGTGGGCTGGCCCTCGGTCATCAGCCTGATGGTGCTGATGGTCTGCTCCAGGATGGGAGGCAGCAGGGGCGCCCCTTCGCGGAGCGCCGGGTCGTAGTACCGGGCGTCCCTGACCGCTCCCTGTTCCCTGAGAGCCCCCAGCTAGGCCCACAGGCCGTCCACGTAGGCCCGGTACTCGGGATCATCGGCGGTGTAGCGGTTGGACGAGATGGCCCCGTTTACCAGGTCGTAGGCCGCCTGGGGGAACTCCCTGGCAAAGAGCTCGTCGGCCATTTGTGAATCGGTGTTGGTGGTGAACCGCAGCACCGTGGTCATGTTCTGGCTGAAGATGGTGAGGTAGAGCCCCACGGCGATGGCGAAGAGCATCAGCCAGATGATGGTTACCCGCCAGGGCCTGTGGTCGCCGTACGGCCTGATGAGCGCTGCGCCCCGGGCCGGGGCGCACCAACGAGCGGGGGCCCCGTGCCTGGCACGGAGCCCCCAGCCGGTTTCTGCAAGAGGGTTACGTTACTCGATAAGCCCCTTGAAGCGGGCGTCTCTGGCGTGGAACGCCTCCTTGGCGCTGCCCTTGTCCCTTCTCTGCTTGAAGAAGTTGAACTCGTCCGACTCCCAGCGCAGGTTGGTGAACAGGGTGTGGGAGATGTAGCCCGGGATGAAGTCGGCGATGAGGCCCAGCCGGTCGTAGATCACGTGGCGGGTGGCCTTTCCGATGGCGATGCCGTCGCGCGGCAGCAGGGTGATGGCCTTGGCCAGCTTCATGACCTCTTCGTCCAGCTTCTCGGCAGGGACAGACTTGGTGACCAGGCCGATCTCCGCGGCCTCCTTACCGGTGATGGTCCGGCCGGTGAGCAGCAGGTCGATGGCCCTCTTCATGCCCACATGGTAGATGAGGTGGGTGATGCCGAACACGCCGCTGCCGGAGAAGCCCAGGCGCTGCTCGGTGAGCCCCAGCTTGGCATCGTCCGCCGCGATGGCGAAGTCGGTGAGCAGCGGGAAGTAGACGCCGCCGCCGATGCACCAGCCGTGAAGCTGGGAGATGGTGATCTTCTGGTTCAGGAAGACATGGTTCATGTTGTCGTCCATGCCCATCTTGTCATACTTCAGGCGGATCCTCTGGCTGGGCTTGCGCTCTTCCTTCTTGGTGCCGAAGCCGTAGAGGAATCCCACCTTGGCCAGGTCATGGCCCACGGTGAAGGCCTTTCCCGAACCCTTGAGGATGATTACCTTCACGTCGTCGTCGTCCTCCGCCCTCTGGAAGGCATCCCAGACTTCCTTGGCATCGTCGCCGCGGCCGAGCCACTGGAAGGCGTTGTACTTGTCCGGCTTGTTCATAGTGATGGTGGCGATGTGGTCCTTGGCCTCGTAGAGAACGTACTTGTAGTTCATGATCCTCCTTTTGCCTATTTCCGATATCCAGTTACTGTTTCACCACGATGTTGACCAGCCTTCCGGGAACGTAGATGACCTTCTCCGCCGCCTTCTCGCCCAGGAAGGACTGCACCCTCAGCTGCGAAAGGGCCAGTTCGCGGGCCTCCGGCTCACTGATGGACGCAGGCACCTCCAGCTTGTCCCTGACCTTGCCGTTGACCTGTATCACCAGGGTAATCAGCTCCTCGGCTGCCAGGTCCCGGTCCCAGGCCGGGAACGGTCGCTGGTGGATGCTGTAGGCGTGGCCGGTCCTGGTCCAGAGCTCCTCCGCCAGGTGAGGGGTCACCGGGGCCAGCATGAGCAGCAGGGCGTCCACGGCTTCCTGCCAGGACGCGGCGTCGACCGACCTGTCTCCCAGGATCCGGCCCATGTGGTTGGAGAGCTCCATCAGCAACGCCAGCATGGTGTTGTACCGGAACTTCTCCAGGTCCTCGGTGACCCTCTTGATGGTCTTGTGTGTCATGTGTCGCAGGCCCCTGACCGCCGCCGGGTCGCCGCCTTCCCCGGGCAGCGGGCTCTCCAGTCCCTGGAGCACCAGGTTCCACACCCTGTTGAGCCAGCGCCAGATGCCATTGATGCCGCTGTCATCCCACTCGCCGCCCTGGTCCCACGGCCCGATGAACATGAGGTAGGCCCGCACTGTGTCGGCCCCCATCTCGGAGACGTAGCTGTCCGGGTTGACCACGTTGCCCCGCGACTTGCTCATCTTGTGCCGATCGGCAATGATGGTGCCCTGGTTGAAGAGGCGGATGAAGGGCTCGTCGAACCCCACCAGCCCCAGGTCTCGGACCGCCTTCACGAAGAACCGGGCGTAGAGCAGGTGCATCACCGCATGCTCGGCGCCTCCCGTGTACTGGTCCACCGGCAGCCAGTACTTGAGGCTCTGGGGATCGAAGGGGCCGCGATCGTATTGCGGGCTGGCGTAGCGCAGGAAGTACCACGAAGAGCACATGAAGGTGTCCATGGTGTCCGTCTCGCGCCTGGCCGGGGCCTGGCAGCCGGGGCATGCCGTCTCCACGAAGGACCGGCAGTGCTTCAGGGGCGATTCCCCGGTCGGCCGGAAATCAGCGTCCGGCGGCAGAAGCACCGGCAGGTCCTGCTCCGGCACGGGCACGACCCCGCAACGGTCGCAGTAGACCATGGGGATGGGCGCGCCCCAGTAGCGCTGCCGGGAGATCAGCCAGTCGCGGAGGTGATACCTCACCGTGTGCTGGCCGTAGCCCTGGCTCCGGGCGAACTCGGTGATGGCGCTCATGGCCTCCTGGCTGGGCATGCCGTCGAACTGGCCGGAGTTGACCATGGTGCCGGGCTCCACCCAGGCCTCCGCCAGGTCCCCCCCAGAGTACCCCGGGGGGGCGATCACCGTCCGGATGGGAATGCCGTACTTTTTGGCAAAGGCGAAATCCCGGGTATCGTGGGCCGGCACCGCCATGACGGCGCCGGTGCCGTAGCTGAGAAGGACGTAGTCGGCGATCCAGATGGGGACCTTCTCTCCGTTCAGCCTGTTGGTGGCATAGGCCCCGGTGAAGACGCCGGTCTTCTCCTTCTCCGTTGACAGCCGCTCGATGTCCGACTCGCGCCGCGACTGGGCCACGTACTCCTGCACCTCGGCCCTGCGTTCGGGGGTGGTCAGCTGGCCCACCAGCGGGTGCTCCGGGGCCAGCACCATGAAGGTGACCCCGAACACGGTATCCGGCCGCGTGGTGAAGACCCGGACCTCCTTGTCGGCTACCTCCGGGCTGTCCAGGCCGAAGCACAGCTCGGCCCCCTCGCTCCTCCCCACCCAATGGCGCTGCATGGCCTTGATCCGCTCCGGCCACTGCAGGCCCGTGTGGTCCATCAGTTCGTCGGCGTAGCGGGTGATGCGGAAGAACCACTGCTCGAGGTCTTCCCGGCTCACCGCCGTGCCGCAGCGCTCGCACTTGCCCCCCTCAACGACCTGCTCGTTGGCCAGCACCGTCTGGCAGCCGGGGCACCAGTTGACCGGCGCCCGGGCGCGGTAGGCCAGGCCCCCGTGGTACAGCTTGAGAAAGAACCACTGTGTCCACCGGTAATACTCGGGGACGCAGGTGATGACCTCCCGGCCCCAGTCGTAGCAGGCCCCCATGGTCTTCAGCTGGCGCCGCATGTTCTCCACGTTCTGCAGGGTCCAGTTCAGGGGGTGCACCTTCCTCTTGATGGCGGCATTCTCCGCCGGCAGCCCGAAGGCGTCAAACCCCATGGGGTGGAGGACGTTGTAGCCCTGCATCCGCTTGAAGCGGGCATGCGCGTCGGAGGGGGCCATGGCATACCAGTGACCGATATGGAGGTCCCCCGAGGTGTAGGGGAACATGGTCAGGGCATACCACTTGGGACGGCCAGGGTCCTCGACTACCTCGTAGATGCGGTCAGCAGCCCACTTCTGCTGCCACCGGGGCTCGACTTCCGAGGGACTGTACTTGGGAACCATTGTCGACGTTTAGTTTAGCAGAAAGTGCTCGTTCCGGTAAAGGAAGGGGTCCGGCCGCGCAGGGCACCCCGCCCGCCGCCGGCCCTGAAAGCGGCGGACCGGGCCGCCAGAGCGGCCCGGTCCGCGAATACGATGTCGTGCAGCCGGCCTTGCCCTAGTAGGGCACGCGCCGCAGGTTGCCTGCTATCCTCAGGTAGGCCGGGTAGTCCACGTAGGTCTTCCGGCCGATGTACTGCTCCAGGTTCTTGGTCTTGCCCTTGTGCTTCTCGACGCCCTCCTTGGCCACAATGCTGAAGGAGGTGGCCATGCCCGAGCCGTAGGAGCTGACCAGGAACCTCTCGCCCGCCTTGGCGTTGTCCAGGGCGCCGGTCAGGCATAGGAAGGGAGATACCCCGCCGACGTCGCCGATGGCCATGGTGAGGTCGGGGAACAGGTTCTTGATGCCCACGGCCTTGCCGGCCCCGGCCGGGACCCTGGAGTCCACCTGGGGGAACAGGGCCATCTTGTAGTCCGCCGGCGTCTTGCCGATCCTGGCCATGAGGGCCTTGGAGGCTTCCTCGATGTGCTTGGCATACCCGTCATCCCGGAAGAAGCGCTGGTCGAAGAGGTTGCTGACCCAGGGGTCCTTGACGTTTCTCCACCTGTCGATGAACAGGGAGCGGTAGGACTCCACCCCCTCGATGTCGGCTATAGTGCCCTTGGTGCCGATGACCATGGCCACGGCCGCGGCGCCGAAGCTGACCTCGGCATCCGATCCCGGGCCCACCATCCTGTTCTCGGTGCCCACCACGATCCCGCAGTCTATCCTCTTGGCCTCGATGGCCATCAGGCACTGCGACAGGGCGTTGCCCACCGCATTGACGGTGCCGGTCAGGTCCAGCACGGTGGCCCGGCTGGACAGGTCCTGGAGCTCGGCCAGAATGGGTGACAGCTGCAGCTCCACCATGTGCGAGGAAGCGGTGCCCATGTACAGGGCGCCTACATCGGCGGCCTTGACGCCGGAGTTCTTCATGGCATTATCGAGCGCCTCGGCGGCAATGCTCACGATGTCCTCATCCCAGCCACAGATGGCCTTTTCCCCCATCCCGAAGCCGCCCCAGGGGATGCCGATGTCCTGCTGCTTGATTCTGTGCTTAGGGACGTATACCCCGTATCCAATGATTCCGCTCATCATTCCCTCCTTACGGCTCACGACCGATGATGTTGATGGAGGAAGCACCGAACCCGTTGCCCCCGACGTTGTGGCTCAGGGCGATACCCTTCTTCAGCTTGACCTGCCTGACAGGCTCTATCTGCTCCCGCAGCTGCCAGAAGTTCTCGCTGATCTGTCCGAGGCCAGTGGCCGCGATCGGGTGACCGTGGGACTTCAGCCCGCCGCTGGGGTTGATGGGTATCTGGCCGTCTTCCCGGGCCCAGTAGCCTTCCTTGAGGAGCCTGGCCGCCTCGCCCTTCTTGCAGAAGCCGATGTCCTCGATGTTCATGAGCTCGGTGTTGGTGAAGCAGTCGTGGACCTCCGCGAGGTCGATGTCCGCCGGCTTGATCCCGGCCATGGCCATGGCATCCCTGGCCGCGAATATGGTGGCCGGCATCTCGACGAAGTTGTCCTTGTCCCACATGTCCTTGCAGTCGATCCCGGTGGCGGTCCCCAGCACGTAGACCGGCTTGTCGGTGTACTTCTTGGCCAGGTCAGCGCGGCAGATGATGGCGCAGGCGGCGCCGTCGGTCTGCGGGCAGCAGTCCAGCAGGTGGAGTGGCCAGCAGATGATGGGGCTGTTGAGCACCCGCTCCACTGTGACCTCGAAACGGTACTCCGCATAGGGGCAGGCCACGCCGTTGTGATGGTTCTTCACCGCCACCCGGGCGAAGTCCTCCATGGTGTAGCCCAGCTGGTGCATCTGCCTGGTGGCGTAGAGGGCCTGCAGCACGGGGCCGCCCATGCCCAGCATCCAGGAGGGATGCAAGCCCAGGATGCCGCCTCCGGCGGCCCCTCCGGCGGCTATCAGGGACTCCACTCCGGGCTTGTCTCTCATCTTCTCCGCGCCCAGCGCGAGAGCGACATCGTATGCCCCGGAGGCCACGCCCAGGACCGCGTTGCGGAACGAGTCGTTGCCGGTGGGGCAGCCGTTCTCCAGCCGGCTGATGGGTATGCCGCGCAGCCCCAGGACGGTGCCCAGGGTGGTGCCCTCGCGCGACCCCTGCCCGATCATGCCGCCGCCGCTCCACTGCCCGAACCACGCCGCCTTGATATCCTTCGGGTCAAAACCCTTGTCAACGCTCTTCACGCAATTGATGAAGGCTTCCTGAATCATGTCCTCGAGGCCCTTGTGGAAGAGCTCACCAAAGGGGATCATGCCCACGCCAATGACGGCAACCTTACCTCTGATGCTCATGCTAGGCCTCCTCAACCAGTCTGAACTTGTACCCGTAGAAATCCAGCCCGCTGTCGTTGACTACCCTGCGGAAGACCATCTCCACCTTGGAGCCGATCTTCACTTCCTCCGGGTTGGATACCTCGGTGAGCAGGCCAACGTACCGGCCGCCTCCGTCCAGGTCAATGATGCAGTTGACGCAGGGCGGCTCCAGCCCGGGAGGCGGAGTCCAGTTGATGCAGAAGGTATGCACCTTGCCCGTCTTGGAAAGCACGTGGTCCTTCTGATTGAAGCTGCTGCACTTATGGCAGACCTTGGTCTGCGGGTAGGTGATGTGGCCACAGTCGGAGCACTTCGAACCCAGCAAGTGGTAGACTGTCGGGTTGAGTCTCCAGTACAACGGCGACGCCGGCCTGGGGGAGTTCATCCTGTCTCTTTCCCACATCGTCATATGCTGTATCCTCCTTCTGCCCCGGTGGGTTGTCCGCCCGGGCGCTATCTATGACAGCTGGCTCCTCCTTCCATCGAGATTGTGATAGATAAACTTTACCTTACGGGCAGTTTGGAAGTCAAAGCCCCCTTTCGACTGTGACTGAGCGCGGGCGCCCGGGGCATTTCTTGACACTCAATCTGCGCACTGGTTAGACTACTTGCTAGTCAGGGAACTTCAGGAGGTGGCCCTCATGGACCTGGGTCTGAACGAACAGCAAGAGATGCTCCGCAAGATGGCGCGGGACTTCCTCACCACCGAGTGCCCCAAGAAGCTGGTCAGGGACATGGAGGAGGATGAGAAGGGGTACTCCCTGGAGCTGTGGAGCAAGATGGCCGAGCTCGGCTGGCTGGGGCTGCCCTTCGCGGAGCAGTACGGCGGCATGGGCTCCAGCTTCCTGGACCTGTGCGTCCTCCTGGAGGAGATGGGCCGCGCCTGTCTGCCCAGCCCGTTCTTCACCAGCGTCGTCCTGTCCGGGCTGGCCATCGCCGATGCGGGCGACGATGCCCAGAAGCAGGAGTTTCTCCCGGCCATCGCCAACGGAGAGAGGATAGTGGCCTTCGCCTTCGATGAGGCCGAGGGCGGATATGACGCGGCCAACATCGCGCTGGAGGCCCGCAAGCAGGGAGACCACTACACGGTCAAGGGCACGAAGATCTTCGTGGAGTTCGCCAACGTGGCCGACTGGATTCTCTGCGTAGCCCGGACCGGGAAGGGGGCCAGGCCCGAGGACGGCATCACGCTGCTGCTGGTCAAGAACGAGAAGCCGGGCGTCACCTGCACCGTAATGCCGACGCTGGCCAGTGATAAGCAGTGCGAGGTGGTCTTCAACGAGGCCAAGGGATACGCGCTGGGCAAGCCCGATCACGCCTGGGCAGATGTCGCCAGGCTGGTGCGGCGGGCCGCCGTGGCCAAGAGCCTGGAGATGGTGGGCGGCGCACAGCAGGTCCTGGAGATGTCCGTGGCCTATGCCAAGGACAGGGTGCAGTTCGACAAGCCCATCGCCAGCTTCCAGGCCATCCAGCATCACTGCGCCAACATGGCCGTGCACGTGGACACCTCCCGGCTGATGGCCTACAAGGCCGCCTGCTGCATTGCCGATGGGGAGCCCTGCGACACCGAGGCCGCCATGTGCAAGGCCTGGGCCAGCGACGCCTATCAGCAAGTGGCGCTCCTGGGGCACCAGGTGCACGGCGCCATCGGCTTCACGCTGGACCACGACATGCAGCTTTACTCGCGGCGGGCCAAGGCCGCCGAGGTGGCTCTGGGGGACGCCGACTACTACCGCGAGCTGCTGGCGCAGCAGCTGGAGTCCTGACCCCCTCCGGCGATACCAGAAGACCGCTTGTCCGGCGATTCTGTCACCCCCTGTCCACGGGATCCCTTCGCCGATCTGCGCCAGGGATGACAGGGCCCCGGCTGCTGGAGATGGCGCCCCCCGACGTTTGCCACTGCCACGGTGTTGTGCTACCCTCTTACCCAACACCGGGCTTCGGGAGAGGAGTTCCTGGCCACATGCGCACCTATGACTACGTGATCATCGGCAGCGGCATTGCCGGCCTGTACACCGCCCTGCTCGCCCAGCGGCGCGGCACCGCACTCATCCTCACCAAGGGCACCATCGACGACTGCAACACCAAGCATGCCCAGGGGGGGATTGCCGCCGCCATCGGCGAAGGAGACTCCCCGGACCTGCATTTCTGGGACACTGTCGTGGCCGGGGCCGGCCTGTCCAACAGGGATGCCGTGCGCATCCTGGTGGCCGAGGCCGCCGACCGCATCGCCGACCTCATCGAGATGGGGGTGCCCTTCGACACCATCGACGGAGAAGTGGCCCTGGCCAGGGAGGCGGCCCACGCCATGCCGCGCATACTGCACGCCGGCGGGGATGCCACCGGGGAGCACATCGAGGTGACCCTGGGCCGCAGGGTGCGGCAGGCGCGAATCGAGGTCCTGGAGCACTGCCTGGCCACGCGGATAGTGATCGAGGATGGCGCCGTGAGGGCCGTGGAGGCCCTCGACGCCCGTACCGGGTCGATGGAGAGCTTCCCCTGCCAGCAGCTGGTGCTGGCCACGGGGGGCGCGGGAAGGCTCTTCAAGTACACCACCAACTCCGAAGTAGCCACCGGGGATGGCGTGGCCCTGGCCTTCCAGGCCGGGGCGGAGATCATGGACATGGAGTTCTTCCAGTTCCACCCCACGGCCATACGTCTTCCCGGGGTCCACCCCTTCCTGATATCGGAGGCGGTCAGGGGCGAGGGGGGCCTGCTGCGGAACGTGGAGGGCTACCGCTTCATGCCCGACTACTCCCCGGAGAAGGAGCTGGCTCCCCGGGACGTGGTGACGCGGAGCATCCTCTTCGAGATGCAGAAGACCGGCAGCGACCGGGTATTCCTTGACATAACGCACCTGTCCCCACGGGTGATAACCACGCGCTTCCCCCACATATACCGTTTCTGCCTGGAGCGCGGGCTGGACATCACCAAGGGCCTGATCCCGGTGGCCCCGGCCGCCCACTACATGATGGGCGGGGTGAAGACCAACTCCTGGGGGGAAACCAACATCAAGGGGCTGTTCGCCGTCGGCGAGACAGCCTGCACCGGTCTGCACGGCGCGAACCGGCTGGCCAGCAACTCCCTGCTGGAGGTGCTGGTCTTTGCCAAGAGGGTGGTGGAAAGGGACATCGACAAGTTCGCCGAGGATGGGGCCGGCATCGGCGAGCTGGTCCACTGCTGCGTGCCAGAGCGCAACGTCGCCGCAGCGCCCCTGGCCGGCTCCACGGCGCTGCAGGCGCTGATGTGGGACAGCGTGGGCATCATCCGCGGCGGGGACGCCCTCGAGAGGGCGGCCAACACCGTCGCCGGCTGGGAGAAGTGCCTGGAGAAGCCGGTGGACCGCAGCTCCTACGAGCTGGACAACATGGTCCTGACGGGCCGGCTGGTGGCCGAGGCGGCCCTCATTCGCCGGGAGAGCCGCGGCGCCCACTACCGCACCGACTACCCGGAGACCTCACCCGACTGGGTGAAGCACGTCGTGCTCAAGAGGTGCTGACCTGGAAGCGGACTGGCAGCGGTGCGTGGAGGAGCTGGTCAACCGCGCCCTGGCTGAAGACCGGGCGTGGGGCGACGTCACCACCCAGGCGCTGATACCGGCCGATGCCCCGGGCCGGGGCTCTCTCATTGCCAGGTCGCCGGGGGTGCTGGCTGGGATCGAGGTGGCGCGCCAGGTCTTCGCCGTGGTGGACCCCTCCCTGGAGTTCCGGGCGTTTCTTGGTGACGGGGACAGGGTAGAGCAGGGAGCGGAGATCGCCAGCATCCGGGGGAGGCTGTCCGGCATCCTGCGGGGGGAGCGGGTGGCCCTCAATTTCCTGCAGCGGCTAAGCGGTATCGCCACCCAGACCGGCCGCTACGTGGAGGCGGTCCGGGGCACGAAGGCCCAGGTGATGGACACCCGCAAGACCACGCCGGGGCTGCGCCTCCTGGAAAAGCACGCCGTCCGGGCCGGGGGCGGACAGAACCACCGCGGCCACCTCGGGGACGGCATCCTCATCAAGGACAACCATCTGGCGGCGCTGCGGGGGGCGGGCCTGGGCATCAGGGCCGCCGTCGGCCTGGCCCGGACGAAGGCGCCCCACACGCTGCAGGTTGAGGTGGAGGTGACCTCGGTTGAAGAGGCCGTCGAGGCCGCCGAGGCCGGGGCCGACATCGTGATGCTGGACAACATGGGGATCGAGGACATGCGCCGGGCTGTGAAGGCCATCGGGGGCCGGGTGCTGATCGAGGCCTCCGGCGGCATAACCCTGGACAACATAAGGCAGGTGGCCGAGACGGGGGTGGACCGGATATCGGTGGGCGCCCTGACCCACTCAGTGAAGGCCCTGGACATCAGCCTGCAGCTGGAGCCGGCGCCCGGCTGACGCCGGCCACTGATACAACCGGTTGCGTCAGCGCTGATAAGAAGGGGGCGGTCAAACCTGGCACTTGAGGCACCGGCCCTGGATGGCCAGGTGCTTCAGGTCGGCGCTGAAGCGGTACTTCCTGCGCAGCGTGCTTTCCAGCGGGGCGAAGACATCCTCATCGATGTCCAGGACCTTCCCGCACCTCTGGCAGATGAGGTGGTGGTGATGGCCCTTTTCAGCCTGGTGATAGTAGAGCTTGTCTCCACCCATCTCGGTCTCGGTCACCAGGTCCAGCCCCTTCAGCAGGTCCAGCGTCCGGTAGACGGTGGACTTGTTGACCCAGGGGTACCTGGCCTGGACCCGCCGGCAGATGTCCGGCGCCGAGATGTGGCCTTCCGCCTCGTGAAGCGCGTCCAGGACCATGAGCCGCTGCGGCGTGAGCCGGTACCCCTTCTCCCTGAGCACCTCTGAGCAGCTCATTCGTCTCCGGGCGCGGCGCTGGCCAGAAAGATCCGGGACCCCTCGAAGTCTATCTGCCTGACCCTGGCCTCCAGCTCCTTCCGGTCTCCGAAGATGGTGGAGAGCCGGACCGTGGCGCCGTCGATCTCCATCAGGGAGATGGAGTCCATCACCAGCTCGCTCTTGCCGCCCGCCTCAATATACGCCTTGCCCAGACACATCTAGCCCTCCTTCAGGCCTTCCAGGGCTGCCAGCAGGGACCGGTTGGCAGCCTTCATCTGCTCTACGGCCTCCATCATGTGGTCGTGCACCGGCGCCCGGCCTGCGGCCTCCGCCTTGCGGGCCCACTCGGCGAACTCCCCGGCATGCTCCTCGTTGTGCTCCACCCAGTGGGAGAGCAGTATCGCCAGCCTGGCGGCATCGTCTTTGACCATCTGTCGCCCCCTGTACCCGCGCTCTACAGGGATTATAGCACAGGGAGCGCTGGAGATGTGGGGCCACCACGTTCGCCCAAATCGATTGACACGCCCTGGATGGGCGAATACACTGTTAGCGGCAACGTCTCCGCGCCCGGGCCCGCCCGGGGACTGCAGCCGGGCCCCCACCTTCTTGAGGAGCTATGGATTGGACCGTGACACGCTGGCCGAGGCCCTGAAGGGGCACGAGGCCGACTATATTGAGATACGCCTGGAGGAGCGGCGCGCCACCGGCATCCGCTATCGCGGCCGAGAGCTGGAGGATGTCAGCCAGCCCGCCAGCAGCGGGGGAAATGTCCGCGCCCTGGTGAAGGGAGGCTGGGGCTTCGTCAGCTTCAACGACCCCGGCGACCTGAAGGAGAAGGTGAAGCTGGCGGTGCGGCAGGCCCGGCTGGTGGGCCACAACTCCAGCCACTTCGCACCGGTGCCGCCGGCCCGGGACCTGGTGCAGGAGCTGGAGTACAACGACTCCTCCATTGTCGGCCTGGCCGACAAGATGCGGCTGGTGCAGCAGTACAACGAGATCATCCTGGCCGTGCCGAAGGTGGAGTCCTCGATGGTGGTCTACAGCGACCGGCGGCGCAGGATCACCTTCGCCAACTCCGAGGGCAGCCACATCGAGCAGACGCACAGCGACATCTCCATGAGGGTGACCGCCATGGCCCAGGACGGCGGCGACGTGCAGCAGGCCGGGCTGAGCATGGGCAGCCGGGGGGACTTCAGCCAGGTCCAGGGCAAGAAGCAGGAGGTCGAGGAGATCGCCCGCCGCGCCGTGGAGCTGATCTCGGCGCCCAGGGCCCGGAGCGGGGAGTACACTGTGGTCCTCGACCCCATCCTGGCGGGTGTCTTCACCCACGAGGCCTTCGGCCACCTCTCCGAAGCCGACTTCACCTACGAGAACGAGCGCATGAAGGAGCTGATGGTGCTGGGCCGCCGCTTCGGGGGCCGGCACCTGAATATCGTGGACGGTGCGGCCGTGCCCCATCTGCGGGGCAGTTTCAAGTACGACGACGAGGGCGTGCCCGCCACCAAGACTTATCTGATCCGCGAGGGCGTGCTGGTGGGGCGCCTGCACTCGCGGGAGACGGCCGCCAGGATGGGCGAGCCCCCCACTGGCAATGCCCGCGCCATCGACTACCAGCACCCACCGATCGTCCGCATGACCAACACGTACATCGAGCCCCAGAACGTGGCCTTCAGGGAGATGATCAGCGAGATCAAGGACGGCATATATGCCCGGAACTGGTACGGAGGCACCACCAGCATGGAGATGTTCACCTTCTCGGCGGGCGAGGCCTATGCCATACGCAACGGGAGGGTGGCGGAGCTGCTGCGCCCGGTGGTGCTGACCGGCAACGTGTTCACCACCCTGCAGAACATAGACGCCATCGGCAATGACCTGGACATGAACCAGGGAGGGGGCTGTGGCAAGAGCGGCCAGTCCCCGTTGCCGGTCTCCAACGGCAGCCCCCACATCAGGATCAGGAACTGCCTGGTGGGCGGAGCGTAAAGCATGGATATGGACCAGAAGGTCATGGCCAGTCTGGAGGAGGTCCTCTCCAGGGCGATGAAGCACGCCGCGGCGGCTGAGGTCTTCTTCAGCACGATGGAGGACACCCCCGTCATCTTTGAGGCCAACCGCCTGAAGCAGATGCAGACCAACGAAGGCCTGCTGGTGGGCCTGCGGCTGGTGCGCAACGGCCGCATCGGCTTCTCCACCGCCACGACGCTGAACGACATCGATTCCCTGGTGGGCCGGGCGCTGGAGGTGTCCCAGTTCGGGGCCGTGGCCCGGTTCGAGCTGCCGGCCAGACAGGGTTTCCCGGCGGTGGCCCTGTTCGACCCGGCGGTGGACCGCTTCGATGTGGACCGCATGCTGGACCTGGGCCGGGAGCTGATATCCCGGATTCTGGACCACACCCCGGACCTGCTCTGTGATGCCAGCGTGGGCAAGGGCAAGACCTCCCTGGTCCTGCTGAACTCCAGGGGCGGCCAGGCCCGTTTCGACAAGACCTTCTTCGTCCTCGGCATCGAGGGAAACCTGATCAAGGACACCGACATGCTCTTTGTGGGCGACGGCGCCAGCTCCTGCCAGGCGCTGACCGACGTCAGCGAGGTGGCCGGCTCGGTGACCAGACAACTGGAGATGGCAAGGAGCCCGGCGGCCATCGGGAGCGGCAGCTGGCCCGTGATATTCACCTCCCAGGGAGTGGTCAGCGCCCTGATCGCGCCGCTGGCAGCGGCCTTCAACGGCCGGATCGTGCTGCAGAAGGTGTCCCCGCTGGCGGGCAAGAAGGGGCAGAAGGTCTTCGCTGAAGCTCTGTCCCTGCGGGATGACGCCACGCTGGACTTCCGGCCCAGGAGCCGTCCCTGCGATGATGAGGGTGTGCCCAGCCGCAACACGGACCTGGTGCGGCACGGAGTGATCGGTAGTTTCCTCTATGACCTGCAGACCGCCGGCATGGCCGACGTCGAAAGCACCGGCAGCGGCGACCGAGTGGGGTCCAGCCTGCCGTCTCCCTCAACCAGCAACCTGGTGATCGAGACCGGGCCCACCAGCCTCTCCGAGATGGTGCATGCGGTGAAGGAGGGCCTGCTGGTGGAGCAACTCATGGGGGCTTCCCAGACCAACGTCCTGGGCGGGGACTTCAGCGGCAACGTGCTGCTGGGGTACAAGATAGAGAACGGCGAGGTAGTGGGGAGAGTGAAGGACACGGTGGTTTCGGGCAACGTGTACCAGGCCCTGAACCAGATCGAGGCGGTGGGGAGCGAGGCGAGGTGGGTGGGCTCGGTCTTCACCCCGCCCATCATGTGCGCCAGCCTGACCGTGGGCAGCAAGGGCTGACCGCCGATGATCAGGGGCCAGAAGGTGATGCTGCGGGACAAGAGGCTGGAGGATGCCCTGCAGGACTACGCCTGGAAGACCGATCCCGAGCTGGCCCGCCTGGATGCCACCATCCCCCTGCAGGTGCCGTTCCAGACGTACTTCCTCACCTACGCCGAGGATCTGGACCGGGGTGCCGACACGCGGGGGCGGGTCTTTGCCATCGAGACCCTGGAGGGCCAACACATCGGCAACTGCAGCTTCTACAACGTGGACCGGGCCAGGAAGGAAGCCGAGGTGGGCATTCTGATCGGAAACCCGGCCTACTGGGAAGGCGGTTATGGCACCGACGCCGTCAAGGCTCTCCTGGAGTACGTCTTCCGCCAGGAAGGATTCGGAAGGGTCTACCTCCACACCTTGGCTTGGAACATCAGGGCCCAGCGGTGCTTCAGGAAGTGCGGCTTCTCAGAGTGCGGCCGCGTGATCAGGTCCGGCTACGATTTCCTGCTGATGGAGATGAAGCGGCCGGCGGCTGGCCCGAAGAGCTGATCAGACGATGCTCTCCAACCGGCGGGCCAGCCTCTTGGCCAGGACCACCACCGTGATCACCGGAGGGCGCCCCGGCGCCTTGGGGAAGACGCTGGTGTCGCAGCAGTAGAGGTTCTTAATCTGTGTCTGCAGGTCCGTGTCCAGCAGCACCCCCACCTTCACCGTGCTGCTGGGGTGCCCCAGAACGAAATTGGCGTGGTGCAGGTGGTTCGGGTCGCACCCGCCCTTGATGAGGATCTTCTCAGCCACGTCACGGGCGTACTTGAAGGTGGCCTTGTCCTTGTCCGTGAAGGTCTTGCTTATGCGGCCGTCAGGATGGCAGGTGCCCACCCCCTCGTCCGACACCTTCTCGAAGACGCTCAGCACCCTGCCGTACTTGAACATCCGGGACAGGTACTTCAGCGGCTCGTCCTGAACAAACTGCATGTGCCAGGAGATGAAGGGTGCGGCCATGGTGCAGAACACCACCCCGTTCTCTTCATCATGCCAGCCAACGCTCATGCAGTGCTCGCGGGCGTTGCCCCGGCCCTCCTTGAGGAAGCCGAAGGAGAACGTGGTCGGGTCCCCGGTGAACCAGCCCCCGGCCTCCCTGATGCCGGCCCGCTGAAGCAGCCCGGCGGTGTGCACACCGCCACAGGCGGAAACCGTCACCGCTGCATTGACGCGGTACTCACCGTCCCTGCCCCTGGCCTTCACCCCCACGGCCGTTCCGTTCTCGACTATGATATCGGTCACCTTGGTGCTGGCCAGAAGGGTCGTTCCGTGCTTCACCGCCTCGTCGGCGTACTCCATGGCCGTCCACTTGGCGTCGCGGTCGCAACCGAAGACACAGCGGTCGCAGCCGGCCACGCACTTGGAGAAATCCATGTGCCGGGCCACCTTCTCGAACGGGATGCCGATCGCGTTGGCGGCCTCCCAGGCCCGCCTGGTCCCCGGACCTATGAACTCGTCAGGAGGTATGCTGTACCAGGTCTCACGGGCAGCTTCATCGATCATCGCCTGGTCCAGATCGATGCCGAACTCCTTCCAGTAGTCGATACCGGGCAGGAACGCCGAGCCGGCATAGAGCAGCGTGCCGCCCCCGACACCTCGGCCCAGGATCACGGAGTAGCCTTCCTCGGTCCTCCTGGTCGGGAAGAGGTGCGGGGCCTTCTCCATGCGGTAGACGATGCCCAGCGGGTTCCCGAAGAACGCCTTGCTGTGGGTCCCCTGCTCAATGAGGACCACCTTCTTGCCCTTCTTAGACAGCTCCCTGGCCAGCGTGCATCCGCCGGCCCCCGCCCCCGCTATCACCACATCTGCGTTGAGACTCTTGGCCTTGTCAGCCATTGGATACCCCCCTTCAGTCTTGCGGCTTCTGGCAGGACCATCGCCGATGCCATCCCGTTCGGCACACGCCGTCCGCCCCGGGTATTGTTCGGCACCAAACGATGACCCCCAGTACCGCAGGGTAGCACCGCCCGGCATCGGATGTCAAACACAGAAAGACTCGGCGGCCCGGCCGCAGGCGCATTGTCCCCGGGCTTCCCGGGGTCATGCAGCCAGGGGGGCAGGTGGTATACTGGTGTCAGCAGAGCCAGGCGGGCCCCGTCCCCGCCTGCCCGACACAGAGAGATGGCCAAGACACCTGGCGAAGAGAAGACGACGGACTACACGAAGTACGTCCCGTTCGTGGATCGCGACTACAACCTGCGCATGCTTCTCTACCTGACCGAAGAGGCCGTGAACAAGGCCCGCCACGCGCAGGTGACCAAGATGGGCCTGTCCCGGGCGGATGCCGACCTCCTGTACCTGGTCCGCTGCCTCGCGGACTCGGCCACCCCGGCGGAGCTGTCCCGATGGCTCAAGAGAAAGCCGCCGACGGTGTCGGAGCACCTCGACAGCATGGAAGCCAGGGGGTTGCTCAGGCGGCAGGCCATAAGGGGCAACAACAAGTCCAAGAAGGTAGTCCTGACCAGGAATGGGGAGGAAGCGCTCAGCAGGTCCCTGGACCATGATGTGATCGCCTCCGTGATGGGCTCGCTCTCGGAGCAGGAGCACCGGCAGCTGTGGCGCATCCTGGAGAAGCTGAAGGATGCCGCCTCGGCAGCCGAGGCCCGGGAAAGCCAGCCGCGGAAGCCGTGAGAAGCGGGCCGGGCCGGGCGCCGGCTCCGGCCATGTGGTGAGGGGCCAGGCAACATAAGGGCCAGCCTCGAAAGAGGCTGGCCCTTGCTCTTGCTAGAACGCGGTTGGGGCCCGCCGGGGCCGCCCGGCTATTTCTTCTTGTCTTCCTTCTCGGGCGGGGCCGGGTTGACGTAGCCCTTGAGCAGGTTGGGCATGCACTTCTCCACCTCGTCCGTGGTCCAGGGGCCGTAGTTGTCCCAGTCCCGGTTGTAGATGGCGCTCTCCCTGGCGGGGGCCCAGAAGGAGAAGAAGGCGCCGGCGCTGCCGAAGATGCAGCCATTGACGTGGCCGGCCGCTTCGCTGGCCAGGTAGGTGGGGATGGCCGACAGGTAGTCGGCGGTGGCCACGTGGGTCACTTCGTCGTAGCGCTCCTTGGTCCAGAGGCCGGACTCAACTCTCTTCTTGTAGCCGGCCAGCACTTCGGGCCCCATGGTCATCCTGGTGGCCGCGCGCGGGCAGATGGCGTTGCAGGTGACCCCGTACTTGCCCATCTCCCAGGCAGTGGCATAGGTCAGGCTGGCGATGCCGCCCTTGGCCGCGCCGTAGTTGCAGTGGCCGACCGTGCCCACCCATGCCTCGGAAATGGTGTTGACGATCCGGCCGTACTTCTGCTCCCTCATGAAGGGGGCCGCATGCCGGATGGTGTTGAACGTGCCCTTGAGGTGCACGGAGATGACGATGTCCCAGTCTTCCTCCGACAGGTTCCAGAGCATCTTGGCCCGGTCGATGCCGGCCACGTTGACCAGGACGTCGATCCGGCCGAACTTCTCCACGCAGGTCTTGATCATGGCCTCGGCAGCCTTGAAGTCCGCCACACTGCCGTAGCTGGCCACTGCCTGCACGCCCAGGGCCTTGATCTCGTTGACGGTCTCATCCGCCGGGGTCGAGCTGGCGCCCTTGCCGTCGGTGCCGCCACCCAGGTCGCACACCACTATGTTGGCGCCTTCCCTGGCCAGCGACAGAGCCACTGCCTTGCCGATGCCGCTGCCGGCACCGGTCACAACCGCATTCCTGCCCTTCAGTCTGTTAGCCATTACAGATCCTCCTTCGCGATCGAATCGCTCTACTTCTCTACTTGGTCACTTATGCCTTCGGTGGGGCCGGGGGAGCGGGGTTGACATAACCCTTGAGAATCTTGTCCGCCGTGAAGGCCGCCTTGATCATGTCCAAGGTCCAGGGGCCATCGGTGGCGTTCTCGGCCCTGGTGATCTCCTCGGGCTTGCTGTAGCGGGCAATGGTGATGGCCGTGGTCAGGAAGACCTGGCCGTTGACCAGGGCCGCATCGTCGCTGGCCAGGAAGGCCGCGATCCGGGCGAAGGCGGAGGGATCAACCATCTCCCGGTCCATTCTCTGGAGGACCGAGGGATCCATGAGGCCCTTCTCCACCCGCTTGACCACCATCTCGCGGACCTTGGGGTCATCGGTCATGCGCGTCCTGGCCCTGGGGCAGATGGCGTTGACCGTGATGCCGGCCGGACCGAGCTCCTGGGCCCCGCCCCAGGTCAGCGTGGTGATGCCGGCCTTGGCCGCACCGTAGTTGAGGTGAGTGGTGCCGCCCATCCAGGCCTCCGACGTGCAGTTGATGATCCGGCCGAACTTCTGGTCTCTCATGAAGGGCGCCGCGTTCCGCATGAAGTTGAAGGTGCCCTTGAGGTGAACGCCGACCACCTGGTCCCACTCCTGCTCGCTCATGTTCCAGATCATCTTGGGCTTGTCGATGCCGGCGATGTTGCACAGGATGTGGATCCCGCCGAAGTTGTCGACACAGGCCTTGACGGCTGCCTCGGCATCAGCGAACCTGGACACATCGCCGTACTGGGCAATGGCCTTCACGCCCAGCTTGTTGCACTCATCGACCACCTGGTCCGCCAGGGTCTTGTCGCCGCCGCTGCCGTCCACGGCGCCGCCGATGTCGCAAACCACCACATTGGCGCCTTCCTCGGCCAGCGCTATGGCTATGGCCCTGCCTATGCCTCTGCCAGCACCGGTCACTACAGCATTGCGTCCCTTCAGCTTATCACCCATCTTTGGCCCTCCTTAGTTCTTTCGCTCAACTTCTCCCCGGCCGGCATGCCGCCTGTTACCAGGGTCCTTCTGCATCCCCGGCAGCGGGCCGGGAGGGCCCGCTGCCGGGCCTCGGTCTCTACTCTCTGGGCGGAGCCGGGTTGACGTAGTCCACCAGCAGCTCCCGGGGCACCAGCCTCTCCAGCTCCTCTATCTTCCACGGTGCCGCCGTGTCCCAGTCCCTGGTGTGCTTTCTCACTATCTGCGGATGGCTCCAGATGCCCACGGTGGCCCTGGAGATGACGAAGACGCAGCCGTTGATATCGGCGGCGGCATCGCTGGCCAGGTAGGCGATGAAGGGAGCGAAGTACTCCGGCTCAGCGCCCTCCCGGCGGGTCTCCTCCATGCCCTGGAGGCGGTCCTCTGAGATCAGGCCCGAGTCTATCCTCTTCTGGAGACCGGCGTCCTGGTCCTGCCCCACGCTCATCCGGGTCCGGGCGCGGGGCGCGAAGGCATTGCAGGTGACGCCGTACCGGCCCAGCTCCCGGGCGACGGCATAGGTCAGGCTGACTATGCCTCCCTTGGCCGAGCCGTAGTTGGTGTGGCCCACCGTCCCGGCGTAGGCCTCCGAGGTGGTGTTGACTATCCTCCCGTACTTCTGCTGTCTCATCAGCACGGATGCATGCCGACAGAGGTTCCAGGTGCCCTTCAGGTGGACGGCCTGGACCTTGTCGAAGTCCTCCTCGGCCATGTTGAAGATCATCTTCGGCCTGAGGATGCCGGCTATGTTGCATAGGATGTCGATGCTGCCGAAGTGACTGACGCAGGCCTGGACCATGTCCTCAGCCGCTTTGAAGCTGGAGACATCGCCGTAATGGGGAACGGCCCTGACTCCAAGCCCGCGGCATTCTTCGGCGGTGCCGTCAGCAGGGGCCCTGTCTTCTCCGGTGCCGTTGGCAGCCACTCCCAGGTCGCAAACCAGGATATTGGCTCCCTCCTCGGCCAGCGCCAGGGCTACTGCCTTGCCAATCCCCCTGCCTGCACCGGTTACCAGCGCGTTTCTACCCTTGAGTCTGTCCCCCAAGCGTCCGGTCCTTAAGGTGCAGCCTACTTCGTGGGGAGAGCAACTACGGCGGAGCCCGGAGTGATCTTCTTGCCTTCCGGGTTCTCCACGAATATCTCCAGCTCAACGAGGTTCTCGCCGCCCTGCTGGTACTTCTTGGTAACCTTGCCCTTCATGAGAAGCTTCTGACCGGGGAAGGCATTGCCGCGATACTGGACGCTTACCTTCTTCACGGAGCCCTTCTCGCCGACCCAGTCGGTCAGCAGCTGCGTGAGATAAGCTGCTTCCAACCTGCCGTGGACGAGGACGTCGGGGTTGCCCAGAGACTGCGCAAACTCCTTGTCGTAGTGGAGCTCAAAGAAATCGCCGGAAGCGCCAGCCCACATCACCAGGGTCCTGCGGGTCGGGGTCTTCTCCAGAGTGGGGATGTCCTGCCCTTCTTTGACGTCGTCGAAGTATACCTGAGCCATGAGAATACGCCTCCCTTTCCTTTAGAAGTTCATTATGGTGTTGGTGCTGACGGCCACAAGCTCGCCCTTCTGGTTCTTGTGCGAGGACTTGTAGACCATGAGAAGACGCGGGCCCTTGTCGCCGCCCTTGTCCTGCAGCTCCGAGAACTCGTGGGTGGTGGTGATAACGTCGCCCTTCTTGATCGGCTTGAAGAAGTCCCAGTCGGCCCCGCCGGCCACGCTGCGCTTGTGGAGCAGGGGCACGCCGATCAGCATGGCGCCGCTGCTGATCATGGCCGTGGTCACCAGCCCGGGAGGGGCCGTGTCCTTCCACATCGGGCTCGGGTCTCCGATGCATTCGCAGTACTGACGGATGACCGTGCCGTCGATCTCCATCACTTCCTGTATGCTCTTTCCGAGATAGGTCTTGACCTCATCCTGGGTCTTGGCGAATTTCCTGCTGTCGGTTGTCATACCTCCTCCTTATCGATGATAGCTTCCTAAATGATATCCCAAAACCAAATTCCTCGTCAAAAGACGCCCGGTCGGGGCCGGCTGTTCGGGGCCCACGAGCGGGCGGCCTTGCCGCCCGCGCTGCGGGAGCGGCTGGCCGAAGTTGATCGGGGCCCACGAGCGGGCGGCGTTGCCGCCCGGGGACAGTTGCCGGCAGGCTGGCCCGGCTGATGAGGGCAACGGCGCCAATGAGCGTATAATCAAGGTGGAGGATGCGTGCGTGAAGCGCCCCATACTGGAATCGTCCTACGCCGACCTGGTGGATCTGGTCGGGTCTCTGGGTGCGCCCGGGTACCGGGCCGACCAGGTGCTGAGGTGGATCTGGAAGGGCGGGGCCACAAGCTTCGACCAGATGACGGACCTGCCGCTGCCATTCCGCCAGAAGCTCGCCGACAGATGCCGCCTGTTCACCATGGAGCCCGTCGAAGAGAGGGTGTCGAGGGACGGGCAGACCCGGAAGGTGCTCTTCCGGCTGGAGGACGGGCGGTCCATAGAATCTGCCTACATGGTCTACGAAGCGACGCGGACCGGCCGTGAGAGACGCACGGTGTGCGTCTCCACGCAGGTGGGCTGCTCCATCCGCTGCCCCTTCTGCGCCACCGGCCAGCAGGGCTTCGAGCGCAACCTGAGCCCGGGGGAGATACTGGAGCAGGTCCTGCACTTCGCGTGGCTGGCCCAAACGGCCGCCCACCACCAGTCGATGGCCCAGCCCCTGGAGGCCCCTGCAGAGGCCCCGCCTGCGCCTTCTGAAGACGCGCCGCCGCGCCCGGCCCCGGCGCGGCGCCCGTTGACCAACGTGGTCTTCATGGGGATGGGCGAGCCGCTGGCCACCTACGAGGCGGTCTGGACCGCCATCTCCCACCTCAACTCGCCCAAGGGCCTTGGCCTCGGCGCCCGGCAGATAACCGTGTCCACGGCGGGACTGGTGCCCCAGATACAGCGCCTCGCCAAGGAAGACATCCACGTGGAGCTGGCCGTCTCCCTGCACGCGGCCACCGACCGGGTCCGGGACCTGCTGGTGCCGGTGAACAAGAGGTACCCGCTGGCGAAGCTGGTCCCCGCCTGCCGGGAGTACCTCAAGGCCACCGGGCGCCGGCCCACCTTCGAGTACGCCCTGTTCAACGGCATCAACGACTCGCCGGACCAGGCCGGGGAGCTGGCCCGGCTCCTCGCGGGCTTAGAGTGCCACGTGAACCTGATACCGGGCAACCCCACAGCCAGCAAGGAGTTCCGCCCCTCCGGGGCCCGGCGGGTGGCCGCCTTCCAGAGGAAGCTGAGGGAGACAGGCATCTCCAACACGCTCCGCCAGTCCCGGGGGGCCGACATAGAGGCTGGCTGCGGCCAGCTGCGCAGCCGTCGGCTGGGGGCCAGGGCCCGCCAACAGGCTGCCCGGTAAGCCCTCCGGCAAGGCCGGGGCACCCCCGGCGCAGATAGCAGTGAGGGGCGGATACTTGCCGTATCCGCCCCTCTGTGTAAGCCGCAAACCGTTTGCTACTTCTTCTTGGGCTGTTCTTTGGCCGTCGGGACCGGGCCGGAAGCGGCCGGCACGACATCATCCCGTCCCATCACGGTCTGCCTCTTGGAGAAGTAGAGGGCCGCGATGATGATCACGACGCCGACAACGCCCACGCCCACTGCCAGCCCCCAGCTATCCCTCTCGATCCCCTCCTTGGTCAACATCATGCTGGCGGCAATCACCGACACCAGATTGATGACCTTGATCAGCGGGTTGAGAGCCGGGCCGGAGGTATCCTTCAACGGGTCGCCTACGGTGTCCCCGACCACACTGGCCTTGTGGCGCTCCGAGCCCTTGCCGGTGTTCTTCTCCAGGTCACGGGGCTCGTCTTCAATGACCTTCTTGGCATTGTCCCAGGCGCCGCCAGCGTTGGACTGGAACACGGCCATCAGCTGGCCCACCAGGATGACGCCGGCCAGGAACCCGGCCAGCGCCTCCAGGCCGAATACGAAGCCGATCACGATCGGCGACAGGATGGCCAGCAGGGCCGGGGTGAGGAGCTCTTTCTGGGCCGCGGCGGTGACGATGGTGACCACCTTGCCATAGTCAGGATCGGTGGTGCCTTCCCAGATGCCCTTGATGTTGGCGAACTGCCAGCGGACCTCATTGACCACGTAGTAGGCCGCCCGCCCCACCGCGTTGATGAGCAGCGAACTGAACAGGAATGGCACGGCGCCGCCGATCAGGAAGGCCACAAACACCTTCCACTGGATCATGTCGATCGTCGGCACGTGGTACTCGAACTTGAACGAGGCAAAAAGGGCCACCGCCGCCAGCACGGCGGAGGCGATGGCTATGCCCTTGGTAATGGCCTTGGTGGTGTTGCCCACGGCGTCCAGGTCGGCCAGGGTCTGCCGGGCCTTCGGCTCCAGGCCGGCCATCTCGCCGATGCCGTTGGCGTTGTCCGACACGGGGCCAAAGGCGTCCATGGAGATGTTGTTGCCGGTCAGAGTCAACTGGCCGATGCCGCAGAGGGCCACGCCGTAGAAGATGCACAGCAGGGTCATCTCGGCCGAGCCCAGCCCGGTGTGGGCCAGCCAGTCGGCGACCGCGGGGGTCACCTCGATGCCGTTCCTCCAGATCAGGGCCGAGGCCGCAATGGCCGCGGCGATGATCAGGACGGCGACCACGGAGCTCTCCATGCCTATACCCAGGCCGCTGAGGATGGTGGTGGCCGGCCCGGTGGCGGTGGACTTCTTGATCTCCGCCACGGGGCCGCGGTTGGCGCCGGTGTAGTAGTCGGTCATGAAGTTGATGGAAACCGCCAGCACCACGCCCACGGCGGAGGCAGCGAAGAACCGCCAGTCATGGCAGTAGAGAAAGCCGAAGAGAGCGAACGAGGCGATGGTCATGACCGCCGCCAGGTTGTAGCCCCGGTGGATGGCTTTCATGGCATCCGTGTCGCTCTTGGAACTGCCCACGGTGTAGGTGCTGATGATCGATGCAAACACGCCGGCCGCGCGGACCAGCAGGGGGAATATGATCCACATCAGCTGTCCGGTGGCCTCGGTCAGGAATAGGCCCAGGATCATGGCCGAGACAATGGTGACCTCGTAGGACTCGAAAATGTCCGAGGCCATCCCGGCGCAGTCACCCACGTTGTCGCCGACCAGGTCAGCGATGACGGCCGCATTCCGCGGGTCGTCCTCAGGTATGTCCTTTTCCACTTTGCCCACCAGGTCGGCGCCCACGTCAGCCGCCTTGGTGTAGATGCCGCCGCCCACCCTCATGAAGAGGGCGATCAGCGTGCCGCCGAAGCCGAAGCCCAGGAGTACCAGGGGGGCCTCCCTGAAGAATATGATGAAGATCACGGTGCCGCCCAGGAGGCCCAGGCCATCGGTAAGCATGCCGGTGATGGTCCCGGTGCGATAGGCGATCTTAAGGGCGTCCACGAAGCTGGTCCGGGAAGCCTCTGCCACCCGGATATTGCCCTGCATGGCCATGTTCATGCCCACGTACCCCACGGTGGCGGAGAAGCCGGCGCCGATGAGGAAGCCGAGGGCCCGGCCGAGCCCGATCAACCAGGGGGGATTGAAGTCCTGCCCCTCCGGTTTCGGGGGGGTGTAGCCAAAGAATCCGGTGGCGAAGATGAAGGCCGCCAGAACCACTATCAGGAGCAGTATGGTCTTGAGCTGCCGTTTGAGGTAAGCATTGCCGCCGTCCCTGATGGCCTGGGCGATCTTCTGCATCTTATCGGTGCCCAGCGGCTTGCTCATGATCTGCCGGGTCAGGAACCAGGCATACAGGAGGCCCAGAAGTGACACCACGATTACCGCAATCATGGCCCCTTGTTCGAATCCGGTGACGGAGGGGTCAGTGAATCCCTGGAACAGCGTTATCTTTTCCATCTACTGCGGACCCTCCCTCCTTCCAGAATACCTTCGCATACCCTGTCAGCCCTCCTTTCAAAAAAGCCAGCCAAACCTTGCCCCCACTGTCCTCCCGACTTTCCTCTCGACCGTTTGATTGACCCAAATCAGCATTATAACAAGTTCGCATTCCGGATGCCAAACCGCGCGTCCGGGAACCGGGCAGGGGTGCAGCGCAGCACCTGCGGGACGAAGGTTCTTCGTCGGGCTGTGGGACAGCATCACGGAGGTGCTGCGCAGCACCTCCGTGACAAAGACTGCCGGCCCGTGTGTCCGGGGAGCGGGAGGCCCCCTTCAGGAGGTGATCCAGGAGGTGATCCAGGAGGGGATCTTGGCCAGGATTGCCGCGCCCAGCACGGCCACGGTGATCCACTTGACCGTCTTGCCGCCCCATACGGCCCCGAAGAACTTCCAGGCTGGAAACCGGGTGGCGCCGGCCGTGGCCCCTATGAGGCTGAAGAAGGGGTTGAAGACTGCGGAAGACAGAAAGAGCGCCAGGGCGCCCTTGGTGTGGACCCATCTCTGGAGCCGGGGATAGATGCCGTGGACCTCCCTGGCGGTCTGGGCCTCGACGAAGCGGTCCTTGAGGAAGAAGGCGTGGCCGGTCCGCCCCGCAGTGTAGATGATGAGCTCGCCGATGGCCTCGCCGGCCCCGGCGGCCAGCCCGACGTAGAACGGGTTCAGCACGCCGCCCAGGGCGAATATCAGCGGCAGGCTGGGAACGAAGGCTATCACGCTGGCCGAGGCCAGGAAACAGAAGAGGAAGGCGCCCAGGTAGCCGAATGCGGCGAAATCCCGAAGGTGCTGCTTCAGGATGATCGCCGAGGCCGACACCACGGCGATAACCGCGACTGCCACCAGCACCCAGCGCCAGGTCAGCCGCCTGGGTTTCGCCGCTCCGCCTTCCTGCTTCATATGAGTGCCGATGCTCATCCCGACTCACTCCGCCCCGACAGGGCCCGGGGCGCCGCGGAGCGCAGCCCATTATACGACAGGCTCGGTCCCCCCAGCCAGCCTGAGTCTATCCGATGAATGGCAGGTGCCCCTTCAACTGGTTGTAGAAGTAGCACACCAGAAGGTACTTGGCGAACTTTCCCACGAAGCAGGCCACCCAGAACTTGCCGGCCGGCATCCTGGTGGCCCCGGCCACCATGCCGGCCACGTCGAAAGGGAGTATGGGCTGGAAGGCCAGGAAGGCTATGGCCAGGGCGCCGTGCCGGTCCACCCAGACGGCGATCCTCTCGTAGGCCTCCGGGTAGTCGCTGAAGACGATCTTCTTGCCGACGGTGCCGGCGAAGTAGCCGCCCATCTCGCCCAGCGACCCGCCCAGGCCGGCCGCCAGCGCGATCAGGGCCGGGTGGTAGATGCCGGCGGCGGCCACCATTATGGGCATGAAGACGTAGACGGGGGCCACCACGGTCAGGTTGGCCGCCAGGGCCGAACCGAAGACCACCAGGTAGGCCAGCCACTCGTAGCCCCTGAGGCTGTCCTTGACCGGCAGCAGCAGCCAGTTGAAGAGCCAGGCCAGGAGCAGGCTGATGACGATCACCACGGCGAATACAACGGCCAACCGGACCCATCGGTTCTTCCACAGGCGGGAGAGGCGTATCTTCATCCGGGTTCTCGTGTACCAGTTTACTATAGCAGCCACCGGCCCACCCCACAATCGGCGTCGGAGACCGGCAATTGGTCTCCGGCGCTCGCGAAATGCTATACTTTGATAGTACTGGACCGAACGACAATCGGTCACCGGAGGTTAGGTTTGGCAAGTAACAGCGATTTCGACAAGTTCAAGGGCAGCGCGGACTACGTCAGCGACGAGGCGCTTCGGAATGCGGTCAACGTGGGCATCGCCCTTAAGAAGCCCCTCCTGGTCCGGGGCGAGCCGGGCACCGGCAAGACCATGCTGGCCCACAGCATCTCCAGGGGCCTGAAGAAGAAGCTGCTGATCTGGAATATCAAGTCCACCACCAAGGCCCAGGAGGGGCTCTACGTCTACGATACCGTCCAGCGGCTCAACGACAGCCGGTTCGGGGGCAAGGACGTTTCCGACATCAGGCAGTACATCAAGCTGGGCAAGCTGGGGCAGGCTTTCGCCTCTCCAGAGCAGGTGGTCCTGCTCATCGACGAGGTGGACAAGGCGGACCTGGAGTTCCCCAACGACCTGCTGAACGAGATAGACGAGATGTCCTTCCACATCCCGGAGACCAACGAGACCATCGCCGCCATACACCGGCCGGTGGTGATCATCACCAGCAACGCGGAGAAGGAGCTGCCGGACGCGTTCCTGCGCCGCTGCGTCTTCCACTACATCGAGTTCCCCGACCCTCCGCTCATGGAGCAGATCGTCAAGGTGCACTACCCGAACCTCCAGGACGGCCTGCTGCGCGAGGCCATGAAGACCTTCTACATGATGAGGAACATCGACGACCTGCGCAAGAAGCCCTCGACCTCCGAGCTGATTGACTGGCTGCACTGCCTGATGGTGGGCGGGGTGCCCGTGGACCGCATCAGCAAGGAAGTGCCCTTCGTGGGGACCCTCCTGAAGAAGGAGGTGGACTACGACTACTTCATGACTCGCCACCTGCAGCGGCAGCCCGCCGGGCGCAGGGTGGACGTCTACCGCATGCTGCACTGAGGGCCGGAGGGAGACGTTGTTCACCGATTTCTTCTACCTCCTGCGGAAGAGGAAGGTCCCGGTCTCCATCACCGAGTGGATGACCCTGATGGAGGCCCTTTCCCAGGGGCTGGTCACCAACCTGGACGAGTTCTACTACCTCGCCCGGGCGGTGCTGGTCAAGAGCGAGACCTACTTCGACCAGTATGATGTGGCCTTCCAGGAGTTCTTCACGGGCATGGAGTTCCCTTCGGACATCTCTCAGCAGATCCTGGAGTGGCTGAAGGACCCCGTCAACCGGACGGAGCTGACCGAGCAGGAGCGCGCGCTGCTGGACATGATGGACTTCGACAGGCTGCTGCGGGAGTTCGAGAAGAGGATGGCTGAGCAGACCGAGCAGCACGACGGTGGCAACTACTGGATCGGCCGGGGGGGCACCAGTCCCTTCGGCCACTCCGGCAAGCACCCGGCCGGCATCAGGGTGGGGGGCGAGTCCCGGGGGCGGGGGGCCATCCAGATCGCCTCGGAGCGCAAGTTCCGCAACTACCGGGGGGACATCACCCTGGATGTCCGTCAGATCAAGATGGCCCTGCGGCGGCTGAGGCACCTGAACCGCATCGGCCCCGAGGACGAGCTGGACCTGGACCGCACCATCGACGCCACGGCCAAGAACGCGGGGGACATCGAGCTCAAGTGGATGCGCAGCCGCAAGAACGCGGTCAAGCTCCTCCTGCTGATGGACGTGGGCGGGTCCATGGAGCCCTTCGTGGAGACCTGCGGGCTGCTGTTCTCCGCCGCCAACACCAGCTCGCACTTCAAGGACATGCAGCACTACTACTTCCACAACTGCATCTACGACACGCTCCACCGGGACATCGAGACCAGGCATGAAGAAGTGAGCACCGAGCACCTGCTGCGTACCCTGGAGCCGGACTACAAGGTGGTCCTGGTGGGCGACGCCCGCATGGCCCCGCAGGAGCTGTATGAGCGCTGGGGGGCGATCTACTACTACCAGCGCAACGAGACGCCGGGCATCATCTGGCTGAAGAGGATCGCGGACCACTTCAGCCACTGCGTCTGGCTCAACCCCGAGGGCCGGTCGTACTGGAACCACCCCACGGTTTCGGTGATCAGCAAGCTGTTCCCGATGTACGAGCTCAACCTGGACGGCATCGGCGACTCCATGCGCAAGCTGGTCAGCAAGAGATAGGGCGCGGGGCGGATGCCGGTGGAGGGACAGATGCGCGACTCCTGTCTGCTGATAGGTGGCCGGCGGGTGCCCGGAGAAGGCGGCGCCCACATCACCTTCAACCCGTACTCCGGAGAGGCCGTGGCCCGGCTGTCCCTGGCCAGCCCGCGGCAGGTGCAGGAAGCGGTCCGCGCGTCGCGGGATGCGTTTGCCGGGTACCGGCGCGTGCCGGCCCACCAGCGCAGCGAGATGCTCCTTTCCGCCGCCGGCCTGGTCACCCGGAGGGCCGAGGCGCTGGCCCGCACCATCACCGATGAGAACGGGAAGCCGGCGAGGCTGTCCCGCTCGGAAGTCAACCGGGCCGCGACCACCTTCCGCCTGGCGGCGGCGGAGGCCGGCCGGATGACCGGGCAGACCATACCCATGGACGCCGTCCCCGGGTCCGAGGGCCGCATCGGCTTCTATATCCGGCAGCCCGTGGGGGTGGTGGCCGCCATCACGCCGTTCAACTTCCCGCTGAACCTGGCCGTGCACAAGATCGCCCCGGCCCTGGCCGCTGGCAACACCGTGGTGCTGAAGCCCTCGTCACAGACGCCGCTCACCGCCCTGGCCCTGGGGCAGGCCATCATGGATGCCGGGTTCCCCGCCGGCTCCCTGAACGTGGTCCCCTGCGCCCCGGAGACCGCCGGGGACCTGGCCGCCGACCCCGGCGTGGCCGCGGTCAGCTTCACCGGGAGCGTGGCCGCGGGACGCTCCGTGCGCGACCGGGCCGGCCTGAAGAAGGTGTCCCTGGAACTGGGCTCCAACTCGGCCTGCATCGTCACCGAGAGCGCCGACCTGGACCAGGCGGCGGCCTCCTGTGTGACGGGAGGCTTCGCCTATGCGGGGCAGGTGTGCATCTCCGTGCAGCGCATATGCGTGCAGCGGACGGTGATGGAGGCCTTTCTGGCCCTGTTTGTGCCCAGGGTGCAGGCGCTGCGGCCGGGCGATCCCCGGGAGGAGGCCACGGACGTGGGGCCCCTCATCAGCGACGAGGCCGCCGCGAGGGTGCGCGGCTGGCTGGACGAAGCGGTCAGGGGCGGCGCCCGGGTCCTCTGCGGGGGGGCCATCGAGGGCAGGATGATGCAGCCCACGGTGCTTGATGGCGTCAGCCGGGAGATGAAGGTGGTCCGCCAGGAGGCCTTCGCGCCGCTGGTGAGCGTCATGCCCTTCGATACCTTCGACCAGGCGCTCTCCATGGTCAACGACTCCAGCTACGGGCTGAACGCCGGCGTGTTCACCTGCGACCTCAGGGAGGCCTTTCAGGCCGTTGAGGAGCTGGAAGTGGGCAGCGTCATCGTCAACGACAGCTCGGCCTACCGGGCGGACCACATGCCGTACGGAGGCGTCAAGAGCAGCGGGCTGGGCCGGGAGGGGGTCCGGTTCGCCATGGAGGAGATGACCGAGATCAAGCTGGCCGTGATCAGGCTGCCGGACGCCTAGGAGGACGGGGGTGGATGGAAGGCCACCCTGGACCTGGAGCTGGGGCCGGGCCACAGGGTGCGGCTGATCTCATCCTGCTCATCCCTGTCCAGAACGGGCTCGATCTCTGACAGGGGCTCCCCCAGTTCGTTGGCGCCATAATGCCAGCGGACAACGTAGCCCCACACGGTCATGTTCCCGGCATAGCTGGCCCCCGAAGCGCTGCAGAAGCTGATGGCGCTGGCTTCGGCGTAGGTGTAGAGCACCGCCCGGCCCCTGAAGTCCAGGGTCCGTTCGGTGGACGTGGTGAAGCGCTTGTCGTCCAGGGCCGGATCGCCGGCCTGGTGCGCATGGACATACGTGGGTTTCGCCCGCTGGTGCGGCGGCTTGCCGACCGACACAGTCTCCCTCCCGCCAGGCGGTCCGCTTCCATGATACCGCCGGGCCGGACGGACATCAACCGCCGCCCGCGCCGGACGCGCGTGAGGGCCCGGCGCACGAGGGCCTGCCTGTTTCAGACAATACGTGGGGCGTGTCTCTGGCCCTCGGCCCCTGCGCACGAGGGCCTGCCGAGAAGAAGAGTGAAGCGAAGGTCTATTTCGAACCTCGGCCCCTGCGCACGAGGGCCTGCCGTCGATTGCCGGCCGCACCGCGGGCGCCATGGAACCGTGGAACAAAGGGACGGTCAGTTTCGTTACAGTGGATTGAGGACAGGTCCATGTGGCAGAAAATCATGAGCAGCCCGGAGGTGGTCTACCTCCGCGGGCGTTTTCGAGCCTCGGTGGCCTCGGCCAGGGTGGCCCGCGAGGAGGGCGAAGACCAGGGGCCGGATGCGGATCAGGCTCCTTCCGCGGCCATCAGGGAGCCGGGCAGGCCGCTCCGGGGGCGCCTGACGCCAGGCACGCCGGGGCTCAGGCTGAAGCCTGCCCGGTCTTCTTAGCGCTTCACCGCGCGTATGAGGGCCCACCACGCCCTCCCCGTAATCGCCACCAGCCGCCCCTGCATGCGGAATCTGAAGTACTCCTGCTCGAACCTCTGAAGGAGCTCCTTCTCCCGCCGGAACCACAGGTTCTCGCGGACCTGGTTCCAGTGGGGCCCCATGGGGATGCCTTCGATCCCGGTCCGGTCGAAGGAGACCTCGCTCACCCGGCAGGCTTCGACCCGGAAGCCTGCTCCCTCGTAGAGCTCTTGCAGACGGGCGGCAGTGAAGAACCGGAATTCCGGACCGTGCGCTTCCTGGAAGGCCTCTTCGATGGCCTCGTTCATCCTCTGTCCTTCGCTGTCGGCGAACTCCACCAGGACCGGGTCGATTGAAGCCAGCAGCCCTCCCGGCCGGAGCACCCGGCAGGCCTCTGCGGCCGCCTGCCCGGGGCTGGAGAAGTGATGGAAGCTCATCATCATGCAGGCCGAGTTGAAGACCCCGGGCAGGAAGGGCAGCGCCTCGGCCTGCCCCCGCACCAGCAGGTAGTTGTCCGCACCCCGGTCCAGCGCCTTCTCCCTGGCCAGCCGGAGCATGCCGCGCCCCGAGTCCACTCCCACCACCGAGCCGGCCGGCAGCCGATCGAACAGCATGAGGGCCAGCCGCCCGGTCCCGGTCCCCACGTCCAGCACCCGGTGACCGCTTGCCAGGCGCAGCTCCCCGATGAGCGCGTCGACCAGCGGCTCCAGCGCGCCCAGGCGCAACGCCCGCCTGTCGAACTGGACGGCCATCTGGTAGTCCTGGTAGTCGATCTCTCCGGCCACCGGGGTCTCCGCCGCCGGGCGGGCTGTCCCGCCCCGCCCGCTTCAGGCCTCAGTATATCACCATCCCGCCCCCGGGGGGCCGGGCGCTGCCGCCGGCGCCCCTCCGGCGCGGGATCGCTTGCCCCGGCAGGGCGCCCGTGAGAGAATACAAGCGGAGGGCGGGCATGACGGTAGTGGGCCTCACCGGAAGCATCTGCAGCGGCAAGAGCACCATCGCCAGGTTCCTGGCCAGGATGGGGGCCCGCGTGATAGACGCCGACGAGATCGGGCACGAGGCGTACCGGCCTCACTCCGAGACCTGGCAGCAGGTGGTGGACGCCTTCGGCCCGGGCATTCTGGCCGCCGACGGCCAGATCGACCGCAGGAAGCTGTCGGAGATCGTCTTCAAGGACCCCGAGGCCCTGCGTCGCCTCAACGGGATAATGCACCCCGGGATGCACCGGGTGGCCGAGAGCAGGATAGCCAGGCTGAAGGGGGAAGGCGCCGGGGTCATTGTACTGGAAGCGCCCCTGCTGGTGGAGGCGGACTGGCTGGACCTGGTGGAGGAGGTCTGGGTGGCCCGGGCCAGCGAAGAGAACTCCCTCAAGCGATGCCGGGATCGCTCCGGGCTGTCGGAGGCGCAGGCCAGGGCCCGGCTGGCCTCGCAGATGCCGCCGGAGGAGAAGGCCAGGCACGCCGACGTCATCATCGACACCGATGTCAGCCTGGAAGAGGTAGAGGGCAAGGTGAGGGAACTGTGGGAGCGGAGACTCACGAAGAAATAGCCCGTGTGGGCAAGGAAGCCATCAGGATGGCGCTCGCGGGACGGCTCAAGCACAGGGAGACGGCTGCCGGCTGTGTGCCGGCCGCGGTGCTGCTGCCCCTCTTCCAGAAAGAGAACGACTACCACCTGGTGTTCACCAGGAGGACCGAGACCGTCAGCCACCACAAAGGGCAGGTCTCCTTCCCGGGAGGCAGGCTCCACCCGGAGGACCGGTCACTGCTGGACGCCGCTCTCCGTGAGGCGTGGGAGGAGATCGGGCTGCCGACCGGGGACGCCGAGGTCCTGGGGGAGCTGGACGACATTGTCACCCACACCACCAACTTCCTTATCTCGCCCTTCGTGGCCACCATCCCCTACCCGCACCAGTTCAGGGCGAACCCGGCCGAGGTGGCCGAGATCATCGAGGTGCCCCTGCGCGTGCTGCAGGACAGGTGCAATTTCGAGGAGGATGTGGTGGAGGTGGGCGGCCTGGAGATACCGCAGTGCTACTACCACTGCGGGGGTCACGTCATCTTCGGCGCGACGGCCAGGATAGTGAAGCACTTCCTGGAGGTCATCGGACCACCGGGCCGAGAGCCGTGATCCCGGCGCCCGCCCGGGCCCGGCCCTATTGCGGTGCGGGGCCCAGGGCCCCCGGCCCGTCGAGGAACTCCCTGACCTCGGCCAGGATGCTCCTGCCCGCCGCCGACCGGGCGGACTCCCGGCCCCGGGGCGCAGGCCCGGGACCGTCGGCGCCCTCGGCCGGGATGGCTGAGGTGGGCCTGGCCAAGGCATCAGCCAGCCTCAGAAGCTGCCGGTTGAGCTCCTCCGACCTTCTGGCCAGCTCGGCGGCCCTCCTTACCAGCTCGGCGGTGGCCTTCTCCAGCTCGTCTGCTGCGCGCCCCAGTTCGTCCATGACGCTCCCCCTGAAAAACAGAATCGGACCGTGCCCCCTCTGGATACAGATTCTAGCACCCGGGAGGGAGACCTGTACAACCCGGCGCGGTACAATGGGGAGGACAGAGGAGCCACATCACCATGCCCGCCGCACCGCGAGACGCAGCCACCCTGATCCTGCTTCGAGGGCCGGGCCGCCCCGGCGGCCGGATGGAGGTCCTCCTGTTGCGGAGAAGCGCTCGAAGCGCCTTCCTCCCCGGCGCGCACGTCTTCCCGGGGGGCGCCGTGGAGGAGGCTGACTTCGCCCCGGACATCCCCGGCCTGTGCCGGGGGCTCGGTTTCGACCGGGCCCACCGCATCATCCCCGACGCCCGGCCTCCCCAGAAGTCTCTGGGCTTCTTCGTGGCTGCCATCAGGGAGGCCTTCGAGGAGTCGGGGGTCCTCCTGGCGGGGTCCGGCAGCGGGCGTCCCGCCGGGGGCAGCGAAACGCTGGCGCGCTGGTCCGGGGAACGGGCCCAGGTGAACGCGGACCCGTCGGCCCTGGCATCCCGCCTGCGGGACCGGGGCCTGAGGCTGGCCACGGACCGCCTCTTCTACTTCGCCCACTGGATCACGCCCGAAGAGCTGCCCATACGTTTCGATGCGCGGTTCTTCGTGGCGGCCGTGGGGCCCGGACAGGATGCCCGCGCCGACGGGAGGGAGACCGTGGAGGCCAGGTGGATGCCGCCGGGGGAGGCCCTGGCGGAGCACAGACGGGGTGGACTGGTGCTGGCGCCTCCCACCCTTCACTGCCTGAGAGAGCTGGCGGAGTTCCGGACGGTAGCCGAGGCCATCGCCTCCACCAGGGGCAAGAGCATACAGACCCGCTATGGGTGACCGGGGCCGCACCCCCGAGCACGGCCCCCGGGGCCCCGGCGCTAGCCGGCGCTGCCGCTCCGGGCCCGGGCCAGCCACTTCTCCACCCAGATGACCAGGGTCTGGTGGCTGAGGATCTCCTCCGCTGCGGTATAAGGGTCCATGCGGCCGTCCTCCACGCGCTCGAGATACTGGTTGAGCTGCTCGTCGCCCATCACGACCTGCATGGTCTGGCTGGTGATCGTGCTCCCTATGTTGCGCAGCAGGTCCGCCCGGCGCTGCTTGCGCCGCCGGGAGTCCAGACGGCCGCTCGCCTTCAGCGCCGCGTAGTGCTTCTCGATCTGATCATAGAGGTCGGTGGTCCCCACATCGTTGGAAGCCTGGGTGGGGACCACAGGCACCTGCCACCACGATTGCTTGGGGCTCTGGTGAAGCATGGCCGTCAGGTCGGCCACCACGAAATCCGCGCCGGGCCGGTCCGCCTTGTTCACCACAAAGATATCGGCGATCTCCATCAGCCCCGCCTTCATGGTCTGGATGGAGTCCCCGGCCTCCGGGACCAGCATGACCACCACCGTGTCGGCCGTCTCCATGACGTCCACCTCGGTCTGCCCCACCCCCACCGTCTCCACCAGGATGATGTCCTTGCCGGCGGCGTCCAGGAGCTTGATCACCTGGGAGGCGGTCCGTGGGAGACCCCCGTAGCTGCCGCGGGTGGCCATGCTGCGGATGAAGACGCCGTCATCCAGGAAGTGCTGCTGCATCCTGACCCGGTCGCCCAGCACCGCCCCGCCGGAGAAGGGGCTGGAGGGGTCCACGGCCACCACTCCCACCTGCAGTTGCTTCTTTCGGGCGATGGCGGTCAGCCGGCTGGCCATGGTGCTCTTGCCCCCTCCGGGGGGGCCGGTGATCCCCACGCAGAAGGCCCGGCCGGTGTGAGGGTAGATGGCCCTCATTATCTGAGGCACTTCGTCGGCCTCCCTCTCCACCATGGTAATCAGGCGCGCCAGGGACAGCCTGTCGCCCGCCAGCATCTTCTCCACCAGCTCAGTCATCAGTGGCTCCTTACCGGATATTGTTTTGCATGTTCCATCGGCTTGTTGTTATTATAGTTTAACTATGCGCCCGATTGGAAATCGGAGCACATCGAGGAGGCAGTGTGTCTGAGAGCGGAAACGGGCAGATCACGACAGCCTCTGGGATCCCGGTCAAGGACATCTACACCCCAGAGGACGTCAAGAGCATCAACTACGATAAGGACATCGGGTCCCCCGGCCAGCCGCCGTACACTCGCGGCGTCTACGCCAGCATGTATCGGGGTCAGTTGTGGACCATCAGGCGCCTGACGGGCTACGACAGCCCGGAGGCCACCAACGCCCGGTACAAAGAGGAGTACGCGCTGGGACAGACCGGCTTCTCGATCGCCCCGGACATCTCCACGCCCTCCGGGATGGACCCTGATGACCCCCGGGTGGCCCACGACATCGGCCATGCCGGCGTGCCCATCTACTCCATCGAAGACATGGAGACCGTCTTCAGAGACCTGCCCATTGAGAAGTGCTCCGCCTTCCTGGCGGACCGGGTGGGCGGGCTGCTGACCCCGGCCTACTTCGCCATGGCCCGGAGGCGCGGCATCCCCATCGACCAGGTCAGGGGGACCACGGCCAATGACCTGCTCACCTGGAGCTCGATGGAGCTGGCCAACCAGCCGCCCCCGGAGGCCTACCTGCGCCTCTCCGCGGACCTGGTTGAGTGGTGCGCCCAGCACGCGCCGCGCTGGTACCCCATATCCATGAACTCCTACAACCCGCGGGACAACGGGCTCACGGCGGTCCAGGAGCTGGGCATGCTCATGGCGGACGTCATCCAGTACCTCGAAGAGGGCAAGCGCCGGGGACGCGTTCCCCTCGACAAGTTCTGCAAGCGGTTCGCCTTCCAGATGGCGGCCCACAACGACCTCTTCGAGGAGGTGTGCAAGCTGCGGGCGGGCCGGCGCATGCTGCGCAAGATCGTCAACGAGCGCTTCGGGGTGAAGGACCCCTCCTGCGGACAGCTGCGGGTCCACATCCAGACCTCCGGCTCCACCCACACCCACCAGGAGCCGCTGAACAACGTCATCCGCATCGCCTACCAGACGCTGGCCGCGGTGCTGGGCGGCGCCCAGTCGATACACGCCAACGGCTACGACGAGGCCGTCTGCCTGCCGACGGAAGAGGCCATGCTGCTGGCCATCCGCACCGAGCAGATCGTCGGCCTGGAGACCGGGGTGACCAACACCATAGACCCGCTGGGCGGGTCCTACTACGTGGAGGCTCTGACCAACGAGATCGAGAGCCAGGCGTGGGAATACGTCAATAAGATCGAAGAACAGGGCGGCCTGGTCAAGGCCATCTCCAACGGCTGGATCCTCCGGGAGTACAAGCAGGCCATTGTGGACTACGACCGCAAGCTGAAGTCGGGTGAGATCACCATCGTGGGCGTCAACAAGTTCCGCCTCGAGCCGGACAAAGTGCCCTACAAGGTGCCCATCTTCAAGTCCGACAGGAGCGCGGTGGAGGTTCTCAAGCAGAGGATCCGGAAGCTGAGAGAGACCCGGGACAAGGCCAGGCACGCCGCGGCCATGAAGAAGCTGGAGGACGTGCTGCACACCAGCGACAACACCTTCCCGGCCATCACGGAGGCCGTGGAGGCCCATGCCACCCCCGGGGAGCTGGCGGCAACCGTGATGAAGGTCTACGGCAAGTGGACCTATCCCATCAGTGTCTAGGGGAGGAGAAGGAGAGAACATGGCTGAGAAGAAAGTGAAAGTCCTCATGGCCAAGCCCGGGCTCGAAGGGCACTGGCGCGGGCTGATCTCCGTGAGCCAGGCCTTCAAGGACGCGGGCTTCGAAGTGATATACGGGGCCAGCATGCCCCCGGCGGAGATCGCCGAGACCGCTCTGCAGGAGGATGTGGACATAGTCGGCCTCAGCATACTCTGCTCCAACTACATGGAGCTTGTCGGCGAAGTGATGAAGGAGCTCAAGGCCAAGAAGAAGGATGATGTGATCGTCCTTCTGGGTGGCATCATCTACGAGGATGATTTCGCCGCTCTGCACAAGATGGGCGTTGACAGCATAACCATTCCCGGCACGCCCCTGGACGAGATTGTGGCCTCGGTGCGCCAGACCGTCGCCAGGGGAAAGGAAGTCGCGAAATAGTGCCCGTACCGGCGGGCGGCTCTTCCGGCTGCCTGCAGGAGGGAAGGCGAGAGTCGCCGAGCCCGGTCAAGGGCAGGCGGGGGAGCATCACCGCCTGCCCTTTCGCGTGCCCCGACGAGGTTTGACACTCGAAATGAGCGTGACATATACTGGTACTGAGTCTCTCTGCCAATTCCGTGCTCATTGCGCAACCAGAGAAGGGCGAACACCGGTGCCGATCGCGCTTTCAAAGCAGGGTGCCACAATCGAGTCTTCAAGGGACACAGACGGTCTTGCTCGAAGGTCGAGCCTGGGATTCCCTGCGGGCCCACTCCCCCGGTCCTTCAGTGACCTTCTTCCTGCCCTCAGCCCCGGCCGTGATGGCCGGATGACCGGTGGCCCTCTTCGGGGCCGCCCCGGGCTCTTCGATTGACATGTGGTGGTCCGCAGCGAGATCTCAACGGGCCTGACTTGCAGCAGGCGCTGGACTCTCCGGTTTGCCATGTTATGTTGGCTCAGGATTCAAGGAGGCGGTGAATGAGTGTAAAGGATCCATCGTGGTTGGCCAAGCACCTTCGGAGCGGGAAGCGGGTTCTCATACTGGCTGGCGCTCTGTGCGACAAGCTGGACGTTGATGGCAAGAGTCTCTTGGACTATGTGGCGGACATATCCAAGAAGACCGGGGCGCCGGTGGCCCCCACCGGCAACACGGTCACCGGGCTGCGCCAGCGGGGAATGGACGTGAAGAAGGCCTGGGCGATCGAGATGGCCAACTTCGCGCACCGCGACTGGCACCATCCCATTATGGAGAAGAAGCCCGAGATCATGGTCCTTCTGGGCTACAGTCCGCTGCTGGCCAGCAACCTGGCGTCAGTGGTGAAGGACGTGGAGACCGTGGCCCTGGGAGACAAGTACGTGGAGGCGGCTACCTACTCTCTTCCGGACAAGGACTCCTACAAGGCCTGGCGAAAGGAACTGGACGACCTGGTCGCCGCACTGGGCTGACAGCTGCCGGAGGGGGGGGCACGATGAACGATATGGCCGAGGGCCAGAAGCAGCGCATCAGCGAGGGCGAGTTCCGCCACTACGTCTTCAGCCTGGAGGAGCTGCGGGCCGGGACGGACCGCTTCCTGAAACAGGCGGGCTACGAGCTGAAGCCGCAGAGGTTCATCGGCCTGGTCGAGCCGGACTTCCGTGCCAGGCGCAAGGGGGGCGACGGTACCCTGGAGATCGCCGGCATGGTCCGGGAGAACATGGACCAGGCGCTGGACGCTCTGATCAGGCTGGCCGCTGTCAAGGCAGCCAGCCGGGATATCGACTGCGTCCTGGTCCTGCCGCCTATCAACGAGTATGTGCTGATCGAGTGGCTGACCGAGGAGAAGGGCCGGTGGTACTTCGGGACCAGGGACAGCCGGCTCATGATCTGGTTCTGCAACCCCGACAACCACACCATGATCTGCGTCATCGGATCGGCAGCGGACAGGGACCTGGTCAAGCACTTCCACATGAGCCAGATGAGCTTCGACGAGTACATATCCGCTCGGCACCAGGACTTCATCAGGGACCGGCTCCTGGCGGAGGAGGAAGAGGACTACTAGGCCGGCAGGGCCCCGCCTCAAGCGCAGGCTGTTAAGGTAAGGAGGCAGAGAATGGCCAAGCACCTGGAAGGCAGGAACGCCGTGGTCACCGGGGCCGGGCGGGGTATCGGAAGAGCCGTAGCCCTGGATCTGGCCCGGCACGGTGCCAGGGTGGTGGTGTGCGACCTGGGCGGCAGCAAGTCAGGCGAAGGCGCCGACGCCGGCCCGGCGCAGCAGGTGGTAGCGGAGATCAAGAAGGCCGGGGGCACTGCCATCTCCAATGGGGAGAACGTCACCGATTTCGCCGCCGCCGAGCGGATCATCAAGGCCTGCGTGGACAGCTTTGGCAGGATCGACATCCTGGTCAACTGCGCCGGGATCCTCCGCGACCGCATGACCTTCAACATGACCGAGCAGGAATGGGACGCCGTCATCGCGGTCCACCTGAAGGGGATGTTCAACCTGTGCCGCCACGCCTCGAAGCTGATGAGGGAGCAGAAGTGGGGCCGGATTATCAGCACCACATCGGATGCCTGGAGGGGCTCGCCGGGGCAGGGCAACTACAGCGCCGCCAAGGGCGGCATCGTCAGCCTCACCTACACCCTCGCGGGCGAGCTGGGCAAGTACAACTGCACGGCCAACGCCATCGCCCCGATTGCGGCTACCAGGCTGACCATGGACGACGAGGTCAAGGCTCGGTTCACCCGGGCCTATGAGTCCGGAATGATGAACAAGGAGCAGTACGACGAGGTCATAAACATGCCCGGCCCGGAGTACGTGTCCCCGATAGTGGCCTACCTCTGCAGCGAGGAGGGCCGGATATTCAATGGCAAGGTGATTGGTGTCCAGGGAGGGCGCGTGGCCGTCTACTCCAAGCCGTTCGAGATCGCGGGCCTGTACCGCGATACCAGGGCGGAAGGGCCGTGGACCGTCGACGATCTGGTCAGGCTGGCCCCGACCCTGGCGGCCGTTCCCTTGAACATCATGGGATAGGAGCGATGCCCGGGCATTGTGGCCGTGAGGGGGTGGGGTGACCTGCGTCACGGCGCACCGACGGGAAGTGGTGTACATCTATGATTGGCTGGCTTGCGAGGTCCCCGCAATCGGGCCCCTCTCCAGCCGGCGGAGTCAGGGGCATTCGGGTCTAAGCAGAAGGAGGTCAAAGTGAGCGAAGCAGAGCTAGCCGGGGTGAAGATACCCGAGGGGAGGGAGTACCAGTTCCCCACCGACCCGGACCATCTGTGGGACGGGCTGAACAACATCGGCCTGGGCATCCGATGGGTGGCGGAAGTGAAGAAAGCCGACATGCAGATCGAGCTCTCGGGGCCGAAGTGGGAGTACAAGAGCTACACCATACTGGAGGTCATCGAGGAGCCGGGCATCGTCCGCGACGGCGTGATGACCCTCATCGGGCCTGACATACACGAAGTCGAGCCGGGCAGCTCGTTCCCGTCGTGCTGGGATATCAGGGTCCACGGCAAGGGGATAACCCAGAGGCACCGCGAGTACATCGAGCGGCAGATGTCCATGTCTCTCCATGGCATCGAAGGCTACATGGCCTTCGGCTCGTTCGCGGCCCCCTGGATGCGATTCAGCAAGGCCATCGTGGGGCGCCTGACATTCCCCAAGCTGTGCCAGATCATCTACGCCTTCATCAAGACCGTGGTGCCCCAGGTGGAGGCCATGGACTTCCGCTGGATCATCGCCTCCGAGGAGGTCGGCGGCATGAAGCTCGTCGAGCCCCTCTACAGGGCCGGCGTCCAGAGGTTGAAGGCTCAGGAACTGGCGACCACCCTGGAGGACTCCGATGTGGACGTGTTCTACGGCTGCACCATCTGCAAGTCCCTGGCGCCGAACCACGTCTGCGTGATCACTCCGAGCCAGATCCCTTACTGCGGCATCCTCTCCTACAACGGCGCAGAGGTGACCATCGAGCTCGACCCGGAGGGCTACATCTTCCGCATACCCAAGGGGGAGTGCATCAACGAACTGACGGGCAGCTACGTCGGCGTGGACGAGGCCGTCTACGAGAGGTCCAACCACCAGATCAAGCACTGCAACATATTCAGCGCCATCAAGTACCCTACCACGAACTGCGGCTGCTTCGAGGGGGCCGCCTTCTACATACCGGAGGTGGACGGCATCGGCGTGGCAGTGCGGCGCTACATCGGCGTGACCCCGCTGGGAATCAAGTTCTCGCGCCTGGCCGGGACCATCTCCGGAGGCTCCCAGAACCATGGGAACAAGGGCGTTTCCGTGCGCTCCATGCAGAGCAAGACGTTCCTGAAGGGCGACGGCGGCTGGGCCCGCATCGTGTGGATGCCCTCCGACCTCAAGAAGGAGGTCGCGGAGTTCATCCCGGAGGAGATCTACGACAAGATAGCCACGGAGCAGGATGCCATCGACCCCAAGGACCTGAAGGAGTTCTTGAAGAAGAAGAATCACCCCGTGGTGCAGAAATACTGGAAGAACGGTGAGCCCGTGCCGCTGAAGGTGCCGCCGCCGGGCGGGGCCTGGCCGTCGGACTAGACAATCAACGAGAGGTGGATGATGTCAGAGCAATTGTGTGGCGTGTGCAAGAAGAAGCCGGCGGAGCAGAAGTGCAACGTCTGCGGAGTCCCGCTTTGTGCCGAGTGCGTCAAGGAAGTGTCCGTGGAGAACCCGGGGCAGAGGGTGCTGGGGGTGCTCACCAGCCCTCTGAAGTCCGGCATGAAGAAGCAGAAGGTCTGCGAGACGTGCATGAAGGAAGTGGACTTCGTTGACTAGCGACGCTGAGGGTCGGCGGCTGGCGGCAGACCGGGCCGGGTCTGGTTGAGACCACCAGAGGTTCCGGCATCCGGGGATGCCGGAACCTCTGTCTGTTCGGGGCCGGCCCGGCGGACCCGGGTGAGGGAATATTCAGAAGGAGAAAGCTGTGAAGGATAAGGAAGCCAGGATCGCCAACGTTGGATCACTAGAAGTGCCCATAACGGGAGTGGTGCGCGATGCGCGGGGCTACGAAGACGAGATCTTGGAGATCGTGGAGAACGACTTCGTAGAAGGGCGCCACAGCAACTTCGGCGGATGGATTCATCTCCTGCCCGATGCCGCCGACGTCGCCGAGCTGGACCGCGGGCTCCTGTCCAGGTGCGAGCCCCTCTACACTCAGCCGAAGGGCGTCTGCTCTGACTGCGAGCTCGGGCCCTGCGATCTGCAGAAGGCCGCGGGCAGATGCGGCCTGGCGATGGAGTCCTACCAGGGCCGCCTGAGCCTGCGGAAGGCCTGCCGGGGCCTGGCCACCCAGGTGGTGGCCGGCCGCCAGCTTCTGACCTACGCCCTGAAGCTGCACCCGGAGGATACCGGGGTGAGCATGGGAGAGATCCTCAACATCCAGGACCATGCCCCCACCGTCACCGTCCTGGCCGGCCTCCAGATCAAGACCCTGAAGGACGTGGCCCGGGCCCAGGCCTACTCTGAGGCCCAGCTGTCGAAGCTGTTCCAGGCCAGCTACTCCGGCACCGGCTCGGCCATGGACTTCGAGAGCATGGTGCTGCATGCCGGCTCGGTGCTGCTGCTGAGCATGGGCCTGGCCGAGATACTGAAGATATCCTGTTTCGGCTTCATCAGCGCGGCCAACGAGGAACTGGAGAGCATCGAGCAGTTTCCTCCGGCCACGCTGGCCGCCGGGTGGGCCTCGGTGGAGGCCGGCAAGCCGGTGATGGCCTTCGTAGGAGACGACTTCCTGCCGGCGTGGTGCGCCATCGAGTACCTGAAGAAGAACGAGCTGACCGAGAAGATCGAGGTCTGCGGCATGGGATCGGCGGGCGACGACATCGTCCGCTTCTACGAACGCGGCCGGATAGTGGCCCCCATGGTGCGGTCCACCAAGGCCGTCCGCAACGGTGTCTTCGATGTGCTGGTGGTCAGCCCCGGGTGTATCCCCCTGGACCTCCTCTCCGAGGCGGCCCGCGTGGGCACCAGGGTCATCTGGGTGGGCAGCAACGGGATTGACGATGTGGCAGACAGCACCGATGTGCCCGCCGACGAGATAGTGAGCTCCCTTCTGGGCGGTGCCCCGGCGGCCTGGATCCGGGACGTGGAGAAGGCCGGGGAGGTGGCTGTCAACGTGGCGCAGGGCCTGAAGAGGACCGGCGTTCACATCATATCCGATGCTGAAGCGATCAAGCAGTGCAAGGAGCACAAGCCGGACTGCGACCTCTGCTCCATCGTCTGCCCGGTGAACCTGCCGGTGTCCCGGGCGGTGCGGGAGCTGGGCGGCGGCGACTGGAAGGGGTTCATGGAGGTGGAGAAGGGCTGCAATTTCTGCGGCCGGTGCGACGAGGTCTGCCCCAGCAAGGTCCAGCTGCGGGACATCATAGTGGCGGCTGAGAGGAAGCAGGCCGACCAGGACAAGTACATGATGAGGCGGGGACGGGGCCCCTTCTCCATCACCGAGCTGCTGCAGTCGGCCTTCGCCGTTGGCTGGGGCAGCATCCCGGCCATGGTCACCATCTATGGCTGCGGCGATGCCCACAAGGAAGATATGGCATGGATCGCCGACGAGCTGCTCAACGGAGGCTACATGTGCTTCACCGCCGGCTGCGGCGCGGCGGAGATGGCGCGGTCCTTCAGCCCGGCGAAGAAGAAGTTCCTCATGCAGCAGTACAACGCCACCGCCGCGGCGCGCAACCTGGTCAACTGCGGCAGCTGCTCCGCCATCTGCCACTCGGTGCCCATGTATCTGATGCTGCGCCCCTCCGGAGGCATCTCGCTCTATGGCAACCTCCCTCCCCTGGGAGACTCCATATTCCTGGGCGGCGCCCAGTCGGTCATCATCTGGGGAGCCATGCCGGACAGGATGTACGCGGTGGCCGCGGCCTGGGCGCGGCTGGGGTCCACGGTCATCGTGGGACCGGCATCGTCCCTGGGGTGGAACCGGTACCTGGCGGGCGACCGGTATGACCGCAGCAAGTGGTGGGTCTATCACGGCGAGACCGGCGACAAGCGCGAGGTGGAGCCGGCGAAGGAACACCTCATCGTGCCGGTGGAGACCAGGGAAGAGGCGCTGACCATGCTGGCCCGATCGGTCGTCAACGTGAAGGACTACCGGGAGAGCCGCCTGACCCACCTGGAAGTGCTCATCGACTTCTACGATCGCTTCTACGGCCAGCTCCCCGAGGACTGGCAGCTGTTCGTGCGGTCGGACTTCGAGCTGCCGCCGCGTCATCGCAGGCGCGTGGTCAACCTGCTGGGCAAGGACCACGGCTGGGCTGCGGACGGCATGAAGCTGACGAAGGCCAGGCACCGCGATGGCAGGGTAATGACCATGTCCGAGTTCGCCGCCAACTACGGCATGGAGCAAGGCATCTACAGCACGCGGCTGGTTAGCCAGACGCCCCTGCGCCTGAGGGACAAGGTCCGCGCCGGCGTGGAGAAGGCCCGCGAGGACGCAGACAAGGGTAAGTAGCCGCCCGCGCGGCCCCGCAGCGCAACATCGGTCCGGCGCTTTCCTCAGGAGGAAAGCGCCGGACCTCTTTGCAGGGCGTCCCACGGCTTCCCCGGGCACTCTGCCCGTGCTATCATGTCCCCGGCAGGGAAGGCCGGCCCGGTGAGAGGGGCACACCGGGGGCCGCCGCGCCCGGGGCACAGAAAGGAGCCGGAATGGCGGAGTTGAACGACTACAGCGGACCTATCAAGGATGATCTGAAGCTTGAGGATTTCTCCAAGGAATTCGTCATCAAGCTGGCCAGGGAATGGCAGAGCATGGCTTTGAGATGGGAGGAGCTCTGGCACAGGATGATTGAGACCAGGCTCGGGAAGGAAGAGGCAGACAAGTGGGAGCTGGAGTTCTGGCTTGAGCAGGCCAGGGTCGGTTGGCCCAGGATGGCCGCGCTGGCGAACATACCGGTCAAAGACGCAGTGGACCTCTGCAAGGTGTCCCACTTGATCCTTGAGGGGTCCATGGCCTTCCAGCCCATTGGGTCCTTCGAGATCATAGACAGCAACCGCGTCATATGGACCGCCCGGCGTTGTCTGAACCTGGAGTACCTGGAGAAGGCGGACCCGGCCAGAATCATGCATGTGTGCCACAAGCTGGAGGGGTTCTGCATGAACAACTACTTCCAGCTGCTGCTGCCCACTGCCAGAGCGAAGCCCCTGAAGCTGCCCCCCCGGAGCAGCCGGGATGAGATCGCCTGCCAGTGGGAGATCACGGTCCAGGCATGATCCCGGACAGGGGTGGTGCTCGAGGCCCGGGGCCCGATGATGCGGCGGATGGCCTGAGGGGGCGGGGGTTGCCGGGACAGAGGATGCGAAGACCCGCGAAGACGCGGCGCGGCGTAGAGGCAGGCGCAGGTTAGAAGGGAGGTCGGTCGTGGACCTGGGACTGAGGGGCAGGACGGTGATCGTGACCGGCGGGAGCTCCAATATCGGGCGCGGCATTCTGCTGGCCTTCGCCGCTGAGGGCTCCAACATCGTCAATGCGGACATAGATGTGGAGCAGGGGCGCAAGGCCGTGGACCAGGCCAACAGCACAGGCGGGCACGCGATACTGGTGGAGACGGACGTCACCGACTGGGATTCCGCGCAGGCCATGGTGAAGACCACCCTGGACCGGTTCGGCCGAATAGACGTGCTGGTGAACAACGCCGGCGGCACCACCGGCATGGCCCGTTTCATCAACAAGGAGAGGGAGGAATGGGCCAGAGAGATCGACCTGAACTACTGGAGCGTCATCAACTGCACCCGGGCCGTGGTGGACAACATGATCGAGCGGCGCTACGGCCGGATCGTGAACATCAGCTCCAACGGGGGAATCAATGGCCAGGCCGCCATAAGTACGGCGGTGTACGGGGGGTTGAAGGGTGGGGTGATGGCGCTTTCCCGGGCCCTGGCCTGGGAGTTCGGCGAGTATGGGATCACGGTCAACTGCGCCTCGCCGGGATGGATCGTCCCCCACAGCCGGGACGACACCGGAAGGGACAGCTTCTGGAACAAGTTCGGCTACGACTATTTCACGCCAGAGAAGCTGGAAGGGTACACCAGAAGCTGGCCCGTGCGTCGCCTCGGCCGGCCGGAGGACATCGCCTACACCGTCCTGTTCTTCGCTTCAGAGCACGCCGGTTTCCTCACCGGCCAGACGGTCAGCGTGAGCGGCGGGGGCGGCATGTGGTAGGGCCGGGAATCACGAGGGTCGCGGCCGGCGGCTACCACTCCTCATCTTCCTCTTCGGCCTTCACCAGGTCGATGGCGGAAAACGGGCACTTGTCGGCGCAGAGGTTGCAGATATCCAGCCCGGGCGTTGCCCGCTTGCAGCTCTTCCACTCCACCACGTCGAGGCGGCCGTCGACGATCGCCAGCGGCGGCGGCACCGGGGCCCGCTGGGAGTAGCGCCCGCCCTTGGTGATGGTGGTGAGGGCCCGGTTGCACACCGCGACGCAGTCACCGCAGCCGGTGCACCTGGTCCTGTCCACCACGTGGTCGGTCCCCTCAATCCGCTCGCCTTCCCCGAAGAGCTCCTTCAGCGTCGCCAGCGACTCGGCGAACTCCGGCGTCAGCAATGGGGGGCAGTCCTCGGGCCGCTTGCTGCGGCTGATGAGGTCGAAGGCGAAGGCGTAGCAGCCCGCCGAGCCGCACAGCTTGCAGTTGGTCCGCGGCAGCGCCCGGTGTATCTGGAGCGGCTGCAGGTCCCTCTTAGGCACGGTCCCTTCCCACTGTCAGGTCCTCGACCGGGGTGATGCCCCTGGCCGTGGCCGCGGCGCGCGCCTCGATATGCCGGCGCGGCAGCAACCCGGGGCCCGCCCCTCCACCGGACAGCCAGTTCGTGTAGAGGCTGGAGGGCATGAGGCCGATGCCCTCGGCGCCGGCGGCATCGGACCTGGCGGCCACCACCACCGAGCCCCCCGGGCCGGTGATCTCCACGCTGGCATTGTCCTTCAGGCCCATCTTCTCCAGGTCGGCCCTGGCCAGGCGCACCACGGCCGCCTTCGTCCGGTAGGCTTCCCCCCATCCCTCCTCCAGGCAGACGACAGGGAGATAGGCATCATCGTGGACCACGATGGTCAGGGCGAGCCCCTCCCCGGGCGGCGCCATCACGGCCGCACCCTCTCCAGCAGCCGTCCCAGGGCGGCCTCCTGTGTCAGCCCACCTCCCTTGACCGGCGCGGCCAGCGGCACCGGCTCTCCGTCCAGGCGCACCATGTTGCCTCCCGACTCGATGCCGGGCACCCCCGTGGGCACCACGACGGCGGCGGCGGCGGCGGTCAGCGTGGCAAAATGGTCCAGGCAGATGATGTCCGCGCCCTGCATCCGCTCCAGCAGAGACTGCGGCAGGGAGGAGAAGGGGTCCGCACCGGCTACCAGGATGCAGTCCGCCGCCTGGCTGCGGACCTGCCCGGCCAAGGAGAAGACGGGGCCTCCAGACACACCCCCGGCAAAGCTCACTGAGTTGACATAACCCGTCTCTTCGTGGAGCAGGCGGGCAAGCCCCATCATGTTCGTTTCGGCGATCATGGGGATGACCGCCACCCTGATGGACCCGCTCAGCATGCCAACCATCCGGGTGAAGGCCTCCAGGTCACCGTCCAGCGCCTGGACCATCCCCAGGCCGCAGAACAGGGCGCAGAAGCGGGACTGGCGCAGCAGGCCCAGAAGCTGCGCGGCCTGGCTGCCCGCCGGAGGCTCCTCCAGCATGCCTGATATCAGATCGCGGTCACCGCCCGGCTGGATGCGGAAGGCCGGCCTGGACATCGCGGAGAACTCGGTCTGCCGGACATCGACCGTGGCCAGGGTGACACGCGGGTACCACCCGGCGGGATCGTACTCCGCATAGGCGTAGTACGTGTGGCGGGAGAGGTGCCGGGGGTGGGTGGCGGTGGGGTTGGCCCCCCAGTAGAGCAGCAGGTCGGCCCTGTCCTTGACTTCGGTGAGCGAGCAGGTGGGCAGGTCCTTCCTGATGATCCTCTCCACAACGGGCCCCCAGGAGGCGGACGAGGCCCCGTCGATGACCGCGCCGAGCTTTCGCGCCAGATCGATGGCCAGCGCCTGGGCCTCCAGCGTCGAGTTGTCCAGGCCGAAGATGAGGCGTCGCCTGGCCCCGGACAGGAGACGGGCGGCCTCGTCTATAGCCTCTTCTGATGAGCTGGGCTGGCCGCGGATGCGGCCGCCGGTACGGCGCCCGGCATTGAAGGACGCCTGCAGGTAGGCCGCGCCCCTGGAGCAGGCGTTCTCGATCCGGACCGGGCGCCCGGAGTCCATCTCGACCTGAACGTCATCGCACAGGCATCCGCACCCGGTGCACACCAGCGTCACGGGGCCCATGGCGCTACCCGCCCGCGGCGCGCGCTGCGGCCGCTTCCTCCAGCACCGTGTTCGAGAGCTCCTCCGCGCCGATAAGGTATATCCGGCCCTTCCCCGTCCTGGCGATCCGCCTCATCAGCTCCGGGTCCGCGGACCTCTGGTTGATGCAGATGCATGATATGGAGATCCCCCGCCGGGCCACGACGGCCGCCTGCCGCAGCGCGTACTTCTGGGGCGAGGGATGCGGGGCGGTGGCGTCACCGTCGGAGATCAGGATGACGTGCTGCTTGGCCCGCCCCTTGGGATGGTGCTCCAGGAGCTCGCAGGCCTTGGACAGGCCGAAGCCGATGTTGGTGAAGGCGTTCTCGTGCAGCTCGAGGTCGATCAGCTTGCGCGTTGCCTTGTGCGGGCTGGCGGTGAGGTCCACCACCACGTCGGCCAGGTTGGAGAAGGAGACCACGCCCACGCGGTCTTTGTAGGAGGTGGCCGCCAGCGTCAGGGCAATGGCGCTCTCCTTGGCGAACCAGAACTTCTCCAGTTGCAGCATGGTGCCGGAGACGTCGATGACCAGCACGATGTCCATCCGGGTGCGGATGTCCTTGATGTTGACCAGGATGTCCTCCCTGGTGATGTGCCGGCGGCGGTTGCGCATGGCCTGGCGGATGGTGTCGCGGAAGGAGATGTCGCGGTACCTGTCCCCGAACCGGTAGTGCCGGGTGCCGACGATCCGCCCCTCGCCCAGGCTCAACTTCTTGCCGGAGGCGTGCTTGCCGTACCCGTACAGGATGCCGCCGTCATCGAGCCGCGGCATGAGCCTCTCCAGCAGCATGTTGATGCCCCGCTGGCTCAGCATCCAGCCGGTGCTGGTGCGCTCCAGGATGTCCTCCTTCTCCAGGAACTCCAGCATCTTGGCCAGCGCCTGCCGCTCCAGCATCTCGCGGATGCGCTCCTTCTCCTTGCGCAGGTCCTCCACTTCCTGCAGCAGCGCCTCGTCCACGTTGTCGGCGCTGTACCTGTCGGGATACAGCTCGGGCAATCGCTCGGCTATCTCGCGGTAGAGCTGCGCCAGCCTGGTGTCCGGGAATCGCTTGATCCTCTTAAGCAGAAGGTCGAAGGCCCCGTACTTGAGCGGCTTCCGCAGCTTGTCCTCGCGGGCGATCTCCTCCACCAGGGCCAGCACGTCCTCCTTGGTGAGCGTGGCCAGCTCGTCGCTGACCCTCACCGCCCCCGTCACCTTGCCCACGATCTCCTCGATGATCTGCTCCCTCTTGCCCGGCTGGTCGACCTCGGGGGCCAGCTTCAGCCGGTGCGGCAGCGAGACGCCCGCCGCCACGGCCAGCACCTCGTCCTCCTCCCCCGGCATCAGTTCCGGCAGGTGGACCAGGTACTCCGCCTTCCGGATCAGGCCCCGGGTCCCCACGCCGCGGACGACCTCGGCGTGCTCCCTGGTCTGGTTCACGACAGTGATGGCCTTGTCCAGGAGCTTCTCTCCCAGCCTGGGAGCATCCGCGCCCAGGCGGCTCTCCACGATCCGGGCTTGCTTGACCGGGTCTCCCACGTAGCCCAGCCGGACCACGTCGAAGTTGTCGGCCAGGTCCAGCGGCAGCCCCCTCAGGGTGTCCTCGCCGCCGGTGGCAATCACCAGGGTGTCCAGGTCCAGGGGCTGCTCTATCGCGCCGATGGAGATGGTGCCTCCCTGAACGGCATACATGATGACGTTCAGCACCCGCTCCGGGACCCGGTCCACGAAGTCGACCAGCAGGAAGCCGCGGTTGGCCTTCAAGAGCTTGCCCGGCAGGAAAGCCTCGGGCGAGTAGACGCCCTTGCGCAGGGCCGCCTCCGGGTCCAGGTCTCCCAGGAGGTCCTCCGCCACCAGGCCGCCGCTGCCCTGCACCTTCACCATCCTCTCCCTGGCCGGGAGCGTCGCGGCGCGCAGGGCCTCGCCCCGGGCCTTCCTCTCCATGCACCAGGGGCACGAGGCGTCGGCGGGGGGGCAGTTCAAGGGGCAGCCGTCGACCACCTCGATGTCCCCCAGGACCGCCCAGAGGTTGCCGGCCACGCTGGTCTTCCCGCTCCCGGGGGGGCCCAGGATGAACAGGTGGTGGCCGCTGCAGATGCTGGAGAGCAGCAGCAGCTTCTCGTCCTCGGCCAGCTCCAGGTCGCCGAAGACGGCCCGGCTCAGCCCGTCGGGGCCCAGCCGGTGGAGGTTTCTCACGATTTCCTGTCTGAGCTGCATGGCGCGTCTCGGGTCAGGCGTAGCTGAGTACCTTCTGGACGATCTCGTCCACGGCCCTGGACGCCGGGGAGTCCTCCGGGATGCCGCTGACCGGCTTGCCCATTCCATCGTACTGCCCCACCACAGGGTCAAAGGGCACGTAGACCGCTATTTCGAGGCCGTTCTCGCGGGCCTGCTCGTCGACGCGGGGCCGGTTCTCCGGCGTCACCCGGTTGGCTATCACCATGATGGCGCCGAAATGGATATGGAGCTCCCCGGCGATCTCCATCACCCTCCGGGCCGTCTGGACCGAGTTCCTGGTCGGTTCAACCACCACCAGCATGATGTCCACGTCCCGGGTGGTGCGCCGGCTCAGGTGCTCCAGGCCGGCATGGCAGTCGATGACGGTGAAGTCGTACCCCCTGGCACGGGTGTCGATCACCCCCCGGATCACGTGGTTGACAGCGCAGTAGCAGCCCTCCCCCTCGGAACGCCCCATGACGATCAGGCTGAAATCGGGGAACTCCTCTATGGACTCGTGTATGGCCTGCTGCAGGTGCTCCTGCTTGGCGTCGGTCACCGGGCTGCGCATGGGGGCATTGACGATGTCCTCGCGGGACTGCCCCACGCTCCGCTTCACACTCACGCCCAGGGCCTGTGGGAGGTTGGAGTCCGGGTCCGCGTCGATGGCCAGCACGCTCCCATGGCGCGCCAGCCGCTTGACCAGCAAGCTGGAGATGAAGGTCTTCCCCACTCCGCCCTTGCCCGACAGTGCGATGGTCAGCCCCTTGGCGCTCATTTCCGCTTCCCTTCCAGAACGCTCTCCAGGAGCTCATCTATGAGGTCGATCTGCGAGTCGTAGTACTTGGACTCCGGTGACGGCTTCAGCCGGCTGCCGAGAGAGGACGGGGCCATCCTGCGGACGTCATCAACCGTGGCCTCGTCCCGCTTCTCCAGCAGGGCCACTGCCTGCACCTTTTCGTACAGCGAGAGGGTGCCCCGCACGCTGGCGGCCTGGTCCATCTCCTTGACCCAGGGCTCCTCGCGGGTGGCCCGTACCAGGGTGACGATGTTGTCGGTCACCTCGTCCGGGACCTTGACATTGTCCAACTTCAGGCCGTGCTTCAGCAGGATGTGCTTCTCCTGCTCGGCGGTCTCCGGGTAGAACATCTTGACCACGTCGAAGCGGTCCAGCAGGACGTCGGAGAGCTCCTCCACGCCGGCCCGCTCCCTGGGGTTCATGGTGGCGATCATGACGAAGTCCGCCGGGTAGTCCACATCATAGGGGCCGATGGTGGCGATGCCTTCCTCCAGCACCTGCAGGAGGGCGTTCTGCAGCTTCTCGGTGACACGGTTGAGCTCGTCGAAGAAGACGATGCCGCGGTTCCCCTTGAGCAGCTTGCCCGGTATGAAGGCCCGGTAGTCCTGCGGCCCGTACTTGAAGGCCTGGGTGGGGTCGATGTCCCCCAGCAGGTCCTCGGCGGTGAGATCGGGGGAGCCCTGGAGCCTCACGAAGCGCTGCGCTCCATCGATGGTTATGCCCTCCAGCCTGGTGCCGGCGGCCTTCTTCGCCCGGCACTGCGGGCAGGATGGCGCCTCCGGATCGCAATGGTAGGGGCAATCCTTCACGGCACGGATGGCCGGCAGGGCCGCCGCCAGGTGCTTGGCCAGAGTGGTCTTGCCCACGCCGGGCGGGCCTTCGATGAGCACGTGGTGCCCCGCCAGCAGCGAGGCCAGTATCTTCTTCTTGGAATCCGCCTGGCCCACTATCACCGAGAGCATGTCCCGGCCTTCAGCGGCGGACTCGAGAATGGTCTCCTTCAGTCCCTCAATCATGTGGTCCTCCTGGGTAAGAGTATACAGCAGGTGCAGGGGATGAACCAGTCGTGATGGCTTCGGATACGAGATGCGGGGAAGAGAAGGCGGCCGCCGCCGGGTCAGGCCAGCGGCAGGCCCGACTCCGCCTTCGTTCTCTGGTCGTGGAGCCGGACCGCCGGGGAGTCGAGCTGCCACCCCCGGACGTCCACCAGCCGGCACGATGAGAAGCCCTCGCTCCTGGCGTCATATTCCTTTATCCAGGCGTTGATGAAGTCCCGGTCGCTGTCTTCGTAGGGGTATCGCCGGCGCATCCCCTTCATCCCTATGCGGTGCGGTTTGGGCGTCAGCCGGGCCCGGTAGCAATTCTGCCTGGCGCACAGCGCGGCATAGAGGCGGTCGGCATTGAAGCTGCGCATCAGCTCGCGGGCGGCCTCGGACCTGGGGTCCATGCCGCTCAGGCCGACGATAAGCCGGACGCCGCTGTGCGTCTCGTAGACCCTGACGTCCAGCCGTCCCAGATTGGGCTTGTGGAACTGCCTGTCCAGGAACCGCCGGATGGATTGCCGGCGCCGCTCGGGCGAACCGCGGGCCCGGAAGAGGCCCATGATGGAAGGAGGGGGCTGGTCGATGTCGACGAAGACGATGGAGGTGGTGTTGAGCACCTCGGCCCCGTAGCGGTTCCGGGTGACCACATCCTGGTCCCCCAGCCACTCGATGGGCTCTTCCCGGATGTCGCCCTCGTAGCCGGCCCCTTTGCCCTTCTCCCTTCGGGCGATGCGCCGCTTCACGGCCTCGAGACGGTCCTGGCCGTCGTCCAGGGCGTCGGCCCCGGACAGGTTGGAGCCGCCGAAGCAGGAAATGGTCCTCTCAACGCCTCCGATGAGGACGGTGGCCTCCACCCGGCGCCAGTGCTTGAACACCCTCATGTCCGCCTCGATCCAGAGTATACAGAACGGGCGCCCTCCGCACCAGCCGCACCGCCGCAGGCGGCCCGTATCCGGCGGCCCACTGCCGCCCCGCCGGGCGCCGCGTTCTGCTATAATTACCTCGTCGCCATGAACAAGCCGCCAGAGAAGATGCTCACCGTGGGCGAGGTGAACAGCACCTTCGCCGAGAAGGGGGTGCAGGTCCAGTTGCCGCTGCCCGCGTCCTACCTGGTGCGCAGCCTGCAGATACTGGAGCGCAAGAAGATACCGGGCGGCGTGGCCCTGCTGCTCTCCGTGCGCTTCATCAACGACCGGGGGGAGGAGTCCTCCGACCTCTTCCACTGCGAAGGTGCGGTCGAGTCCGAGGTGAAGAAGAGGCGGCTGGAGGCAAAGGACATAGAGACGCCGCCGCTGGATATGCTCCTTCCCCTGCGCTCCCACGAGGGGTTTGACAGTGACGAGGCGGCCAGGTCATACCTGGCCGAGGCGGTCTCCCACCTGACCGGCGACAAGGGATTCCAGCGCGTGGAGTGCGACGACGTCGACCTGTGTTTCCAGAAGGGGGGCCGCCGCTTCTTCGTGGAGCTGGCCGTGCGCTGCGACGACGATGCCCTGGCCCGGACGGAGAATCTCCTGGCGCTGCGCCGCCGGGAGGGAGTGGACCACGACTACGCCCTGGTGGTCCCGGCTTTCCAGGAGACCCTGGGCGTGCCTCTGCTGGCACAGGAGCGCTGGATACTGCGTCACCTGGAGAAGCTGACCATCAACCGCATCGGGGTCTTCGGCGTCGACAACTGGAACCCCAACCTCCTGTACGCCTTCTCGGTGCATCCCGGCCAGAGGGACCTGAAGCGGTACTTCATGATGACCGGCTCCAAGTGGGATCTGGTGCGCAGCCGCTACGTCCTGCGCCGGCCCATCAAGAAGGCCCCCGGGACGGACAGGCCGGTCTAGCGCCCGGCACGCCTGACGCGCCGAACGTGACCCGGATCACATTTCCGCGTCGAGGGGCCTGTGATAAAATCAAGGTATCATCCGGAGTTTGATATATGGTGTCGATGGGGCCGGAGAGGCTGACGGAACAGGCACAGGAGGCCATGGCGGCTTCACAGGAGCTGGTCATGAGGTACCGGCACAGCCAGTGGGACGTGGAGCATATCCTGCTGGCGCTGTTGGACCAGAAGGACAGCCTCGCCAGCGAGATCCTGAAGCTGCTGGGAGCCGACGACCAGCTGGTGAGACAGCAGGTGGAGCTGGTGCTGGAGAAGGCACCCAGGCTGACCCAGCAGGGCATGCAGATATTCGCCACCCCCCGCATCCCCGGCCTGATGAACGCGGCGGCGGCCGAGGCGGACCGCCTCAAGGACGAGTTCGTCGGCGTGGAGCATATCCTGATCGCCATTGCCGGGGAGCAGCAGGGGGATGCCGCCCGCATCCTTCGCGCCAACGGGGTCGACCAGGAGGGCATCTACCGGGCTCTGCAGAAGATCAGAGGAGGCCACAGGGTAATGGACAGGCAGGCTGAGAGCAAGTACCGGAGCCTGGAGAAGTACGGCATCGACCTGACGGCGGCGGCCAGGGAGGGCAAGCTGGACCCGGTCATCGGGCGTGACGAAGAGATCAAGCGCGTGATGCAGATCCTGTCCCGCCGCACCAAGAACAACCCCATCATCATCGGCGAGGCGGGCGTGGGCAAGACCGCCATTGCCGAGGGCCTGGCCCAGAAGATCGTGGGCGATGATGTGCCGGACTCTCTCAAGAGCAAGAGGATGATCGCCCTGAACATGACCTCCCTGGTGGCCGGCAGCAAGTTCCGGGGGGAGTTCGAAGACCGGCTGAAGGCGGTCATCGATGAGGTCCGCCAGTCGCAGGGCGAGATCATACTGTTCATTGACGAGTTCCACACCGTGGCCGGAGCCGGGGCGGCGGAAGGCGCCATAGACGCCAGCAATATCCTCAAGCCGTCCCTGGCCCGCGGCGAGATACAGTGCATCGGGGCCACCACCCTCGACGAGTACCGCAAGCACATCGAGAAGGACAAGGCCCTGGAGCGCCGCATGCAGCCGGTGTTCATCGACCAGCCGGGCGTGGAGGCCACGGTGCAGATGCTCAGGGGCCTGAAGCCGCGGTACGAGGCGCACCACAAGGTCGAGATCACGGATGCGGCCGTGGAGGCGGCGGCCAGGCTCTCCAGCCGCTACATCACCGACCGCTTCCTCCCGGACAAGGCCATTGACCTCATCGACGAAGCGGCCAGCAAGCTGCGCATCGACCTGGAGAGCGCGCCTCCGGCAGTGAAGGACCTGGAGAAGGAGGTCCGGCGCCTGGCCAACGAGGAGGAGTCAGCCTCGCAGAGGGGCGACTACCAGCATGCTGCGGAGCTGAAGGCGCAGAGGCTGCGCATCGAGGAGGACTACAAGGCCGCCAAGAGCAACTGGCAATCCGAGAGGAAGACCGACCGCGTGGTGGGCGAGGACGACATCGCTGATCTGGTCTCCAAGTGGACCGGCGTGCCGGTCTCCCGGATGCTGGAGAGCGAAGCCAAGCGCCTGGTCAACATGGAGCAGGATATCCACAAGAGAATTATCAACCAGGACAAGGCGGTGGTGGCGGTGTCCGAGGCCATCCGGCGGTCCAGGGCAGGCCTTAAGGATCCCAGGCGGCCCATCGGCAGCTTCATGTTCCTGGGCCCCACCGGCGTGGGCAAGACGGAGCTGGCCCGGGCACTGGCCGAGTTCCTGTTCGATGATGAGAGCGCCCTGGTGCGGGTGGACATGTCGGAGTACATGGAGAAGCACACGGTGTCCCGGCTGATCGGCGCTCCGCCGGGGTATGTCGGCTACGACGAGGGCGGGCAGCTGACGGAGATGGTGCGGCGCCGCCCCTTCCGGGTGATCCTCTTCGACGAGATCGAGAAGGCGCACCCGGACGTCTTCAACATCCTGCTGCAGATACTGGAGGACGGCCGGCTGACCGACGGCCATGGCCGGGTAGTGGACTTCAAGAATGTAGTTGTCATAATGACCAGCAACCTCGGCACTCAGGAGGTCCAGAGGCAGAGCATCGGCTTCCGGCAGGAGAAGGAGCTCGACCAGGAGAAGCTGCGCGTCACCATCAAGAACGCCCTGAAGCAGGCCTTCCGGCCGGAGATGATCAACCGCATAGACGAGATCATCATCTTCGACCCGCTGAGCCAGCAGCAGCTGCGGCAGGTGGTGGACCTGCTGATCGAGGAAGTGAAGAAGCGCCTGGCGGAGCGCCAGATAGCCGCGGAGCTCACGGATGCGGCCAAGGCCTGGCTGCTGAAAGAAGGCTACGATCCCGCATACGGCGCCAGGCCTCTGCGGCGGGCCATCCAGCGCTACGTGGAGAACCCCATCTCGAAGGGCATCCTGGACGGGGAGTACGGGGAGGGCGACACCATCCTGATCGATGCCGGCGCCGAGGGGCTGAGCTTCGCGCGGAAGTAGCCGATGAGGGTGCTGGTGCAACGGGTCAGCCGGGCCTCGGTGACCGTGGACGGAGAGGTGGTGGGGCGGATCGGCCCGGGGCTGGTGGGGCTGGTCGGCGTGGCCCGGGGCGACACCGAAGAGGACATCCGCTACCTGGTGGACAAGACGGTCAACCTGCGCATCTTCTCCGACGAGGAGGGCAAGTTCAATCGCTCGCTCCCGGATGTCGGCGGCGCACTGCTCCTGGTAAGCCAGTTCACCCTCATCTCGGACACGCGCAAGGGGAGGCGCCCCAGCTTCATTGAGGCCGCCGCGCCTGGGGAGGCCGAGGCCCTGTTCGACCTCTTCGTGGACCGGGCGCGGGCCACCGGCGTCCCGGTGGAGACCGGCCGGTTCCAGGCGCACATGATGGTGGATATACACAATGACGGCCCGGTGACCATACTGCTGGACAGCCGGGCCAGGTAGCCCGCCCGGCGGGCCATGGGACGAAAGACCCCCGGCCGGGAACCCGGCCGGGGGTCTTGACCATCTTCAGGGCAGGAGCCTAGCCGACCTCGGGCCCCTCCTCGTCATCACCGCCGCCTTCTTCCACCTTGTCACCTTCGGCCTCGGCCTCAACCTCGCCCCCGGCCTCATCCTCGACCTCGGCCTCAACCTCGCCCTCGGCCTCATCCTCGCCCTCGGCCTTAACCTCGCCCCCGGCCTCAACCTCGACCTCGGCCTCAACCCCGCCCTCGGCCTCATCCTCAACCCCGCCCTCGGCCTCATCCTCAACCTCGCCCTCATCCTCATCCTCAACCTCGCCCTCATCCTCATCGGCTTCCGCTGCGCCTTCATCCTCGCCGCCACGCTCGAACTCAGCCAGCATCGCAGCATCAGGCTCCAGCCGGCCCAGCGGATCGTCGGTCCAGCCCAGGGCCCGTCCGGCATCGACTATCTGGATGAGGAGGTCCTGCGGAGACGGCTTGGCCATCTCCAGCTCCTCGGGGGTCAGGGTTTGCGCCGGGATCAATCTGCCGATGATCACGTTCTCCTTCAGCCCCACCAGCTTGTCGGTCTTGCCGTTGATGGCCGCCTCCGTCAGCACCCTGGTCGTCTCCTGGAACGAAGCGGCGGCCAGCCAGCTGTCCGCATTCAGCGCCGCCTTGGTTATGCCCAGAAGGGCGGTCTGGGCCGTGGCCGCCTCACCACCCTCGGCCACCACCCTGGCGTTGATCTCCTCGAAAGTGAAGCGGTCCACCAGGTCGCCGGGGAGGAGCTCGGTGTCACCCGTGGAGTCCACCCTGACCCTCTGCAGCATGCGGCGGGCGATGACCTCGATGTGCTTGTCGTTGATGTTCACACCCTGGGAGCGGTAGACCTTCTGGATCTCGTCCACCAGGTAGCGCTGGGCCGCCTCACGCCCCTTGATCCGCAGGATGTCCTGGGGATTGACATGCCCCTCGGTGAGCTGGTCGCCGGCCTTGACATGCGAGCCCTTCTCGATGCGGATGCCGGCCGTGAAGGGGACCAGGTACTCCTCCTCTTCCCTCTCCTCGTAGCTGATGACCAGGTTCTTCCCCTCAATGCTCACCACGCCCGTCACCGGCGCCAGCAGCACTGGCACGGGAGCCGCTTCCTTCTCCTTCTCCTTGCCCTTCTCCTTGCCCTTTCCCTTCGCCGTCTCGGCCTCAAACTTGGTGGCCAGGATGGCGCCCACCTCCACCCGGTCGCCGTCGCGCACCAGCACCTCTGACTTCGGCGGCAGGGGATACTCATTGCGATAGGACTCCGAGTTGGTGATCCTGATCCGGTGGCCCTCGTCCCCGGATATGATGTCGGCAGTGCCGTCTATCTCGGAGAGGACCGCCTGGCCCTTGGGCACCCTGGCCTCGAAGAGCTCCTCTACTCGAGGCAGGCCGGTGGTGATGTCAAGGCCCTGGACGCCCCCGGTGTGGAAGGTCCGCAGTGTCAGCTGGGTGCCCGGCTCGCCGATGCTCTGGGCGGCGATGATACCCACCGTGGTGCCCAGGTCAACCTTCTGGCCCTTGGACAGGTCGAGCCCGTAGCATGCCTGGCACACCCCCTGCCTCGACTGGCAGGTCAGAGGCGACCGGATGTAGACCTGGTCTATGCCCGCGGCCACTATCCTCCTGGCCTTGTCCTCGTCTATCTCCTCGTTCTGCTCCACGATGATCTCGCCGGTCTCCGGATCGACCACCCTGGCGGCCGCCAGCCGCCACTGAATGCGCTCTTCCAGGGAAGGCAGGAAGTCCGCCCCGGCCTCTGTGCACCAGATGCCCAGTGTGGACCCGCAGTCCTCATCCATGACTATCATGTCCTGGACAATGTCCACCAGCCTCCTGGTGAGGTATCCGGCGTCGGAGGTCCTCAGGGCGGTGTCGGCCAGGCCCTTGCGGGCCCCGTGGGTGGAGATGAAGTACTCCAGCACCGACAGGCCTTCGTTGAAGCTGGACCGGATGGGGAAGTCGATGATCTTCCCCGACGGGTCGGTCATCAGGCCGCGCATTCCGGCCATCTGCCTGATCTGGGACATGTTGCCCTTGGCGCCGGAGGTGGCCATCATGTAGACGCTGCCGAAGCGGTCCAGCGACTGGGATACCAGGCCGGTGACCTTCTCAGTGGTGTCCGACCAGACATCCACGATGCCGTTGTGGCGCTCGTCATCGGTGATCAGGCCACGGTAGTGCTGGTCCTCGATCCGGGCCACCACCTTCTCGGCCTCCTGGAGGACCTGGCTCTTCTCCTCCGGGACCCTGACGTCATTGACGCTGATGGTCGTTCCGGAGCGGGTGGCATAGGTGAACCCCAGGTTCTTGATCTGGTCGACCATCCGGGCCGTCGCCTCGCTGCCGCACGTCTTCAGGCAGCGGGCGATCAGCTTCTTCAGCATGCCCTTGTCCACCGTCTCGTTGACGAAGCCCAGCTCCGGAGGCAGGACCCCGCTGAAGATGATGCGGCCCACCGTGGTCATCAGCCTCTGCCCGCCCTCGGGGCTCTTGACCTCGATCTCGGCGCCCACGTCTATCACCTCCAGGTTGTAGGCCAGCTCCGCTTCCTTGAAGGACCCGAACTTCTGGCCTTCGCCCTTGGCCCCCGTCTTCAGCGAGGTCAGGTAGTAGCACCCCAGGACCATGTCCAGCGTGGGGACCACCACCGGCTCGCCGTTGCTGGGCAGCACCATGTTGCGCGTGCTGAGCATCGCTTTGCGGGCCTCCATCACGGCCGCCTTGGACAGCGGCACGTGGACGGCCATCTGGTCGCCGTCGAAGTCGGCGTTGAAGGCGGTGCACACCAGTGGATGAAGCTGGATGGCGCTCCCTTCGATGAGGACTGGCTCGAAGGCCTGGATGCTCATGCGGTGCAGGGTTGGTGCCCGGTTGAGCAGCACCGGCCTCTCCTTGACCACTTCCTCCAGGGTGCCCCAGATCTCCGGCCGGGCCCTCTCCACCATCCGCTTGGCGCTCTTGATGTTGGAGGCCATGTTCTGCTGGACCAGGCGGTACATCAGGAAGGGCTTGAACAGTTCCAGCGCCATCCGCTTGGGCAGCCCGCACTGGTGGAGCTCCAGGTCCGGCCCCACCACGATCACGGAGCGGCCGCTGTAGTCAACGCGCTTGCCCAGGAGGTTCTGCCGGAACCGCCCCTGCTTGCCGCGGAGGACGTCCGACCGCGACTGCAGCGGCCGGTTGCCCACGCCCGTTATGGCCCGGCGCTGCCGGCCATTGTCAATAAGCGAGTCCACCGCCTCCTGGAGCATCCTCTTTTCATTGTGAATGATGATCTCCGGGGCGCCCACATCCAGCAGCCTTCTCAGGCGGTTGTTGCGGTTGATCACCCGCCGGTACAGGTCGTTGAGGTCGCTGGTGGCGAATCTGCGACCGTCCAGCTGCACGATCGGCCGCAGGTCGGGGGGGAGGACGGGAAGCACAGTGATGATCATCCACTCGGCCTTGTTGCCGCTGCGCCGGAAGGCCTCCACCACCTGCAGCCTCTTGATGGCCTTCTTGCGCCGCTGACCGGAGGCTGAATTGATCTCCTCGTGGAGCTTGGCATGGAGCTCGTCCAGGTTGAGCCTCTGCAAGACCGTCAGGATAGCCTGCGCGCCGGTGTCCGCCTCAAACATGTAGCCGTACTTGCCCCGCAGGTCCCGGTACCGGCTGTCGGTCAGCAGCTTGAACGGATTGAGGTCTTCAACATCGGTGATCCTGTCCTCGATCTCCTTCTCGGCCGTCATCCGGTCTTCCACGCCGAGGTCGTCCCTCTCGGCCAGGGCCTCCTGCTCCTGCTTGAACTCGGCCAGAAGCTGCTCCTTGGCCGCCTCGTCGACCTTGATGACCATGTACTGGGCGAAGTAGATGACCCGCTCCAGGCTGCGCGGGGACAGGTCCAGCAGGAGGCCGATGCGGCTGGGGATGCCCTTGACGAACCAGCTGTGGGCCACCGGGGCCGCCAGGTCGATGTGCCCCATGCGCTCTCGGCGCACCTTCGACAGCGTCACCTCGACGCCACACCGGTCGCAGCGTATGCCCTTGTAGCGTATCTTCTTGTACTTGCCGCAGTAGCACTCGAAGTCCTTGGTGGGGCCGAATATGCGCTCGCAGAATAGCCCGTCCCTCTCCGGCTTCAGGCTGCGGTAGTTGATGGTCTCGGGCTTGGTCACTTCGCCCCAGGACCAGCTCTTGATCTGCTCCGGCGAGGCCAGGGAGATGCGTATTCCGCTCAGGCTGTCAGCATTCAGCACGGGTCTTCCTCCTTGGAGATTGGCGATTACTCATTGTTCGGGTCGGGCATGCTGCTGGTCTCGTTCACAAACATCTCAATGGAGAGCCCCAGGCTCTGCAACTCGCGAACGAGCACGTTAAACGACTCCGGCAGTCCAGGAGGATGCACGTCTTCCCCCTTGGTGATGGCTTCGTAGGCCTTGGCCCGGCCGGCTATGTCGTCGGACTTGATGGTCAGGAGCTCCTGCAGGGTATGGGCGGCCCCGTAGGCTTCCAGGGCCCAGACCTCCATCTCTCCGAACCTCTGCCCGCCGAACTGGGCCTTCCCACCCAGGGGCTGCTGAGTGATAAGCGTGTACGGCCCTGTGGAGCGTGCGTGAACCTTGTCTTCCACAAGGTGGATCAGCTTCATGACATAGACATAGCCCACCGTCACCGGCTGATCGAAGGGCTGGCCGGTGCGGCCGTCATAGAGAATGGTCTTCCCGTGGATCGGCGGAGACTCGGACCTCTGTCGGCTGATCCTGTCCACCTGCTTCTGGACCTCCTCGTCGCCCAGCCCATCCGTGTCGACCCCGAGGTCCTTGAGCCAGAGGCGAAGGCAGGCCCGCGTTGATTCACCATTGTACTCTTCGGCCAGCACCACGGCGGGATTGAACCCCCGCTCCCGGAGCCATTCCCTGGTCCGCTCCAGCCTGGCCCCGGCGCTCAGGTTGGCGGTGGAGGCATTCGCCTGGCGGACCATCCAGGCCCTGGCCAGGGCGTCCTCCACCACATCCGTGTCCGCGCTCTCGAATACGGGGCAGTCCGCCTTGAAACCCAGCTCGTTGGCGGCCCAGCCGAGATGGGTCTCGAATATCTGACCCAGGTTCATGCGAGAGGGCACGCCGATGGGATTCAGCATGATGTCGATGGGCGTGCCGTCGGGCAGGAAGGGCATGTCCTCCTCCGGCAGGATGCGGGCGATAACGCCCTTGTTGCCATGCCGGCCAGCCAGCTTGTCCCCCTCCGACGCCTTGCGCTTCTGGGCCACCCAGACCCGCACCAGCTTGCTCACCCCCTCGGGCAGCTCGTCCCTGTTGGTGAAGATCTTCACCGCGATCACCAAGCCCCTCTCGCCATGCGGGACCCTCAATGAGGTGTCCTTCACTTCACGGGCCTTCTCTCCGAATATCACCCGCAGGAGCTTCTCCTCGGCGCTGAGCTCCGTCTCGCCCTTGGGGGTGATCTTGCCCACCAGGATGTCGCTCGACTCGACGTCGGCCCCCACCTGGATTATGCCTTCGTCGTCCAGGTTGCGCAGGCTTTCCTCTCCCACATGGGGGATGTCCCTGGTGATCTCCTCGGCGCCCAGCTTGGTCTCCCTGGCCTCTATCTCATAGCGCTCGATGTGGATCGAGGTGAACTTGTCCTCCTTGACCAGCTTCTCCGACACCACTATGGCGTCTTCGAAGTTGTAGCCCTCCCAGCTCATGAAGGCGCAGAGCACGTTCTGGCCGAGGGACAGTATCCCGTGGTCGGTGGCCGAGCTGTCCGCCAGGACCTGCCCGGTCCTGATTCGGTCGCCCTTGTTGACGATGGGGCGCTGGTTGATGCATGTCCCCTGGTTGGTCCGCCTGAATTTCATCAAGGGGTAGGCGCGCTCCTCGCCTTCCCCGGTCATCAGCACGATCTCCCGGCTGGTTACCGAGGTCACCTCGCCGTCATCCCCGGAGATGACCAGCTGGCCGCTGTCCCTGGCCACCTGCTGCTCCATGCCCGTCCCCACCACCGGGGACTCGGGGCACAGCAGGGGCACCGCCTGGCGCTCCATGTTCGATCCCATCAGCGCCCGGTTGGCGTCGTCGTGCTCCAGGAAGGGGATGAGCGACGCCGATATGCCCACGATCTGCTTGGGGGAAACGTCCATGAGGTCGACGTTCTCGGGCGATACCCGGGGGAGGCTGGACCCCTTCCTGGCCTCGATCCTCTTCTCGCTGAACTCGTCCCAGGCGTTCAGCGGGGCGCTGGCCTGGGCCACAACGTAGTCCTCCTCCTGGTCCGCCGAAAGGTAGATGATCTCGCGGGAGGCGAAAGGCACCACCTTGACGGTCCCGTGCGGGAGCGCGGCTATGTCCCTGGCCAGGCCGGGCGTGATTCGGGCCCCTTCCTTGCCGATGCGCTTGCCGTCCTGGTCCGTCACCGCCTCGGCCAGGGCCCGGTTGACCAGCTGGTCGACGGTGTTAGGCACCTCGCGGGTCACCTTGCGGTACGGGGTCACGATGAAGCCGTACTCGTCGATGGCGCCGTAGGTGGCCAGGGATGCGATGAGCCCGATGTTGGGGCCCTCCGGCGTTTCGATGGGGCAGATCCGGCCGTAGTGAGAGTGGTGAATGTCGCGCACCTCAAACCCGGCCCGTTCCCTGGAGAGGCCTCCGCGGCCAAGGGTCGACAGGCGCCGTTTATGCGTCAGCTCGGCCAGCGGATTGGTCTGGTCCATGAACTGGCAGAGCTGGGAGCCGCTGAAGAAGTCGCGGATGGCGGTGGTCACCGGCCGGGTGTTGATCAGGGCGTTGGGGGTGACCGTGGCCGTGTCCACGATGCTCATGCGCTCCCTCACCATGCGCTCCAGATTGAGGAGGGCCACGCGAAGCTGGTTCTGAATGAGCTCGCCCACGGTGCGCAGCCTGCGGTTGCTCAGGTGATCGATGTCATCGGGCTGCTCCTGCCCGTTGTTGACCATGATGATGTGACGGACAATGGCTATCAGGTCTTCGCGGCTCAGGGCCTGCATGCCGGCATTGTCCGCGTCCCTGCCCAGCCTCTTGTTCAGCTTGTACCTTCCCACCTTGCCCAGGTTGTAGTGCCGGGGATGGAAGAAGAGGTTGTTCAGCAGGTTCCTGGCGTTGTCCACATTGGGCAGGTCGCCGGGCCTCAGACGCCGGTATATCTCCAGGATGGCCTCGTTCTCGTTCTTGATGAAGGAGTCCTGCTTGGCGCTGGCGGCGATGAACGAGTGGTCCGGAGAGTCGTCCACCCCCTGGAACATCTCGGTCAGCTCCTCCGTGGACGGGTACCCGATGGCCCGCAGCAGCGTCGTCACGGGGAAGCGCCTCTTGCCGTTGACCTTCACCCAGATGATGTCCTTGTTGCTGGTCTCGAAATCGAGCCAGGACCCGTGCTCGGGTATGAGCTTGCCGTAGCAGAGATCGCGGCCCGTGCCCATGTCCGTTTCCAGGGTCAGGTAGAGGCCCGGGGACCGGATGAGCTGGCTGACCACCACCCGCTCGGCGCCGTTGATGATGAAGGTGCCGGTGGGCGTCATCAGCGGGATGTCGGCAATGAAGATATTCTGTTCCTTGATCTCCCCCGTCTCCTTGACCACCAGCTGCACTTTGGCATAGAGAGGTGCCGAGTAGGTCAGGTCACGCTCGCGGCAGGCCGGGATAGAGTTCTTTGGGGGGCCTAGCTCGCAGTTCACGAACCGCAGTTCCAGCCGGGTGCCGGCCAGGTCCTGGATGGCCAGGCCCTCGAGGAGCTCCCGCAGGCCGTTCTCGAGGAAGCGGCGGAAGGAGTCAGACTGCACCTGGATGAGATTGGGGATCCCGAGTACCGGCGGGGTAGCGGCAAACGATCTCCTGACGATGGCCTGTGTATCAGATAGCGACGATGTGGAAATCAACTCCTGCACACTCCTTTGCTGGGCACAATTCGCCTTAAGTGAAAGGGAAGGGGATCACTTGACTACCGATAGGAAAACGCAATGAGGATATCGCATTGATGCGCAACTTACAATTATAGCGGACCCCACTCCTGCTGTCAACATAGTGGAGGAGGTACTATCGGGCCTTGCCCGGCCACCTGCTCCAGAGCCTCTTGAGACCTCCGGAAGCGGGCGTCTCCGGCGGCTCTTCCACAGCGGCGGGGGAGCCGCCGATCAGCGTCAGCCTCCCTCGAAAGACGAAGGTTACCGGAAGCCAGATGACGGCCTCGAAGGTGCGCGCTGGCCCGGGCAGCCTCCGGGGCAGGTGCCCGGTGTACCCGTTGCGGCCCATGGTCCACCACTCCAGCGCGGCTGGCTCCACTCCGTGGATGTCCACGTTGAGGTGCTCGTACCTGTAGTCCCAGCGGAAGGAGAACTGCGGCAGGGAGGGGATCCTCGGCTTCAGCCGGGCTACGATGATGCGGGCCCTCTGGGTGATCCGGCCCCTCTCGTAGACCTCGAAGGTGTAGTTCCGGTCCACGTGGTAGACCTCGGCAGTCACCTTGAAGGCCGTGCTCCCCTCCCGCTCCTCCTCTTCAGCCTCAGCCGCCCCGGCGGTCGCCGGCACCGCAGTCACCCGGGCCGCATCCGCCTCGGCCGGAGGGGGCTGGGCTGCCATGTCTTCCGTCGCCGCTGCGGCGAAGGGCGCTGCCTCGGCCGGAGGGGGCTGGGCTGCCATGTCTTCCGCCGCCGCTGCGGCGAAGGGCGCTGTCTCGGCCGGAGGGGCCGCCGCGGCGGCCGCCCTGGCTCCCACGGCTGTGTCCGCTGACCTGGACCCCCGCGCGGGGGTCCTGCCGGACCGGCCCTTCTTCCGGGGGCGCCCCCTCTTCCCCTCATAGGTCAGGGCAAACTCCTCCACAAACGCCCGCGGGATGAGCCAGCGGTTGGCGATCTTGACTGCCGGTATCTTCCCCTGCCGTATCAACTGGGCCACGCCGACACCGGTGATCCCCAGGATCCTGGCGGCCTGGGGGCTGCTCATGTAGGCAGCGTCAGCTTCTGGCATCACTTCCATGATCATCAGGCCGTTTTGTTTGCGATCGCAAACATTATGACCGCCAGAACACGCCGTGTCAAGAGGGGGGCAGCCGGGAAGCCAGGAGCACCTGGCCCGGCCGGCGCGCCGCGCCGAGGGGGCTTGCTGCCCTTGTCGCTGTCGTCTGTAGGCTTCATGCGCTTCTCCTTTCCCGGCTTGAGCCAGTCCCGCGCGCGTGGCCCCGGCCCCGCCCCTGTGCTAACATGGGATTCGGGCCTGACCCCGGGAGGTGAGAGCGTTGAGACAGATCGGATCCAGGCGAGTCACCATGTTCTGCGGCAAGGGGGGAGTGGGTAAGACCACGTCCGCGGCGGCCACCGCCCTGCACCTCGCCCGCAGCGGGCACAGGACCATCGTCGTGTCAACGGACTTCACCCCATCGCTCCGGGATATCTTCGAGATCGACTCCCCGGCCAGGCCGGCCATGGTCACCGAGGACCTGTATCTGGAGGAGATCAGCTACGACGTGGTCAAGCAGTTGTGGGACCAGAAGTTCGGCCCCCAGGTGTACGGGCTCTTCTCCACCTTCGTGGACATCGACTACCAGGAGTTTCTGGACTACGTGGCCACGATGCTCCCCGGGCTCAAGGACGAGTTCATGGTGGACTACATACGGGAGGTGGCCGAGTCCGGCCAGTACGACAGGGTGGTGTGGGACACCGCCCCGGCCGGCCAGACGCTCGGCCTGCTCCGGATGCCCTCGCTGGTGAGCAACCATCTCAAGCCCGCCGCCAGGGTGTATACCGCCCTGAAGGCCACCCCGAACCTGAAGCGCTCCGTCCTGGGAGTGATCCAGGACTGGGAGAAGCTGTCAAACAAGGATATGGCCTTCCTCCGGGATGAGGTCCAGTTCAACCTGGTGACCATACCGGAGGCCCTGGCGGTGCGGCAACTGCAGGACGTCTTCGAGGAGTTCCAGAGCTACGGGCTGGGCATCAACCACATCGTCATCAACCAGGTGGTGGAGAACGCCGATTCGCCGTTCCTGCTCAGCAAGGCGCAGCTGCAACAGAAGTACCTGTCCGAAATCGAAGGCGGCTACGGGACCCGTTCCACCAGGGTGCCGCTGTTCCCGTTCGAGGTACGGGGACTGGAGCGGCTGAAAGAGGTGGAGCGGAGGCTGTTTGCCCCCGCTTCCTGACGCCGGAGTATGTGACCAGCAAGCAGGCTAGTGCAGAATTGTTAGCTGTTTTGGCCTGAAGACGCCGTGGAATTTGGCATTTGGATGGCCATGTGAGGAGGCTCTGCCAAGCAAGGGTGGGGGGGCATCCTTGCTCCTAGCCTGCTTGCTGATACACTCTTGGTACACTTCAGAATACCTTACATAATGCCTGACAACGAAGTCACTGAGACTGCCCCCGCGGCGGGCTTTGCGGCCTCGCGAATTCCCGCAGCCTGCTCCTTCGTCTCAAACGTCATCCCTTCGGGTGATAGACATGCTTGACTCCGGCATCACCCGGCATCGGGGTCCGCTCACCACAGGGCGAGACACACGCCTGTCTCCCCGCGCCCGGTGAGCGCCTTCACCGGCCGGCCTGACGCCGTGAAAGCCCTCCTAGAGACGCACCCTCACGATATCGATGGCTATCATACACATCAGCACCGCTACCATGCCCCACACCATCACATCTGTTCTGCTCGGCATCTCTCCCCTCCCATCTACATCCCGCTTGCTCAGCAAGACGGGGTTCGTCCTCTCTACGTTCGGCGGCTCCAGAGATTTGTGACCAGGGCCAGGTACGCCGCATTGGTCAGCAGCAGTATGCCCACCAGGAAGGGAACCACCCTGGCAACGGGTGAGGAGAAGACGACCCAGGAACTGATGCCGGACATTGAGAAGAAGAGGATCAACCCTGATATCGTGTTCATCCACGCCAGCACCAGTGACATCATCCAACCTCCCTTCCTGGCAGACTCACCGATAGCTGTCACCGCCTCCCGTCTTCATTTCTTCACTGGAACAGCTTGGTGGCATACGCCATGCTCAGCCTGGTGAGCTTCCCCGGCTGCTGTCCCCTCTTCCCCTGCGGCTGGCCCGGGGCGTTCCTGGCCGCCTGCTTCAACTGCGAGAACCACGAGCTGTTGGCGTCGGGCTCGATGCCCGTGGCCACCAGGTTGATCTTGCACTTCCCGGTCATCTCCGGCCTGGGCAGATTCATGCCGAAGAACATCAGGGCATGGGGATCAACGCTCTTCGATATCAGGCTGGCGGCCTTTTCCACCGATCCGAGAGTCAGGTCGGGCCCGCCGGTGAAACAGAAGAGCGCTCCCTTGGCGCCTGTCACGTGGGTCTCCAGCAGGGGCTCGAAGATGACTTCCTGGGCAGCGTGCTCAGCCCCGTTGGGACCTTCCCCGCGGCCGGTAGCCATGAGGGAGATGCCCGGTATGCTCATTACCCTCTTGACGTCCGCCAGGTCGACGTTAATCTCTCCGGGAACGTTTATCAGCTCGGAAATGGCCATGATGCCCTCAGACACCACCGCATCTGCAGCAGCAAACGCCTTCGAGATCGGCACATCGTGGTCCCCCAGGCGCAGGAGATGGTCATTGGGGACGATGATGGTGGAGTTCACTCTCTCCATGAGCGTCCTCAGCCCGCCGAAGGCCACTTCGGCCCTCCTGCTGCCCTCGAAGGTGAACGGGGTGGTGACCACTGCGATCACCAGCGCGCCGCTCTCCCTGGCAATCTCTGCCACCACGGGAGCGGACCCGGTGCCGGTCCCTCCTCCCATGCCGGCTGTGATGAATATCAGGTCGGCTCCCCGGCAGGCCTTCTGCAGCGCCATCTTGTTCTCCCTGGCAGCTGCCTCGCCCACCCGGGCATCGCCACCGGCCCCGAATCCCTGGGTCAGATGCGAGCCGATCTGGATAGACTGGCAGCGTTGTATCAGTTCCAGGGATTTGACGTCGGTGTTCATGACGATGTAGTCCAGCCCCCCGATAGTGCAGAACTGCATCATGCGTCTGACCGTGTTGCAGCCTCCGCCGCCCACACCGATCACCTTGATTTGCGCGATCACCTTGCCGCTGGAGTCGCCTCCCCTGCGATTGCTGAATGTCCCCTCTATCATTCTGCACCTCCCTCTTCTAGTAGTATTTCGTCTTCAGGCCCCTCTTGTCCTCTGCAGGAGTTGGCTTGAGGCTGACGTGACTGACCGGGGCACCCCGTCCTCACGCCAACTCCTGCGCCAAATTCACTGGTGCGGTGGCCGCTCAGCCCCGACTGCCTCTCCCCCTTGACTGTCCCATGACAAGGTAGACGGAACTCAGAATGGCCAGTATCCCTCCGATGCAGACAACCACCTTCGCCGGGATGGTGTCGAACTGGTTCCAGCCGGCGATGCCCGTCAGCAGACGGCTGAGCACGCCAGACAGGATCAGCGACAAGAGACAGATGCCCGCCACGATGTTTATCCAACCAATGACTCGAGTCATCTGCCGACACCTCCCTCGGATTGGGCGCAATCACCCCGAACCCTAGTACCTGCCTCGGTTGCTGCCGGAAGCATCGTTGAGCGTTCTGCTGAGCCTGGAAAGCCAACCTCCCTTTGACGAAGCTGCGCCCGACGGCTGGCTCGAGGCCAGGAAGCCCGCCCCCGCCGTCCCGGTGGTCGCGTAGGCCTGGTTGTTGGACTTGATGCCGGTGGCAATCAGGGTGACCTTGGCCTTGCCCCTCAGCTCCTCGCTCAGCGTCGCCAGGCCGAACTTGAAGTGGCACAGAGGGTCGCACTCCCGCTGGACCAGTGAGCCGGCCTCGGTGATCTCGTTGAGAGTCAGGTCCGGACCGCCGGAGAAGCTGACCAGAAGGCCCTTGGCCCCGTTCATCTTGACGTCCACCAGGGGATTGCTCATCGCCTGCTCCGTGGCATCCATCGCCGGGTGCGAGCCCTGGCCCTGACCGATGGCCATGATGGTCACGCCGGGGATGCCCATGACCCTCTTGACGTCGGCCATGTCGACATTGATCTCTCCCGGGATGTTGACCAGCTGGGAGACGCTGACGATGCCTTCGGCCACCACGTCGTCGGCCATCTTGAAGGCTTCACTGATGTTAGTGTTGTGCTCGGTGTACTGCAGGAGCTTGTCGTTGTGGATGATGATCAGGTTGTCCACCACGGTCCGCAGCTGCTGAAGTCCACCGAAGGCCACCTCGGTCCGCTTCTTGCCCTCAAAAGAGAACGGGGTTGTGGCTACCGCAACCACCATGGCTCCCGAGTCCTTGGCGATCTTGGCCACCACCGGGGAAGCGCCGGTGCCCGTGCCTCCGCCCATGCCCACGGCGATGAAGACCATCTCGGCGTCCTTGACGGCCCTCTTGAGCAGGAACTCGCCCTCCTCGGCAGCCCGGCTGCCCACCCTGGGGTCCCCGCCGGCCCCGAAGCCGTGGGTCATGTGCTCGCCGATCTGCACCGAGATCGCACCCTGGATAAGGTCGAGCGACTTGACGTCGGTATTGGCGGCGACGTATTCCACGCCCGGGATCTGACGGGCGCGCATCATGCGCCGAACGGTGTTGCATCCGCCGCCCCCCACGCCAATCACCTTGATCATGGCAGGCGTCTTGCCTCGATCAGAGGACCTGAAGTATCCATCCCGCATGGGTTCAATCATTAGGCTCGCCCTCCTTCCGTTAATCTATTCTTCTTCTCACCACTTGCTCGCCGGGCGCTGGAAGCCGCCTGGCTGCCGGCCGGCGCTCCCGAATCTACCAGGTTGGCCTCTTGCCTCTGATGAAGACCCGGAGATCCTCCTTCAGTTCGGACATCCAGTTCGTGGGCAGCGGAGGATTGATGCCGGTGGCCACCAGAGTCACCTTCACCTCGTTCCTCATCTCCTCGCAGGGGGACGACATGCCGAAGAACATGAGGGCGCTGGGGTCCACCTCCCGGGCGATCAAGTTGGCGGCGTCGTTCACCTCGCCCAGGGTCAGGTCAGGGCCGCCGGCGAAGTTGAACAACACTCCCCGCGCGCCGGACACTTCGATCTCGAGGAGAGGGTTCTCGATGGCCATCTCCGCCGCCTCCTGGGCCGGATAGCGAGACCTGCCGTCCGCCCGGCCAATGGCCATGAGTGCCCCGCCCGGGATGCCCATGACTGCCTTCACGTCAGCCAGGTCGACATTGATCTCTCCCGGGACATTGACCAGGTTGGACACGGCCATGATCCCCTCGGAGATCGCCTCGTCGGCCACGCCAAATGCGTGCTGGGTCGGAGTGTGGGAGTCCGTGTACTGAAGAAGCCTGTCGTTGTGGATGATTATCAGGTTGTCAACCTCGGCCCTCAGCCGGCGAATGCCGCCCAGGGCCAGCTGGAAGCGCTTCTTGCCCTCGAAGGAGAAGGGAGTGGTGACAATGCCCACCACGAGAGCGCGGCTCTCCTTGGCTATCTGCGCCACCACCGGCGCTGCGCCGGTCCCGGTCCCCCCACCCATGCCCGCGGTGATGAAGACCAGTTCGGCATCCTTCAGGGCCCTCTTGAGGAGGAAGCGGCCCTCTTCGGCGGCCCGCTCGCCCACCCTGGCGTCTCCGCCGGCGCCGAACCCCCGGGTCAGATGCTCACCGATCTGCACCGACAGTATCTCGCCGGGGACCGAATCAAGGGACTTGATGTCAGTGTTACACACGATGTACTGGCATCCCGGGGTGGGGTTTTTGAGCATGCGCTTGACGGCATTGCACCCTCCGCCTCCTACACCAATTACCTTGAGCGGCGCTGGGACTCTGTGATCGGCATGATTCACTTCTTCTTCTCCTCCTTATGCTTTTCTCTCCCCGGTAGTCCTGTCCCCCCCACAACTGACTTGGCGCCGAAGTCAGGTTGCGGTGCTGCCGCACATGGTACTACGTATTTCTGAATCCTGTCAAGAGGCGCGCACACGTGAGATAGAAGAACCGTCCACTCGTGATTCCTATAGGAAGGTTTCAGATTCTAGCATTTCAGTTAGTATTTCAGGCTACAAATCACTTACATTCGGATTAGCACTATTGACATGTCATTTCATGCAGTGCTATAATCCCGAAGGCTCGATTTCGCGACGGAGGAGTGTTGACTGATGGCTGCGAGAGACGTCGGGCGCGGTGCCAGACCACCTTATGTGACCTACATGACCTGGGCCAGGGTCCTGGAGAGCGTGAAGGAGCGCCAGCCCACCCGCATGGACTCCAGCTACTACCGCGAGCTGGGCCTGTCTGACAGCACGGGAGTGACCGTCAAGGCGGCCCTGTCCTTCCTGGGGCTGGTGGCCGGAGACGGCACGCCCACCCAGACCCTGCTGGACCTGGCATCATCGGAGGGGGATGGCCGGCAGCGGCTCATGAAGCAGATCGTGGAGGAGTCCTACGCCCCCATTGTCAGCGGTATCGCCCTGGAGCGCGCCACCATGGGCCATCTGCAGGCGGCTTTCGCGGGCATCGGCGCCAGGGGCAACGTGGGCAAGAAGTGCGTGACCTTCTTCCTGGCGCTGGCCAAGGACGCCGGCATGGAGCTGTCCCCGGGCCTGCTGACCAGGTCCCGCGTGGGCATGCCCCACAGGCGCGAGGCCGTTGCCCCGGGCGGCAGCCGCGGGGTCCCGGCGGCGCGGGGCCGGGCCCCCAGGCGAAGCGCGGCCGTCGCCGCCAATCACCTGGCCGCCAAGCTGCCGGCATTCGACCCCGATTGGACCGAGGACGTCAGGGCGCAGTGGCTGGCCAATCACCGGGCGCTGCAGGCCACCGCAGCCTGGATAGACAAGTTCCCCGGCTTCAGGGACGAGTGGTCGGACGAGTTCAAGGCCACGTGGATGGAGTGCTGGAAAGAGGTCCTGAACAGGAACCTGGGGCTGGCGTCAGCCGAGTGGGCGCTCGGCCAGGGACCCCCGTAGCCCGAAAGGGCCGCCGGCTTCTATCCTGACGTCGGCCATCTGCCCCTCCGGGCTGCCTTCAGAGGGGAAGAAGACCAGCTTGTCCCCTTCCGTTCGCCCCCACCATCTTCCCCTCTTGCGCCCCTCCACCAGGACAGCCACCGTGCGTCCCAGGAAGGCCTGGTTGATCTCAGCTGCGATGCTGCTCTGGAGGGCTTCGGCCCGGGCACGGCGGGCCTCCTTGACCCGGGGCGGAACATCGTCCGGCATCCGCCTGGCGGCCATGGTGCCCGGACGGGGAGAGTACATGGCGATGTGCACCTGGTCGAAGCGCGCCCGGCGCAGCACCTCCATCGTCCCGGCGAACCGCGCATCGGTCTCCCCGGGGAAGCCGACGATCACGTCGGTGCTGAGGGCGACATCGGGCATCCTGGCCCGTATTGCCGCTACCAGGCCGAGGTATTCCTCCACGGTGTAGCCCCTCTTCATCGCCCCCAGGATATCGTCGTCTCCCGCCTGGAAGGGGAGGCTGATATGACGGCACACCTTGTCCAGGCTGGCGATGGCATCGATGAGCTTGCGGCTCATGTAGACCGGATGGCTGGTCAGGAATCGAATGCGCCACAATCCTTCGATTCCATTGAGCTCCGTGAGCAGGTCAGCCAGGTCCGGCCGGGAAGGCAGGTCATGCCCGTAGGCGTCCACTATCTGCCCCAGCAGCACCACCTCCCTGGTCCCGCGCTCCACCAGGCCCCGCGCTTGGCTGCAGATCTCGGCGGGGTCGCGGCTGCGCACCCTGCCCCGGCGGAAAGGGACGATGCAGTATGAGCAGAAGCTGTCGCAGCCGTGTATTATGGGGACCCAGGCGCTCACCGGGGGGTCCCCCGGGGGCAAAGGGCCGCCGGTCAGGGCCGGCAGGCCGCGCTCCGCGGCCCAGTCTGACAGCGCGCTCCACTGCTGGGGACGGAAGAAGAGGTCCACCCACGGGAAGCGCTCCGACAGCTCGTCAATCCGGGAATCGACCATGCATCCGGTGAGTAGGACCCGGGATTCCGGGCGCTTCTTCTTGAGCCCCCGGAGCGACCGGAGCTTGTTGACCACCCGGTCCTCGGCATGGCCCCTGACCACGCAGCTGTTCAGCAGGACCAGGTCGGCTTCGTCGGGGGTCTTCACGGGAGTCAGCCCGGCGCGCTCCAGGCAGCCGGCCACGAATGCCGAATCGGCCTTGTTCATCTGGCAGCCGATGGTCCAGATGTGAAATCGCTTCATGGTGTGGTGGTTCCGGCAGCGGGCGCGGTGCCGGCCCAGGGCCCGGGGGCAGGGGGTGGCTGAGGCTGGCGGAGGGAGTGGGATTCGAACCCACGACGGAGGTTTGGCCCCCGTAAGCGCTTAGCAGGCGCCCGCACTAGACCTCTATGCGATCCCTCCCGTGATCAAGCTGCGGTTCCCGGGCCCACCAGCGGTCCGCTCTCCTGCGCGTAGTGGGTGTTCCATATCTCCACCTGGGCGCCTTGGTGCTTGAGCATCAGGGCCTTTCTGATCCCGTTGCGGTCCGCCTCGTTCTCGATGATCTCAACTTCCGACACCGGAGACGGGCCACCCCGGCCCCACTTGTGCCTGTGGACCAGGAAGCCGGGCACCTGCAGGTAGCCGAAACCGCAGGCCCCGCCGCAGCACGGCCTCTCCAGCCTCCCCGTTCCCAGGATATAGAGCACCTCCCGCCCGTTGTACGGCATAGTGAACTCCTCGACGGGGGTGTAGAAGCCGGCCCGGCCCGCCACATCCTCACCCAGCTCGGGGTGCGTGTACTTGATGATCATGACGCTTCCCCTGCACGTCCGCGCTTCATTATAGCACCTTCTGCTCGCAGAGGACACCGATCAGGCCGGGAATGATCTCCCGCGCCAGATCGCGCCGGCCGCCGCCGCAAAGGACGGCGACCATCCGGCCGGAGCACACCTCGCCGGCGGCCTGCAACAGCTCCCTGGCCAGCCGCGCGTGGCAGCCGGGCGAGAGCCCCATGTCGCCGTATTCGCCCTGCGTCCCATCGTAGCCCCAGTTCCAGAAGATGATGTCCGGGCGAAAGCTCCTGGCGCGAGGGACAAACCCCTCCTTCACCAGTGCGACGTACACGTCGTCCGTGGTGGGCCAGGGCACGTGGATGTTCACCTTGTTCCGGCGCTCCTCGAACCCGCCGGAGCAAAGGCAGACATACAGGACATCGGGGTCATCCTCAAAGACCTGCCAGGTGCCGTCCCCATGATGAGCATCGGTGTCGATGATGGCGGCCCGGCGCGCTTCGAACCGCCTCCTCAGCTCATGGATGGCGATGGCCGCGCCATTGAAGCAGCATCCCCCGCCGAAGAAGCTGGTCCCGGCATGATGGTCGCCGTATCCCGTGAAGACGAAGGCATTGTCTATCTCGCCTGTCCATATCCTCACCGCCGCGGCCACGGTGCCGGAGGCCGACAGCAGCGCGCCCTGGTAGGCGCCGGTCCCCTTCACCTGCCGCACCATCTGCGGCGTGTGGACCCGCGAGAGGGTGGCCTCGTCTATGGGCTCCAGGTCGAAGAGGGAGGGCGGCTTTCCCGGATAGTAGGCGTCGAAGAAGAAGACGTTCTCTCTCTCCAGGACGCCGGCCAGGGCCGCGGGGAAATCGCGCAGCCTCTCCCCGTCCTGGTAGTGAAAGAAAATGCCGGTGCGCCCTCCGGCACGGCCGGCCGGAACGCGCTCAGCCATGTCCGCCCCCGGGCAGCAGGCGCTCCAGCGCCTCGATGTACACCACGCAGGTCCGATGGTCGAAGAGGACGAAGACGACCTCCTCAAGAGACGCGTCCTTCTTGAGAAACGCGATAACCGTGCGGATGGCCACCTCCGCCGCCAGGCCCACCGGGTAGCCGTAGGCCCCGGTGCTTATCGATGGGAAGGAGATGGTCTTGAGGCCGCCGGCCACTGCCAGCGCCAGGCTCTCCCTGTAGGCGCTGGCCAGGAGTCCCGCCTCGCCGTTCTCACCGCCATGCCAGATGGGGCCGACGGTGTGGATCACGCGGGCCGCGCTCAGGCTGCCCCCGGTGGTGATGACCGCCTTCCCGGTCGGCAGCCGCCCCTGCTTCTTCACGATCTTCTTGCACTCCTCCAGGATGGCCGGGCCGCCCGCGCGGTGGATGGCGCCGTCCACACCGCCGCCACCCATGAGGCTGGAGTTGGCGGCGTTGACTATGGCCTCCGTCTCCTGCCTGGTGATGTCGCCCTGTATCATGGAGAGCCTGGTCCTGTTGATAATCACCTGCATCTGCCGCCTCCATCGCCCCCATTATAGTCAACCCCCCTGGACGATACCATAGCCCGGGCCGAAGGCCTTCACCTTGACAGGACTGCCGTTTTGGCCCACAATCTCAACTGCGGTAGAGCGCGCGGCTGCGGGGGGAGATGTCAAAACGGGTTCTTCTGATAAACACGCCTTACCCATACGAAGAGTGTCCGGTGCCCCCGCTGGGGCTGGCCTACCTGGCCGGGATTCTCCGCCGGGAGGGGGTCGAGGTGCGCATCCTGGACCTTCTCATGGCCCGCTATTCGCCTGGCATGCTGAGAAGGGAGCTGGGTGAGTTCCGGCCGGACTTCGTCGGCGCTACCTGCTCCACAATCAACTCCAAGGCGGCCTCGCGGGTCCTTCGCCTGAGCAAGGAGTTCGACCCGGGGCTGGTCACCCTGATAGGCGGGCCTCATGCCAGCTTCGTGGCCCCCGAGCTGATCGACAAAGCCCCCTGGATCGATGCGGTGGTGGTGGGCGAGGGGGACCAGACGGTCGTGGATCTGGTGCAGACCCTGTCCCGGGGCGGCGACATGGCTGCCGTGGCCGGAATCGCCTTCAGACGCGACGGCAGGGCCGTGGTCAATGCCCCGCGGCCGCGCATCAAGGACCTGGACAGCCTGCCGCTGCCGGCGAGGGACCTGCTCCCCCTGTCCAAGTACCGGGCCCTGAAGGTGCCCTGCACCGTCATTACCAGCCGCGGCTGCCCCTTCGGATGCATCTTCTGCTCTGCCCCCAGGATGTTCGGCCGGGGAGTCCGCTACCGCGACCCCGGGCTGGTGGTCGACGAAATCGAGATGATCCACCGGGAGCTGGGGTTCGGGGAGATCAACATCGTGGACGACACCTTCACGGTCAGGGAGCCCCATGTCCAGGCCATCTGCCAGGGCATACGGGACCGGGGGCTGAAGATCACCTGGTCCGTCTACTCGCGGGTGGATACCATAAGCCCGCAGGTGCTGCAAACCATGAAGGAAGCCGGCTGCAACTGGGTGTGCTTCGGGCTGGAATCCGGCTCACAGAAGATCCTGGACACCATCAAGAAGGGGATCACCACGGCCAAGTCCAGGGAAGCCATCAGGATGGCCACTGAGTCGGGCCTCAACGTGCTGGCATCCTTCATACTGGGGTTGCCCGGCGAGGACCCGAAGACGGCCGGCCAGACGGTGGCCCTGGCCAGGGAGCTCTTTGACACCTACAAGGTGGCCTACGGCTTCCACCTCCTGGCGCCCATGCCCGGGACCGAGGTCAGGGAACGGGCCGACGAGTACGGCATCAGGATACTGACCCGGGACTGGTCCAAGTACAACGCCAATCGGCCGGTGGCGGAGACCACCACCTTCAACGCCGGCCAGATGATGGAGATAGTCCACGCCTACGAGCACGAAGTCAGCGAGGCCTGGGACGAGATGCTGAAGCTGGCCAGGAGCGGCGACCCGGCCCTGAAGGAAAGGGTTGCCAAGGCCAACACCCAGGGGTTCGTGTGGAAACTGCTGTCCAGCGACGGCATTGAGCGGCTGGGCAACTCGGGCCGCTCGCAGGATGAGCTGGCCCTGGCGCTGTCCCGCAGGCTGGGCGTCAGTGCCAGCCAGTCACGGCGGGAGGTGCGGCGACTCGTCTCCGACGGCAACCTGATGCGCGCGCCGGTCCCGGGCAGGCAACACCCGGTCTGGAAGTGGTCCTAGCCTGCGGCGCGGCTGCCGCAGCCGCGGACACGGTGCCGGCCGGTCCGGTCCTCTCTACTGCGGCGGCGCCGCAGGGACCGGGGCGGAGGCCCCGGCGAAGAAGCCACCGGCATCGCTCATGAGACTGGCAGCCTTGCCGGCCATCAACTGGATTGCGTTGAGGTGCACGGTCAGGAGCATCTCCCCGGAGTCGCCGTGGGACGCCACCATCTGGCGCAGCCCCCGGGCCGAGAACTCAAAGAGGCTGTCCAGTTCCCTGGCCCCGCGGACACAGGCCCTCAGAGACCGCTTGAGAGTCTTTCCGGCCACGCGCGCTTCCCGCGATCTGGGGTTGGGCAGCCTGCCCAGTTGGTCCACCAGGGTGGGCAGTTCCTCCAGGACCTTGCCCACGACACCGTTCAACTCCTCGCGATGGCCTCCAACAAAGGCATCGCTGAACGCCGTCATGATGGGCCTGGCGGATTCATAAAGAGGCAGGGCAATAAGCAGCCAGTCCTGATCGTTCACCGTCTTCTTGAAGAGCCCCACAGTATCACCTCCTCCCCCGAGATACATACCAGCCAAGGCATCTTCATCAGAGGTCGCTGCTGACGCCATTATAGCACCAACGGCAGGCGGGATTGCAAGCCGCCGCCGACGGAGGCCTCCCCGGGGTTGGCGCGCTGCCCCGTCGCCTGCCCCGTCGATTGTTTGCTTAAACAAACATTGCCGGCATGGCTTCACGAGGGGCGGGCCCCCCGGTGCCCCACCAACATGGCCAGGGCCCTGGCAGCCCGATCGAAGGAGGGGAAGCTGGGAATGCCCTTCTCCATCAGCCTGGTCCTGACGGCAATGGCCTCCTCTTCCAGGTGCCCGGCGGAGACCACCACCAGAAAGGCCCTGGGGCAGCGCGCCCTGTAGCTCGCCAGGGCGGCAACCAGGTCATCGAGGTAGGGGGGGTGGTAGTCCCACATCTGGGCCAGGAACGGGAGGGACAGTTCCGCCACTACCGAGTCGACGTTCCCGTCGGCGCCCAGGATGTCCAGGATCCTGATCGAGTCCTCGATGGAGGGCGCGTGCCAGGAGGTGTCCAGCGGGTTCAGATAGGTCCCGCCGATGGTGTTGAAGAAGGAGGCAAACCGGTCATAGGAGGCGCGGCTCAACAGGGGCGCCTTCAGGCCGGCCCGGGTGAAGGCATCGGCAATGACCACCGACTGGCCGCCGCTCTGGGCCACCAGGGCCACCCTGTTCCCACGGGGCGGCCGGACGTGCAGGATGGCCTTCATCGAGTCCACCATCTCGTCCAGGCTGTCGACCCGGATGCCGCCACACTGCCTGACCAGGCTGTCCCAGACCAGCGGCGGGGAGGTCAGGGAGCCGGTGTGGGAAGATATGGCCCGGCGGCCCTCCTCTCCCCGGCCCCCCTTCCACACCAGCACCGGCTTCTTCCGGGCGGCCCGGGAGAGGGACTCCCGGAAGCGGCGCCCGTCCTTGACGCCCTCTACATAGAGGCCTATCACCCGGGTGGCGTCATCAGACGCGAAGTAGTCCAGGTAGTCCGGGCTGTCCAGCACTGCGCCGTTGCCGTAGCTGACGGATTTGCTGATGAGGAGCCCATGGCGCTCGCCGACCTGGCTGAAGAAGATAGCGTGGGTGCCGCTCTGGGAGATGAAGCCCACCGGCCCGCTCCGGCCGTGGTACTGGCCGACATCCTGTCGAACGCCCAGCGCCGGGTTGAAGACCCCCATGCAGTTGGGCCCGATGAGGTTGAAGCCCGCTTCCCGCGCGGTCTTGACCAGGGCCTGCTCCAGCTCATCGCCGTCACGGCTGTGCGTCTCGGAGAACCCGGAGGTGAACAGGGACGCCCCGCCCACCCCCTTGCGGATGCAGTCCCCGATAATGCGCGGGGTCACCCCGCGGGGCACGGCCACCAGGACGTAGTCCACCTGGCCCGGTACGTCCTGCAGGCTGGGGAAGTTCTCCACCCCGAGGTCGCGGATGCCCTCGAGCTCACCGGGGTCGATCTGTACGGAGTAGAGCCTCCCGGTGAAGGCGCTCATGCTCCGCAGCCAGATGTAGCCATTGGCCGCCTTGTCGCCCACCACCACCACGCAGCGGGGGTTGAAGACTCGGTCGAGCGGCTTTGTGTCCACCTGCGCCAGGCTACCGCGGCAGCCCCAGCCCCCTGGTGGCGATGGTGTTCCGCATCACCTCCGAGGTGCCGCCGGCTATGGTATTGAGCAGCGTCTCCCGGCTGAGGTGCTCGATCACGCCGTCCATGGGCGCGCCCTTGCTGCCGTGCTGCAGCTGCCCGGAGAGCCCCAGGATCTCCATGCCCCAGCCGGCCATGCGCTGGGACAGCTCGCTGGTGAACAGCTTGGAGGCGGAGGCCTCGTAGGTGGTGGCAACACGCCGCGTCTGCATGCACGCCATCCGGTAGCTGTACAGCCGGGTTATCTCGATCTCGGCGGCGATCTGCCCTATCTTCTGGCGGACCAGGCTGTCCTGGCGCAGGGCGGGCTGTGACTTGACATAATTAACGAGGTGCCGGAAGTTCCTGGTGAGGGTCCCCACGGTGAGGACCCGCTCGAACTCCAGGGCGCTCATGGTGTAGCCGAAGCCCTTGTTCTGCTCGCCCACCAGGCCCTCCCTGGGGACGACCACATTGTCGTAGTAGACCTCGTTGGTGCGGATGCCGTCCAGGCCGTAGAGGGGGCGAACGGTGATCCCCGGGGTCTTCATGTCCACGATGAACAGCGAGATGCCCCTGTGCTTGGGCGCGGCGGGGTCGGTCCTGGCCACTATCCAGTGGTACTGGGCAAAATGGCACCGGGTGTTGAACACCTTCTGGCCGTTGAAGACGAAATGGTCCCCCTTGTCCTCGGCCCGCATCTGCAGGCTGCCCAGGTCGGAGCCGGCCTGCGGCTCGGTGTAGCCTATGGCCAGCTCGATCTCACCCCGGGCGATGCGGGGCAGGTAGTCCCTCTTCTGCTTGTCCGACCCGTACGCGATGATGGTTGGGCCGGCGATATTGGCCCCCACCATCAGGGCCTCCGGCTTGAGCGCGCCGGTGAAGTCTATCTCCTCGTGAATGATGAAGCGGTAGATGGGGGGCAACCCCAGCCCGCCGTACTCCTTCGGCCAGGTCGGCGTCAGCCACTTGCGGGTGCCCAGCGCCTGGACGAACTTCCAGGTGTGCGGGCCCCAGCCCTGGCCGGAGTCCGCCTCCGCGATAACCTCCGGGGTAGCCACCTCCGCCAGGAAAGCCCTGACTTCATGGCGGAATGCTTCCTCTTCCTGGGAAAAGCCGAACTCCATGGTGTCTCCTCTCAGCAAAACGGGCCAGAGGCCCGTATCGATTCTAACGAATTCCCCCAACGTGCGCAAATGGCGCCCGGGCCCCGGCCGCGTTGACAACCGGCATCCGCCAATCCTAGAATCGGTTCACGCCGCGATCAGGGATCAACGGGATGGAAATCGATCTCAAGGGCCTGGACACCGCCATCGTCGGCCGCCGAGTCCTTCACTACCCGTCCCTTCCTTCGACCATGGACCTCGCCCGCAGGCTGGCCGCGGAAGGGGCGGTGGAGGGCACCGTCGTTCTGTGCGACGAGCAGACGGAAGGACGGGGGAGGCGGGGGCGCAGGTGGTTGGCCACTGCCTCAAGCAGCATCCTGCTGTCCGTCATCTTCCGGCCGGCCGTCGAGCAACTGCCGCAGATCAACATGCTGGCCTCGCTTTCCATCGTGCTCACCATAGAGGAAGTCGCGGGCCTGAAGCCGGCCGTGAAATGGCCCAACGACGTCCTCATCAATGGCAGGAAGGTGGCCGGCATACTGGTGGAGAACGTCTTCCGCGGACCGGACCTGGTGGCCTGCGTGGCCGGGCTGGGCCTGAACATCAGCCTGGACGTGGCCGCGCACCCGGAGATCGCCTCTCTGGCCACCAGCCTGTCAGCCGAGGCCGGGCGCTCCCTCAACCGCGACGAGGTCCTGCGCACCCTGCTGCAGGAGATGGACCGCCTCTACCAGGCCGCCAGGGCGGGCGACGAGGTGTACCGGCGCTGGGTCCCGCGGGTGGAGACCCTGGGCAGGACGGTGCGCATCCGGACCGCCGGGTCCGTGGAAGAGGGCCTGGCCCGCTCGATCGACGCCGATGGCAGCATCACGCTGCAGCGCGCCGACGGCAGCCTGGTCACCATAGTCACCGGAGAGTAGAGAAGGGGAGCCCGGCACGCGCCCCCCGGAGAAAGGAGCAAGGCGTGGATGTTATGCAGGCCATAAGGGAGAGAAGGAGCGTGCGGCACTACAGGCCGGACCCGGTCAGGGCGGAGGACCTGCAGGCCGTGCTCGAGGCCGCCCGCCTGGCGCCGTCCTGGGCCAACACCCAGTGCTGGAGGTTCGTGGTGGTGCGCAACCTCGAGACCAGGGCCGCCCTGGCCGCCGCCCTCAATCCGGGCAACCCGGCCACCGCCGCCATCACCGAGGCCCCCGTGGTCATCGCGGCCTGCGCCGAGACCGGCAGGTCGGGCTACAAGCGGGGGGAGGCCACCACCGACAAGGGCGACTGGTTCATGTTCGATGTCGGCATCGCCATGCAGAACCTGGCGCTGGCCGCGCACTCGCTCGGGCTGGGCACCGTCCACGTCGGCCTGGTCGATGCCGGGAAGGCCGCCGGCATACTGGGCCTGCCGCCGGGCATCGTCTTCGTGGAGATGACGCCGCTCGGCTACCCCCGCGAGCAGCCGCGCGTCATCCCCCGCAAGGACCTCTCCGAGATCGTATTCTACGAGAAGTACGGCCAGGGGTAGCGGCAGAGAGCGCCCTGAGAAGGGCTTGCCGGCCCCCCTGCCGGGCCCGCCCCCCTACGCTTCCCGGGTTTGGCCGCCAGCAGCCTGGCTTTCCGCCCCGGCCGCGCGGACCGGCCGCAGGAAGAAGGCTCCCAGCGCGCCGAGCAGCGACACGCCCGCGGCCAGCAGCATGGCCGGCGAGTACGAGCCGGTGGCATCCGCCGTCGCGCCGGCGATGGTGGGGGCCACCGCCTGCCCGATGCCGAAGAGGAGGGTGATCAGCCCCAGCGCCGCCGGGGCCAGCCTGGGCCCCAGCACATCCCCGCAGGCGGCGGCCATGATGGCCGGGATGCTCCAGGCGGAGAGCCCGAACAGCACCGCCGACAGGGTGAAGCCGGCGGGAGCGGTCCACAGCCCGAACAGGGCGAAGGCCGCGGCGTGGATAAGGTACACGATGATGAGGGCCCGCCGCCGGCCGATAACGTCCGAGACTGTTCCCCAGAGCAGCCCGCACACCAGGCTCGCCGAACCCATCAGCATGAACAGATCACCGGCGCCGTCCCTGGTGTAGCCGCCTCTGTCTATCAGGTGCCTGGTGAAGAAGGTCAGGTAGATGATGTAGGAGAACCCGTAGGCCACGTAGACAGCCCCCAGGTGCCACACGGCCCTGGACCGGTACACCAGGGCCCAGCGGATGCCTCCCGGCGCCGCCGCCGGGGCCGCCTCCCCCGGTCCCGCGCCCACCGGCCCCAGCCCCAGCTCGGCGGGCCGGTTGCGCAGGAAGAGAAGGCTGCCCGACGCCAGCGCCAGGGTGATAAGGCCGAAGATGAGCCAGCAGGCGCGCCAGCCGCTGCCCTCCCAGGCGGAGAGGACCCGGGGCACCACGGCGCCGGCGAAGATGAGCCCCAGCGCGGAGCCGGCCACGGCTATCCCCGAGGCCAGGCCGCGGTGCCGGGCGGCGAACCAGGCCGGCAGAAGGGCCATCACGGGAACGTTGCTGGCCCCGCTGCCGATGCCGGTGAGCGCCCGCCAGGCAATGGCGTCCGGGAAGCCTGCGGCGGCGGCGGTGAGCATCATGCCGGCGGCGGCCACGGCCAGCCCCATGGCCACGACCACCCGGGGCCCGTAGCGGGCGGCCAGGGCCCCGCCCACCAGCGCCAGGGCCAGGTAGCCGACCAGGTTGGCGGTGGCCAGGACGCCCGTCTGCGAGTTGTCGATGTCCAGGCCCGCCTGCATATCGGGCAGCACCATGGTGTAGCCGAAGCGGGCCAGCCCCAGCGACCCGAAGACGACCAGCGTCGCCATCGCCAGGACGGCCCAGCCATAGTGAAGACGCAGCGGTCTCATGCTCACGAGAAAGAGCGGCGCCGTCTCCGGCGCCGCTCGATGCTTACCTTGCGCAGCCGGCTAGCTCTTGGGAGCCTCGGGCGGGGCAGGGGGAGCCGGGTTCACGTAATTGAGGAGCAAGAACTTGGGCACCAGCTCCTCCAGCTCTTCGATGGTCCACCTCTCGCCCTTGCGGTGGTCCTTGTGTATGGTCTTGACCAGTTCGGGGGCGGAGTAGACGCCCACCGTGCCGCCGGCGGCCCGGAAGGAGAGGCCGTTGATGTTGGCCGCCGCATCCGTGCAGAGGAAGACGCAGATGGGGGCGGTGAATTCCGGGCCGGGCATGTTGAGCCGGTCCTCAAGCACCTGCTTGGAGATCTTGCCCTCTTCGAACTGCCTGCGGAAGTTGGCCTTGACCGCCTCGTTCATGGTCATCCTGGTGGCGGCCATCGGCACCAGGCAGTTGCAGGTGATACCGAAGCGGCCGTTCTCTATTGCTATGACCCTGGAGAGGCTGGTGATGGCGCCCTTGGAGGCGGCGTAGTTGCCCTGCCCCGGGGCGGCGCCCAGCCACGCCACCGAGCTGGGGTTGATGATCCGGCCCCAGCTCTGCTTCCTCATGTGCGGGAGAGCATGGCGGCAGGTATTGAATGTCCCCTTGAGGTGCACGTTGATGACCTGGTCCCATTCCTCTTCCGACATGTTGTGCAGCATGCGGTCCCGCAGGACGCCCTGCGAGTTGACCAGGATGTCGATCTTGCCGAAGGTGTCCACGCAGGCCTTGATCAGCCTCTCCGCGGCGGCGAAGTCCCCGGCGTTCTCGTAGTTGGCGATGGCGGTGCCCCCGGCCTTCTTGATGTCCTCAACGGTCTCCTCCGCCGGCGGGAGCGCGTGGCCCTCCTCGGGTTTGCGGGTGACGCCGTTGACCACCACCTTGGCGCCCTCGGCGGCCAGCCCCAGCGCTATCTCACGGCCGATGCCCCGGGCCCCACCGTTGACTATCGCACATCTGCCTTCCAGCCTCTTCCCCATATCCTCTGACTACCTCCTTAGAAATTCTTGATAGGTGGGCAGGGCGCCGATCAGCGACACGAGGCCATCATGCCAGGATCGACGCCCTGTAGCTCACTCTCCCTGGAGCTTAGACGTCAGGAGCTCCGGTGATGGTGATGCCGCAGATGAACTGCCCGGGGAACCCGCCCTGGTTGTGCGCCAGGCCGAACTTCACGTCCTTGAGCTGCCGGGACGGCTCCTGTACCCGCTTCTGGAACTGGAGATAGAACTCCATCACTTCGCGGCAGCCGCTGGCTCCGATGGGGTGCCCGAAGGACTTCAGGCCACCGCTGATGCCGATCGGTATCTCACCGCCCTGCTCCCAGGCCCCGGAGTCGACGTCTTCCTTGCCCTTGCCGTAGGGGCAGATGCCCATGGACTCCACGCCCACCAGCTCAGCGATGGAGAAGCAGTCGTGCACCTCGGCCAGGCTGAGTTCCTTCCGGGGATTGGTGATCCCCGCCTGGGCGAAGGCCTGCCTGGCCGCCGCCTCGGTGGCATCCCAGTAGGTGAAGTCGAAGCGGGAGTCCTCTTTGCCCCACCCCGGGCTGGCGGCGACGCCGAAGCCCTTGATGGTGATGTAGTCGTGCTTGTGGTTGACGGCGAACCTGGGCACGTCCTCGGTGCGGCACATGATCGCCGCGCCGGCGCCGTCGGTGACCCCGCAGCAGTCGAACAGGCCCAGCGGCCAGGCGATGATGGGGGCGTTCATGGCCTGCTCCACGGTGATCTCCCGGCGGAGCATGGCCCGGGGATTGCGGGCGCCATTGTGATGGCTCTTCACCGATATCTTGGCCAGGGTCCTCTTGCCCTCCTCCTTGGAGAGACCCCACTTCCGGAAGTACGCGGTGGCCGCCAGTGCGTAGCGCCCGGGCGCGGCCCCGAACTCCTGGGCGTACATGGGATAGACCATGCCCGGCGCACCGGCCGTGGCCATGCCCCCGAAGCCCACATCCTTCAGCTTCTCAAACCCAATTGCCAGCACCAGGTCATACTGCTTGGACGCCAGGCCCAGGGCGGCGCCGCGGATGACCTCCGCGCCGGAAGCGCAGCCGTTCTCCACCCTGGTGATGGGGATCTGCTGCAGCTGCAGCGTCTGGGAGATCACCACCCCCGTGGTGGCCGTCTCGTTCTGGTAGTACCCCGTCCAGCAGGCGTCGATCTGCTTCTTGTCTATGCCGGCGTCGACGAACGCTTCGTTGCAGGCTTCACTGATGAGGTCGAAGAGGCCGTAGTTCCACAGCTCGCCCCACTTCGACAGCCCCATCCCGATTATCGCGACTTTGTCTCTAATGCTCTCTGCCATCTCCTCTATCTCCTACATCAATCATCCGGCAACCTAGCACCTGACGGGGCGGGCCTTCCACATGTAGTTGCGGAAGCCTGTCCCCTCCCTGGTGCCATCGAAGAACAGCCTGAAGGTCAGCTCTATGGGCATACCCACGTCGACCTTGGCCGGGTCCCGGTCGGTCAGCTGCGAGTAGTACCGGCCGCCGCCGTCCAGATCGATCACGCCCCTGATCAGGGGCAGTATGACCTCGTTGGCGCGCTCATCGATGCTGTAGGTCACCAGCTTGCCCTTCGTATCTGAGAGCCTCACCGGCTCGAACTGGTCCTCGACCAGGCAGTACATGCAGGACCGCTGCCGGGGATACTGGACGCCGCCGCACTTCTGGCACTTCTGCCCGTAGGCGGCGTAGAAGGCCTTCCTCTCCCGCCAGACAAAAGAGACCTGGGACCGCCGGAGAGGACGCACGCTGGGCGCCCACTCCATCATGTCGCGCATCCGCAGGTAGACGCCGTAGTTGTCCAGCATGGCCTTGGAGTCCAGGTGCTTCTTGATCCCCCGCCTGTCACGGACCTTGTCTATCTGGGGCTGCACCTGCAGGACATAGGCATCCGCCCCGTCCCCGTAGTTGGCGAAAAGGATCTTGTCCCCCGGCTTGGCATCCTCCAGCGCCAGCACCAGGGTCATGGGGGCGGTGGCCGAACCGGTGTCCCCCACCGAGTCGAACAGCGGTGTGACCACCTGGGTCTTCGGGTCCAGCCCCACCGCGCGGGCCACCTGGCCGTGGCTGCGGGCATCGGCGCCGTTGAAGACCGCCTTGGCGAAGTCCTTGGGGCCGAGGTTGCATTTCTTCATGACCCCCTTGATGGCCTCCGGCAGGATCTTCTCCCACCCTTCGTCCTTGATGAAACGGTCTTCCCAGGTCCAGTGGTACGTGTCCTTGGCCTTCAGCCAGGTGTCCAGGAACTCGCTGGACAGGCTGTAGTTGCCCTCCACGCTCACGGCCACATCCGAGTCCCCGATGATGAATGCGGCCGCGCCGTCGCCGAATCTGGGCTCGAGATCGGAGTTGGGCGCCGGCACGCGGTTGTCGGAGACCACTACCGCCACCTTCTTGGCCGCCCCTGCCTTGACCGCATTGACCGCGGCGCCCAGGGCGTTGGTCCCGCACCTGATGGAGTTGCCGAAGTCCACGCTCTCGATATCGTCGCGAAGGTCGGCGGCCGCCTTCACAATGCTGGCCGACTGCTTCTCCCTGTAGGGAGCGCTCACCGAGGCGAAGTGGATCCCATCAATCTTCTGCCGATCCATGCCCGTAAGGGCATCGACGACAGCCTCGACCGCCATGGTAATGCTGTCCTCATCCACATTGGCGATGGCCCTCTCGCCCTTGCCCGCGGACTTGCCCCAGACCTGGCCGATGACTTCTCGGCTCATTCTGTACATGGGGATGTAGGCACCATAAGAGACAATTCCTACCATACTGCTGCTCCTTTGCTCCTTTCCGGGGTTTCGTAATCCAGACTAGAGAAGAGGCCGCTGGGTTCTGACTCTGAAGAGAAACTGCTGGGCCGCCGCTTCACTGGGGTCATGCTCAGGGCGCGTACAAGGTCCAGTCTCATGCCAGTCTCCCTTATCATAAGGTAGCGCGCGACGGCGTGTCAATTTGGAGTGTGGTAGTTCTATGATTGTGACACCCCTCAATGGTTCAGTGAAAATGTCACCCTATGAGGAAGGAGACAATTTCGTTGAATCAGAAGGAACAGCAGCGGTTGATGGTGTTGAACCGAGTGGATCGAGGACAGCTCCCCGGGAAGGACGCCGCGGTACTGATGGGGCTGTTCTGCCGCTACATCGAGAAGGTCTTCGATGCGAGAGACTGGCTGAGGGGACTGGCTGATGCCCGCCCCCAGCCCCAGATCCCCCACCCTCTATCCCCCAGAACAAGCGTCAGCAAGGCCGGTCCCGCGCCCTCCCCCCCACCCCGCCCGGAGAAGTTGCGGAACTTTTGGGAGTGCCGGCCCGGGCCTTCCTTCCAGCACGCAAGTGCGATATCATTAGGGCGTTTGTCTCAGAGATTGTGCGGAGGAACGGCGCATGTACGAAGACGCATCGCAGCCCGCAGCCCGGAGGATCGATGATCTTGTTGCCCGCATGACCCTGGAGGAGAAGGTGGCGCAGTTGTGCGGCTGCTGGCACTTCGACCTGCTCGGCCCGTCGGGCTACGAGCCGGAACGGATGAAGGCCGTGCTGGCCCATGGCATCGGCCAGGTCTCACGGCTGGCCGGCATGAGCCCTGATCCCCCGGCCGAGACCGCCCGGGCAGTGAACGCCATCCAGCGCTTCCTGGTGGAGAGCACCCGCCTGGGCATCCCCGCCATCTTTCACGAGGAATGCCTGTGCGGCTACCAGGCCCGGCAGGGCACCGTCTTCCCGCAGGCCATCGGCCTGGCGGCCACCTGGGACCCGGAGCTGGTGCGCAGGATGACCGACGCCATCCGCCGGGAGATGGTGGCTGCCGGCGCCCGCCAGGGGCTGGCGCCGGTGCTGGACATCACCCGTGATCCCCGCTGGGGGCGCACGGAGGAGACCTTCGGGGAAGACCCCTACCTGGCCTCCGTCATGGGGAAGGCCTATGTCCAGGGACTGCAGGGCGACCGCCTGTCCGAAGGCGTCATAGCCACCGCCAAGCACTTCATCGGCTACGGCTGCTCCGACGGGGGCCTCAACTGGGCCCCCGCGCGCATTCCCCCCCGGGAGCTGCGAGAGGTCTACGCGCGGCCCTTCGAGACCGCGATACGCGAGGCCGGGCTGGCCTCCGTGATGAACGCCTACAACGAGCTCGATGGCATGCCTTGCACCGTGTCCAGGGAGATACTCACGGACCTCCTGCGCGGTGAACTGGGGTTCCAGGGGCTGGTGGTCTCCGACTACATGGCCATCGAGAGCTCCAGCCACTATCACCGGGTGTCCCGGGATTTCCCGGAGGCGGGGGTCCAGGCCATCCGCGCCGGGATGGACGTGGAGCTGCCCTCCGCCACCGCCTACGCCCACCTGTCCGCCGCAGTCCGGAAGGGGCTGGTGGATGAGGCCACCATTGACGCTTCGGTGCGGCGGGTGCTGGAGGCCAAGTTCAGGCTGGGCCTCTTCGAGAAGCCCTTCGTGGACGCGGACCGCACCGCCGAAGCCTTCGTCCGGCCGGAGGCGCGTGTCATCTCGCACCGCCTGGCCCTGCAGTCACTGACGCTGCTCAAGAACCAGGATGGGCTCCTACCCCTGGGCCCGGACCGGAAGTCCATCGCCGTGATCGGCCCGCTGGCCGACAGCATCCGCTGCCTGCTGGGGGACTACAACTACGTGAGCTTCACCGAAGGCGTGGTGGGGACGTTCCAGTCCATGGCCAGGGAAGCCGGCATCGACCCCGTCGAGCTGGGCGGCTTCGTCGGTCACCACGCCACCGCCTTCTGTGATTTCCTGGAGCCGGACGATGAGGAGGCGCTCGCCCGGGACAACTACGATGCGCCCAGCATCCTCGACGCTATCAGGTCGCTGGCGGGCCGGGACGTGGAGGTCACCTATGCCCGGGGTTGCCCCGTCCAGGGCGGCGACCGGTGCGATTTCCCGGAGGCTGTCGATGCCGCCCGCCGGGCCGGGGTCGCCGTCCTGGTGCTGGGAGGCAAGTCGGGCCTGGACGGCACCTGCACCTGCGGGGAGACCAGGGACAGCGCCACTCTGGAGCTGCCCGGCGCCCAGCAGGAGCTGCTGGAGGCGGTGCAGGCCACCGGCGTACCGGTGGTGCTGGTCCTGGTCACCGGCCGCCCTCTGGCGATCTCCTGGGCCGCCGAGAACGTGGAGAGCATCCTTCTGGCCTGGCTCCCCGGCCTGGAAGGGGGGCGGGCCGTGGCCGAGGTGCTCTTCGGCCGGGCGGCGCCTGGCGGGAGACTGCCGATATCCGTCCCCCGCGGCGTCGGCCAGGTGCCTGTGTATCATGGGCACAAGCCCTCCGGGGGCCGCTCCCAGTTCTCCGGCTGTTATGTGGACATGCCCGCCACCCCGCTCTTTCCCTTCGGCTTCGGCCTCAGCTACACCACCTTCGAATACAGCCGCCTCCGGATCAGCCCCGAGGATGTGGATGGCAACGGGACAGTGCAGGTGTCCTGCAACGTGAAGAACGCGGGCCGGCTGCCGGGCGACGAGGTGGTCCAGTTGTACGTCCACGACCGGGAGGCCTGCGTCACCCGCCCGGTCGAGGAGCTGGCCGGGTTCTGCCGGGTGCACCTGCAGCCGGGCGAAACGCGCACGGTGACCTTCTCTCTCAAGATTGCCCAGCTGGCCTTCCTGGACGCCGGCATGGAGCTGGTGGTGGAGCCGGGTAACATCGATGTCATGGTAGGGGCCTCCAGTGAGGACATGCGGCTCATGGGGGAGTTCAGGATCACTGGCCCCGCTCTGCGGATAGATGGGGCCCGGCCCCTCACTTCGGAGGCCAGGCACCAGGCGGCCGGCTGAACCCTGACCGGCGCCGCCCCCGCATCCGGGCCCCGCAACGTGTCCCGGGTGAGCATAATGTGACCGCCCCGAGACGGGTCGAGACACCGCAGTGACGGCCGCCGAATATACTCTGGCTTGACCATCATCAAGAGGAGACCGGGGCATGCGGCCCGTGAGACTCCCCTAAGGAGACACGCCAGGTGACCATGCTGCGTGACTTCTCCGCGGCGGGCGGCGAAGTCGACCAGGCCGAGGTCCATGATTGCCTGAAGGCGGTCCTCAACACCGCCCGGGACGGCCTGGCCTTGATCGACTCCGGCGGCAGGGTCATCGCCGTCAACAGGGCCACTCTCCAGCTCTCGGGCTACCCCGAGGAGGAGATCGTCGGCCGGTCCTTCGAGGTGCTGCGCCTCTTTCCGCTGAGCGCCCTGGCCACCATAGAGCACCACTTCAAGGGGACGCTGTCGGGCCTGGAGCTTCCTCCTTTTGAGACGGAGGTCTGCATCAACGCCGGCCTCCTGGTCAGGGTCGAGGTGCAGCTCAGCCCGTGGCTGACTGACGGCAAGGTGGCCGGGGTGGTGGCGGTCATCAGGGAGATCAACAGCGGCCGCGGACTGCTCAGCGCCACCGCGTCCAGCGGGCGAGAGGACCGCTTCCGGGCCCTGGTGGAAACCACCAGCGATATCATATGGGAGTTCGACTGCAGGGCCGTCTACACCTACATCAGCCCTCAGGTATACGACACGCTGGGCTACACCCCCGAAGAGCTGCTGGGCCGGACCCCCTTTGACTTCGTGTCCCTGTCGGAAGCCCGCCGCCTGATGAGGGTCATCAACAACGCGGTCTCGTCGCTGCAGCCCATTCATGGGCTGGAAACGGCCAACCTGCACAAGAACGGCCAGACCGTCTTCCTGGAGACCAGCGGTCTGCCGTTCCGCAGCGCCAGCGGGGCACTGTCGGGCTATCGCGGCGTCCACCGGGACGTGAGCCGCCGCCGGGCCGCCGACCAGCAGGCCCACGAGACCATCAGGAAGCTGGAGTCCACCGTGGAGAGCGTCATCGAGGCCATCTCCCTCACGGTGGAAATGAGAGACCAGTACACGGCGGGCCACCAGAAGAGGGTCAGGCAACTGGCCGGCGCCATCGCCCGGGAGATGCACCTGCCCATAGACCGGGTGCAGGTCATTCGCGTCGCCGGGCTGCTGCATGACTTCGGCAAGATATTCGTGCCCACCGAGATACTCATTAAGCCGGGCAGGCTCAACGACCTGGAGCTCTCCCTGATCAGGACGCACCCGCTGTCCGGGTACAACGTGCTCAAGAGCATCGAATTCCCCTGGCCGATTGCCGACATCGTGGTCCAGCACCACGAGCGGCTGGACGGTTCGGGCTATCCGGCGCACCTGCGGGGAGAGGAGATCGGGATCGAAGCGCGAATACTGGCGGTGGCCGACGTGGTGGAAGCCATGACGTTCCATCGCTCGTACCGCCCCGCCCTGGGCCTGGAGACGGCTCTGAAGGAGATCAGCCGGAACAAGTCCACGCTCTACGACCCCAGGGTCGCCGAGGCCTGCCTGGACACCTTCCTGGACCGCAGCTTCAAGTGGGACGAGGTCTGACCCCCTCGCCCGGCGGCGAAGCCGACCCCCATGGCTGCCTGGTGGTGAATGCGGCGGGGGCCCCTGGCGCTACGGGGCTGCCGGCTCGTCCTTGAACGCGAACTGACCCTCTTCGAAGATGCTCACGCAGGCGTCGGCGGCCTCCGGGTCATAGAGGGTCCCCCTGTTGCGCCTTATCTCGTCCAGGGCCTTGTCGACGCCCAGGGCCGGACGGTAGGGGCGGTGTGAGGACATGGCCTCCACCACGTCAGCCACAGCGATTATCCTGGCCTCCGTCAGGATGTCATCCCCGCGCAGCCCCCCGGGATAGCCGCTGCCGTTCTGCCGCTCGTGATGCTGCAGCACCATCCTGGCGATTGGCCAGGGGAAATCGATGGACTCGAGGATATCGAAGCCCGCCTTGGGGTGGGTCCGAATCATGGCGAACTCAATCTCATTCAGCCGCCCGGGCTTGGTCAGGATCTCCGTCGGCAGCGTTATCTTGCCCACATCGTGCAGCTGCCCTGCCACGTGGACAGCCTGTATCCGCTCCTTGGACAGCCCCATCGCCTCAGCGATAGCGCAGGCCAGCTCGGTGACCCGCTGCTGGTGCCCGGAGGTGTAGCGGTCCCTGGTATCGACCATGGCCCTGATGGCCTGAATGGTGCCCGTCAGCGTCTTCTCCAGCTTCTGGAAGCTCTCCTGCAGTCTCTCTTCGGCCTGCTTCCTCCGGGTGATGTTGCGCAGGACGCCCAGGAGCTCGACAGGGCGGCCGGACTCATCGCGGATGATAGATGCCGTCGTGTCCACCCAGACGGAGCTGCCGTCACCGCGGAGTATCTCCAGCTCCAGCGGAAGGCCGCCGTCCAGGTGGTCCTTTCCTGAAGCCAGCAGCTCCGACAGCAGGTCGCGGACCTTCCTGGCCGACTCCGGGGCCATCGCATCCTCCAGGCTGGAGTAGTGAGGGTCCTTCTCCAATGGGCCGACCAGCCCCTTGAGCGAAGGGCTGATGTACGTGGGCCGAAGGTCGAGGTCCGTCACCCAGATAACGTCGCTGACGTTCTCGGCCAGGAGCCGGTAGCGCTCCTCGCTCTCGACCAGGGCCCTCTCCGCATCCTTCCGGCTGGTCACGTCATCCAGGAAGACCAGAGTAGCCGGCCTCCCGTCCCACTCGAGGAACACTGCATTGATCTCGATCCACCTGATCTGGCCGTTCCTGGCCACGCCCCTGAACTGGTGCAGGCCGCTGAGGTCATCCCCCCCTGCCAGCCACCTCCTGCCGGCATCCAGGAAGGCCTGCCTGTCTTCGGGGTATACGAACATCTCCAGTGGTATCTCTTCGAGGTCCTCCGGCGCGTAGCCCAGGCGCTCCATGATCTGAAGGGTCTTGCGGTTGGCGAAGACCACCCGTCCGTCCTGGACCACCACTATGCCTTCATTCGTATTCTCCACCAGAAGCCGGTTCTTCTGTTCCGACTCCCGGAGGCCCTCCTCCGCCCGCCGCCTCTCAGTGATGTCCCTGAGGACAGCGATTATGCCCACAACGTCATTGTCCTTCTTCAGCGGGGTGACGCGGATCTCCAGGTCCAGCCTTCCGCCGGACTTGGTGGCGCACTTGACTTCCATGATCGGCGACGCCTTGCCGGAGATCACCGGGACGAAGACGTCGACCATCTTCTCTATGTCCTCAGGGCGGAACATGGCCATCTCGTCGAAGGGCTTCCCCATGATGTCCTCCAGGGTCCAGCCCCCCACGTCCTTGATCCTGCGGTTGGCCGCGGTTACCCGGCCCACCGAGTCCAGCACCACTATGCCATCTCCGACGCTGTCGAAGATGGACTGCATCCGCCTCTGTGACTCCTGGAGCGCGGCCTCGGCCCTCCTCTGCTCCGTTATGTCCCGGATGGAGAGCAGCGCGGCCGGCCGCCCCTGGTGCTGTGTCCTCACGCCGGCGGCGCTCACCCAGATATCGCTGCCGTCCAGCCTCACGGCCCTGAACTCTACGGCCTCCCTGATGTCCGCGCTGAGCAGGCCGTCAATCAGCAGCCCTTCGATGAGCTCCCTGTCCTCTATGATGAGCTCCAGCGGGTTCATGCCCACCATCTCATCCGGCGATGCGAATCCGAAGACCCTGGCCACGGCGGCATTGGCCATCACCACTTTCCGCGTCTCGATGTCGAGCACCACTACCCCGTTCAGGGTGCTGTCGAAGAGGCCCTTGTAGATCCTCTCGCTGTCGCGAAGCGCCTTCTCGCCCATGGCCTGTCCCAGGCTCTCGGCGATCCCCCACTCTCCGCCCCGTTTGACCAGCACGGACCGGTGGAGGCGATAGACGTCCAGGGCCTCGGCTGCCCCCACCATTTGGATGGGATAGGTGCAAAGGGCAACAGTGGGGATATCCACCATGAGGTTGAACAGCGTCTCTTCATACCCGACCATGACCGGCCAGTCGTTCCTGTCCAGCCAGCTGGTGTCGCCGGCCGCCCAGATGCCCTTGAAGCCGGCCTGCTTCGCCTGCTTCAAGGCGCCGGCGGCGCTCCCGATGGCCGCTGACACACTGAACCTCCCGTCAAGGAGGTACCAGTCGGCATGAGGGATGGCCTGGATCTGCCCCTGCCGCTGGTATTTGTTCAGGTGCGGGATGCCCTCCCTGAGCGCCTCCATGACCTCCTGCCGCAACGGCATGGGAGCCAGCCACAGGCAAAGGGCGTTCTCCTCCAGGCCCCTGCGGAAGAAGGGCACCAGCACATCGATGACGTCCTGGCCCGACTCGTAGAGCTGGCACAGGTGCGCGCCCCATCGAATCCGGTCAAAGACGCCGGCAGCCGGCCTCACCGCGGTGCTCGTTTCCATGCTGCTCTCGAGACCGTACGGGAACCTTCGCAAGGCCGCCGGCGCGCCCGCGCGGGACCGACAGCCCGGGCCGTTCGCCCGGCCAGTCTCGCCTCTACCCCCTCCCTCGCATATGAGGCAACCTGCCCGGCCGCGCTCCGTCCGCATAGCGCCGCGAGGTTGTTAGCGGACACCCAGAACCGGCTCCCCGGACAGGCCTTTAACATTCTCCCGCAAACTCTGTACAATGAGAAGGTGCAAGAGGTCCGTTTTCGTGACCCAAGTGGACAGGTAGAGGGGGCCGGGCCGACCGCCCGGGTGGTTGCCATCATCGCGTTACGGACAGAGCGCCCCGGCGCACCGGGCGCCGCCGTTCAGCAGCCCTGACTGAGCGCTTTGGCTCGCCAGAAGGGGCCAATTGGCACTTGCCTCAGGCTGCGGAAGGGCACACAATCTAGCAGGCAGAGATAGCGGCAGGGGGCACCGGCCCAAGTCCGCGCGCGTGACGGGCCCGTTCGCGCTGCAGGCCGGGACGGGCCGGCGGGGGGCGTCGGCGGCACCGAGGGGACAAGGTGAGAAACCGAGTGTAGGAGCCAGGAAGGACAACTGCATGAAATACGCTACCTCTTCGCACCATGCCATGACCATCAACCGCAACTGCTACACCTACATGCTGCTCCGGCTGGGGTACGAGAGGCTGGCCGACACTGCGCCGTTCTTCAGGATCGCCGACAAGCGTTTCAACAGCCTGGCCATGCGCATGACCAGGACCCCGTACAACCCGGAGTTGGTCGGGCCTCACCTGTTTGACGCCGTGGAATTCCACCTCACCGACCCCCGGCTGTTCTACAACCGGTTCGAGTGGAAGATAAACGACACGATGGTCAAGAGCATAGGGACGCCGATCTCCTCTTTTCACGCCCACATCGAGAAGAGCCCCCTGCTGGGGCGATACACGTTCAACCTCTGCGAGGCTACTGCGCGCACCAGGAAGGCGATCGAGGGACAGCTGGAGGCGGCCTACAGGATAGCGGATGCCCATCCCAGGACGGTGGTGACCGACCGGCCGGTCATGGTCTTCCACGCCGGCCTGGCCCGTGACGAAGGGGACCGGGAGTCCGCGCTTCTGCGGCTGCGGCAGAACATAGACTTCATCGCCATCACCAACAAGCTGCTCTACGAGCGGTACGGCCACGACCGGAAGATCATACCCACCATCGAGAACAGCCCCAACGAGGGCCGGTGGATTTGTCAGACGCTGGAGGACTGCCGCCGGGCCATACACGGATACTCGGACGAGGTCAAGCTCACCCTGGACTACGGGCACGCCATGACGGTCAAGGGGGGGCGCGTCGCGCTGCTGGCCCAGCTGAAGAACACCGAGATCGGCAGCAACGTCGTCAGCCTGCACATGCACCACTCCCCCGTGGTCGATCACGAAGCCAGGCACGTCCATGCCCCGCTGTCCAGTATCCCCAAGGGCAGCCTGGGGCGGCTGGCCAGGGACTTGAGGGAAATCGTGCACCACACGGCCATCAGGGCGCAGGGCTACGTGACCATGGAGGTCCCCTCCGGGGACCCCTTTGACTACATGCCGTGGCTCCGGCGGCGCGGGGCGCTGGCCGCGCTGGTCAACAGGTTCCTGAACCGCACGCGCCTGTTCGAGGACAGCGGCTACCGCGGCACCTTGAAGGACCAGCTGGCCAGCCTGGCCATACTCAAGAATATGCTGGAGGACATCTCCCTGGACGGCGGTGAGCCCCGGGTCTACCGGAGCCCCAACTAGCGCGGCGGGGCCGTCGCCCTACCACCTGATGACGCAGGCGCCCCAGGTGAACCCGGCCCCGAAGGCCACCAGCATGATCAGGCTGCCGTCCCTGACCAGGCCCTCCTCCAGCGCCTCACTCAGCGCTATGGGCAGCGACGCCGCCGTGGTGTTGCCGTAGCGCTGGATGTTGCTGTAGAACTTCTCTTCCGGCACCCCCAGCCTGGCTGCGGCGAACTGATTGATGCGCAGGTTGGCCTGGTGGGGTATGAACAGGTCGATGTCCTCCACCTTGAGGTCGGCGGCCCTCAGGCCTTCCTCGACCACCTCCGGTATCTTGGTCACCGCCACCCGGAAGACGTCCTTGCCCTTCATCCGGGGCCACAGGGAGCCCCGGTCCAGCATCTCATGAGTCAGACAGGGCTTGCGGCTGATGTCGAACATCTCCAGCCTGAGGATGTCCGCGAAGGCCCCGTCAGCGTGAAGGTGGTTGGAGAGGATGCCCTTCGAGGGGTCCACGGACGGGCCGACGATGACCGCGCCGGCGCCATCGCCGAAGATCACCGAGACATCGCGCCCCTCATCGGTGAAGCTCAGGCCGCTGGAGTGCACCTCGGCGCCCACTACCAGCACCCTCCTGTACATGCCGATCCGGACGAAGGCATCCGCCGCCGCCAGGCTGTAGAGGAAGCCGGAGCACTGGTTCCTGACATCCATGCACCCGATGCCGGCGATACCCAGCTTCGGCTGCAGATAGCAGCCATTCCCCGGGAAATGATGGTCCGGGCTCAGGGTGGCGAAGATGATGAAGTCCAGGTCCTCGGCCTTCATGCCGGCGCTCTTGAGGGCCTCCCGGGAGGCCTCCAGGGCCAGGTCGGAGCAGTACACCCCTTCGTCAGCGAAGCGCCTTTCCACTATGCCCGTACGCTGCCGGATCCACTCGTCACTGGTGTCGAACATCTTCGCCAGGTCGAGGTTGGTGACCCGCCGCTCCGGCAGGTACTTCCCGACCCCGAGTATCCTCGATCTAATCATGCCGTCAGCCCTCCATGCACGCGGATCGAGCCTGAGTCTACCAACCGCACCACCAATAATCAAGGCAGCCGCCCGGCTCCGGCCTGCCCCGGAGCATGCCGCCCGGCAGACGTTCCCCCGCCATCCGCTGGTGAGGATACGGTAAGGGCCGCCATTCCCCCTGAGACACAGCGGTAATCCCGATGTCGTACCCTCTATGAACAGCAGCCGGCGCTGCCGGGCATTGGCCCGCAGCGTCGAGAGAGTAGAGCGGGGGAGAAAGATGCCAGCCAAACACAAAGAGGCGACAATGCAGGTGGCGGTCCTGTCCAACTGCCGCCACTACTGGATCATCGACTCTTCTCAGCAGGCTGAGACCAGGGGGCGTTGCCAGCTGTGCGGTGAGGAGAGGACCTTTCAGAACAAGCTGACTTCCGCGGCCAGGAAGCAGGAGGTGGCGGCAACGCCGTTTGAGGACGGTCCGGCTTCGCTGTCGGAGGGCCTGCTGCCCTGACGCCCCCCGCTCCGGTCCGGGCCCGGCGTCTCATTTCCCTCTCAACGCCTCCGGGGCGGCGGACCCACGCTTGACAGGGGATTGCCAGTCCAAGGGATTGTGATATAATATCGCCCGACAACTGAATACGTACGACAAAACAGAGTCCACAGGGTCTCGCTCAACGGTTACAGCAACGAAGATAGAAAGAAATGAGCCGAATTGAGCACTCAGTCGGACTCTTTTTGTTGGCCGCGCTCCCGTCCACTCAGTGGAGATTGAAGGAGCTCATCTTGTCCAGGCGCTCGAAGTTGTGCCACGAGTCCACCCAGCGGATGGTGCCCGACCGGGAACGCATGGCCATGGAGTGGGTCTGGGCCCCGCCGGCGAAGTAGCGCACGCCCTTGAGCATCTCCCCGGTGCTGACGCCGGTGGCCGCGAAGAAGACGTCCTCACCACCCACCAGGTCCTCGGTGCCGTACACCTTGTCCATATCCAACCCGGCGGCGATGGCGGCGTCCCTCTCCTTATCATCGCGGGGCCACGCCTTGCACTGGATGACGCCGCCGGTGCAGCGGATGGCCGCCGCCGTGAGGACACCCTCGGGTGTTCCACCAACCCCCATCAGCACATCCACCCCGGTGTCCGGCAGGGCCGCCTGGATGCCGGCAGCCACGTCACCGTCGGAGATCAGCTTGATCCGGGCGCCGGCGCTCCTGATGTCGGCGATCAGTTGCTCATGGCGCGGCCTGTCCAGCACCACCACGGTGATTTCGGATATCTTCCTCTTCTTGGCGCTGGCGATGTTCTTGAGGTTCTCCGCCACCGGCGCGTCTATGTTGACCACGTCCCTGGCTTCGTGCCCGGCTACGATCTTGTTGACATACACCAGCTGGCGGGGGCAGTTCATCGTGCCCCTGGCGGACAGCGCCACCGCGGAAATGGCCCCGGGAAGGCCCTTGGCCGTGAGGGTGGTGCCATCCACCGGATCAACAGCGATGTCCAGCTTCAGGCCCGAGCCGTCCCCGATGCGTTCCCCGATGTAGAGCATGGGGGCCTCGTCCTTCTCTCCCTCCCCGATGATCACCACCCCGTCCATGTGGACACTGCCGAGGACATACCGCATGGCGGACACGGCTGCCCCGTCCACCGTGTTCTTGTCGCCCATTCCCAGGAAGCGGGCGGCGGCCAGGGCAGCGGCTTCAGTAACGCGCACCAGCTCCATGGCCACATTGCGTTCGATAGGGTGTGGGGAGCGCTTCGATTCCATCGCCAACAAACCTCCATCATGTGATTACGCAAACACCACGGCACCGGGGATCCGGCGGTCCGCGGAGATGTCCGGGGGCCACTGTCGGTAGTATACCCACCCGGGGGCGTGTCTTCAAGCAAGGGCCGACGCCGTGCTCCCGGCGGCGGGCGCCGCCGGGCGGGGAGCCCCGCCTAACGCCAAGGCTTGCCGGCCAGCACCTTCACCATCCTGGGAAGGGCCTCGGCCGCCACGTGCGCGGGAGCATTGCAGCCGACCCTCACCACCAGCCTTCCCCCGCACACCTCCTCGGCAGTCTCCTTCAGCACCTCACAGAGGCGGGCATAGCAGCTGGAGGTCAGGCACCTGGTCCCGTAGCTGTCGCGGTGGGTATCCAGGCCGCAGAACCACAGGACCAGCTCCGGGCGGAACTGGCGGACCAGCGGGGGCACCTCGCTCCGGAAGCGTTGCACGAACTCATCGTCCCCGGAGGCGTGAGGCAGGCATACCCCGGTCTGCCCGTCCCCCCGGCCATAGCCACAGTAGCAGACGTGGAGGACGTCGCCGTCCCCGGAGACCAGCTCCCGGGTGCCGTCTCCGTGGTGCGTGTCGGTGTCGATTATGGCGAACCTCGTCCCCCGCCCATTCTCCCGCGCCCAGGTGACGGCGATGGCCTCATGGTTGATGCAGCACCCCCCGTAGGCGTCGTCCCGGCCGGCATGGTGCCCGCCGATGCCCACCAGGGCCAGCGCATTGTGCAGCTCTCCGGACAGCACCCGGTCCAAGGCCATGACCACGCTGCCGGCCGAGTAGCGGCTCACTTCCCAGTAGCCGTCCCGCTTCACCTCATCCACCAGCCTCCTGGTGTGCACCCGCAGCACCAGGTCTTCTGCCACGGGCCCGGCCTCGATGAAGCTGACCCCTTCTATCTCGAAGAGCCCCTCCCTGACGATGCCATCGAAGCCCTTCCCGATGTCCATGTCCGAGGGTGCATGGTCATACCTCATCACTTCGTGGTAGAAGACACCGGTCTTGATCATGGTTCCACCCTATTGTAGCAGGGAACGCGGCGACGGTCAGCGGTTCTTGACCACCAGGACGCCCACCACCAGGACCCCGGCGACACCAACGATGGCCCACGCCCAGGGCGGCAGCGAAGGGAGGGGCGCCCGGCCTATCGGGGTGACGAAGGTCTTGTCCTGGGACACGCTGCGGTTGCCGGCGGCATCAGTGCATATGACCCGGTAGTGGTAGGTGACGCCCGACTTCAAGCCGGTGAGCTGCACGGAGTGGAGCGTCTTGAACTCGGTGCCCGGCGGAGTGGCGAACTGGTACCTGTCGTCCTCGACCTTCAGGCCGTACTCCACCTGGGTCAAGGCCATCTCATCCGTGCTCCAGGAGATGGTGGCCGCCGTGCTGGTCGGCTCCCCGGAAGTGAGGAAGAGGATCTTCGGCGGATCGGTGCCCATGTCGATGCCGGTGGTGAAAGTGTAGTCCGAGCTCTGGGCCCACAGGCCGGAGGCGTCCCGCGACTTCACCTTGTAGTGATAGGTCGTCTGGGCCACCAGGTCCACCAGAGTAACGCTGTGGCCGGTGGTCATGGTGTTGTCGAAGGTGGAAATCATGCCGTAGTTGGTGGTGAGCCCGTACTCCACGATGCTTTGCGACTGGGAGTCGGTGAACCAGACAACAATGACCGAGGTGTCCGTGATGGCCGTGGCGGCCACCCCCGAGATCACCGGAGCGTCGATGTCCGTGGTGGTGAAGGTGGCGTCAGGCGACAGGCTGGAGTTGCCCCAGTAGTCCGTCGACTTCACCCGGAAGTGATACGTGGTCTGAGTGGAGAGCCCGGCCAGTGCCACGCTGTGGTTGTGCAACAGGGCGGAGTCCACGACCGAGACCGAGCCGTAGTTGGCCGTCAGCCCGTACTCCACCTGGCTGTCCGACCTCTCATCTGTCTCCCACTTGACGCTGGCGCCGGAATCCGAGATATCCGTCACGATCACGCTGGAGATCACCGGAGGGATATCGTCCGAGGTGAGGAGCTCGAAGATCTTCGACTGCGCCGGGTTGCCCGCAAGGTCCCTGGAGTTCACCCGGTAGTAGTACCAGGTCCCCGGGTTCAGCCCGGTGATGGTCACGCTGTGGGTGGTGACCATCTTGGAGTCCAGTGGCGTGGTGAAGCCGAGGGCTGCGGCCAACCCGTACTCCACCCGGCTGTCCGCCGGCTCGTTGGTGGTCCAGGTGATGATGGCGGAGGTGGTGGTGATTTCCTTGGCCGTCACCGCGGAGATGATGGGCGGGACGTTATCAACATAGGTGCCCTTGAAGGTGATGGTGTCGCCACCCTCGAGGGTCAGCGTCTGAGGGGCCGGCACTTGCATCCCGGCCAGGGCGCCCCAGGTGATGGTGTAGTTGCCGGTCGGCGCATCGGCATAGGTCGCCGGCGCCGTTCCCTTGTACTGCGCCGCTCCGGTGATGGTGAAGGTCGCCCCGGGCATGTTGGCCGTCACCGAGATGGCGCCCGTCAGAGGGACCGCCGCGTAGTTGCCCGTGAAGGAGATGCCACCCCCGATGCTGAGGGTCTTGGTCTCGCCGGGCGGCGTGTTGAACCCCGGCATGGGATCCCAGGTGATGGCGTAGTTGCCCGGGAGCGCATTGGGGAAGGTGGCCGGCGTGGTCCCGCTGTAGGCTGCCGTCCCCGTGATGGTGAAGGTGGCCCCCGCCGGGTTGCTGCTGACGCTGATGGTGCCGTCCTGGGGCGTTTCCTTCGTGTAGGTGCCGGTGAAGATGATGGTGCCGCCCGCGGTCAGCGTCTGGCTCACCGATGCCGGTGTGGTGTAGCCCATCACTGCGTTCCAGGTGATGGTGTAGTGGCCCGGGGGCGCATTGGAGATGGTCCGTGGGACTCCGGAGTAGTCTGCCGGCCCGGTCAGGTTGAAAGTCGCTCCCGGCGCATCAGCGGTGACGCTGATGGTGCCCACCTGGGGCGTCTCCTTCGTGTAGGTGCCGGTGAAGATGATGGTGCCGCCCGCGGTCAGCGTCTGGCTCACCGATGCCGGTGTGGTGTAGCCCATCACTGCGTTCCAGGTGATGGTGTAGTGGCCCGGGGGCGCATTGGAGATGGTCCGTGGGACTCCGGAGTAGTCTGCCGGCCCGGTCAGGTTGAAAGTCGCTCCCGGCGCATCAGCGGTGACGCTGATGGTGCCCACCTGGGGCGGCGCGCTGTAGCTGGCGGTGAAGGCGATGGAGAGATCGCCAGGTGTCAGGGATTGCGTTGTCGGCGAAGTGCCCGTGGCGTTGGCGCCCCAACTGATGGTGTAGGTGCCCAACGGCGCGCTGTTCGTGCTCCAGGGCGCCGTCCCGGAGTAGCTGGCCGCTCCCGAGATGGTGAAGGTGGCCCCCGCCGGGTTGCTGCTGACGGTGATGGTGCCGTACTCGGTCTCATTATCCGAATCCGACACCGCGAAGGCGGCCCCGCCCGTAGAAGGAGACGCCAGAGCCGTGCCCGCAACGCCCCAGACGCATGTGAGGAATAAGCCAAGAAGAGCCAGGACCCTCGACAGGTTTCGCATTCCCATCATCACTCCCTTGCCGGCCCCCAACCGATTGACCGGCAGCGACCACTGGGCCGCCGCCCCTGTCACCGCCCGAGCGCAAAACTGTTTCTGCTGCACAAAGCAAGAACGACCAGTAATAAGTATACCACCACGGGGCCCCGGGGCAAGTATTATGTCCGGGGCGGCCCCCCCCGGACTGGTGAGGGCTTTGTGATACGGTTATTCGGAGCCGACCTGTCGTAGTTCTGTCAATCTGTCACCCTAATGGTTCAGTGATTTTGTCACCAT
>CAZBJX010000003.1:99137-145682 GCA_964492335.1 uncultured Dehalococcoidia bacterium | reverse complement strand
CCCCGGCCACGAAGAAGTCAGCTACGGCCTCCCGGAGAAGTTGCGGAATTTCTGCGGACCCGGGCCTCCTCAGGGCAGTGGAAGATGCGGTAGAAGCTGGTGTCCTCCCGGGAGATGGACCCCGGGCCAGCTATTTCCCGATGTGGGTCTCATCGCTCTTGTAGGCCCCCACCAGTTGCGCCATCTGCCGGGCCGTCTGGGCCAGGGACTGGGCCGCGGCCAGGGCCTCCTCCACCTGGGCCGACATCTGCTCCGCAGAGGCCGAGACCTCGTCGGAGGCCAGGCTGTTCTGCCGCGCCACCGACGCCGTGGCCTCCACCGCCCGGGCCACCGCCTCGGAGCTGGCCGTCATCTCCCCGGTGGCCACCGCGTTCTCCTCCACGATGCGGATGATCTTCTGCATGGCGTCCTTCATCCGGCTGCTGAGGTCCATCAGGGAGCCGGCGGCGGTGGATATCTCGGCCACCTGGGCCCTGACGTTCTGGGACCGGGTGAGGATCTCGTCCAGGACCCCGCCGGCATCGGCGGCCAGCCGGTACCCCGCGTCCACCTCCTGGCTGCCCTGCTGCATGGCGGTCATCGTCTCCCGCACCCCGGCCTGGATCCCGCTGACCAGGTCGGCTATCTCCCGGGTGGCGATCGAGGACCGCTCCGCCAGCTTGCGCACCTCATCGGCCACCACGGCAAAACCCCGTCCCTGCTCCCCGGCCCTGGCGGCCTCGATGGCGGCATTGAGGGCCAGCAGGTTGGTCTGGGCGGCGATGTCGTCGATGGTGGCCACGATGTTCCCGATGTCCCCGGACCTCTGGCCCAGGTCCGTGACTCCCACCGAGGCCAGGTCCATGCCCTTCTTGATACGGTCCATGCCCACCACGGTCTCGTTGGCCTTCCTGGCCCCGCCCATGGCGGACTCGGCGGTGGCGTCCCACTCCCGGACACCCGCCCGGGCGTTGGCGGAAACCAGGTCGATGGCCGCGGCCAGGGCCTCCACGGCCCTGGTGGCCTCGTCGACGGCCTGGGCCTGCTCCTGGGCCCCCCGGGCTATCTGGCCGATGGACCGGCCCAGCTGCTCTACACTGCCCGTGGTCTGCTCCAGGGAGGTGGACTGCTCGGTGGCGCCCCGGGCCACCTGCTGCATGGTGCCGCTGATCTGCTGGGTGGCCTGCGCCGTCTGCTCGGAGGCCCGGGAGAGCTGCTGGCTGGCATCGGCCACGCTCTGGGCGGCGGCCCTGGTCCTCCCGATGAACTCCCGCTCCCGGGCAACGAGCCGCGCATGGGCGTTGCCCAGGACGTCGCCCGGCCCCCTGGGCCGGGACTCCACGGCCAGGTCCCCGTCCGCCAGCTTCCCGGCCACCGCGGCGCTCTCCCGCAGGTACCCGGCCACATCACCCAGCGCCTCCGCCAGCGATCCCAGTTCGTCACGGGAGCGGATATCAACCTCGCGGGAGATGTCCCCCTGCGCCAGCGCCCGGGACATCTCCTCCAGGCGCTGGATAGGCCGGCTGAGCATCAGGTAGGTGAGGCACACGCAGATGGCGGGCATCACTATCGCCCCCCCGAGCCACACGTACCAGTTCGGGAGCCCGATGATCATCAGGCACACGCCGGCGGAGACGGGCATCAGGAGAAATATGGCGGTTATCTTGACCAGGAGCCCGATGCGGACTGCCTTCTTTGTATCCTCTTCCATGCGGTCCTCCTCAAGTGCGGGGCCCGCAGGCCCCGCAGGGTTGCCATCGCGCCCGCCCCCCGGGCGGCGCCCGGGGCCACGGCCCGGCGCTCGCGGCAGGGAACATTGTAGTCCGGGGCTATCACAGAAAGGTTTCCGCGCCGCCCGTCGGCCCTACGCCGGCTTCTCCACGGCGGGCCAAGATGTCACAGAAACATTGCGCCGGCCGGGGCGGCCACGCGTCCCCGGGCCACCGGCGGCCCGCCGCCGGCCATTCCCGGCCTGGCCCGCCGGGCCAGGCTTGTTGACACGGGTGATACCCTGGAGGTGAATCCAGTGATGGGCGGCAGCCACAATCAACTGCGGTGATGAAAGCTTACCGTCTGGAGAGCACGCGCTGCATCGAGCCCTTCAATGACCACCCCGGCGACTGCCTGATCCTTAACCGGCCGCTGCGGGAGCATCAGGAGGCGGCCCTGCGGGGCCTGGACATCGCGATGGTGCCGGCCGGCCAGGCGCTGGCGCACGACCCGGAGGAGCACCTGGTCTTCAGCGACCACCTCTATTTCAGCGCCGAGTTGCTCAGGGAGTTCGTCACCCGGTCGCGCCTCATGGGAGGCCCGGCGGTGGCCGCGCTGCGCCCGGGGCTGGGCACCCTGAGGACGGTGGTGCGCACCCAGGAGGCGGCCGTCTACCCGGACCGGGTGGAGTACGACCTGCGCTATGTCCCCGCCGGCCGGCGCGACGGCCCGGTGCGCCCGGTGGTCATCGACCCCGGCGGCCTGCGGGACGGCGTCCCCTTCCCGGACCACGTGGTGCCCGGGCGCAGCTACGACGTGCCCCTGACCGAGAAGCTGCTGGTCCAGATAGACCACTGGGCCAACCTGTGGTCGGCCAACGTAGCCAGCCTCCTGGCGGAGCTGGCCCGCCTCAAGAAGGGGCCCCGGCTGAGGCTGCTGGGGCTGGCGCTGCGGGCGCGCTCCGCCAACCAGTGGAAGGCCCTGGGCCGGGCCAACCGCATCGGGAAGGGCTGCGACATCCACCACACGGCCTGCGTCGAGGGGTCCGTCATCGGGCCCAACGTCAAGATCGGGGCCATGGCGGTGGTCCGCGAGTCAGTGGTCGGGGAGGGGGCCTACCTCGCCAACCATGCCGCGGTGGAGCTGTCGGTCATCGGGGAGCACTGCGCCCTGCAGGGCGGGGCGGTGGTGCAGTATTCCGTCCTGTATCCCGGCGTCCTGACCACCACCTCCTTCATAAACGCCAGCATGTGCGGGCGGGACAGCTTCATCGCCGCCAGCGCCGTGGGCACTGACTTCCGCCTCGACGGAAAGACCGTGCACGTAATGAAGGACGGCGCCCCGGTGGATACCGGCAACATCTTCATGGGCATGTGTGCGGGGCACGGTGTCTACCTGGGCACCGGGTGCGTCGTGGCGCCGGGCCGGGCCATCCCCAACGGGCTGCGGATCGCGCCGGTGGCGGACAGGGTGCTGGGCGGGTTCCCCGGCGGGCAGGCCCCCGGGGGCTTCCGCTTCATTGAGGCCGGGCAGGACCAAAGGGAAATGAGGCAGGGGAGGTAGCCGCATGAAGATCTTCGTGACCGGGGCCACCGGGTTCATCGGGGGCCACCTGGCCCAAAGGCTGGCCACGGCCGGGCACCAGGCCCGCTGCCTGGTCCGGGACGGCGCCCGGGGCCGCAAGCTGGAGGAGATGGGCCTGACCGTGGTGCCCGGAGACGTCACGGACAGGGCCTCGCTGACCAGGGGCATGGAGGGCTGCGACCGGGTCTTCCACCTGGCCAACATCTACACCTTCTGGGTGCCCGACAGGCGGGACTATCACCGGGTCAATGTGGAGGGCACCGGCAACGTCATGCAGTGCGCCATGGAGGCCGGGGTCTCCAAGGTGGTCCACGTCAGCACCTACGCCATCTGGGCCCGGTCGGGACAGCGCCCCTTCAACGAGGACACGCCGGTCCCTTCGGAGCAGGTCAGCGAGTATGCCCGGACCAAGTACCAGGGCGACCTGATAGCCTGGGAGTACCACCGCAACCAGGGGCTGCCCCTGGTCCTCATCCACCCGGGCAACGTGCTGGGGAGGGGCGACCGCAAGCCCACCGGCCAGTTCATGGGAGACATCGCCCGGGGCAAGCAGCCGGTGAACGTCTTCAAGAACAGCGTCCTGACCTTCGTCCACGTGCAGGACGTCGCCGAGGCCATCATCAGGGCCGCCGAAAAGCCGGACAACATCGGCCAGCGGTACATCGTGGCCCACCAGCAGCTCCCGTGGGGCGAGCTGGCGGCCATGGCGGCCGAAGCCTCGGGGGCCCGCCTGCCGCGGGTCACCCTGCCCGGGCCCCTGGCCCTGGCCGGCGGGGCGGCGCTGACCTTGCTGGCCGGCCTGACCGGGAGGCCGCCCCTCTGGGGGCTGTCGCTCGATGCGGCCCGGTCGCTGGCCTCGCCGCTGGTGGCGGACGGAAGCAAGGCCCAGCGGGAGCTGGGGATCACCTACACCCCGGTCCGGCAGGCGGTGGAGGAGACGGTCTCCGCTCTGCGGTAAAAGGGCGCCGGAGCGGTCCGGCCGCTGACCCGGCCGCCGGCGGCCCCGGCGAAGGCGGCGTTGCCGGGCGCTGGCCACGGGAGCGGGCCGGTCAGCCGGCCGACACGGCCTCGAACTGGCTGCGGTACAGCGATGCGTAGAAGCCCTCCGCCTCGAGGAGCCGGGCGTGACGCCCCTGCTCCACGATGTCGCCGTCCTTCATGACCAGGATGGTATCCGCGTCGCGGATGGTGGAGAGGCGGTGGGCGATGATGAAGCTGGTGCGGCCCTTCATGAGCTCGGCCATGGCCCGCTGGATGAGGACCTCGGTGCGGGTGTCCACGGAGCTGGTGGCCTCGTCCAGGATGAGCATCTCCGGGTCGGCCAGGAAGGCCCGGGCGATGGTCAGCAATTGCTTCTGGCCCTGGGAGATGTTGCTGGACTCCTCGTTGATCTGGGTGTCGTACCCCTGGGGCTGGGTGCGGATGAAGTGGTCGGCATGGGCCATCCTGGCGGCGGCCATGATCTGCTCCTCGGTGGCCTCGGGCCGGGCGTAGGCGATGTTCTCCCGGATGGTGCCGGCGAAGAGCCAGGTGTCCTGGAGCACCATGCCGAAGAGGCGCCGCAGGTCCTCCCGCCGCATGTCCCGGATGTCCACCCCGTCGATCCTGATGGCCCCGTCGTTGACGTCGTAGAAACGCATGAGCAGCTTCACCATGGTGGTCTTGCCGGCCCCGGTGGGCCCCACGATGGCCACCCGCTGCCCCGGCTTGATGTCGGCGCTGAAGTCCCCGATGACGGGCTTGTCCGGGTCGTAGCCGAAGCGGACGTGATCGAAGGTGACCTGCCCCTGGACCGCCTCCAGCTTCACCGGGCTGGCCGCCGCCGGGGCCTCCTCCGGCTGGTCCAGGAACTCGAAGACCCGCTCCGCGGCCGCGGCCGTGGACTGCAGGATGTTGGCGATGTTGGCCACCTGGGCCAGGGGCTGGGTGAACTGCCGCAGGTACTGGATGAAGGCCAGGATGTCGCCCACCCCGATGGTCCCCTGGCCGGCCAGGAAGCCGCCCAGGATGACCACCGCCACGTAGCCCAGGTTGCCCACGAAGTTCATGACGGGGAACATCATGACCGACCAGAACTGGGACCTCCAGGCAGACCGGTAGAGCTGCGCGTTGATCACGTCGAACTTCTGGAGCGAGCGCTCCTCTCCGTTGAAGGCCTTCATGACCACGTGCCCGCCGTACATCTCCTCTACGTGCCCGTTGATGCGCCCCAGCTGCGCCTGCTGCGCCCGGAACTGCGGCTGGGAGAACCTGATGATGATGCGGATGAGCACCACGGAGAGCGGCATGATGAGGAGCGTCACCAGGGTCATGATCCAGCTGATGGAGAGCATCATGATGAGCACGCCCAGTATGGTGATCGTGGACCATATCATCCCGGAGAGGTTCTGGGTGAGGGTGGTGTTGATGGTGTCCACATCGTTGGTCACCCGGCTGAGCACATCGCCGTGGGACTGCCTGTCGAAGTACCCCAGCGGCAGGCGGTTGATCTTCTCGGCGATCCCGCGGCGGAAGGAGTAGGTTATCCTGGTGGCCACGGTGGCCATGATCAGGCCCTGCGCGTAGCTGAAGGCGGCGCTGAGCAGGTACAGCCCCAGGAGTATCAGGACGATGCGGCCGATGTAGCCGAAGTCTATGGCCGCCCCCGGGACCCCCGTGGCCTTGGCGACCACACCCTCGAACAGCCTGGTGGTGGCCCAGCCCAGCAGCTTGGGGCCGACGATGGTGAAGGCCGTGCTGACGATAGAGAACAGCACCACCAGGAGCAGGTGGATGCGGTAGGGCCTGAGGTAGGTCAGGAAGGTCCGCAGGGTCCGCCGGAAGTGCCGCGCCTTCTCTCCGGGCATCATGGCGGCCATGGGGCCGTGAGCCCCGCCCCTCCCGGGAGGGCCCGGCACGGGGCCCGTGGGGCCGGGCCGGGGGCCCATCCCGCCGGGCAGCGGTCCCCTGCCCATCATGACGCCAGCTCCTCCGGCGACAACTGCGAGAGGGCGATCTCCCGGTACACCGGGGAGTCCTTCATCAGTTGCGCGTGGGTGCCTATCCCGGCGATGCCGCCGTCCTCCAGGACCACGATCTGGTCCGCCTCCATAATCGGCCCCACCCGCTGCGTCACTATGAGGACCGCGGCCCCCGCCGTCTCCTGGCGCAGGGCCCTGCGCAGGGCCACGTCCGTGCGGTAGTCCAGGGCGGAGAAGGCGTCATCAAATACGAATATCTCCGGCTTCCTGGCCAGCGCCCGGGCGATGGCCAGACGCTGCTTCTGGCCCCCGGAGAGATTGGCCCCGGCCTGGGCCACGGCGGTCTGGTAGCCGTTCTCGCTGGCGGCCACGAACTCCTCGGCCTGGGCGATGGCGGCGGCCTTCTCCACGTCCGGCCGGCCGGCCTGCTCGTTGCCGTACCTGATATTGCTCTCGATGGTCCCGGAGAAGAGCATTGCCTGCTGCGGTACGTAGCCGATGCGCTCCCGCAGGTCGTGCTGGGTGACGCTTCGCACGTCCACGCCGTCCACCAGTACCCGGCCCTCGGTGGCATCGTAGAAGCGCAGTATCATGTTGACCAGGGTGGACTTGCCGCTGCCGGTGCTGCCGATGAAGGCGGTGGTCTGCCCCGGCCGGGCGGTGAACGAGATGTGCTTCAGCACGTCCTTCTCGGCGCCGGGGTAGCGGAAGGACACATCCTGGAACTCCACCAGGCCCTGCACCTCCCCCTTGAAGGTCTCCGCCGCCGGCGGGTCCGTGATCGAGGGCTGAGTGTCCAGGACCTCGGTTACCCGCACCGCCGACACGCTGGCCCGGGGCAGCATGATGAAGACCATGGAGATCATGATGAAGCTGAAGATGATCTGCATGGTGTACTGCATGGTGGCCATCATGTCGCCCACCTGCATGCTGCCCTGGTCCACCTGGTGGGCGCCCACCCAGATGATGAGCAGCATGACGCCGTTCATGATCAGCATCATCATGGGCATCATGAAGACCATCACCCGGTTGACGAAGAGGCTGACGCCGGTCAGCTCCAGGTTGGCGTCGTCGAACCTGCTCTCCGCCGCCTTCTCGGTGTTGAAGGCCCGGATGACCATCAGGCCGGAGAGGAATTCGCGCGTCACCAGGTTGAGGCGGTCTACCAGCTTCTGCATCACCCGGAACTTGGGGATGGCGATGAGGAACATGGTGAGCATCAGGGTCAGCAGCACCGCCACCGCGGCGGCGATGATCCACAGCATGGAGCGGTCCATGTCCAGCACCCGGATCACCGCCCCGATGGCCAGGATGGGCGCGTAGAATACGAACCGGAAGAGCATCACCACCAGCATCTGGATCTGGGTGATGTCGTTGGTGGACCGGGTGATCAGGGAGGCGGTGGAGAAGCGGTCGAACTCCGCGGCGGAGAAGCTCTCCACCCGCTCGAACTGCCATCGGCGCAGGTCCCGCCCCAGGCCCGCGGCGATGCGGGCGGAGATGAGGCCCACGATGACCGAGGCCACGGTCCCCGCCAGGGCCAGCCCCAGCATGATGAGGCCGATGCGCCACATATAGGCCATCCTCAGCCCGCCCAGGTCCACCCCCAGGGCCTGGTACTCGGACTTGATCCAGGCGGCGGAGTGCTGGCCCAGCATGCTCGGCGGCAGAGCGCCGGTCTGCTCCCGCACCGCATTGCGCAGGGCTTCCAGCTGCGCCGGGGGCAGGGCGGCGATGAAGTCAAAGGGGTCCACGCCCGGGGGGACAGACAGCCCCATCTGCGCCAGCCCGGCGGGGCCGGCCTGCTCAATCCCGGCCACCGCCGGTATGACGTGCTTCAGGAGCTGGTCCAGCCGCGCCTGCTGCGCGGCGTCCACGTCCCTCAGCAGGTAGAGGGGGGCGGAGGCCAGGGCCGGGTACTGCCGGGACTTCTCCTCGAAGCGCTCCGGCGAGAGGGTGGATCGGTCCTCCAGGGTGTAGGCGGCGTCCACCTCGGCCCTCTCGTCCGCGGTCATGAAGATGAGCAGGCGGTTGAACCGGGCGGGCCCTACGGCCCCGGGCACGGCGTCCTCGACCCCGCTCTGCTGGATGCCCACATTGACGATGTCGGACATGTAGGCCGGCAGGGAGAGGTCGGCCATGGCCTGCCCGAACAGGAGAAGGAGAATGAGGGCGATCCAGAAGGCCCAGGGCTTGAGGTACTTGATCAGTCGACTCATACGCGCGGCTGGCTGGCGCGCATCCGCGCCACCGTCACCATTAATAGTGTGACCCTAACCGCCCATCGCGTCAACGCCCTCTGCCCGCGGCGGGCAGCCGCCGGCCCCGGGCGACCCCGCTGGCGCGGCACGCGGCGGTGGGCTTCCGGGACCGGCCCGGGAGGCCGGCATCGTTGGCCCCCTTCGGGGGCCCGCCGTCTACGTGGTCTCCCCGGCCCAATCGCGTGACCGCCAAAGGCAGGGACTACGGGGTATTGCGGATACCCGGGGAGGGGGCGCCCGGTTAGAATCAGATTACGATGCCCGGCGCAACGCCGTGGCCGTGTCCCGTAAACCAGGACCGGCCGGCGGAGCGCCAGAAGGGAGAAAGCACATGAACTGGGAGATAGCTCTGCTGCTGTTCCTGGGCATGCCCTTTGCCATCATCTACTGGGCGCTCGACGGGCCCGCCCATCTGAAGAGGGCCATCGCCAACCGGCAGGCGGCGCGCCGCTCCCTGCCCGACGCCTGCGCCTAGCCTCAAGTGACGGCGTCCCCTGCAGGACACCTGCGTCCAGAGCCCCGGGCGATGGCGCCTCCGCGCGACGCCTGCGCCTAGCCTCAAGTGACGGCGCCCCCGGGGCCCCCGGGTAGCGCCTCTCCCAGCAGCGCCAGCAGTTGGCGGTGCAGCCCCTCGCCGTTGGAGAAGAGCAGGTCCGCCCTTTCCGGGGCCCAGGGCCGGCCCCCGAGGTCCGTCACCCTCCCCCCGGCCTCCTCCACCAGCAGCACGCCGGCCGCCACGTCCCAGGGATCGATCTGGAAGGTGAAGTAGGCCTCCCCCTTGCCCGCCGCCACCCAAGCGGTCTCCAGCCCCGCGGAGCCCAGCTTGCGCACGTCCATCACCCGGGGGTAGACCGCCGCCAGCGCCTTCCCGGTCCTTCCCCGGTCCCTCTCCCCGCCTTCGCAGTAGAAGAGGTAGCTCCGGCCCAGGTCAGCGGCACCGGAGACCCGGGCCCGCCCGCCGTTGAGCCAGGCCCCGCCCCCCCGCTCGGCCACGTAGAGCTCACCGACGGCCGGCGCGTTCACCACCCCCAGGACCAGCTCGCCCCGGCGCATCAGGGCCAGGCACACGGCAAACAGCGGGTTCCAGTTGGCGTAGTCCCCCGTGCCGTCCAGGGAGTCCACGATCCACAGCCAGTCGGGGTCCCCCGCGAGCAGGCCGCTCTCCTCGGTGAGGATGGAGTGGCCGGGGAAGACGCTGCGCACCCCGTCGATGATAAGCGCATCGGCCATCAGGTCGTACCGGGTGGCCGCGTCCTTGGCGGTGGTCCGCTGCGGCAGCAGGTCAGCGTCCTCCCGGAAGTGCTCCAGCAGCAGCGAGCCCGCCCTGCGGGCCAGATGCTCCATGAGGTCCCGTGCGGCGTTGAGCGTGCCTGGCAAGTCCCCGCTCCTCCAGCCCCGCCGGTCAGCCCGATGCTGAGGGCCCGGCCAGCCCGGCCCCCATCTCGAAGGCCCGGCGGCAGTCCTCCGGGAACACCGTCCGCCGGTGCTCCAGCTTCCGGGGCACCAGGGGCTCCAGGGCCTCGGCCACGATCCCGGAGTAGTCCTCCACATGCATGGTGTCGGTGCTGGTCAGCACCCCCACCGGCCCCAGGATGAGCTCCAGCATCACCCGGCTGAGATCGATGTGGTGCCGGAAGACCTGCTCCACCTGCTGCTGGTCGGCGCCGGTGGTGACCACCAGCCCTACCCGGGCCCTCCCGGGGAAACCGGACGGGGCGCCGCCGTAGCGGAAGTAGCAGAAGAGGCGCTCCATGAAGGCCTTGGCCCGGGCGGTGATGGTGCCGAAGTAGATGGGCGACCCCAGCAGGATGCCCTCCGCCCGCTCCATCTTCCCGTAGAGGGCGGTCATGCCGTCCGCCTGGATGCACTTCTCGAAGCTCGAGCCGCCCCGCTTCTTGCAGGAGTAGCAGGCCCGGCAGCCGCCCATGTCGACATCGCCCAGGTGCACCAGCTCCGTCTCCGCGCCGCGCGAGGCCGCGCCATCCAGGGCCTTCTGAAGGAGGGCGGCGGTGGCGCCGTCCCGGCGGGGGCTGCCGTTGAAGGCCACGACGTACATGGGCATATTGTTGCCTCCCCGGGGCACGGCTGTCAACCGGCCCGTCTCCGGCCCCGGCCCGGCCGTTGACGCCGCGGCCCCCGGCGCTGCTTCGGACGGGACGGCCCGGGCGCGAAGGAGGGAGCCGCCCGCCCCTCAGGGCTCCGGTGCGCCAGACAATATGGACCCTTTGTGGTACCATTGGCCGGAAGGCAGAGTGGGCCGATGACGGCGGACACCGGACCGGACAGGGAAGAGGGCCTCCGGCAGGACGGGGCGCCCGAGGCGCACACGGCGGGCCCCGGCAAGGGCACCGCTCCAGACGGCGCACAGGCCGCCGCAGCGGGCGGACCTCCGCACACCGACCAGGAGCGAACGCTGGAACAGGCGGCCATCAACGGCGCGTGGGCGGCGGGCGCCTCCGCGTTCCGCCTCCTGAAGCTGGTGCTCACCGTGGCGGCCCTGTTCGTGGCCGTGCACACGGTGAAGGCCTTCCGCTCCCCGAAGCTGCTGGTCGCCGTGGCGGCCCTCTTCACCATCGTCTGCGTGGCGGTGGTGGCCGTGGTGGCCATCAGCAACCGCGGAGACGACGCCGGCATCCCGGGCAGCGACTACCAGCTCCTGCCGGCCCAGCCCGACCCCGGCCCCTCCGCCTACGGGGCCGGCGCCAACCCCACCGGCGACCCGGTAGGCGGCGGGGCCGGCTACAGCCACTTCTACGCCCCTTCCGCCAGTGAGGTCTTCACGGTGACCACCCCCAGCGAGCTCTCCCGGGCCCTGCAGATGGCCGGGCCCGGCGACGTCGTCTGGGTGCCGGACGGGGTTTCCATCACCATAACCAGGGACTTCGGGGAGACGGTCAGGTCCGGGGTGGTCCTGGCCTCCAACCGCGGCCAGGACGGGGCGGCCGGGGGCAGGATCAAGTGGACCTGGACCGAGGGCCAGGGCATGTCGCCGCTCCTGTACCTGGAGTCCAACGTCACGGTGTCGGGGCTGACGCTGCAGGGGCCCATCGCCACTGCGGGGCTGGACGCCACCGGAGGCGGCGCCTGCATCGGCCTGCGGGGGGCCAACGGCGCCAGCGGCATCGAGATCGAGAACTGCGACATCTCCCGCTTCGCCTGGGCCGCGGTCTACTTCAACGGCGGCGACCTGACGGAGGCAACCCGCCACCGGGTCCACCACTGCTACATCCACCACTGCCAGCGGCACGGGTACGGCTACGGCATAGCCGAGGAGGGCAGCGCCGCCTACCTGGCCGAGGCCAACATCTTCCGGGAGAACCGCCACCACATCATGGCCCAGGCGGCCGACGTCAACCCCAACAGCTACGAAGTGCGCTACAACATCTTCTACGAGGCCGTCTACGCCTCCAACGGCAACCCCACCGGCACCTGGTACTACTCCCACCAGGTGGACTGCCACGGCGGCGCGGACTCGGCGGGCAGCTACGCCGGCAACGTCCTCCTGATACACCACAACACCTTCTACGAGAACCCGGGCAAGCCCAACGTCTGCATCCGGGGCATCCCCCTGACCGGCTGCGAGGTGAGCTGGAACTGGACCGTCAAGACGGGCAGCGACACCGGCCAGGGCCCCAAGAGCCAGCAGTGGGAGCAGATGGTGGACTCCATGTCCTACCGCAACATGACGGTGCAGGACAACTGGTACGGGCCCGACCCTCCCCCGGCGCCCTGAGCGGCCGGCATGCGCCCGCAGCGTACGAAGGCCTGCGTGCGACCGGGCGGCACCTGCCCCAGCAGCCGGCATGCGCCCGCAGCGCCTCGCCCGGGGCTGCGGGCCGTCAGCCCCCGGCGACCGGCAGGCTGATGTAGGACGCCATCGTGCTGCTGCGGTAGAGGGTGATCTCGGCCCCGCTCTCCCGGGAGGTGTCGAACATGTCCCCGAAGTCATTGCAGGTGATGGTCACCCGGATGCGGTGCCCCCGCTCGAAGATGTTGGAGGTGGGGGCCAGCCCGATGGCCAGCTCGACCGGCTCCCCCGGCGTGAGGGGCTCCACGTCCGCCGCGCAGCTGCGGTGCCAGGGAAGGCCCGCGTTGTCCCAGGGCGGGGTGCCCACCGACCGGTGCGAGGCCCGGAGCAGGCCGTCGCTGACGGTGGTGGACCCGCCCCCCAGGCTCACCTCCTCCAGGTAGACGAAGAAGTCCGCGTCCGCCACGTCGGCGGAGACCCAGAGGTGCGCTACCGGGCAGCCCGTGATCACCATGTCCTCCTCCAGGGGAGGGGTGGTGTAGGTAAGGGACACGCTGTCCAGCTCCCTCCAGTCAGCCCTCAGGGACTCCATGCTGGTGGCTGACCAGCGGTCAGCCAGGGAAAGAGTGAAGACCTCCACGGTGTACAGGTCCCGGCCGGAGGACGGCCCCGGCTGGCCCGGGGAGAGGGACCCGTCGTTGAGGGACTCCACGCTCCCCGACGGCCCCTCATCGAAGTAGTACCTGGTGGGCTCGACCCCGGGCAGCGGCCAGTCCCCGGCGGACTGCCACTCTTGCCCCGAGGGCGCGCCCAGGGTGAAGTAGTTGACCGGGGCTTCCTGCGTGATCCCGTTGTCTATCCCCTTCAGCCAGCAGTCGTACCAGCGGAGGTGCTCGATGGCGGCCAGGTCCGTGGGGCCGTACCGGTCCACATGCACCCACGGGCCGATGGCCATCTTCTGCGGCTGCTCCAGGTTGGGGAACCACGTGGGCTGATTGAAGGCGAAGTAGTCGAACCACCCGGTCCAGTGGTACACGGGAATCCCGGAGGCCTGCACCAGGGGCAGGATGCTGTCGCCGGCGGCCAGGGCCACCGCGGAATCCGGGTCCGCGCTCTCGCTGTCCCGGTAGGGCATGCTCTTGGCCACCTCGTAGGTGTCGGCGTTGGCGGCGTGCTCCGCTACGGCGGCCGCCAGCAAGCTGCCCCCGGGATCGTCGTCCACCGGGACCGTGATGCGGTGGGCGTTGATGTCCAGGTCCCGGGTCATGGCGGCCCACTCCCTGAGGTAGCGGTCCCAGAACACCCCGTTGGGGTGGCCCGAGTAGTAGGCATCGAAGGGGGCGGCCTCGGCGAAGAGGCACTTCAGGTGCGGCGGCGCGGTGGCGGCCGCCCAGTACTGGTTGTTGCCCCGGTAAGAGGCGCCATACATGCCCACGTTGCCGTTGCACCAGGGCCGGGCCGCGAACCACTCCGTCAGGTCGTAGAGGTCATGGGCCTCGGTCATGTCGGTGTCCCCGGAGAAGACCCCGAAGGAGGCCCCGGTCCCCCGGACATCGGCCGCCGCCACCACGTATCCGTGCTGAAGCAGCGTCTTCAGGTAGGGGTAGGCGTCCAGGGTGGTCTTCATCCCGGAGCCTGACCAGGTGGCCCTCACGTAGCGCTCCGCGCTGAACACCACGGGCAGCGCGGTCTCCACCGGGTCCACCCCGTTGCGGGACGGCCGGAAGATGTCCACCGCCAGCCTGGTCCCGTCTCTGACCTCGACGTACAGGGACTGGCGGGTCCAGTACCGGTACTCGGCCTCGGAGTAGCCCCGGTACACGCCGAACTCCGATACCCGCGCGACCTCCGTCCCGGGCGTCCTGGTCAGCACCACCACCGCGGCCGCCGCGCCCAGCACCAGCAGGATGGCGAGCAGGACGCCGATCCACCGTCTGGACATATCGCGCACCCCCTTCGGCCTTGCCCCGGAGCCCAACAGGCCGCGCTGCGCTGCCGGGACTTCTTCGAGATGATACCACAAACGGGCCCGATATGAGATGATGTATCACTGGAGCCAGTCACGATGAAGGACAGGGACAGCAGGGGCCGCCAGCTACCGGGGAAGGCCCCGCAGGACGAGCGACCCCGGGGGAAGGCCCTGCAGCCGGAGCGACCCCGGGGGAAGGCCCCGCAGGGCGAGCGCCCCGGGGGAGGGGCCCCGCAGGGCGAGCGCCCCGGGGGAGGGGCCCCGCAGGGCGAGCGACCCCGGGGGAAGGCCCCGCAGGGCGAGCGCCTGCAGAAGGTCCTGGCCGCGGCGGGGCTGGGCTCCCGTCGCGCCTGCGAGGCCATGATCGATGCCGGCCGGGTCCGGGTCAACGGCCAGCCGGTGACCGTTCAGGGTGTGAGGATAGACCCCGCGGCCGACCGCGTGGAGGTGGACGGCATACCCCTGGACCGGCAGGCCGAGCCCCGCTACTTCCTGCTGAACAAGCCCCCCGGCTACCTGACCACCCTGGACGACCCGCAGGGGCGCCCCACCATACTGGACCTCTTCCGGCAGAAGGGCCGCTACTTCCCGGTGGGCCGCCTGGACCTGGAGAGCCGGGGGCTGCTGATGCTGACCAACAACGGCTTCGTGGCCCACCGCATGACCCATCCCCGGTTCGGCGTCGAGAAGACCTACGTGGTGCGGGTCACCGGGCGGGTGGCGCCGGCTGCCCTCCGCCAGTTGCGCCAGGGGGTAAGCCTGGAGGAGGGCCGCACCTCTCCGGCCCGGGTGGCGGTGGTGGGACACGATGAGGGCTCCACGGTGCTGGAATTCGTCATCCGCCAGGGCTGGAAGAGGCAGGTCCGCCGCATGTGCGAGGCGGTGGGCCTGCGGACCACCGACCTCATCCGCACCCGGCTGGGCCTGCTGACCCTGAAGGGCCTCCCCGAGGGCAAATGGCGTGAGCTGCGCCCGGCGGAGGTGGAGGCTCTGTTCAGGTCCCTGGGCCTGCGGTAGCAAGCCCGACCGTTGTGCACAGCGCTGCCTCCACTGGTGGGCCACCCCGCGACCGGCGGACCGCGTTGCCTCCGGTTTCGACAACACCATCATGAGGTAACGATTCGTGCGGCGCCAGACAAGGTAGTCCCGGGCCCTGGCCCGGGGGCTGCCGGCGCAAGCCCCCGGCCGCCGCCGTCTACTTCGAGCGCTTCCGGGCTATCCAGTACCCGGTCCCCAGGACCATGCCCAGGGCGGTCATGGACAGCGTGACCTCGCTGGCCGCCGAAGCGGTCCCGGACCCGCGGCTGCAGAACCCGCCCCCGTCAGCAGCGGTCACCGTGAAGGCATCGGCCATGGTCCCGAAGCCGTCGCCGGTGGTCACCGAGACCTCCCGGGCCCCGTCCGCGGCATCGCGGGCTATCACGATACGGGCGGTGATCCGGCTGTCGCTGGTGACCGAGAAGCTCTCCACCGCTATCCCGGGGCCGAAGCTGACCCCGGTGGCCCCCTCCAGGTGGCTCCCGGAGATGGTGACCGTCAGGGCCTGGCCGCGCTTCCCGGTGCCCGCCTGCACGCCCCCGACCACCGGGGGCTGCCCCACCGGGGCGCCCGGGCCTCCACCCTCGCCGCCGTTCCCGTTCCCGCCCTCTTCCGTGTTGGGCCCCGCGGCCGGCGTGGTGAAGCTGCGTTCCTGGCCGAAGCTGGCGCCCTCGCCCACGGCCCTGGTGCGGAAGTAGTAGGTCGTCCCCGGCGCCAGGCCCGTCACGTCGAAGTAGAACGTCCCGGCGGCCGACCGGTGCACCGCGGTGCTGTCGGAAGGGTAGGACCCGGGGATGGTCCCCCAGTGGAAGTAGAGCTCGACGCCGGCCGCTTCACCCAGGGAGACCAGGTCGCCGTTCAGCCGCGCTGAGCCGGCGGTGATGTGGCTGGCATCCAGGGTCTCCACCACCGGGCTGATCCCGGTCAGGTGCCGGGTGGCAAAGGTCAGGCCGGAGCCACGGGAGGTGCCGTCACCGTCGGCCCTGGCCCGGTAGTAGCAGGTGGTCCCGGAGGCCAGGCCGGTCAGTTCCACGCTGAACGGGCCCGGCGCGCCCAGGGTCTGCGGGGCGGTGCGCAGGGAGTACGGGGCGGCCCCGGTGCCGTACTCAAAGCTGACGGTGACACTGCCGGCCGACCCCGGGGAGGTCAGGCTGCCCCTCAAGATGGCCGAGCCGGAGGTGATCCCCTCAGCGGCGCCCGTGACCACCGTCGGGGCCACGGGGACCGGCGCCGGGGACGCCGTGGTGAAGCTCCCCCTCTCGCCGTGGACGGTGTCTCCCCCGGCCTGGGCCATGGCCCGGTAGTAGAAGGTAGTGCCGGACGCCAGACCGGTCAGGCTGGCGCTGAATGTGCCCGCGCTGGTCCTGGTCTGCAGCGCGGTGGCGTTGCCGTAGGAGGTGGTGGGCCCCCACTCGAAGCAGACCTGCGCTGACGCGCTGCTGCCCAGGCTGACCAGGAGCCCATTGAGGGAGGCCCCGGTCTCCTGTATGCCGGAGGCCGCCGACGTGCTGACCGACAATGGCCAGCCGAAGCTCACCAGGCTGGGGACGAAGCGCTCGTTGAAGTCATTCAGGCCCAGCTGGCCGTTGCCGTTCCATCCGAAGCCCCACACGGTGCCGTCCGACCGCAGGGCCACGGACCAGCGGTCCCCGGCGCCCCCGCCCGCCCAGGCGGGCGAGCTGCCCGCGATCAGGGTGGGGACCATCCTGGCGCTGACGTCGTCACCCAGGCCCAGCGCGCCGTCGTACCCGCTGCCCCAGCCATACAGCCCGCCATCGGAGCGCACCCCCAGGCAGTGAACGCGCCCGGGGTAGACGCCGGCCCACCCGCTGCCCACCAGGGCCGGGCTCGTCCGGTTGATGCTGTCTCCCAGCCCCAGCACGCCCTTGTAGTTGTAGCCCCAGGAGTAGAGATTCCCGCCCCGGTCGATCCCCATGGAGTAGTTGTACTCAGCCTCCACGTTGGCCCACAGGACATCGCCCGGCGCCCGCGCAGCCACCGGCACCCTGTAAGCGAGCGAGTCCAGCCCCAGCTGGCCGCTGCCGTTGTGGCCCCAGGCCCACAGGGAGCCGTCGGAGCGCACCGCCAGGGAGTGCTCGTCCCCGGCGGCCATGGCCACCCACTGCTCCCCGGCCCCCAGCTGTGTCGGGGAGGTGATGTTCTCGCCGATCTCCACGCCGTCCAGGCCCAGCTGCCCGTTGCCGTTATGGCCCCAGGCCCACAGGGAGCCGTCGGAGCGCAGCCCGAGGGTGTGGAAGTGCCCCGTGGAGACCGCCACCCAGTTACTGGCAGAGCCCACCCTGACCGGGCTGATTACCCTCCAGCTCCGGTATCCCAGCCCCAGCTGCCCGTACTCGTTCTCGCCCCAGGCCCACAGGGAGCCGTCGGAGCGCAGCCCCACGGAGTGGTACCAGCTGGCGGCCACCGACGCCCAGTTGCCGGCCGTGCCCACCGGGGTGGGGACCCTGCGGTCGTTGGTATCGCTGAGGCCCAGCTCGCCGCTGGTGTTGCGGCCCCAGGCCCACAGCGCCCCGTCAGAGTCCACCAGGAGGGTGTGGGAATACCCGGCGGCCACCCGGTACGGGGTGCCGGCCGGCTCGGCCAGCACGGCGTGGCCCCTCCCGCCGGGGCCGAGGGGCGCCCCCGCCAGCCCGCAGAGGACAATGCCTCCGGCAACCACCACGGCCACTATCAGCCTGAACATCCCGCACAGAGCAGTCTCCTGGGTCTTCAGCATTCACGTTCCTTTCCACGGGCAGAGCATCTACCTTCCCGGGGCGGGCCGTCCGCATAAGAAAAACCGGCCTGTCAAGGTCGGTTTCACTACTGACTCCCCACGGCCCAAGTGACCAGATACGGGCAGCGGTTCACGGTCTCCTGTCGGCGCCCACAATATCTATGAGTCCAGCCCTGTTCTGCCCCTCCTAATGCCATTAGTCGAGAAGTGGCCTCGCCTTCCCTCGGCCGCCCTCGCTGGCCGGGCGGGCCGGGGGGGATTTGACAACCCCGGGGCAGAAGTAGTACAACGCTATCAACGGGGCGGGGGGCCAAGGGACTGCTTGCCCGCGGCGGCTCAGCGGTGGAAGCACAGCCCCGTCAACGGGGAGGGCGAATAACAAGGGGGGGGCACACAACAGGGGGGTCGAACAAACTATCTACGCCCGGCTCGCAGATGGTGGCTATCGACACGACAGTAGCGTCATCGAGATACTCCAGACCGTCTGCTCCAGGCGTGGGTCAGCCCGGGAAGCGCCGCCGCGGCAACCCGGGCACCCGCCCGGCGGGGGGGGGCACACCAGCCAGCGGCAACCCGGGCACCCGCCCGGCGGGGGGGTCACACCAGCCAGCGGCAGCCGGGGGGACGGCAGTGCCCGGCGGCCGGCCTGACAACGGCTTGTGACCCGGGGTTCGAGGGATATGGCCGCCTCCGACGACTAAGAGGCGGTGAGGGGAGAAACAGCCAGACGCCCGACACCAGGGACTTGCCCGGCACACTGTGTCTGGCCAATGCGCAGAGAGGAGGGTCTCGCGATGTTAAGAAAGGTGGGCATGGTTCTTGTTCCGGTGGCGCTGCTGGGCGCCATAGCCGCCACGACCATCGCCAGCAAGTGCTGCAGCCCGGGGTTCACCACGCCGGCGTTCTCGGTAGGCGGCATCCCGTTCCCGCCGATGTGGGTACCGCCAGTCTGTTTCTAACGCTATCGAGCGGTTGGTAAGGAGGGTAAGATGAACAAGATAGCCAGGGTGCTTCTTCCGCTGGTGGTCCTGGCGGCCATAACCGCCCTGACCATAGGCGCGACCTGCTGCATACCGTCAATCTCGTTCCCGGGCCTGCAAATCAACTAGCCCGGGTTGACTGGGGCGCAACCAAATCTGGAAGGAGGCTGAGATCATGAAGAGAATAGCCAGGGTATCCCTGCCCCTGGTCCTGCTGGCGGCCATCACCGCCCTGACCATAGGCGCCACCTGCAACATCCCGGCGTTTGCCACGCCGCAGATCTGTTTCCTTCTCGGCGGGAGCTAGCAGGAGCTGGAGGCGCGCCACGGCGGACCCGTCGGCGGGTCCGCCGTTTCCTTGCTGCCCGGCTGCGGCGTCCTCCCCATGTCCAAAGCCAGGGGCTGGAGGCCTTCGCTTTCCGGGTCAACCCCCGCTCCCCGCCCCTGACTTCCCCGGGCCACGGGCCCGCCTTCCCCCGCCCTCGGACCAGGCCGCCCTTACCGCGGTGCCGCCACCCGGCCGCCCGGCGATCTTCAGGGAGGCACCCACCGCCTCCACTCTCTCGCGCATTATGCGCAGCCCCAGGCTCTTCGGCGCGACCGCCCCGGAGTCGAAGCCTGACCCGTTGTCGGAGATCAACAGGCTCACCGCACCGGGCCGGCAGGTGAGACGGACCCCAGCCTCGGTGGCGCCGGAGTGCCTCACCACGTTGTTCAGCGCCTCCTGGGCCACCCGGAAGAGCGCCACCTGCACCTCTGCCGGGACATCGCACTTCCCGCCGAGCCTCAGGTCCAGCCGGATCTTGGTCTGGGCCGTCAAGGCCTCCACCTGCTGGCGCAGCAGTTCCACCAGCCCCACCTCGCCCAGCGCCCCGGGGCGCAGCTCCAGGAGGAGCATCCTCATCTCCGCCAGGGCCCCCCGGGTCAGCCGCCGCAGCTCCTCCAGGCGGCGCTCGGCCTCACCGCGGTCCTTCCTCCACAGCCGGGGCAGGACCTCGGCGATGAGGCTGGCCGAGAAGAGGGTCTGGGTGACGGCATCGTGCAGGTCGCGCGCCAGCCGCTGCCGCTCGTCCCCGGCGGCCTTCTCCTTCAACTGCTCCGCCAGCATGTCCGCCACCCGGCGCTGCTCCGTGCGGTCCATGCCGATGCACAGGACGTTGCGCAGCCGCCCCTCCGCATCATACAGGCCCTTGTTGGTCCAGCTGATCCACACCCGCTCGCCGTTTCGCCGCATGCCTTCGTTCTCGACCACGAAGTGGTCCTCGGGGCGCTTCACCATGCTCCTGATCTCGGCCTTCATGTCCTTGCCGGCGGAGTCCACCGGCGGGGCGATGGTGCCCACGACGGGGCGGCCGAGGACCTCCGCCTCCTTGAAGCCGTAGAACTCCTCGGCGAAGCGGTTGAAGAAGGTTACCCGGCCCCTGGTGTCCACCTCCATGATGATGCTGCTGGCGTTTTCCACCAGCTCCCGGTATTCGGACTCGCTCTCCTGCAGCTTCTTCTGGGCCCTCTGCCTCTGCCGGATCTCGTCGATCAGCAGGCGGTTGGCCTCCCTGAGCTCGACGGTGCGCTGCTCCACCCGGGCCTCGAGCTCCGCGTGGGCCTTCAGGATCTGCACCGCCATCCCCTTGCGCTCGGTGATGACGTTCATGGAGATCAGAGTGGCGCCCCGCCCCTCCCAGTCGACGAGGGACACGTTGGCCTCAGCCCAGCCCACTTCGCCGGCCTTGTTCAGGAAGCGGAACTCGTACGTGGTGGGGGCTTGTGCGCCCGATCTCCTGCGGGCCGCATACTCCGACATCATCTTCCGGTCGTCGGGGTGGACGAAGTCCTCCATGAACGGCCTGTCCCGGTACTCCTGGGCGCTGCACCCCAGGACAATGGCCAGCCGGCGGTTGCCGAACTTGATCAGGCCGTCCTGCAGCACGGCGATGGCCTCGTTGGTGTTCTCCACCACCACCCGGTTCCGGGCCTCACTCTCCAGCAGCCTGATCTCCGCCTCCCTGGCGCGGGTCATGTCCACCACCGATACCAGCATCGCCTGGCCCCCTTCGTAGTCGACAGGCGTGGCCAGGGCGGAGACCCACTTGATGCCCCCGTCGGCGGTCCGCATCTTGACGGTCTCCACCTTGTCCCACGACGGATCAACCATGACCTGGGCAAGGTCGTGCTCCACCCACTCACGGTCATCCGGCATGACGTACTCCAGGGGATTGACTCCCACCACGCTCTCCGGGGAGGGGAAGCCGAACATCCTGGCCATTGAGCGGTTGGCCAGGACGACCCGGCCGGTGTCGGGGTCGAGCACCTCTATCCCCTGCAGTGAGTGGTCGAACAGGTTGCGGTACTTGGCCTCGCTGGCCTCCAGCGCCGCCTGGGCCTCCTTCTGCCGGCTGATGTCGCGGGCCACACCGTGGATGCCGGTCAGGGTGCCGTCGCCGTCGCGCAGGGCGCTGATCTGCTGCTCCATCCACACGGTGGAGCCGTCCTTGCAGTAGTACTCCAGGTCGATGCGCAGCATCCGCCCGGGGTCTGCCTGCCCCGTCTCCTCCAGCTCCAGGTGCTCCGCCAGTGCCCTGCGGGCCGCGGCCAGGGAGCCGGGGGTGAGCTGCTCTTCCAGGCTGCGCCGCAGATGCTCTTCCGGGGTGAACCCCAGGGCCCTCTCGACTGACGGGCTGACATAGGTGAGGGCCAGGTCCAGACCGGCCGTCCAGATGATATCGTTGGTCTTCACGATAAGCTGCCGGTGCTTCTCCTCCGACTCCTGGAGGCGCCGCTCCGCCTCGCTGGCGGCGGTGGTGTCCATGATGCTGATGAGTATGGCCGGGCGGCCGTTGTGCTCCAGGGCCGCACCCGAGCCGCTCACGGTCATCTCCCGCCCGTCCCGGGTCTTGACCCTGATGGTGACCATCTGGCACCTCTCGGGGTCGGCAATCAGCAGGGCCATCCTCTGGCCCACCCACTCCCGCTCCTGCGGCATCACGTAGCCCAGGGCATCCACCCCGGCCATGTCCGCCGCCGACCCGAACCCGAACATCTCCGCCAGCGTGTTGTTGCCCAGCACCACCCTCCCGGTGGACGCCTCCAGCACGGCCATGCCGTTGACCGCCTGGTCGAAGAGCTTCCGGTACGTGGCCTCGATGGCGGCCTGCGCCGCCTGGGACTCCCTCTGCCGGCCGATGTCCCGGGCAACCCCATGGAAGCCCACCGCCTTCCCGCGGGCGTCCCGCAGGCAGCTGATGTGGTCCTCCATCCACAGCGTGGAGCCGTCCCTGCGACAGCGCTCCAGCTCCACCCGGAAGGTGCGGCGGGGGTCGGCCCCACGGCCCCCGTCCTCCGCCAGGTAGCTCTCGATGGCGGCGTCCAGCCGGTCCAGGGACTCCGGGGTCATCTGCCCTGCCAGGTCGTGGGCCATGGGCCCGTCCGCCGCGAACCCCAGGACCGTCTCCACGGAGGGGCTGACGTAGGCGGTATTGAGGTGGACATCCGATATCCAGACCAGGTCACTGGCCCCTTCCACGGCCAGGCGGTGCTTGGACTCCGACGCCCGCAGCCTGGCTTCAGCCTGCCGGCGGGCCGTCACATCCGACACCACAATCACCAGCCGGTCTCCCGCCCGGAAGGCCCGGGTGACCAGCACCGCCTTGTGGCCGCCCGGCTGCGCCACCTCTTCCTCCACAACGGACCTCTGCCCCGTCTCCAGCACCCTCCGGTACCGGTCGCAGCGCTCCCGGTCGGGGACCAGGTCCGCCAGGCCCCGGCCGACGGCCTCCTCCCTGCTGAGGCCTGCCCCGAGCCAGCGCAGGGCGTCTTCATCCACGTCGAGGATGGTGAGGCGGCCGTCGCACATAATCAGGGCGGCGTCATCGTGTTCGGGCTGCCGCGACTGCGCGGCCCGCTGGCTTCTCTTGCTCATGATACCCTCCCCCCTGCTGCGGCTCCCTGCAGGCGTGCGGCGCCAGCAAAGAGCACGCCGATCTCCTTCCGCCGGGCAGGCAGATCACCTGATGAGCACTACTGCCGCCGGGTACTCAGGAAGAGGGGCCTTCCTCCTCCCCTTCCCCATCCCCGTCCTCTTCCGGCCCGTCCGGCTCTTCCCCCTCATCATCCTCCCCTTCGTCCTCCTCATCTTCCTCTTCCACCTCCTCCGCCTGCAGCCCGGCAATACTCGCCCGGGAGACCTTCATCCTGGCCCCGTCCTCGAGCTTCAGCACCAGGGTGTCCTCGCCCACGCTGTCGACCTCGCCGTAGATGCCGGCCACGGTGACCACCAGGGCGCCGGGCTGGAGCTGCTTCATCATGGCCTCGTGCTCCCGGGTCTTCCTGCGCTGCGGCCTGATCATCAGAAAGTACCATGCGCCCAGCATCAACCCCACCAGGGCCACCCAGTACAGTATCGTCATCATGTCATGCGCTCCTCCCACACCATGCTAGGTCATCCGGGCCCGCGACGCAAAATGCGAGGGCCGGGCCGCCACTTGCGCCCCCACCCGGGCCGGTGTCAGAATTACGGGAAGCCACGTTCTGAAAGGGGGAGCATGAGACCTCAGGGAGTCAACAGGGTGACCATCGCCGTCAACGACCTGGACAGCGCGGTGGCCTTCTACACCAGGTTGCTGGGCGCCACCTTCCACGATCAGGACAGGCCGGCCCGCCACCTGGGCGTCCGCTGCGCCATCAGCTGGGATGCCGGCATCGAGCTGGTAAGCCCTCTGCCCGGGGAGGAGTCCTTCGTCACCAGGCTCATCGCCCGCAGGGGAGAGGGCCTGATAGGGGTGGTCTTCGCCGTGGATGACGTGGAGGCCTGCCGGCAGGGGGCCGAGGAGATGAAGGTGCGGGTCCGCCCCCTGGTGGACTACAGCCCGCAGGAGATCGAGCAGTACCTCCAGGGCCGGTTCCGCCGGTACACGGAGTACACCCTCAGCGCCGCCGACACCTACGGCGTGGGCCCGGTCATCGGCCAGATAGAGCCGCGCTGAGGCGGGCCGCCGCCCCCGGGGCGGGCCCGGCGACACGGGCTGGCCGGCGCATCCGGGGTGACCCGGGTCTCTTGACACCCCCTGCGGCCGATGGTACAGTACTACTATTAGCAGTCGCAGCAGTCAACTGCTAATTCCGGGCAGGGACATGATGGAGCTGACTCAGAGATCGAGGGCCGTCCTGAAGATAATCGTCGGGGAGTACATCTCCACGGGCACGGCGGTGTCTTCCGAGGCCATCTGCCGCCGGTACTCCCGGCGGGCCAGCCCGGCCACCATCCGCCACGAGATGGCCTTCCTGGCAAAGGAGAACTTCATCACCCGGCCCCACGCGTCCGCGGGCGGCGTGCCCTCCGACAGGGGCTACCGCTACTACGTGGAGGGCCTCCTGGACGAGGCGCACATCGCCGCCGGCGAGAGGGCCGCCATCAGGAGGCGCTTCAAGTCCGCCCGCCAGGACCCGGACGAATGGGCGCGCCTGGCGGTGTCGGTGCTCACCCAGAAGCTGGAGAGCATAGCCCTGGCCACCCCGCCCCAGGCCCCCCTGTGCCACCTGCGCCACCTGGGCGTGGTATCGCTGGAGGGGCGGCTGGTCCTGGTGGTGCTGGTGCTCAAGGAAGGGAAGACGAAACAGCGCTTCCTGACCCTGGACCAGGCGGTCCCCCAGGATGAGCTGACCGCCGCGGCCGGCAGGCTCAGCAAGGCCTGCCGCGGGCTGACGGCCCCCGAGATCCGGTCCAGCGGGCTCCAGCTTTCCCCCATCGAGGATTCCATCGGGAGGACCATCGTGCGCATGATGGAGGCCGAGGACGCCGGCCGGCACGAGCAGTACTACCTGGACGGCTGGCGCTACCTGGTGGCCCAGGCGGGCAGCATCCGGGCCAGCCGCATGCTGAGCCTGGCGGAGGCCCTGGAGCAGCCCGGCATCATGGGCACGCTCCTGGCCGGCCTGCAGGACGGTCCGGGACTCAGGATCACCATCGGCCACGAGAACCAGGACGAGGCCCTGCGGGAGTGCACCGTGGTCATTTGCGACTACGGGGCCGGCGGGCACCGGGGCGCCATCGGCGTCATCGGCCCCACGCGGATGCCGTACGGGCGGGTCATCCCCATCGTGGACTACGTGTCCACCCTCATGAGCGAGCTGGTCAACGAAACATACGGTTAACGGAGAGGTCGCTATGGTAGAAGACGCATATGAGACTCCTGCCGAACTGGCCCCTCCGGATGCCCGGCGGTACCTGGAGAACTGGCGCCGGGCGCAGGCCGACCTGGAGAACTACAAGAAGCGGGTGGAGCAGGAGAGGGCCGAGGCGGCCAGGTTCGCCTGCCTGCCGGTGGTCCTCAACATCCTCCCGGTGCTGGACGACATGGAGCGGGCCCTGCAGGCCATCCCGGAGAAGCTGGCCCACCTGTCGTGGACCGAGGGGATACGCCTGATCTACCGCAAGCTCCAGGCCACCCTGGAAGCCCAGGGTGTCTGCGAGATCAAGGCCCAGGGAGAGGCCTTCGACCCCTGCGTGCACGAGGCGGTGGGGCAGGCCTGCGGTGAAGAGGGAGCGGTGATCGAGGAGGTCCAGAAGGGCTACACTCTGCACGGGCGGGTGATCCGGCCCACCTGCGTCATAGTGGGCAGCGGCCAGGCAGCAGAGCAGGGCTGACCGAGATAGTCTCAAGATTCCGATGATACAGGAGGGCGATTATGGCAAGAGCAGTGGGAATTGACCTGGGGACCAGCTTCAGTGCGATAGCCACCATGCAGGGCGGCGACCCGGTCATCATCCCCACCTCCGAGGGTGAGAGGCTTCTCCCTTCCGTGGTGGCGGTGAGCAAGACCGGGGAGCGCCTGGTAGGCTGGCTGGCCAAGCGCCAGGCGGTCACCAACCCGGAGAACACCATCTTCAGCATCAAGCGCCTGATGGGGCGCAAGTTCAAGGACCCCGTGGTCCAGGCGGACATCAAGAAGGTGCCCTACCGCATCACTGAGGCCCCCAACGGGGACTGCCGGGTGGTCATGGGAGGCAAGGAGTACAGCCCCCCGGAGATCTCGGCCATGATATTGCAGAAGCTCAAGACCGACGCCGAAGCCTACCTGGGGGAGAAGGTGACGGACGCCGTCATCACCGTCCCGGCCTACTTCAACGACAGCCAGCGGCAGGCCACCAAGGACGCGGGGGCCATCGCCGGGCTCAACGTCATCCGCATCATCAACGAGCCCACCGCCTCCTCCCTGGCCTACGGCCTGGACAAGAAGAAGGAGGCCATAGTGGCCGTCTACGACCTGGGCGGCGGCACCTTCGACATCTCCGTCCTGGAGATGGGCGAGGGCACCTTCCAGGTCAAGTCCACCAGCGGTGACACCCACCTGGGCGGGGACGACTTCGACCAGAAGATACTGGACTGGCTGTGCGACGAGTTCAAGAACCAGGCCGGCATCGACCTGCGGCAGGACAAGATGGCCCTGCAGCGGGTGAGGGACGCTGCGGAGAAGGCCAAGAGGGAGCTCTCCACCATGCAGCAGACGGAGATCAGCCTGCCGTACATCACGGCCGACGCCTCCGGGCCCAAGCACATGAACACCGTCCTCACCCGCTCCAAGATGGAGCAACTGGTGACGGACCTGGTGGACAAGAGCATCGGCCCCTGCCGGCTGGCCCTGCAGGACGCCGGCCTCACGCCGGCCCAGGTCAACGAGGTGCTGCTGGTGGGCGGCCAGACCCGGACCCCGCTGGTCCAGGCCAAGGTGGCCGGGCTCTTCGGCCAGGAGCCGAAGAAGTCCGTCAACCCGGACGAGGCCGTCGCCCTGGGAGCGGCCATTCAGGGAGGCGTCCTCAAGGGCGAGGTGAGGGAGGTCCTGCTCCTCGACGTGACTCCGCTGACCCTGGGTATCGAGACCCTGGGAGGAGTGGCCACGTCGCTCATCCCGCGCAACACCACCATCCCCACCAGCAAGAGCCAGGTCTTCTCCACGGCGGCCGACAGCCAGCCCAGCGTGGAGGTCCACGTGATACAGGGCGAGAGGCCCATGGCCGGCGACAACAAGACCCTGGGCCGGTTCATCCTGGACGGCATCCTCCCGGCCCCCCGCGGCATGCCGCAGATCGAGGTGGCCTTCGACATCGACGCCAACGGCATACTGAGCGTCAGCGCTAAGGACAAGGGCACCGGTCGGGAGCAGAAGATAACCATCACCGCCTCCAGCGGCCTCTCCAAGGAAGAGGTGGAGAAGATGACCCGCGATGCCGAGGCGCACGCCGCGGAGGATACCAGGCGGAAGGAAGGCATCGAGGCCCGCAACATGGCCGACAACCTGATCTACCAGGCGGAGAAGGTGCTCCGGGACCACGCCGACAAGGTCCCGGCCGATCTCAAGACCCAGGTAGAGGGCAAGATCGCCGCCGTGCGCTCGGCCATGGGCGGCGAGGACACGGCCTACCTGCAGCGCACCACTCAGGAGCTGACCGAGGCCATGCAGCAGGTCGGCTCCAGCGTCTACCAGCAGCCCGGGGCCCCGCCACCCGACGGCCAGGCCCCTCCGGGGGCCGGCGGCCCTGGCCCCGGCGAAGGCCGGCCCGAGGATGGCACGGTGGAGGGCGAGTTCCGGGAAGTTTAATCGGGAAATACCCGGCCCGGTCGAATCCGGCGGCGCCTTGCAGTATACTATGTAAGGCGCCGCTTTCCATTACCGCCGTCGGGGCGTAGCGCAGCCTGGTAGCGCACCTGAATGGGGTTCAGGTGGTCGTCGGTTCAAATCCGACCGCCCCGACCAGCTTTCCCTCCGCGCTCCCAGAAGCGGGCCGAACGGCCCACAGGCAAGGGCCCCCCGCGTGTGGCCAGGCCCAGTCGTCCGGCAACCCGGCAACCGGTTGCCGGGCCCCCAGGGGCGCCTGCACCGCCCACGGATGCCGCTTCAGCCCTGGGGGGTAGTGCCCGCCGAGCGCCGGCGCAGCCAGGCACCGAAGGCCGCCACCACCGCCAGGCCCACCAGCCCCGCGGCCCCGGCTGCCACGTAGCCCCCCACCTGCGTCCGGCCCTCCGCCCCATTCACCATGAACCCTCCGGTGATGGTGCCCGTCCCCCGGGGAGTGGTCACGATGAGGTCCCGGGGTCCCGCCGCGGCCGCCCTGTCAATGGCAATGGTCACCATCATCTCGGTATCGCTGGCCACCGTGAACCCGAGGACCTCTATCCCGGCCCCGAAGCTCACGGCGGTGGCCCCGTCCAATCCGGACCCCGTGAAGGTCACCGTCATCCGGGCCCCGGGGCGGCCGCCCCCACCCGCCAGGCTGGAGACCACCGGGGGCCCGGCCACCGTGCCTCCGGAGGAGGGGGCGCCGCCGGTGTCGGCCACCGTGCCCCCGGAGGAGGGGGCGCCACCGGTGTCGGTCACCGGGGTGGCCGGGGCGGTGGTCACGCCCGGCGGCAGGTGGACCGTGATGCAGCCCTCCCTGGTCTCGGTGCGCGTGACCCCGTCCTTGTCCGTCACCTGGAGCGCCACGGTGAAGGACCCGGCGCTGGCATAGGCGTGCGACGGGCTCCGAAGAGAGCTCCCGGTGCCATCGCCGAAGTCCCACTGGTAGGAAAGCGGGGCCGACCCGCCGGTGGTGAGATCGGTGAACTGCACGGCCTGGCCCACCAGGGCCGCCTCCCGGTCAGCCTGGAAGCCGGCCCGCAGCCCCGCGCTCACCGTGTAGGTCCCGTCCCCCACCTCTATCACTATGCCGGAGCCGGAGACCTCGAAGGGCACGCTGCGCCCCGAGCCGTCCTCGACGGCGCTGGCCCACGGCGCGTTCACCAGCAGCCGGGACTTGCCGCCCATGTTGCGGACGGTGAAGCTGAGGGAGGACCCGGGGTCGGACACGACATTGGAGATGGCCGTGTGGTACGAGTTCTGGGCGGTCTCCCAGTACTGCCTGAAGCCGACGAACCGCAGGCCGCTGGCGTGATAGTTGGACACGAAGGTCTGGAAGTTGGCGGCGCTGATGGACCAGTTGATGGCCGGCGTGACATCCAGCTCATGGCAGAACGAGGGCACCACTATGCCGGCAGCCGACGCGGTGTTCCAGAAGGTCCAGCAGTTGTCGCCCAGGTTGGCGATGGCGCTCAGCCCCGCCGCGGAGCCGTTCGGCCCGTTGCGGGACACCATGCCCAGTTCCGTGTAGGCGTGGTTGCAGTGCGTGTCGTTGTCCGCGCCCTGAAGGCTGCACCAGGTGGTGGGGGACTGCCCGAACGTTCTGCTGATCTGGCGGGTCTCGTTGTCCATCACCTCGAAGGCGGCCTCCAGGGGCATGTCGGTCAGCCTGGCGCTGAAGTGCACCCCCAGTTCGAACTTCCCTTCCTGGGGGTTGTCCTTGTCTCTGATAAGGGCCTTCAGGGCGTCCAGGTCCGCTTTCGAGTACTTCCCGATGGCCGCCACATCGGCCCAGATGGTCCCGCCGTCAACCAGCGACAGCCCGTTCTTCACCGTATTCCAGGGATGGAGGTCCACGCCGAACGAGATCACCCGGGGGTTGGACACCGGGGTGACGTAGCTGTACTCCGGCACCGTCTGCTCGATGGAATAGAGCCGCAGCCGGCCCGTCTGTCCCGAGGGCACGGCGCCGAGCTCGAAGTGCACGAAGGGGTTCACAAAAGGGTCGTAGGCCGAGCTCAGGCTGATCGGGCAGTAGCGGGTGTAGGCGGTGGTCAGCTTCTTCACGCCATTGACGTAGATGGCGTTGGTCCCCTCGGGGGTGTTGGACGAGATGGTGATCCGGAACCGGCCACTGCCCACGCAGCCGGTGTTCTCGGTCCGGGAGAAGCTGGATGACGGGTTCCAGGGAGGATCGACGTAGGGGTAGTAGTACGAGGTCATCTCCAGGGAATCGCTGGGGGAGCCCTCTGCCAGCCGCATGCCCAGCCAGGCGCCTCCGGCAAACACGAAGACGCCGGTCCGCCTCACCTCCATGTCGATGGTGATATCCGTCAGCAGGGAAGGCGAGAGCCCGCCCACGAAGAGCTTCCCCGAAGCGCCGGGCTGGGATGTCAGCCAGACGCAGCCTTCGCTGCAGCCCAGGGCCAGGCCGGTGACGGTGCCCTCCATGCTATCCATGGCCAGGCACATGTTGCCCGGGACAGCGCTCATGCCGCTGTAGTCCTGGCTGAAGACCACCAGGTCGCCGGCCCGGCTGTTGGTCACCCCGGAGCCTGCCGCCCGGGCGCCCGCCCCCGGGACCAGCATCACCAGGACGCCGGCCAGCACGAATGCCAGGGCCAGATAACGCGCCTGCCTGAAGAAGCCTGCTCTTGTCATTAACCCCCTCCATAACAACGGCCGGTCCCCTTGACTCAAGGGGACCGGCCGGCGGTGTCTATGAGATCCTCATGCCTGTCCTGTCGGACTATACCATGGATGCTCCGGAAAGTCAAGCAATAACGCGGGGCCCCTGCGTTGACAACCCGCCCCCGCCCCCCTAAGCTATAGGGGTCCCGGACGGGCAGAATACTTCCAAGGAGGGCTAATGAAAGGAAGAGGCACAAGGTTCCTGCTGCGGGCGCTGGGCCTGCTGCTGCTGGTCCCCCTGGTCCTGGCCATGGCAGGGTGCGGCAGCGACGGGGAAGGAGCAGGAGGAGGCAACAAGGATGCCATCGCCATCATGAAGAAACTCCCCCAGGGGGCCAACTCGGTCATGTTCATGGATATGAAGGCCCTGCGCACCGACAAGGACCTCAAGGAGATGTACGACGAGTTCTCTCAGGATACCGGGGGCATCGCCACCGAGATGATGCCCGGCATATCCATGGCCACCATAGACGCCTTCGCTATGGCTGGAGAGATGATATTCATCCTGACAGGCACATTCGACCTGGCCGAAATCAGGCAGGGCCTGGAGGACCAGGAGTACACCGAGGCCATGTACAATGACGTCGAGCTCTGGAAGTCCGACTTCTTCTCCATGGTGCTCGTCGACAGCAAGTGCATCATCATGGCCTCGGAGGACGACGCCAAGGACTGCATAGACGTCATCGCGGGCGTGGCGAAGTCCCTGTGGGAGAAAGCCGGCGTCAAGGATGACATAGAGAAGCTGCCGGGCACCTCGCTGCTAGTCGGCTGGGGCAGCGGCGAAGACGCCATCTTCGCTGACAGCGAATACCCTGGCCTGGTGACCGCGGGCGTTTCCCTGTCCAAGAAGAGCGCGGACAAGCTGCAGGCCTCTGCGGTGATACGGTTCACGGATGCGGCCTCCGCGAAGGCCGCCATGGCCGACATCGAGACATCCATGACGGAGGATGACCCCGACGTCACCAATGTGAAGGTGAGCCAGGACGGGAGCCGCATAAAGGCCTCGGCCGACGTGAAGATAGGCGCGTCCCTCTTCTGGTGATCCCGGTCGGGCAATCCCGGAGGGCGGGCAGCAATGCCCGCCCTCCTTCTTTGGGCCTGTCGCCCGCCCCGGCGGGGCGGGCGACAGGGCGTTGACTGCCCCGCCCCCCCCCCCGCACTATCCTGAGCAGGTCCCACCGGGCCCGTCCGGGCCCGCGGGGCCTCAGAGTCTCTCCGGCCGGCGCCGGTATATGACCACCGCCACCCCCAGCAGCACCACGGCCAGGCCCATCTCCACGCTGCCCGACTTCCACCCCCCGCCGAGGACCACGTGGCGGATGCCCAGCGCCGTGATGCCCGCGGCCACGGCCACGTGGACCAGCACGGCCTTCCTCCGGCCCAGCAGGTAGCCGGCCACCACCAGCGCCACGGCGCAGGTCACCTCGATGGCGCCTGAGCGCCACGCCTGGTTGGGCTGGGTGAAGTGGTATATTCCCGCCGTGCAGAAGGCCGCCGCGACCAGCGTATCTATCAACATGACGGCCCGCGAGCGGCGGCGGGCGGGCCCGGGGCCGGTCTCTCCTCCCCTGTCTCTGCGGGTCTCCATCAGCGGGGCGTTATTATACCACAGAGGCCGCGCTTGACTTCACCCGCCCGCGTTCCTATGCTATTTTCCGGGGGAGTCCATGCAGATCGGGCAACGCTTCCTGAGAGCCGTGTCAGCGGCGCTTGTGCTGGCGGCGGCCGTCCTGGCCGCCACTGCGCTATCGCCCGCGGGCCCTTCGCCGGCCCGCGCCGCCGCCGCCTGGGAGTCCCAGGCCCTCCCCCCGGAGCTGGACGAGGGGTGCTCCACCCTCACCGGGGTCTGGGGCAGCTCGGACTCGGACGTCTTCGCCGTGGCCTCCTGCGGGGCCCTGCTGCACTACGATGGGCAGGCCTGGGCCCGGCTTGACCCCGGGCCCCTGGCGGCGGCCGACCCTGAGGCCCCGCCCTGCCACCTGTCCGCCCTCTGGGGCGCCTCCCCCACGGAGCTCTTCATCGGGGGCACCGGGTACAGCGACCTGCAGGGCCCCCACGCCGCCGTCTACCGCTTCAGTGAAAGCCGCTGGACGGCCTGGGCGCTGGTCCCCGGCGACTCCGCCCGGATCAACGGGCTGTGGGGCTCCGGCGCCTCCGACAACGTCTATGCCGTGGGCGGCGAGGATGGCGGCGGCTTCGTGTACTGCTGGAACGGCGCCTACTGGACCCGGCGCTTCTCCTGCGAGACCAGCCAGTCCCTCTCCGAAGTGGAGCTGCGGGGCGTCTGGGGCAGCTCGGACAACAACCTCTTCGTGGTGGGCGGCGGCCTCAAGGACGCCAGCCGCTCGGTGATCGTCCACTACGACGGCAGCCAGTGGAGCCCCGTCGACACCGGCCCCACCAACAGGCTCAGTGCCGTCTGGGGGGACTCGGGGTCCGACATCTTCGCCGTGGGCGACGGCGGCGCCATCCTGCATTACGACGGCGCCGCCTGGGTCCCCCAGGAGAGCGGCACCGAGGCCGACCTGACCGCCGTCTGGGGAAGCTCGGCCCCCGACGTCTACGCGGCCGGCCGCGACCCGCGTGCCGGGACCGCCGCCATCCTGCACTACGACGGCCTCGCCTGGAGCCCCATCGAAGATGTCACCGCCAGAGAGCGCCTCCGCGGCCTGTGGGGCGCCCCCGGCGGCGCCATCTTCGCCGTGGGGGAGGGCGGCACCATACTAGCCTGCGGGGCTTCGCCTGCCCCCCCCGCGCCCCCCTCCGGGCCCGACGGGCCGGACACCACCCCACGCCCCCTCATCCAGGGCTTCAGCGACGAAAGCGGACGGCCCGGCGAGAGCCTTGCGGTGAGCATCACCGGCATCAACCTGGGCCGGGCCACCGCTGTGGACTTCGGCCCCGGGATCACCGTCACCGAGTTCACCGTCATCAGCGACAGCCGGATAGTGGCCTGCATCGCCATCGGGAGCGAGGCCGCCCCCGGCAGCAGGGCCATCACCGTGACCTCCCCCGGGGGACTGGCCATGGCGCCCGGCAGTTTCCTGGTGCTGGAGGCCGACGAGGGGGCCCCCTCCCGGGCCGGCGTGGCGGCCGCCGCCGCGGGGTCCCTGGCCGCTGTTGGCGCCCTGGCCCTTCTGGCCCTGGGCCTGCGCCGCCGCGCGGCGCGGCGGGCCCGTCGCTGATAGCGTCTTGTGAGAACCCCTCCCCCTCCGGAGACATTTCTGAGACCGGTCCGTGCTATAAAGGGCCGGACGGGCTGACGCAACCGCAGGGCTTTTCCGCGACCCACACCGGGGGAGGAGGAACGCATATGGAAGAGAGGCTGTCTCCCAGGGCCTGCCTGGACCTGAAGCGCAGGATAGCCGAGATGGACCGGGTCCGCAGCCAGATGAGGCTCGAGCTGATCAGGACGCGCGTGCAGCCGGGCAACGTCACCGAGGAGGACCTGGCTGACACCGAGAACAACCTCATCCTGCTGGAGGATGAACTGAGCCAGCTGACCAAGCGCTACGACGAGGGCTGCCCCTCATAGCCCCCGCCACCCCGGCCGGCGCCGGCACCCGCCCCTTCCTCCCCAGGATGCGCCTGCCTCATTGCGCCGGGGGCAGACCGGCCTGCAGGCCCACCAGCGTCTCCGGACAGGCTGCGCCGTAGTCGGCCAGCTTCCGCAAAGCCACGGCGGCCCCCCTCATGGACAGAAACAGCGGCAGCCCCATCTCCGCCGCCACGCCCCGGACATCGATGGACGCCTCGCAGGAGGCGTCGTTGCCCATGGAGTGGAACACCAGCGCCTTCGGCAGCCGGCAGGCATAGGCCGCCAGCAACACCGAGCCGGGCCCGCCCGCAGCCTGGGCGCGCTCCACCGGCACCGGGCTGATATCGAAGCCGTGGTGGTACACCACCAGGTCCAGGCCGGGCCACTGCCCCAGCAGGTCATTGAGCCGCCTCGCCCGGGGCAGGCCCCCGGAGGCAGCCGCCTCCCGCAGCACCTCAGTTGGAGAGCGCCCTCCCATGCCCTGCACCACACGCATGGAGTCCGGGACGAACCCCGTGCCGAGGTCCAGCGGGTTGCGCAGCATGCTGTTGGCCAGGTCGACGAACTCCTTCAGGCCGTCCCTTATCTCGCCCGGGATGGGCGGCAGGCGGAAGCCCACCCGGCTCATCTCGTCGGTGGCCATGACGCTGGCGCCGCCGCCGTGCCCGATGACGCAGGTGTTGAGGCCCCTGAAGGGCCGCACCCGCAGAAGGGCCACCAGCACGTCCACCATCTCCTCGTAGCTGAAGGCCCTTATCGCCCCCGCCTGCCGCAGCAGCCCGTCCCACACCGCGTCGGCGCCGGCCAGCGATCCCGTGTGCGAGGCCGCCGCCCTCTCCCCGTCCGGCGAGAAGCCCCCCTTGAACACCACCACCGGCTTGGCCGCCGCGGCCTGCCGCAGCACCCGGCGCAGCCGCCGCCCGTCCTGGGTGCCCTCGATGTAGGCGGCGATCACCTTCGTCTCCGGGTCCGAGGCGAAGTACTCCACAAGGTCGCACTCGTTGATGTCGCAGGCATTGCCGTAGCTGACTATCTTGCTGAAGCGCAGCCCCCGCGCCGCCGCGTGCCGGGCGGTGCAGGTAACGTTGCCGCCGCTCTGGCAGAGGAAGCCGATAGGGCCCGGCTCCATGGGCAGGTCGGGGCTCAGCCCTATGCCGCCGGCCGGGTAGAAGATGCCCAGGCAGTTGGGGCCGATGATGCGCATGTCCCCCTGCCGGGCGATCTCCACCATGGCCTCCTGAAGACGGGCCCGGTCCGGCTCGCCCGTCTCGGCGAAGCCGGAGGAGAAGACGTGCACCACCCTGGCCCCGATCTCCCGGCACTCCTGCATGACCTGCGGGGCGTGCACTGCCGGCACGGAGATGACCACGTGGTCCACCGGGCCCGGGATGTCCTTGAGGCTGCGGTAGAGAGGCAGGCCGTCCATCTCGCCGCCCCGGGGGTTGACCAGGTGCACCGGGCCCGGGAACCGGTTCTTGATCAGGGATTCCAGGTAGAGCCTCTTGATCCACAGCTTGGGCGGGTCGGCCGAGATGCCGACCACCGCTATGGAACGGGGATGGAACATGTACTCCAGGGACGGGGGACGGGCAGCATTCACTTCCTTCACCTCTCTGGCGCCACGGGCGCCTGGTATCCATGATACCCCACCGGCAGCATCACATGAAGCCTGAATCCGTGGATTCCTTGGGCGCAGGGTGCAGCACGCGGCGGGCATGGCGCACCACCTGGCCCAGAGCGGTGAACACCGTGAACCTCCATCCCCGGCTGTTCCAGTGGTCCAGGTTCTCCTGCTCGTATGCCGCCGAGTCCGACCTGATGCATATCTCCCAGTCTCCGGGCCCCAGGGTTTCATAGGCTTGATCGATCAGACGGCGGTTGCCCTCCGCAGCGGACACATTGCCCTCTCGGAACTCGTCAGCCAGCACCAGGCCCGTCTCCGCCCAGCACACCTCTATCGGCTGGTAAGCCTTGTATCCCTTGGTAGCAGCGCCGGGCCTGGGCCTTGTCCGTCTCCACCAGGTGGGCATCGATGTCCAGGGTGACCTTCTTCTCCACCTTCACGTTCTGCATATAGGCTCGCACCGCGGGGCCGGATACCGAAGTGGCTGTCGACGGCAGACCGGATGCGGCGCAAGCTGAGGACAAAGCAGAGGAGAGAGTGCTACGGCCTGAGGAAGGAGGTGCCGGAGCCGGTATTCGGCCAGATCAAACAAGGGAGAGGGTTCCGCCAGTTCCTGCTCAGAGGCGAGGAGAAGGTGCGAGAGGAGTGGCGCTTCATCTGCACCGGGCACCAGGAGGGCTGCACGCATCGCCGGAACCCCGGGCAACGGCGTTGATGCGGGGGAGGCTGTCGGGCTTGACGCATTCGTGGATTTGGATTTGCAGCAAGGGCTCAGGATCAAGGCTGCCATGGCAGGGGTTGACTATGCACCAGTGGCTCGCCTGCCGGAACATTGGTGAGCGGACATGCTGACCTTCGCTATGCCGCAACCAGGAACCACTGTCGCCTTCGAGACAGGTGTTTGAATTGGCGGGGTAAGGCGGCGAGGGAGGGGGGGGTGCTCTTGGGAGAAGAGTCTGGGCGCCACTTCTCGGGGGTCGATGCTTGGCTGGAAGACCTCCACCAGGCCATGAACGTACGTCACCACCAACTTGACCAGTGGTCTTGGCCTGCAGAACCTTTCTCCATCAAGCACCGTACGTGCTATAATCGGCTGCAACCGCATGCACCAACGCATCATCGGCCAGAATGGACTCCTGACATGAGGTATGGCCAACCCGTGAACCACAGTGAGGTCGTCAGCTTCATCTGGGGCGTCGCCGACCTGATCCGGGACGCCTTTGGGCGTGGCAAGTACCAGGACGTCATACTCCCGCTCACCGTGCTGCGGCAGCTCGATTGCGTGCTCGCGCCGACAATAGCAAAGGTAGTGCAGACGCAAGGCAAGTTCAAGGGCAGACTCGAAGACCCCAGCGGCCAGCTGCGCGAGGCATCGGGCTTCGCCTTCTACAATGCCTCCCGGTACGACTTCGACAACACAATCAGCAAACTGGATGAGGCAGGGTTGCTCTTCCAAGTGCTCGAGCGATTCAAGAATGTCGACCTGCATCCCGACAAGGTCGACAACCCCACCATGGGGACGATCTTCGAGGAAGTCATGGGCAGGTTCAACGAAGCTCTGAACGAGAATCCAGGCGAGCACTTCGCGCCCCGCGACGTAGTCCACCTGATGGTGGACCTCATGCTTGCCGGCGACATAACCCGCATCAGGCGCAAGGGCGTTGCTCTCTCCGTCTACGACCACTGCTGTCGATCACGCGGAATGATAATGATCACAGAAGAGCATGTCATCATCGGAGTCCGCCGGAATGGCGACATCATTCGCCCTGCGGTCAACCATGAGGCCGAGATTCATCTGTTCGGGCAAGAGGTCAACCCGGAGACCTGGGCAGTCTCGAAGTCAGACCTATCCACAAAGAACCCAAGAGGCCACCATGCCGCCAACATCGCATTCGGTAGCACACTCTCTAACGATGGGCATGCCAACCGCAGCTTCGACTACCTGGTCGCCAATCCTCCATACGGCAAGGACTGGAAACGGGACGAGAAGGCCGTTCGTGACGAGCATGGACGCGGCTCCGCGGGTCGCTTCTCACCAGGGCTGCCGCGCATCAGCGACGGCCAGATACTCTTCTTGCTCCACATGCTGGCACACCGGAAGGAGCCCAAGGACGGTGGCTCGCGGATGGCCATCATCATGAACGGTTCCCCTCTCTTCACGGGCGACGCCGGCAGTGGCGACAGCGAGATCCGGCGCTTCATACTGGAGAACGATTGGCTCGAGTGCCTGATAGCTCTCCCAGAGCAACTCATCTATAACACCGGCGTCGCGACCTATGCCTGGCTCCTCAGAGACCGCAAGTCGCCCGAGCGCCAGGGCGAAGTCCAGCTCATCGATGGCTCGTCTTCGCGTTGCTGGACACAGATGCGCCGAAGCCTTGGCGACAAGCGCCGCGAGATCCCGCTCGACCGGGTCGAGGACATCCTGAAGATTCGTGCCGACTTCAGAGACGGTGATACCTGCATGGTGAGGAAGGACGGGCAGGAAGAAGAGACAGTAGTCAGCCGGGTCTTCCCCACCACGCATTGCGGCTTCCGCAAGATAACGGTAGAACGCCCACTTCGGCTCAACTTCCAGGTGAGTCCAGAGCTCATCGCACGCCTTGAAGAAGAGAAGAGCTTCCAAGGTCTGGCACAGTCAAAGAAGAAGGGTGAGGCAGCTGTCAAGGAACAGACTGAAGGCCGAGCTCTCCAGGAGGAAGTGCGCAGGCTGCGACAGACTCTCCCTGCTATCTTGTATAAGGATCGCGATCAGTTCGAGAGCATACCGGTGACGGCTGCCATTAACGCTGGCTTGAAGCTCCCAGCTCCCGCAACCAAGGCTATCTTGTCCGCCCTGTCCGAACGCGATGAGACGGCGTCTGTATGCCGCGACAATGACGGAAACCCTGAACCCGACCCTGATCTGCGCGACAGCCAGAGTGTTCCCCTATCCGAGAGCGTGGATACATACTTCGATCGCGAAGTCAAACCTCACGTCCCGGATGCCTGGATCGATAGGGGCAAGCGCGATGAAGAGGACGGGCAAGTGGGCATCGTGGGGTACGAGATCAGTTTCAACCGCTACTTCTACAAGTACACACCGCCACGCCCGCTTGACCTGATTGAAGACGACATCCGCGCCGTTGAGAGAGATCATGCGGATGCTGGCCAACATGACCGGGAAGCAGGAAGACGCATAACGAACGTCGGCAGTTGACAGTATGTGCTGACGTTCAATACTATTTCGAACATGAACAATCCCACACTCGCTATAGCACATCGCCACCAAGCAGCCACCCGGACGATACTGTACGCGCCGCTGAGACTTGTCGTCTCCCTGGAGTCCTCCGCACCTACCTGGAGGCGTTGCTGACATGAGTGTTCCTCCGGCACAGCCTATGATCTTCCACGTCACGCACGTGGATAACCTCGATTCCATAGCGAGTTGCGGAAAACTCTTGAGCGATGCGGCGATGATTACACGAGGCGGCCCGACCACAGGCATAGGCATGTCAGCTATCAAGCTCAGACGTGTCCAAGAACTGGCGGTTCCTTGCCACCCAGGCACCAAAGTCGGTGACTATGTTCCGTTCTACTTCTGCCCACGTTCTGTAATGCTTTACGTTATCCACTGTGCAAACCATCCCGACTTGGCCTACCAAGGTGGACAAGACCCTATCGTCCACCTTGCAGCTGATCTTCACGCAGTCGTCCACTGGGCAGACGCCAACAATGTGAAGTGGGCGTTCTCACTGTCCAACGCCGGAGCCTACTACACGGAGTTCCGATGTGGGATCGACGATTTCGACGAACTGGACTGGGCGGCAATCGCGGCAAAGGACTTCCGACCGCCTGAAGTGAAAGAGCGCAAGCAGGCGGAATTCCTTGTCCACGGCAGTTTCCCGTTCCAACTGATCCAATGCATCGGCGTGCGGTCAGACGCCATTCGGTCAAGAGCGACCCAAGCACTTGCTTCCGGAGGACACAGGCCCCTTGTCTCGACGTTCCCCCAGTGGTATTTCTAAATAGGGAGGCCATGACATGATTGAGTACAAGACCGGCAATATCCTGGAAGAGGACGCAGAGGCGCTCGTTAACACGGTGAACTGCGTAGGTTTCATGGGGCGCGGCATTGCGCTCGAATTCAAGAAGGCGTGGCCAGAGAACTTCAACGCCTATGCGGCTGCCTGCAGACGAGGAGAGGTGCAACCTGGTCACATGTTTGTATTCGAGACCTCTCGCCTCACGAACCCTCGCTACATTGTCAACTTCCCGACCAAGCGACACTGGCGAGGGAAGTCGCGAATCGAGGATATCGAGTCCGGGCTCGAAGCTCTGGCAGCGGAGATTCGAAACCGGGGAGTCCGCTCACTTGCAATTCCGCCACTTGGTGCGGGCCTCGGGGGTCTGCAATGGTCGGCAGTCCGGCCTAAGATCGAACGCGCAATGGGTGGTCTTGGCAACGTGCGCGTCATAGTCTTCGAACCCCAAGTCACCCCAGTTCCTGCCAAGAGCATGAAAGCGGCGAGAGTTCCCTCAATGACGCCTGGTCGGGCTGCCCTGGTGGGTCTCATGGAGCGATATCGAAGGGGCCTTATGGACCCGTTTGTCTCACTACTCGAAGTGCACAAGCTTATGTACTTCATGCAGGAGGCAGGGGAGCCACTAAGACTCCGCTTCTCGAAGGGACCTTTCGGGCCGTACGCGGAGAACATGCGGCACGTGCTCAGCGCGATCGACGGCTACTACATCTCTGGCTACGGGGACGGGGGCGACGAGCCGGACAAGACACTCGAGCTCGTGCCGGGCGCAGTGAGAGATGCGGAGCACCTGCTTGCAGAGCGACTGGAGTCTCGACAACGCTTCGAGCGCGTGGGACAACTCGTAGAAGGCTTCGAATCACCGTTCGGTCTGGAGTTGCTGGCCACAGTCCACTGGGTGGCCCTTCGAGAACACCCGCAGTCCGATGACGAGATGATCAGCATGACGTACGATTGGGCCGAGCGTAAGGCGCAGTTCTCCCCAAAGCAGATTGGACTTGCAGCCAAGGTATTGCGAGACAAGGGGTGGATACCCCCAGTTGCAGTGTCATGAGCGGCGAGGGGAATTCCGAGCTAGTACCTAGTTGCAATAATCCGCGTTGTGTGCTGTGCTTACCCTATGGCTAAGGCATGTCAGATTCAGTTGGCCCCGGAAGATCGTAGCGAGCTCGAATCCTGGCTGAGGAAGGGCACTGTGGAACAGCGCATGGCACAGCGGGCCCGCATCGTGCTGGAATGTGCAGCGGGAAAGACGACGAAGGAAGTTGCTGCCAGCCTGGGCGTGCGTCAGGCCACAGTGAGCAAGTGGCGCATCCGCTTCCACCGGAGCGCGATGGCGGGCCTGGCAAACAGCCCGCGGCCAGGGAAGCCGCCTAAGTATGATCAGGCCACGGAGAAACGGATACTGGCGCAGCTGGACTCTCCTCCGCCGGCCGGATACGCCACCTGGACCGGCAAGCTGCTGGCCGAGGCCCTTGGGGATGTGTCTTCCCACCATGTCTGGCGGGTGCTACGCCATCGCGGGACCCATCAAGCCCAGGAACGACCGCTGGCTGGCCCGGCATCCCGATGTGCATCTCCACTTCGTGCACCAGATTGGAATCCGGCAACCATCCACGGATTTGGGATGAAGCGCTCGTCCTTGACATTCGTGCTATCATCAAGGTGGAACCCTCCTCCCGGCCCATTCCCGCCCGCAAGTCCGCCTGCATGGCGTGGCCGTCGTGCGCCCCCCGGGGCCCGGCGCCGCGGCGGCGGAAGCCTCCGCCACCGGCCGAAGGGGGAGGTGGCCCATGTTCCAGAAGATACTTGTGTGCCTGGATGGTTCGGACCTCGCCGAGCACATCATGCCCCACGTTTCCGACATGATCTCGCGGGGCGCGTCCAGGGTAGTGCTGCTGAAGGTGCTCCCCGAGACCATCGGAGGGGTCACCGGGACCTCCCAGAAGACCCCGTGGACCATGCAGCAGCGCGCGGAAGAATATCTGAAGGCGGTGGCGGAGCCGCTGGAAGCGGCCGGGGTTGAGGTGACCTGCGTTACCCTGCTGGGCAAGGCCGAAGACATGATCGTCAGGTATGCCCGCGAGAACCAGGTCGGCCTGATCGCCATGGCTACCCACGGGCGCGGCGGCCTGCAGAACACGCTGTTCGGCAGCGTGGCCCGGCATGTCCTGCGGGAGTCGGGGCTGCCCATGTTGCTGATACGCCCCACCCCGGCCACCCTGCGCCGCGTGGAGCGCCAGCAGGCAAAGCATGAGGTGTCCCTCCCGTAGCAAGGGGGGACTCTGCGCGTCACCCGAGAAGCCTGCGGCGACGGGGCGACGGGCAACCTGACGGCCTATGGCGGGGGCCCGGCCCCCGCCTCACCGGCGGGGCTGATGCACTCGGCGCTCTCCGCCAGCACGGCCATCGTCAACTGGCAGTGGCGGCTCGCATAGGGAATCGAGACGTTCCCGGGGGTGAGGCGGTCATCCGCCGTGTGCGCTGCCGGCGAGTGCCCGTTGTGGTCCCCGCCGTTGGAGTGGGTGGTGGTGGCCGTGTAGCCGCCCTCCCAGAACGACTTGTGGTCGCTCCCGCAGTGGTGGCGGTTGCGCGTCAGGGAGAAGCCCGTCCGGTACAGGTCGTTCTGCCGCACGAATAGCCGGGCCACCCACGTCGACTCCGCATTGCTGATTATGTCAAGGCTGTACTCTTCATCGGGGTCGTAGGCCGCCGAGTCCACGTTGTGGTAGAACCTCAGGTGGACACCTCCGGCCGCCATCTCGGCCACATACGCGCGGCTCCCCAGGTGCCCCCGCTCTTCGCCGTTCCAGAAAGCGAACACCACGGTGTGCCGGAACTCATGCTGGGCCATGACCCTGGCCATCTCCAGCACCATGCCCACACCGACGCCGTTGTCCGAGGCGCCGGGGGCCGGGCCCGTCTCGGGCATGCAGTCGTAGTGGGCCCCCACGATGAAGACCATCGAGTCCCCCGGGAGGGTGGCGATCACGTTCCGGTGGGCGCTCTGGTACTCCACCTCAAGCCCCGGAACGGCTTCCAGCTGGCTGTAGATCCATGCGGCGGCCTCCTCGTTCCCGCGGGTGAAGCCGGAGGCGGGGTAGGCCCGGGTCCCGAACTCCTCAAGGGCCAGGGTGCTGTCCCTGATGTTGTCCTCGCTCACCCAGGAGAGCATCCGGGCGATGACGGGGTTGGCAACCTCATCCTCCCCGGGGCCGGCGCTGCAGCCGGCACCCCAGACAGCAACCACCGGCGCCAGTGCCAGAAGGAGAAGCCATGCCCTCAGATGCTTCACAGGTCGTTCTCGTAACCGGCCACGGCCCGCCTCAGGCCGGCCGTGACGAGGAGAAATCCGTGGAATGTGCCCAGCATAGTGCAGCGCATGAAGGGTGTCAAGGCAGCGGATGGGGGCGGCCGCTGCCGGGGAAGCCCCGCCCCCCGCAGGCAGGCCAGGCCCTTTGACGATGCCTTCTCCCCAAGCTACAATGAACTGCCCGGCGCCGCGGAGGGGTGTCCGAGCGGTTTATGGAGACGGTCTTGAAAACCGTTCTGGTCCCAGTGGCCAGCGTGGGTTCGAATCCCACCCCCTCCGCCATCTCCCGCCCCGGCTGACCGGCCTTGGCCCTCAGGCCCGCGCGGCAGGGGCCCCCAACTGGCGGGCGGACCGCCCCCCATGGTATAACTGATGGGGAACAACGGAGGTTCGTCAATGAGATTGTGCGTCAAGAAGATCTACTGCTCCAACTGTCGGCGCCTGGTCACCGCAGTGGAGCCCCCGCCCATGCCCCCGTACCGCGTGCTCTGCTCTAAGTGCGGCATGACCATTACCGTCAGCAACGGGGTCTTCTGGAGGCGCGGAGTGCCCGGGGAGGCAGTCCCGGCCAGGGAGCCGGTGGCCGCCCCCGCCACCATCGCCACCTCCGCCCCGCCTGCCGCCCCCAGGAGGCCCAGGACGGCCCCCGCCCGGAGACCGCCGGCCAGGGGAGGAGAGGCCCGTGGCCCGGAGAGGCCCAGGACGGCCCCCGCCGGGCCCCGGCCCGCTGCCCCGCAGAGGCCCAGGCCGGCTGCCGCGGAGAAGCCCAAGGCGGCCCCCGCCGACGCCACCCCCGGCCAGAAGCCGGCCCCCGCCGACGCCGCCACCAGCCAGAAGCCGGCCGCCCCGCCGCCCGCTTCCTCCTAGCCGGGGGCCTGCCCGCCGCCCGGGTTGCGGCCGGCGCCCGCGGCAATGGGGGGCATCACCTGCCGGCCGCCCGGACGCTGGCAGAGGAGACTGTCGATTGCCCGCCCGCGCTGCTGACGGAGCGGATGCCCCTCATTCGGCCGCAGGCGGGCCACCCGTCCCGTACCAGTTGTCGTGCACCTGCATCCTGACGTAGGGCTGGAGGCCGAGGCCCTCCAGGTACTGCTTGAAGACCTCCTCGGAGTACTGTTCGTCCCAGTACGTCCAGTTCCCGTAGACCTGGCAGGTGTCGACGGGCACCCCCCTGATGCCCACGCTGATGCGGTTGCCGCCGGTGGCCTGGAAGGTGTTGTGGTGGATGAGCACCGTTCCCCCCGCGGGAACGCCGGAGTCCGGCCCCTCGTCGAACCCCCAGGAGGGCCCGTCGTTCCCGCCGTGCATGTCGAAGGCGGTGTTGGTGGCGTTGGGCCCGCAGATGTTGTAGCGCGCCTCGTAGCTGCTGGCCGGGTAGCCCCTGGCGCCCGCTATGGCGTGACGGTAGTAGTCGAAGTAGTTGGCCTCTATCAGCGCCGTGCCGCCGGCAACGATGACCCCGTAGCCGAACCCGTCGGCCTGGCAGTGATGGATGTGGTTGTGGTGGAAGTGCGCGTAGTGGCGGCTCCCCACCCCGGCGCCGGCCTGGGGCCAGTTGAAGATCTCGCAGTTGTCCACCTCAACATCGTCCCCCGCGGCCACCAGCCCGGTGTACAGGGGAAAGGCCCGGGACGTGGTCCCGTTGGGCCCCCGCACCCGCAGGCCCGTCACCCGCCCACCCCGGCCGATCTCGATCAACGAGGGGAAGCCGGAGGCGGACGTATCGTCCGCGTACAGCAGGGCGCCCTCCGACCCGCCCCGCCCCCTCCCGCTGGCCAGGGTCACCCCCCGGCCGACGGCGATGTCCTCCTTGCCGGTAAGGTTGATCCGGGCGCCGTCCTCCACGTACACCACGTCCCCGGAGGAGGCCCGGGACAGGGCGGCCAGCAGCCCGGCGGTGGTGCTGACCACGTAGTCGGCGGAGTCGGGGGCCACGATGCGGCTGTAGCCTTCCCCTCCGCCGATGGGGTCGCCGGTGGGGTTGACCCCGGCGCCGTACCCACCGGGGATGCTGCCCGGGTCCACCGGCAGCCTGTGCCGGGAGCCGCCGTCATCCCCAGGGCCCTGCCCGCAGCCCCAGAAGGTAAGCGCCGCCAGGACCAGGCAGGCGGCCCACAGGGCCGCCGCGGGAAGCCGCCGGGCGCCGCGCAGGAAGCCAATGGCGCTCACACTCCGATGGTACCACATCGCCCGGCGCGAAGAAGGCAACAACACGCCTCAGCCGGCCAGCGACACGCCGGCCAGCAGCGGGTACCCCAGGGGGCTCAGGGCATACCCCTTCACCCGGGGCTTGATGAGCAGGTAGCTCCTCCCGAACCACAGGGGCAGGCAGGCGGCGTCCTCGGCCAGGAGCCTGTCCTCCGCCTGGCGGTACAGCCCGGCGCGGGCCACCTCATCCGGCTCCACTGCGGCCAGGTCCAGGAGGGCGTCGTAGGCGGCGTCGACGTACCGGCCGGGGTTGTTGACGCTGTCGCTGCGGAAGAGGACGTCCAGGAAGTCCTGGGGGTCCGGGTAGTCGGCCGACCAGCCGTAGTAGAACACGTCGTCCAGCTCCTGGCCCAGCCGGTCGAAGTAGGCGTCGTAATCCAGCTGCCGCACCTCCACCTGGGCCCCCAGGGCCTCCTGCCACTGGAAGAGGATGGCGGTGAAGTAAGGGGACACGCTCCCGGCGCTGCCCGGCAGGGTAACCCTCACCCTGAGCGGGCTCCCGCCGGGGCCATAGCCCGCCTCCTCCAGCAGGGCCCTGGCGGCAGCCACGTCATGACCGGACCCCTCCGGGCCGGCATCCAGGCCCATCATCCCCTGGGGCACCAGTCCGCCGGCCGCCTGCACGGAGCCCAGGAGGACCCGGCTGACCACCCTCTCCCTGTCCGTCGCCAGGCAGAAGGCCCGGCGCACCCTGGCATCGGCGAAGGGCCCCGCGGCGCAGTTGAAGCCCAGGTAGGTGACGCTGTACTGGGGGAAGATCGCCAGCTGGGGATGCAGGGCGTTGGCCTCGTCCATCACCCTCTCCAGGCTGTAGATGGAAACGCCGGCCACGTCGATCCGGCCCTGCTCGTAGAGCTGCATGGAGTAGCCGGCATTGAAGAGGAACGCCACGTGGCCCACCTTCGCCTTCTCTCCGTAGTAGCCCTCGTTCCTCTCCAGGAGGAGGAGCTCACCGCGCTTCCAGCCCGCCAGCCTGAAGGGCCCGGTGCCATTGGGCTGGCGCCACCACTCCCCGCCGCCGTCCGCCTCCTCCCGGTCCACGACGAAGGCCACCGGCTGGGCCAGCTTGGCCAGGAAGTAGGCCCTGGGACCGTCGATGGTGACCTGCAGCGTGTGGTCGTCCAGCACCTGGACGCCGCGGACTTCGCCGGCATCGCCCGCCAGCCTGTCACGGGCCCCCACTATGTCGTTGAGATAGGTCCCGGCGGTCTGAGAGCCGGTGGCCGGGTCACAGGCCCTCTCCCAGGAGTACTTGAAGTCCGCCGCGGTCACCTCCCGGCCGTCATGGAAGGCCGCGCCCCGCCGCAGGTGGAAGGTGTAGACCGTGCCCGCCCCGTCCGTCTCCCAGCTCTCGGCGATGTCCGGCGCCAGTTCCATGGCGGCGTCGAAGGTGACCAGCCCGCTGAATATCTGCATTATGTAGCCCACCGAGCCCGTCTCCCGCGCCAGGGCCGGGTCCAGGGTCGACGGGTCCGAGTCCGCCAGCACCAGCGTGTCCCCGCCAGGAATGGAGAGCTCCGGTCCAGGCCCGCCCCCGAAGCAGCTGCCGCCCAGGCAGAGCAGGGCCAGAAGG
>CAZBJX010000003.1:0-99037 GCA_964492335.1 uncultured Dehalococcoidia bacterium | reverse complement strand
CGGTCCAGGCCCGCCCCCGAAGCAGCTGCCGCCCAGGCAGAGCAGGGCCAGAAGGGCCAGAGCCAGGGTCAGCCACACCCGGCGGCGTGGATGTGGGCCTGGCCGGCCATGATGCCCACAGGCCAGGGCCAGCCACACCCGGCAGAGGCCGTCCATTACGGGCCGCCGGGCCGGCCGGGCCCGGCCGGTGGCGTCGGGCCTCCCCGTGCCCCGGGCGCTGCCTGCTGTCGCCGGCCGCCTCATGGGGCGGTCACCGCCACCCCTAGGTGTGACTTCCAGAGCGCATCCAGGGCCGCCGGGGACAGCCCGTACACCGCCAGGAGGGCGTCCTCGTGGCCGCTGCCGCCCCGGATGGCCCCCAGGTACTCCAGCATCTTCTCCTGCCCGCCGTGCTTCTCCAGCAGGTAGTCGACCAGGCTGTAGCTCTCGGCGTAGGCCAGGTACGCGGCCCCGGTGTCCGCCGGGAAGGAGCTGGCCAGGCTCTGGACGGAGTCCAGCCGGCCCTCTCTGACGGCCGAGTCCAGGACCGAGGCGAAGCCCGCGGCCAGCGGGCCCTCGGCGTACATGGCCAGGCCCTCGTCCATCCAGGTGGGCAGGGAGACCCCGTAGCCGTTCATGGTAGCCTGGTGGACCACCAGGTGCGCCATCTCGTGCGCCATGGCCCGCAGCCCCCAGTCCAGTTCGCCGGGGGAGATGCCCAGCGCCACAACAGAGTACTCCGTGAAGGCCACCCCCCCGGTCCACTCGTCGGGGAAGATGAGGGAGCCCTGCAGATCGCCGCTGCTGCCGTAGATGTAGACCCGGATGGCCATCGAGGGCCTGGCCCCCACATCCCGGCCCAGCAGCTCCAGCGCCTCCTCGCCGGCGTCGGCCAGCTGCCGGGCGAAGAGGCTGTCGCCCCTGTACCAGTAGAGGGTGAAGCCCACCCCCTCAATCTCCTGCCACTGGTGGCGCCCGTCTTCGAAGACGGTCCTGCGCTCCGGGGTGTCCGCGCGGCGCCCGGAGGCATCCTCCAGTGACCACCAGTAGGTCAGGCCCGCGCCCGGCGGCAGCCCGCCGGTCTGTTCCATCTCCCAGGTCCAGGCCGCCGTGGTCTCCTCCCCCGGGGCGAAGTCCGGGAAGACCACGCTGGTGACCGGGAAGATGCTCATCCGGTCCATCCGGTACTGAAGGGAGATGCCGGTTATGGCGGCGTCGCTCTCGGCCGCCATCCTGAACACGATGGAGCGCGGGAAGTCCACCTCGGGGTCCCCCAGGGTGACGGTGAACCCCCCGACTTCCACCGTCTCTCCCTCCACCACCTCCGGCCCCTGGCCCGGCCCGCCGCCCGGCCAGCAGGAGAGCGGCAGCAGCCAGGCCGCCAGGAACAGCACCGCCGCCAGGGCCAGCCGGGCTCTCTTCACCTAGCCCACCGCCTCTCGAACGGCCTCCAGTGCCCCTGCCTCGGGGTCCCGGTCGACATCGAACCAGCGGACCCGCGGGTCGCCAGGCCGAAACCAGGCATACTGCTGACGGGCGAAGCGATGCGTCTGGAACTTGATGCGCTGCACGGCCGCGGCCAGGCCCAGCCGGCCGGCGATGAACTCCCGGATTTCCCGGTAGCCCACGCTGGACATGGAAGGCAGCCCGGGGTCGTAGCCCCTCCCCAGCAGCCCCCTCACCTCCTGCTCCAGGCCCTGCTCCATCATGCGGTCCACCCGCCGGTCGATCATCTGGTAGAGGCGCTTCCTCTCGGCGGTCAGCCCCAGGACCAGGGTGGCGAACGGCGGCGGGCGCTTGAGCCGCCGCTCCGTTCCCGGCCGCCCGGTGGTGTGATATATCTCCAGGGCGCGGACCACCCGCCGCACGTTGCGGGCATCGATGGAGGCGGCCGCCCCCGGGTCCAGTCTGGCGAGCTCGCGGTGCAGGGGCCCGCCGCCCCCGGCGGCGGCCTGCGCCTCCAGGCGCCGCCTCAGCTCCGGGTCAGGCGCGACACGCGGCACCACCCACCCCTCCGCCACCGACCAGACGTAGAGGCCGCTGCCGCCCACCAGGATGGGCAGCCTGCCCGCCCGGAGGACCCGGCCGATGGCCCCGGCGGCCAGCGGCTGGTAGAGGGCCACGCTGAACTCCTCATCCGGGTCCACCACGTCGATCAGGTGGTGGGCCACGGCGCAGCGCTCCTGGGCCGTCGGCTTGGCGGTGCCGATATCCATGTAGCGGTAGACCTGGCGGCTGTCCGCGCTGATGATCTCCCCGCCGAAGGCCCGGGCCAGCACGACCGCCAGCCGGCTCTTCCCCACGGCCGTGGGGCCCACCACGGCCACCACGGTCCTCATGAGGGCCTGGTCTTGGCGGTCTGCTCCACGATGCTGACGAACTCGGGGGCCTTGAGGCTGGCCCCACCCACCAGGCCGCCGTCTATCTCCGGCTGAGAGACGAACTCCACGATATTGGCCGCGGTCACGCTGCCCCCGTACTGGATGCGCAGCGCGTCGGCCACAGCCGCGCCGTAGAGGTCCCGCACCGTCCGGCGCACCAGCCCGATGGTGGCGTTGGCCTGCTTGCCGGTGGCCGCCTTGCCGGTGCCTATGGCCCAGATGGGCTCGTAGGCGATGACCAGGCCGCCCGGATTGTCGATCCCCTCCAGGCCCTTCTTCACCTGTCTGGTGACCACCTCCTCGGTCTTGCCGGCCTCGTTCTCGGCCAGGGTCTCGCCCACGCACATGATGGGCAGGAGCTTGAACTTGAGGGCCGCCTTCACCTTACGGTTGACGGTCTCGTCCGTCTCGCCGAAGAGCTGCCGCCTCTCGGAATGACCTATGATGACGTAGTGGCAGAGCCCGGCCAGCATGCCCGGGGACACCTCCCCGGTGAAGGCCCCCTTCTCTTCGAAATGCATGTTCTGGGCCCCGAGCCTGACCGATGAGCGCTCCAGCACCGGCCTGACCGCGGCCAGCGACACGAAGGGCGGGCAGACCACCTTCTCCGCCCCCTCGATGTCCTGCAGGCCACCCAGCATGTCCCGCACCAGCGCCACCGCCTCCTCGATGGTGGTGTTCATCTTCCAGTTTCCGGCGATAATCGGCAAACGCATTTCACTCCTCTCTCGACGTTCTCCCAGCGGCCGCCGCCACGGGCCCGCGGCCGCCGCACCCCGGGTCAGGCTCCGTACACCGGGTCAGGCTCCGCACCCAAGGTCAGGCTCCGTACCCCGGGTCAGGCACCGTACTTGGCCAGCTTCTGCGCATGGGCCAGGGCCAGCGGCGTGATGTCCAGCGCCGGGAAGCGCCCCAGCCCGCCCCTGGCGCAGGCCCGCTCCGAGAACTCGGCCGCCTCGTCGGGCCGGCAAAGCGGCGAGCGCAGCAGGAAAGGGACCGGGTGCCAGCTGTGGGCCTTCATCCGCGCCGGCGTGGAGTGGTCCCCGGTCACCGCGATAACGTCCGGCCCCAGCGCCACCACCCGCGGCATCAGCGCGTCCACCTCCTCGATGGCCTCCACCTTGCGCCGGAAGTCGCCGTCCTCGCCGGCCGTGTCGGTCTTCTTGATGTGCAGGAAGAGGTAGTCGTGCCCCGCGTAGTGCTGCTCCAGCACGGCGAACTCATCCGCAAGCTCCCGCCCGCAGGAGACCACCTTCATCCCCACCAGGCGGGCCAGCCCCCGGTACATGGGGTAGGCGGCGATGGCCACCGGGTCCAGCTTGAACAGCTCCCCCATGGACGGCAGGTGGGGCAGCTCCGAGAAGCCCCGCAGCACCACCATGTTGGCCGGGTGGTGCCCGGCCAGCACCTCCCGGGCCTTCCCCACCCACTGGTTGACCAGGGCCGCGGTGGCCCCGGCCCCCTCGGAAAGGGCCGCCACATCCGGGGGCGCCACGCCCGTCAGCTGCGGGTCGGAGTCGGCCAGGTCCGGCGACAGGCCGGCGCCCCGCAGCACCAGCAGGAACCGGTGGCCCTCGACCGCCGTCACCAGGGCCTCCACCCCGGGCAGCGCGATCCCCCCCAGCTCCCCGCACAGCTCGCGGCAGACCCGGGTCGAGATACGGCCCGCCCGCCGGTCGGTAATCAGGCCCTTCCCGTCCACGGTGCAGAAGTTGCCCCGGGCGGCCACCTCCCCCTTCTCCAGCGGGAAGTCGATGCCCAGGGCCTCCAGCACCCCCCGGCCGATGACGAAGGAGAACGGGTCATACCCGAAGAGCCCCAGGTGCCCCGGGCCGCTGCCCGGCGTCAGCCCCGGCCCCAGCGGCTCGGAGAGGCCGCAGATGCCCTCCCTGGCCAGCCGGTCCAGGTTGGGGGTCCTGGCCGTCTCCAGCTCCGTCAGCCCCGTCGCCGGGTCGGGCAGCCCGCCCAGGCCGTCCAGCACCACCAGGACGATCTTTCCAGGGGAGACCCTGGCCAGCCGGCTGATATGCCCCATCCTGTCCATGGCCTACCTGTCCTCGAGGGCGGCCACCCCGGGCAGGGTCTTACCCTCCAGGAACTCCAGGGAGGCGCCTCCCCCGGTGGAAACGTGGGTCATCCTGTCCGCCAGCCCCAGTTGCTCCACCGCGGCCGCGGTGTCCCCGCCCCCGATGATGGTGGTGGCCTCCATCCCCGCCAGCAGGGCGGCGATGGCCTGCGTCCCCCGGGCAAACACCGGGAACTCGAAGACCCCCATGGGCCCGTTCCACACCACGGTCCGGGAGCGGCCGATCTCCGCGGCGAAGCTCTTCACCGTCTCCGGGCCGATGTCCAGCAGCATCCACCCCGGGGGGACCCGGTCCACGGTCACCGTCCGGTGGGGCGACTCCGCCTCGAACCTCTCCGCCGCCTCGGCGTCGCAGGGCAGGAGCAGGCGGACCCCCTTCTCCCCGGCGCGGGCCACCAGGGCCCGGGCGAACTCGAGCTGCTCGCCCTCCACCCGGGAACTGCCCACATCATACCCCTGCGCCTTGAGGAAGGTATTGGCCATGCCGCCGCCGATGACCAGGGCGTCCACCCGGGCCAGGATATTCTCCAGCATGACGATCTTGTCGCTCACCTTGGCCCCGCCCACGATCATGGTGAAGGGGCGCCCGGGATTGGCCAGGGCCCGGCCCAGGTGCTCCAGCTCCTTCTCCAAGAGGAAGCCCGCCACAGCCGGGAGGTACGCGGTGACTCCCGCCGTCGAGGCATGGGCCCGGTGGGCCGTCCCGAAGGCGTCGTTGACGTAGATATCGGCCAGGGAGGCCAGGGACCGGGCGAAGGCCGGGTCGTTCTTCTCCTCCTCCTCGTGGAAGCGCAGGTTCTCCAGGAGCAGCACCCCGCCCTCTCCCAGGGCCGCCGCCGCCGCTTCCGCTTTCGGGCCCACGCAGTCATCAACCGTCCCCACCGGCCGGCCCAGCAGCCCGGCCAGGCGGGCGGCCACCGGCTTGAGGCTGAGCCCGGGGGTCACGCCCTTCGGGCGGCCCAGGTGCGAGCAGAGGATGACCCTGGCCCGGCGCTCGATGAGGTAGCGGATGGTGGGCAGGGCCGCCTGGATGCGGGTGTCATCGGTGATCTCGTTGGTCTTCTTGTCCAGGGGGACATTGAAGTCCACCCGCACCAGCACCCTGCGGCCGGTGACGTCGATGTCTCTGACGGTCTTCTTGTTCAATGCGCTACCCCCTTCGCCTGCCCGGGCCGGCGGGCCCGGACCTGCCCGGCGGGCGGGCCGGCCGGGCAGGTCCTCCCGGCCGGTGATGGGATTATAGTGCATGGCCGGGGGGAAGCTCAATCCCCCCGGCCGGGCAGCGCGCGTCTGTTTGCATGCTCAGCGTCCGTGTGCTACCATGTCTGCGAGGCGTGGGCGCGCCCGATTGCGCATGGAAGAAGCACCCGCAGCCCCGGCCGGCAAGTATCCGCAGGAGGTGGACATGGCCCATATTCGGCTGCCGAAGGGCGCACCCTTCATGGCGATCGTCATTGCGCTGCCTCTGGGCGAGGCGCTCCGTCACTACATCGACCCGGGCTCCGGCAGCCTGGTGCTTCAGGCCATCATCGGGGCCGTGGCCGCCGGACTGGTGGCCATCGGCATGTTCTGGAAGCAGATCAAGACCTTCGCCACCAGCCTTCTCTTCAAGGCCAGGAAGGGTGGAGAGCCCAGGCAACGCTGAGCCCGCCCCCGGGTCCTTCCGGGACCCCGCCGGCTTCGTCTTCCGCCGGGACGGCTCCCTGTACCGCCAGGTAAACACGGTCTACAGCGAGCATTACGACCGCCTGATGGAGTCCGGGCTCTACCGCGCCTTGGTCCACGACGGCCTCCTGGTCCCCCACGATGAAGTGCCCTTCGGCGACGCCCGGCCGGAGGGGGCCTACAGGCTGCTGCGGCCGGAGCCGGTGCCGTTCATATCCTACCCCTACGAGTGGAGCTTCAGCCAGCTGAAGGACGCCGCCCTGGCCACCCTGACCATCCAGGCCAGGGCCATGGAGTCCGGCATGTCCCTCAAGGACTGCACCGCCTACAACATCCAGTTCGCCGGGGGGAAGCCGGTACTCATCGACACCCTGTCCTTCGAGGTCTACCGCGAGGGCAGCCCCTGGGTGGCCTACCGGCAGTTCTGCCAGCACTTCCTGGCCCCCCTGGCCCTGATGAGCTGCCGCGATGTCCGGCTGGGCCAGTTGCTGCGCGTCCACCTGGACGGCATCCCCCTGGACCTGGCCGGCAGGCTCCTCCCCCGCTGGACGCGGCTCTCTCCCTCCCTTCTGCCCCACATCCACCTTCATGCCCGAAGCCAGGCCCGGTACGCCGACCGGCAGATAGACATCAGGCGCCCCAGGCTGAGCCGGCTGGGGCTGACCGGCATCATCCGCAGCCTGGAGTCCGGCATCGGCAAACTGGCCTGGAAGCCCCGCGGCACCCAGTGGGGCGACTACTACCAGGACACCAACTACTCCGCGGAGGCCTTCGAGAACAAGAAGCAGACAGTGGCCCGGTACCTGGAGGCCGCCCGCCCCGCCGGCGCCGTCTGGGACCTGGGCGCCAACACCGGCCAGTTCAGCCGCATTGCCGCCGGCGCGGGGATGAGGACCATATCCTTCGACATCGACCCGGCCGCCGTGGAGAAGAACTACCTGGAGTGCCGCCGGCAGGGCGAGAAGAACATCCTGCCGCTCCTGGCCGACCTGACCAACCCCAGCCCGGGCATCGGCTGGCGCAACAGGGAGCGGATGTCGCTCCCGGAGCGGGGCCCGGCCGGCGCCGTCCTGGCCCTGGCCCTGGTCCATCACCTGGCCATATCGAACAACACGCCGCTGGAGGGGATCGCGGACTTCTTCGCCGACATCGGCCAGGCCCTGATCGTGGAGTTCGTGCCCCGGAGCGACTCGCAGGTCCAGAGGCTCCTGGCCTCCAGGGAGGATGTCTTCTCCGGCTACACGCAGCCGGCCTTCGAGAGCGCTTTCGGGCGGCGCTTCGTCATCGAGGCCACGCAGCCGGTGGCCGGCTCCGACCGCGTGGTGTACCTGATGCGGCGCAGGGGCCGCTAGACGGGCCTTCGCTTGAGGGGCCCGCGGAGCCCTCTGCCCTTAGCCCACCCACCTTCCGTACAGGATGTCGTCTTTCAGTGAACTGAACCCGGCGTCCGTTCTCTCCACCTCGATCCCGATGATCTGCAGAAAGGCCTCGTCCACCCCCTGGATCAAGATCGCCAGGGCATACTGGCCGTTGACCACCCCTTCCGCCGGAATGCGGCAGAGGAACCCCGTCCAGTCCAGGTCCCGGTCCGGGCCGCCATGGAATGTGGTCACTTCCCTCCTCATCTGGACCAAGGGGTCGAAGGCGAAGTGCCCCTCGCTCGACTGCAGGATAATGCTGGTCCGGCCGATCTCGCAGCCGGGGATGTCGACGAAGGCCCAGCCCCGGACCTCAATCACCTGCTCCCCGCAGGTATAGGAATCCACCCAGAAGCAGATGTCGTCCGCCGGCTCGGGCAAAGCGACGTCCACCATCGCCGAGACGTTGCGCGCCCCCTCGAGCCTCTCGAAGAGCCCCGGGGAGACGAACAGACAGAAGAGCAGAAAGGCCGTCAGGACCGAGCCGTGCACCAGCAACGCCCGGCGGTGGTCCCGGAACCATCTGCCCACTCTCTCCATCACAAAGCCTCCTCCATCAACTGTCGGCTGGAAGCGGCAGCGTGTCCTCCAGCAGACCGTAGTCGGTCCCGAAATAGCGGTCGAATATCACCCGAAAGGAATTGACCGGTGATATGGAGTCATACAGCGCCTGCGCGCCATCGCCGGGCAGGTAATAGGCATTGAGGATCTTGCGCCACTCATTCCCGTCGATCTCCAGGCCGATGTGCTGCCTCAACCCGTGGTCCGACTGGAGGATGATGATGGGCTCGGTGGCCGACCGCTCCAGTATGCCGGCCACCACCTCTTGGATCTGCCGCGTGATGTAGATGTACTGGCCCAGGTACAGCTCCTTGTCCTGGTAGTCAAAGGCCCTGGCCGGGTCCACCGGCTCCCCGTTGGGGCCGAAACCGAAGGGGTCATGCGGGCACAGGATGTGGGTGAACACGAACTTGGGCCCCTCGACATCGGGCATGGCCTTCAGGCACTCTATCTGGTCGGCTATCGAGGACCGGAAGCGGCCCATGTACGTGTCCCCCGTCAGGTAGTCATAGAACGGCCGGGCCATGGTGGTGTTCCACAGCGTCCGGGACAGGTCGCTGACCACCGAGCCGCCGTCGGGCTGGCGGTAGAAGTTGTAGAAGACGTCAGCGCCGACCTCTTCCTGGGTGAACCACACCCCGGAGTAGACATACCTGTACCCCAGCGACTTGAGCAGGCTGACCACCGTGCCGCGGGCCATTCTGTCACAGGCTTCCTGGTGGTAGGACCCGGCGGGCAGGTACTCCATGTTGAGCGACGCCGCCAGCGACCACTGGGTCACATTGTAGGAGGAGCGGCTGCCGGAGGCCACGAAGAACCCCATGCCGGCCAGGGCGTCGAAGAACCCGGAGTTGTCGTGATCGTAGTACTCCATCATGGTGTCCGGGTGCGCGTATTCGTCGAGGATGATGTAGTAGATGTCCGGCATGGTCCCTGCTTCACCGGGCTCCGTCGCGGCCACCTCCTGAAGGCCGGGCCCACTATCCGTCGACAGCCCCTGGCCGCGGGCGCTCCATGACGCGCCGACAACGTTCACCAGGACCAGCACCACGGCCACCACGCTCATCACCCTGGCCGGCTTGCTCCAGTTGGCCCTCAAGGCCCTGATGAAGTAGATGCCGTAGCCGAGCAGCAGCAGCATGGCCGGGAACAGATAGCAGTGCCGGGGCTCGAAAAGGCCCCAGCCCGACAGGGCATCGTACAGCCGGCCGTAGGAGAAGAAGAGCACCACGCACATAGACGTGGCCACGCCCGTGCGCACCGGGTCCTTCATCAGGGGCCTCAGCAGGAGCCACAGGCCGGCCGCCCCCAGCACGGACCACAGCAGGGGCTTGCGGACCTGGCTGCCGGACACCTCGCCCGTGTTCTGGGCATACAGAAAGAGGATGGGCAGGGCGGCGAAGAGCACCGGGTGGACGACAGAGAGCACCCGGATGCCAAGGCCTGTCCCAGTGCGCTTATCTTCCATCTCCTCCGGGGCCGGGCGGATGGCGCCCAGCCAGGGCCGCCGGCCGTTAACGGCCGGCGGCTTCCTACATCATAACACACGGCCGGCGATGCCGCCCGGCGCAGGCCGGCCCGCCCCTCTGGACTGGGCCCGCCCCATCAACTAGAATCTAAAGAAGACGGGAGGGCAGCTCCTTGACCACCGATTTCTCCGCAGAGCGCCACCGCCTCGTGGACCTCCTGCGCCGCGAAGTCCGGGACGACCGGGTGCTGGCGGCCATGGCCCGCGTGCCCCGCGAGATGTTCGTCGACAGCGGCCAGTGGCCCTCCGCCTACGAAGACCGGCCCCTTCCCATTGGCCACGGGCAGACCATCTCGCAGCCGCTGATCGTGGCCATAATGACCGCGGCCCTCGACCTGCAGGGCCCGGAGAAGGTGCTGGAGGTGGGCACCGGCAGCGGCTACCAGGCCGCCATCCTGGGGGAGCTGGCCCGCCGGGTGGTTACCGTGGAGCGTCACGCCGCGCTGGCCCGCCAGGCCGCCCAGACCCTGCACAGGCTGGGCTACCGCAACATAGAGGTCCACCTGGCCGGGGACACGCTGGGCTGGCCGTCAGAGGCCCCCTATGACGCCATGGTGGTCAGCGCCGGCGCACCCCGGGTGCCGCAGGCCCTGGTGGACCAGCTGGCCGTGGGCGGCCGGCTCATCGTGCCCGTGGGCTCGCGATACGAGCAGAACCTGATCAGGGTGGTCAAGAGAGAGAGCGACACGGTGATGGAGGACCTGGGCCCCTGCCGCTGGGTCCCCCTCATCGGCGAAGATGCCTGGAACGAGCGGGAAGGGTGAGCCCCTCCGCTGAAGACATGACCGCACAAGGCAACAGCGTCATCGAGGTCGCCGGCCTGGTCAAGTCCTACGGCGCCGTCAAGGCCGTGGACGGCATCAGCTTTCAGGTCTTCCGGGGGGAGGTGTTCGGCATGCTGGGCCCCAACGGGGCCGGCAAGACCACCACCGTGGAGATCGTGGAGGGCCTGCGCCCGGCCGACAGGGGCACTGCCACCGTGCTGGGCATAGACGTCTCGAAGGACTCCCGGGCGGTGAAGGAGCGCATCGGCGTCCAGCCGCAGAGCCCGGCCCTCTTCCCCAACCTCACCGTCCGGGAGATGGTGGGGTTCTTCTGCGGCCTGTACCGCAAGTCGCTGCCAGCTTCGCAGATAATCCGAATGGCGGCCATGGAGGCCAGCCGCAACGTGCGGTTCAAGAACCTCTCCGGGGGCCAGCAGCAGCGGCTCTCGGTGGCCCTGGCCTTCATCAACGACCCGGAGATCATCTTCCTGGACGAACCCACCACCGGGCTGGACCCCCAGGCGCGGCGCGCCATGTGGGACGTGATCGACACCTTCAGCCACACGGGAAAGACGGTGGTGCTGACCACCCACTACATGGAGGAGGCGCAGCGGCTCTGCGACCGCATCGCCATTATGGACTACGGGCAGATCATCGCCCTGGACACCCCCGGGCGGCTCATCGAGTCCCACATCAGGGAAAGCGCCATCCAGTTCAAGATGGAGGGCTACCCCGGCGACGACGTGATCGGCAGCCTGCCCGCCGTCTGCAAGGTCCACCGGGACCAGGACGAGATCATCGTTTACACCAACGACATCCCCTCCGCCATCGCCGGGCTGCTGGCCCTGGCGGAGGAGCGCTCCGCGAAGCTGTCCGAGCTGTTCGTCCGCCAGGCCACGCTGGAGGACGTCTTCCTCAAGCTGACCGGGAAGAGGATACGGGATTGAAGGCCTTCCGCGCCGTCTTCCGCTCCCACTACCTGCAGTTCATCAGGGACCGCGGCGCCCTCTTCTTCACCTTCATCTTCCCCATCATGTTCATCCTCCTCTTCGGGTGGGCCTTCCGCAACGTGGGAGCCCAGAGCTTCGATGTCGGGCTGGTGGACGAGGGCTCGCCGCAGGCCGCCTCCATGGTCACGCAGGCCCTGGACAGCGTGGTCCTGGAGGACGGGGGCAGGGTCTTCAGGGTCCGGCCCGGGGCCATGGACGACCTCATGGCATCGCTGCAGAGCGGCAAGCTGGCCGCGGTCATCGTCATCCCGGCCACCCTGGACCCCTCCCTGGCCGCGAAGCAGCCCGCGGCCATCCGGGCCTACTACGACCCCAGCCGCGCCTCCAACCAGCAGGTGCTGGTCCCCATCCTGCACCAGGTGATCGCCGGCCTGGACCAGGCCATACAGGGCACGGCCCCCCTGATCAGCCTCGAGCAGCTGAGCGTCCAGTCCCACGAGCTGCGCTACATCGACTACCTGGTCCCGGGAGTCCTCGGGATGTCCCTGATGTTCTCCGGCATCTACGCCGGCCTGCCCGTCATCCAGCAGAGACAGGCCCGCATCATCAAGCGCCTCTCCTGCACGCCGCTGCGGCGCTCCACCCTGATCTTCGGCGACCTGGCCTTCCGCATGATACTGGTGGTGCTGACCGCCGCCCTCATCATCCTGGTGGGGAGGCTCGTCTTCGACGTGCAGATGGTGGGCAACTGGCTGGCGCTGGCCGGGGTGGTCATCCTGGGCTCCCTGGTTTTCACCAGCCTGGGCTACCTCACGGCCGCCTTCGTGAAGACCGAGGAGGCGGCCATACCCGTCATCAACGTCATCACCATGCCCATGATGTTCCTGTCCGGCACCTTCTTCGAGATCACCAGCATGCCCTCCTTCATCGAGCCCCTTATCAAGGCCCTCCCGCTGACCTACCTCAACGACGCCCTGCGGCAGATCATGGTGGGCGGCACCCCGCTGCATTCCATGGGCACGGATGTGGCCGTCCTGGCCGGCTGGGTGGCCGTCAGCCTGGCCGTCACGGTGCGCTTCTTCCGCTGGGACTAGGCGGCATGGGCCGCCTGAGGCGCCGAAGCCACAAAGCAGACATAACTGACGAGGACCCCATCCCACAGACCGGCCTGACAGGTAGATACCCGGCAAAAGACGCTGGTCAACCTGCCAAAACACCCACACTGCACCCTGCGCCCAAGGAATCCACGGATTTGGGCCTGGAGTGGAGCGGTTGACTGGCCAGCCCGGTTCTCATATACTTTGCTCATCGTTACGAGGAGGCAGCATGGCCATCAGCAGCTATCTTCAGAGATACCGTTCCTTCCGGCTTGACGCCTACACCTGGCGCAACGAGCTGAGCGTGCCCCGGAAGATAGCGCTGGCCGTGGCCATGGCCTGCGTCACCGGCCTCCTGGCCCAGGTGAGAATACCCCTGGGGTTCACCCCCGTTCCGCTGACCGGCCAGAACCTGGGAGTCCTCGCCAGCGGCATGGCCCTGGGCCCCTGGTTCGGCGCTCTCAGCGTCCTCTTCTACCTGGCCCTGGGGGCCTGCGGCGTCCCCTGGTTCCAGGCCCACGAGGGAGGCCTCCAGTACCTTCTGCACTCCCCCACCCTGGGCTACCTCGCGGGGTTCGTGGTGGCGGCCTTCCTGGTCGGCCGCCTCACCCAGAAGCACCCGGCCCTGCGGGGATTCTGGGGACAGGCCTGGCTGATGTCCACGGCCATGATGGTCATCCTGACGATCGGCGCCATCTACCTGGGCGTCACCTTCCACATGGGCTTCAGCGAGGCGGTCACCAGGGGCGTCATTCCCTTCCTGGTGGGAGACCTGCTGAAGGCGGCCCTGGCCGCCGGCGTGGCCGTCGCGGTCCTGCCCAGCCAGCCGGGCAGGGGTGACCGGGCCTGATGGACATCACCTGGCTGGGGCACGCGTGCTTCCGCATGAAGATCAAGGACCTCTTCTTGATCACCGACCCCTTCGACGCCACCCTGGGGTACCCGTGGCCGGACCCGTCGGCCAGCATCGTGACCGTCAGCCACTCCCATCCCGGCCACAACAACCCCGGCGGCGTGGAGGGCAGCCCCAGGGTGGTCAGCCGCCCCGGGGAATACGAGATCAAGGGCGTCTTCATCATCGGGATCCCCACCTTCCATGACGCAGTGCAGGGGGCCAACCGGGGCCGCAACACCGTCTTCGTGATAGAGGCGGAGGACCTGAGGCTCTGTCACCTGGGGGACCTGGGCCACGCCCTGTCGTCGAAGCAGATCGAGGAGCTCTCCGCCATCGATGTCCTGTTCATCCCGGTGGGCGGGGTGTCCACCATTGACGCCAGGGGGGCCGCGGAGGTCGTCCGCCTGCTCAACCCCAAGATCGTCATCCCCATGCACTACCACACCGGGGTCACTCCCTGGCTGGAGCCGCTGGAGGGGTTCACCTCCGGAATGGGTATGAGGGAAGTGCTCCCCCAGCCGAAGCTGACGGTGACCCGGTCCAACCTCCCGCCGGAAACCAGGGTGGTGGTCCTGGACTACGCCTCCAGCTAGCCCGGCCTCCCGGCTCCAGCGGAAAGCGGAGCCTTCCTCTCGGAAAAGGCTCCGCCAGGGTCCCGCAAACCGTTACTGCCAGCCGGTCTAGGTGATTTCCGCCACGGCGCCGGCCGCCGTCAGCTTGGACATCACGCCTGCCGCTTCTTCCTTGGTGACGCCCTCTTTCACCGCCTTGGGCGCCGCCTCCACCAGTTCCTTGGCCTCCTTGAGGCCCAGGGTGGTGCACTCCCTCACCGCCTTGATCACGTTGATCTTATTGGCGCCGATCTCCTTGAGGATGACCGTGAAAGCGGTCTGCTCTTCCACCGGCGCCGCCGGGGCAGCCGCCGCCGGGCCGGCCGCAGGGGCGGCCATGGCCACCGCCGCCGCGCTCACCCCGAACTCGGTCTCCAGGGCCTTGACCAGCTCGGATAGCTCCAGGACCGTCATGCCCTTGATGGCGGCGATGATCTCTTCCTTGTTCATTACCGGGATCCTCCTTCCAGTTGTTCCTTCCTGGCCTGCAAGACACGCGCCAGCCCCGACAGGTTGGCGCTGAGCACGGTTACCAGCATACTCAGCGGGGACTTGATCTGCCACACCACCCGGGCCACCATGAAGTCCCGCGGCGGCATGGCGGCCAGCGCCGCCACCTCGTCCGCAGTCAGCACCCGGTCATGCAGGAACCCCCCCCTGATGGAGAGGGGCGGCCTGTTGGCCCGGATATACTCCACCAGCAGCCTGGCGGCCGTCACCTCGTCGTCCCGGCCGAAGGCCACCGCCGAGGGGCCCACCAGCAGGTCCGTGATCTGCTCCCTGCCGGCATTCCTGGCGGCGATGACAGCCAGGTTGTTCTTGACCACCCGATACTCGACGCCGGACTCCGCCAGCATCCGCCGCAGCTTGCTCATCTGCGCCACGGTCATGCCGCGGTAGTCGGTGACCACGCCCATGCGGGACTCGGTGAGCGCTTTCTGGGTCCTCTGGACCGCCTCAGGTTTCTTCTCTTTCTTCATCCTTCTTCCCCTGTCCCCTCCTCGCACAAACAATGAGCCCCGAAGCATGCCGCCCCGGGGCTCCCATGGACCAGTTTGCCTGTGGTCATTTCGCCTCGGCAGGCGGACTTACCGCATTAAGCCCCCGGGTCTGCGGCCCTGCGCCGGCAGGCCCAGGGGCACCTGCTGTCTTCAGCAATACTCGATTGTATCACAAACCGGACCCGCCGTGCCTCCTACCTGGACGGCGGCTCGCCGACTATGGTGATCCCGGCCACGAAGTTGCCCGGGTGCCCGCCCTGGTTGTGCGACAGCCCCATCTTCAGGTCCTTCTTCAACTGCCGCGAGGGGTCCTCGGCCTTCCCCTGGAACTGCTTATAGAACTCGTAGACCTCCCGGCCGCCGGAGGCGCCCGCCGGGTGCCCGAAGGCCTTCAACCCGCCGCTGACATTGACCGGAAGGTCGCCGTCCTGCTCCCAGGCGCCGGACTCGATGTCCTCCCGGGCATGGCCCTTCTCGCACAGGTGCATGGACTCGCAGGCTATCACCTCGGCGATGGAGAAGCAGTCGTGGACCTCGGCCATGCTGAGCTCCTTGCGGGGGTCCTTGATGCCGGCCATCTCGTAGGCCTGAATGGCCGCCGCCTCGGTCTCTTCCCAGACGGTGTACCCGTAGTTCACCCGCTCCTTGCCCCACCCCGGGCCGCAGGCGATGGCCGAGGCCTTCACCGTGATGTAGTCGCCATTGGGGCGGTAGCGCTTCGCGTCCTCGGTGCGGCACAGGATGGCCGCCGACGCCCCGTCGCAGATGCCGCAGCAGTCGAACAGGCCCAGGGGCCAGGCGATGATGGGGGCGTTCATGACCTGCTCGATGGTGATCCGGTTGCGCAGCATGGCCCGGGGATTGCGGGAGCCGTTGTAGTGGGCCTTGACCGACACCTTGGCCAGCATGGTCTTGCCCTGCTCCGGGCTCAGCCCGTAGGTGGAGAAGTACTTGGTAGCCGCCAGGGCATACCGGCCCACCGCGCCGCCCACCTCGGGCGCCGCGCCGTATACCGGGTGCCACTTGCCCGGCCAGGCCTGCCCGATGCCGCCGAACCCGGCATCCTTCATCTTCTCGAAACCCACCGCCAGCACCAGGTCATAGGTCTTGGAGGCCAGCGACATCACCGCTCCCCTGATGACCTCGGCGCCGGTCCCGCAGGCGTTCTCCACCCGGGTCACCGGTATGAACTGCAGCTGCAGGGCGCTGGAGAGAATGATCCCGGTCATGGCGTTGTCCTGCACGGTGTACCCCACCCAGGCCGCCTGCATGTCCTTGGCCGTGACCCCGGCGTCGGTGAACGCCTCGTCGGACGCCTCCACTATGAGGTCCACGATGTCCTTGTCCCAGAACTCACCGAAGGGGGTGCACCCCATGCCGACTATGGCTACTTTGTCCTTCAAGCTTTCCATCGTTATCTCTCCTTAGCACCTGATGGGGCGTACCCGCCAGAAGTAGTTGTAGAACCCCGAGCCCTCCAGGGGCAGGCCCTCCGAGGGGCCCATCTGAATGCGGAAGGTCATCTCCACGGGCATGCCCACGGTTATCTTGCTGGTGTCGCGGTCCGTCATCACGCTGTAGAAGCGCCCGCCGCCGTCCAGGTTGACCACGGTGAACACCTTGGGCAGGACGATCTCCTGGGCCCGCTGGTCCATGCTGAAGGTGAAGACCTTCCCGGTCTTGTCCGACAGCCGGACGGGATCGAAGTTGTCCTTGGCCTGGCAGAAGATGCAGATCCTCTGGCGGGGGTACTGTATGTTGCCGCATGACCGGCACACCTGGCCGTACAGGCCGTAGATCATCTTCCTCTCGCGCCAGAGCACCGGCAGCGCCGACCGCCGCGCCCCGCGGCGCGGGGACTCCCACTCCATGAGCTCGCGGATCTCCACGTACTTGCCGTAGTTGGGCAGCATCATCTTGGACGCCACGTGCTTTTTGATGCCCCGGCGGTCCCTGATCTTCTCGATCTGGTCGGTGACCTTGAACAGGAAGGCATCTGCGCCGTCCCCGTAGGTGGCGAAGAGAATCCGGTCCCCCGGCCTGGACTCCTCCAGGGCCGCCACCAGGACCATGGGGGCCAGGGCGGTGCCGGTGTTGCCCACGCTCTCCAGCAGGGGGTCCTGCACCTGGGTCTTGGGGTCCAGCTTCATGGCCCTGGCGATCGAGGCGTGGGACCTGGGGTCGGTAGCATAGAAGGCCGCCCTGGTGATGTCCTTCGGAGTGAGCTTGAGCTTCTGGAGGAGCCCCGCCACCGCCTGCGGCGTCATCTTCATATAGGCTTCATCCCGCAGAAAGCGCTCCTCGGTGGTCTGCACGTAGGTGTCCCCGGGCTTGCGCCACACATCCAGGAACTCGGCGCTCAGGTGGTAGCTCCCTTCAAGCTCCGCCGCCACGTCGGTGTCGCCCATGAGGAACGCCGCCGCCCCGTCGCCGACCTGCAGCTCGAAGTCGGAGTTCGGGGGCGGTATGCGCCTCTCCGAGGCCGCCACCAGGACCTTGCTGGCGCTGCCGGCACCCACTGCGTCCGCTGCCGCCCTCATGGCCGACCCGGCGCCCCGCAGCGAGTGGGACACGTCGAAGGTGAGGATGTCCTCCCGCAGATCGGCGGCGGCCCGGACAATGCTGGCCGACTGCTTCTCGATGTACGGGGGCGAGTCCGTGGCGAAGTAGAGCCCGTCCACCTGGCTGCGGTCCATACCGCGCAGGCAGTCGATGACCGCCTCCACGCCCATGGTGATGCTGTCTTCATCCGCGTTGGCAATGGCCCTCTCGCCCTTGCCGACGCCCTTGCTCCACATCTGCCCGATGGCCTCGCGGCTCAGCCTGTAGATGGGAACATAAGCACCGTATGACACTATGCCTACCATAATCCTGTCCTCCCTAGCGAATATAAGGCATCCGGCGACTGGTCGTGCAACAGGACGCGGGGCTCAGGACCCGGCGGTGGGGACTGGCTGCGCGTCCAGCCCCCTAGGTTGCCGCCCCGACAGCCCTCAGGTCCAGCGGAATCCCGGGGCCCATTGAGGTGGTGACGGTGGCGCTCTTGATGAACTGCCCCTTGGCGCCGCTCGGCCTGGCCCTCACCACGGCATCGATGGCAGCCGCCAGGTTATCCACCAGTTGCCCTGGCTCGAAGCTGGCCTTGCCCACCGCCATATGGACGCTGCCCGTGCGGTCCAGCCGGAACTCGGACCGCCCCTTGCGGGAATCCCGGACCACCCGCGGCAGGTCAGCCTGGCCCACCACGGTCCCCAGCTTGGGGTTGGGCATCAGCCCCTTCCGCCCCAGGGTCTTGCCCAGCTTGCCGATCTTCCCCATCATCTCCGGGGTGGCCACGGCCACATCGAACTCCAGCCACCCCTCCTCGATCTTCTTGATCAGGTCCTCGGCCCCGACGGTGTCCGCCCCCGCCTCCTCGGCGATCCTGGCCGCCTCGCCCTGGGCGAAGACCAGCACCCGGATCTTCTTGCCCAGGCCGTGGGGCAACAGCGCGATGCCCCGGATCTGCTGGTCCGCGGCCCGCTGGTCCAGGTTCATGCGGAAGTGCAGCTCCACCGTCTGGTCGAACTTGACATACGAGGTCTTCCTGGCCAGATCGACCGCCTCGGCCAGGTTGTAGTTCTTCCCGGGGTCTACCAGCTTGGCGGCTTCCTGATACTTCTTACCACGACTGCGCATAGATCACTCAACCTCAATTCCCATGCTGCGGGCCGTGCCCTCGACCATCCTGGTGGCGGCCTCCAGGTCGACGGCGTTCAGGTCCTTCATCTTGGCCCTGGCGATCTCACGCAGCTTGTCACGGGACAGCTTCCCCACGACCTTGGTCTTCGGCTCTCCGCTCCCGGTCTCCACCCCCAGGGCCTTCCTCAGCAGGTCCGCCGCCGGAGGGGTCTTGAGGATGAACGTGAAGGAGCGGTCTTCGTACACGGTGATCTCCACCGGAATGATGCTCCCCTCCTGGGTGCCCGTGCGGTCGTTGTACTCCTTGCAGAAGGCCATGATGTTGACCCCGTGCTGCCCCAGCGCGGGGCCGATAGGGGGCGCAGGCGTGGCCTTGCCCGCCTGCAGCGCGATCCTGACGATTGCCTTTACCTTCTTTGCCATCTCTATAGTTTCTCTATCTGCAGAAAATCAAGCTCGACGGATGTCTCCCGCCCGAAGAACGACACCAGCACCTTTACCTTACCCTTCTCGGGATTGATCTCATCAATCACGCCGGCGAAATCGAGGAACGGCCCGTCAACGATGCGAACGCTCTCGCCCTTCGACAGGCCCACCTTGACCTGGGGCGCCCCGGCCTTGATCCGGTCCATGATGGCATCCACTTCCTCCTGCTCCAGGGCGGCCGGGATGAGCTTCCCCTGCTCGTCCTGGGTGCTGACGAAGCTGGTCACCCCCGGGGTGTTCCTCACGACAGACCAGTTCCTGTCGCTCATGTGCATCTGGACCAGGACGTACCCGGGGAAGAGCCTGCGGGACATGGTCCGCCGCTGGCCGTCCTTGATCTCGATGACCTCGATGTTGGGGATGAGGACATCGAGGATCTCGCCCTCCGCCCCCATGGACTTGATGCGCTGCCTCAGGTTCACCTCCACCTGGTTCTCATGACCGGTGTAGGTGTGCACCATGTACCATCGCCTGTCCTTATCTTCCATGTCCCATCACCGCAAAAAGACATCCTGGACCAGCCGGCCGAAGCCATAATCCAGGACTGCCAGTATCACACCCACTACAGCGCACACGATCAGCACCATCACCGTCAGCCTCAGAGCCTCATCCCGCGAGGGCCAGGTCACCTTCTTCAGTTCCCCGATGATGTCACCGATGAACCTGAACCTGGGGAGCCGGCCCTTGATGGCGCTGACCTTCTTGGAGGACACTATTTTGTCTCCTTGTGCAGGGTCTGGGCCCTGCACCGGGGACAAAACTTCTTCAACTCCAGGCGTTGAGTGTCGTTCTTCCGGTTCTTACTGGTAGTGTATGTCCTTTCCTTGCACTGTGTGCAGGCCAGATAGATTACGCCCCTGACATCTGCTTTCTTGGCCACTTACCATCCCTACTCGATGATCTTGGTGATCACCCCGGAGCCAACGGTCCGCCCGCCTTCCCTGATGGCGAACCTCAGGCCTTCGTCCATGGCCACGGGGGTGATCAGCCTGATCTTCATCTTCACATTGTCGCCCGGCATGGCCATTTCGACACCCGGGGGAAGCTCGATGGAGCCGGTCACGTCCGTCGTCCGAATGTAGAACTGCGGCTTGTACCCGTTGAAGAAAGGGGTGTGCCGCCCGCCCTCTTCCTTGCTCAGTATGTAGACCTCGGTCTCCGCAGCGGTGTGCGGGGTGATGGAGCCGGGCGCCGCCAGCACCTGGCCCCGCTGGATATCGTCGCGCTCCGCGCCCCGCAGGAGCACCCCCACGGCATCCCCGGGCTCCGCGTAGTCCAGGGTCTTGTGGAACATCTCCAGGCTGGTGGCCACGATCTTCTTGGTGGGGCCCAGGCCCACTATCTCGATCTCGTCCCCCGGCTTGATGGTGCCGCGCTCAACACGGCCGGTGGGAACGGTGCCCCGCCCCTTGATGCTGAACACGTCCTCCACCGCCATCAGGAACGGGCGGTCCTTGTCCCTCTTGGGCTCGGGGATGTAGGAGTCCACCGCATCCATCAGGCTCCAGATGGGGCCGCACCACTGGCAATCCCTCTTGCCGCAGCCGCACTCGCCGGCCTTGAGCCCGCTCACCCTGACAATGGGGGTCTCGTCCCCGGGGAACTGGTACTTGGTCAGCAGGTCCCGGACTTCGAGCTCCACCAGGTCGAGAAGCTCCTCGTCCTCCATCATGTCGACCTTGTTCAGGGCCACCAGGATATAGGGCACCTGCACCTGGCGCGCCAGCAGGATGTGCTCCCGGGTCTGGGGCATGGGGCCGTCGAAGGCGCTGACCACCAGGATGGCCCCGTCCATCTGCGCGGCGCCGGTGATCATGTTCTTGATGTAGTCGGCATGGCCGGGGCAGTCCACGTGAGCGTAGTGGCGCTTCTCCGTCTCATACTCGATGTGGGAGATCTGAATGGTCAGGCCCCGGGCCTTCTCTTCGGGGGCGTTGTCAATGGCGTCATAAGTACGGAACTGAGCCTTGCCCTGCGTGGCCAGGACCCTGGTGATGGCCGAGGTCAGGGTCGTCTTGCCGTGGTCCACGTGACCGATGGTGCCGATATTGACATGGGGCTTGGTACGCTCGTACTTCTTCTTCGCCATTATATACGCCTCCTCTTATCTCAGAGCCCACAACCCGGCTCGAACGGGTGACCTCGCCCTTACCAAGGGCGTGCTCTACCTACTGAGCTATGTGGGCACTCTCCCAATTTTAACATACCCGAACTGGAGGGGGCAGGATTCGAACCTGCGAAGCCGTTAGGCGACAGATTTACAGTCTGTTGGTATTAGCCGCTCACCCACCCCTCCGTAGCCCGAGAGGGGATTCGAACCCGCTACCCTACCGATTACAAATCGGTTGCGCTACCGTTGCGCCACTCGGGCAACTGGCCAAATAGTATAAGGTAAAGCTCATTCCCAAGTCAACCAAGGCTGCACTCGCTTGTGCGCATGCGCCGCCTCCTGTCTTCGGCGGCGATGGGGTAGAATGGCGCTGATGCGCACCACCGAGGCCGGCGACCTCTCCCGTCCCGCGAGATGGGGCCGGGCAGCCCTGGAGGCCCTGGACACCCTGGCCGGAGTGCTGCTGTCCCCGTCACCCACCCTGGCCCAGGCCAGCCGCCGCCGGCCCGTGGCCCTGTCCCTGCTGACGGCCCTGTCGGTGGCCGTCGTCACCGGTCTGGTCCTGGTGCCCAGCCCCCCTGAGCTCTTCGAGGACATCCTGGACCTGCCGAAGGGGACCCTCACCCTCTGGTCCATCCTGCCCCTCTGGGTGGCCCTGTTCATGGCCGTGCTGTCCCTGCAGGCGGCCTTCGTGCACCTGGCGGCCGCCGCCCTCAGGGACAGGAGCGCCCTTCAGGAGGGGCCCCGGGACGGGCCCGGCGGCCCCTTCCGCGAGCCGTGCGCCGGCCCCCGGGAAGACCCCGTCAACGCTCCGGGAGAGCCGGCGGGCCCCCGGGAAGGCCCTGTCAACGCTCCGGGAGAGCCGGCGGCGCCCCGCCCCGGGCCCGCACCGGCCCCCCGGGGAGGGCTCCGCGGCATCTTCTGCGGGCTGTGCCTGGCCTACCTCCCGGGGCTCTTCGCCGCCCCCCTGATCATGCTCCGGGCCCTGCTGGCCTCCAACCGGGCCAACGCCGCCTACCAGGTGGCCTTCCCGCTCTTCTGCCTGTGGGTCTTCTTCCTGGGGGTGACCGCCATCCGGCACAACTACTCTCTGTCCCCCGCCAGGGCCGCGGCGGTGGGCGCCCTGGCCTTCGCGGCCCTGGTCGTCCTCCCTATGGTGGCAGCCGCGCTGATCATGACCCGGGCCATGGGCTGAAGGGGCGGGCCTGCGGCCCCGGCCCTCCGCGTCAGTCGGCGCAGAGGATGCGCAGGTACCCCTCGATGTACCTCTTCACCTCCGCCTTCGGCTCGTAGACCCCGAAATGGCCCTCGCAGAGGACATCGGCCTCCAGGTCCGCCAGCCGGCGCAGGGAGCGGCGGGCCTGGGCCGTGTCCGAGCCCGGCAGGAAATAGGGGCCGTGGACATCCTGGCCGAAGAGGACCCGCTTCTTGCCCGCGTCGAAGTAGATGGCTATGGACCCCGGCGTGTGACCGGGTATGTGGAGCACCTTCAGCCGCAGGCGGCCGCAGGCCAGCTCTTCCTCTTCCCCCCGGAGGACGACATCCACCGGGCAGGGCGTGTACCGCAACCCGTAGTACTCTGCGCCGCAGCCGGCACCGGTCTCGATGGCCCGCCGGTCCAGCTCGTGGGCGATCACCCGCAGGCCGAAGTCCCGGCGCAGCTGATGGAGGGAGCCGATGTGGTCGATGTGGCCGTGGGTGGCGATGACCGCCTCCAGCCTCCCGGGCAGAAGCCCCAGGCTCCTGATATTGTCCAGGATAAGCTCGTATCCCTCGCCGGCGCCGGCGTCGATGAGGGCCAGGGGCCCGCCGCCGTCCACCAGGTACACCGCGCAATCATGGGGGTGGGACAGGTCCGCCCCGCCGACGATGTAGACGCCATCCGATATACAGAGAGAGCTCTTGCCGTCCATAGCCCCGGGCCTCCTCGCGATGCACTGCGGCCGCCCTCCGGGCGGAACTTTCCGCGGGCCGCCGTCGTCACCTATAGTTAGTGTGGTACCATAATATCAATACGCGTTCCACCCCGCCAGGGTGCACATTCGGGCGGGAGACGCCGCCATGGGAGGCTGCAGGAGACCGGCATGAAGTATGAAGTGATGGCCCGGGTGACGTTGGACTCCACCAGCCAGGCCATATCGGCCTACTTCTCCGGCATGCGGGCCACCCTGAGCAACCTGCCCGTGGACCAGATCGAACGGGTCGTCCGCCTGCTGCGGGAGGCCCGCTCACACCGCAGAAGGGTCTTTCTCTTCGGCAACGGAGGCAGCGCCGCCACTGCGTCCCACCTGGCCTGCGACCTGGCCAAGGGCGCCGGCAGCAACGGCAGACCGCGGCTGCGGGCCACGGCCCTGACCGACAACATGTCCCTCATCTCCGCCTGGGCCAACGACACCGCCTACGACAGCATCTTCGCGCAGCAGGTCCAGGACCAGGTCGAGCCCGGAGACGTGGTCATCGGCATCAGCGGGAGCGGCCTGTCCTCCAATGTCCTCAACGGCGTCATGGCGGCCCGGGCCTGCGGGGCCGTCACCGTGGGCCTGACCGGGCTGGACGGGGGCCGCCTGAAGGACCTGGTCGACTTCTGCATCATGGTCCCGGACGCCAACATCGACAAAGTGGAGGACGTCCACCTCATGCTGGGCCACGTCATCACTTCCTGCCTGCGGGAGTAGGCGCCGCAGGTCCTCATGTCGCACCGAGCCGCATTCCTGGACCGGGACGGCACCATTGCTCCGGACGTCCACTACTGCCGCGACCCCCGGGACTTCGCAATCCTCCCCGGCGTACCCGCCGCCGTCAGGGCGCTGAACGAGCGCGGCTTCAAGGTGGTGGTGATCACCAACCAGTCGGGCCTGGCGCGGGGCTACTTCACCCTGGAGACGCTGTCGCGCATCCACGCGAAGATGGAGGCGGAGCTGGCCCGGGAGAAGGCCCGTATCGATGCCATCTACCTGTGCCCCCACCACCCCGACGAGGGGTGCGCCTGCCGGAAGCCCAAACCGGCCCTGCTGCTGCAGGCCGCCCGGGACATGGGGATCGACCTGGGCCGCTCCTACATGATCGGGGACGATATCAAGGACGTGCAGGCGGGCAGGGCCGCCGGGTGCCGCACCGTCTGGCTGAGGCCGGACGCCGCGGAGCTGCCCCGCGACCGGGAGGGCCACCCCGCTTCCGGCCCCGGCGCCGAGGCGGACCATGTTGCCGTTGGCCTCTTCGAGGCGGTAGAATGGCTGCTCAAAGATGCATGAGATGAAGGCCACCACCATACGCAGCCGCGCGCCCCTGCGCATCAGCTTCGGCGGCGGCGGCACCGACGTCCCCCCCTATCCCGAGGAGCAGGGCGGCGCGGTCCTGAGCACCACCATCAGCAAGTACGCCTACTGCACCCTCAAGGCGCGCCAGGACGGCTCCATCAGCGTCACCTCGCTGGACTACGACATCGTCACCCGCTACGACGTCAGCACCGGCCTGGCGTACGACGGGCAGCTGGACCTGGTGAAGGCGGCCATACGGGGCATGGGCCTGACCAGCGGCTACGACCTCTTCCTGCACACCGATGCCCCCCCGGGCTCCGGTCTGGGCACCTCCAGCGCCCTGGTGGTGGCCATTGTGGGCGCCTTCAAGCAGATGCTGAAGATGCCGCTGACCTCCTACGACATCGCCGAGCTGGCTTATCGCATCGAGCGCGAAGAGGCCAGGATCAAGGGGGGGAGGCAGGACCAGTACGCGGCCACCTTCGGGGGCTTCAACTTCATCGAGTTCCTGGGCAGGACCACCATCGTCAACCCGCTGCGCATCAACTGGGATACCATCAGCGAGCTGGAGTACCGGCTCATGCTGTGCTACACCGGCGGGACCAGGCTTTCCGCCGGCATCCTGGACGACCAGGTGGACTCCTACGTCCGCAAGAAGGAGACGGTGGTCCAGGCCCTCCAGGAGACGAAGGCCCTGGCCTACAGCATGAAGAACGCCCTCCTGCTGGGGCACCTGCACGAGTTCGGCACCCTCATGCACCAGGCCTGGGTCTGCAAGAAGAGGCTCTCCTCCAAGATCAGCGACCCCGCCATCGACGAGCTGTACGAGGTGGCCAGGAACAACGGGGCCATCGGCGGCAAGCTCCTGGGAGCGGGCGGAGGGGGCTACCTCCTCTTCCTGTGCGAGTTCGACAAGTGGCACATCGTGGCGGAGAGGCTGGAGGCGGCCGGGGGGAAGATCGTGGGCTTCTCCTTCGACCTGCGCGGCATGCAGAGCTGGGAAGTGAGCGGGGACTAGGCACATGAGGGGCAAGAAGAAGGTCGTCGCCAGCCAGGTGCGGGAGAGCGTCGCGCTCTGCGCCGCCCTGGAGGAGCAGGCCGGCATCATTGTGGATATCGCCGACGCCATGGTGCGCGCCCTGAGGCGGGGCAACCAGGTGCTCCTCTTCGGCAACGGCGGCAGCGCCGCCGACGCCGACCACCTGGCCGGCGAGCTCGCCGGCAAGTTCACCCTGTTCCGGGAGCCCCTGCCGGCCATCTCCCTGACGGCCAGCACGGCGTCCCTGACCGCCATCGCCAACGACTTCGGCTACGAAGAGGTGTTCGCCCGGCAGGTGCGGGGCCTGGCGGCCAGGGGCGACGTGGTGGTCGGCCTGAGCACCAGCGGGGAGTCCTCCAACGTGGTCCGCGGCATCGACGCGGCGCGGCAACTGGGGGCAGTCACCGTGGCCTTCACCGGCGCCGGGGGCACCCTCCGGGACCTGGCCCATCACGTCCTCTCCATCCCGTCGACGGACACGCCCCGCATTCAGGAAGCCCATATGCTGGCCGGGCACATCATCTGCTCCCTGGTGGAGACCTCGCTCTTCGGCCCCGGGCGGCGGGCCGGGCAGGGGGGCAGAGAGCCGTGAATGTCCTGGTCACCGGGGGCGCCGGTTATGTCGGCAGCGTGGTCACCGAAGGCCTGCTCTCCGCGGGGCACCGGGTCCTGGTAGTCGACAACCTGCAGCAGGGGCACCGCGAAGCGGTCCCCGGCGCCGCCCGCTTCCTCCAGGCGGACATCTGCGACGCCGCCGCCCTCGATGCCGCCTTCGCGGAAATGCCCCCCGACGCCGTGATGCACATGGCCGGCGAGACGGTGGTGGAGTACTCCACCACGGACCCCGCGCGGTACTTCGCCACCAACATCGTCGGCGGCCTGAACCTCCTGAACGTCATGCGGCGGCACAACGTGCGCCGCATGGTCTTCTCCTCCACAGCGGCGGTCTACGGCGAGCCCCGCAGCGCCCCCATGGAAGAGGACCACCCCCGGGAGCCCATCAACGCCTACGGCCTCTCCAAGCTCCAGTTCGAGCAGGTCCTGGGCTGGTACGGCACGGCCTACGGCCTCAAGCACGTGTCCTTCCGCTATTTCAACGCCGCCGGGGCCACCGACCGCCTGGGCGAGGACCACGTGCCCGAGACGCACCTGGTCCCCAACATCTTCAAGGCGGCCATGAGCGGCCGGCCGGTCTCGGTGTTCGGCACCGACTACCCCACCCCGGACGGGAGCTGCGTCCGGGACTACGTCCACGTGGCCGACATCGCCGCGGCGCACATACTGGCCCTGGAGAAGATCGACGCCATAGGGGCCGGGGCCTTCAACCTGGGCAACGGCGAGGGCTACTCCGTGCTGGAGGTCATAGAGGCGGCCAGGAAGATCACCGGGGCCCGCATAGCGGTCACACCGGCCGGCAGGCGGGCCGGCGACCCGGCAGTCCTGGTGGCCAGCTCCGCGCGGGCCAGGGCGCAGCTGGGATGGTCGCCCCGGCGCCCCGGCCTGGAGGACATCATGGCCAGCGCCTGGGCCTGGACCAGGGAGCACCCCCGGGGATACGCCCGCCCGTGACCTCCCCCGCCCCCGGGCCCGCGCTCGCGGGGCACCGGCGGTCGCTGGACATCGACGGCGTCCGCCTCAATGGCCCGGGCCCGCGCTCGCGGGCACCGGTGACCGGGCATCCCGGGAACATTGTGGCGGATGCAGCGTCTCTATATAGTAACGGGCGAGTTGCCTCCCGCTGATGGCGACTTGCCGGTTTTGGCATGAAGACTGTGGCTGAGTTGCGCTACCCGCAGGCCAGGGATCTCCGGAGCCGCGACCTGATGCGGCTGGTGAAGTTCTGCCTGGTCGGCGGGAGTGGTGTCTTCGTCGGCCTGGGGACGCTCAAGCTCTTCACCGACGTGATCGGCGTCTACTACGTTGCCTCGGCCCTGATAGCGCAGGTCACATCGGCCACCAGCAACTTCGCCCTGAACCGGGTGTGGACCTTCGGCGACCGGCCCAAGCAGAACACCCCGGCGACCCTGGCCTGGGAGTGGTCCAAGTACCTGCTCTCCTCTTCCCTGGCGCTGGCGGTGAACCTGGCGGTGCTGACGCTGCTGACGGAGGTGTTCGGCCTGTACTACCTCCTCTCGGCAGTGTGCGCCATCGCCGTGGCCACGCCGCTGAATTTCCTGGTCAGCAATTTCTGGGTATGGAGGCACTCCCCGGCGATCGCCCGCAACGATGCACCCAAGGAGCGTTGAGTGAAGAATGCTTTGATTACCGGGATTACCGGCCAGGACGGCGCGTACCTGGCCCATCTGCTCCTGCAGAAGGGATACAGGGTGTTCGGCACCTACCGCCGGCTTTCGACGCCCAACTTCTGGAGGCTGCAGTACCTGGACGTATTCGACCAGGTCACCCTCATCCCCGCCGACCTGGTGGATTCCTCCTCCATTATAGGGGCCCTCAACATCTCGCAGCCGCAGGAGGTCTATCACCTGGCCGCCCAGAGCTTCGTGGGCGCTTCCTTCGACCAGCCGGTCGGGGCCGGCGAGGTGACCGGGCTCGGCGTCACCAGGGTGCTGGAGTCCATCAAGGAGGCCGACCGCAGCATCCGCTTCTACCAGGCGTCCACCAGCGAGCTCTACGGCAAGTCCAACTCGGCCCCGCAGAGTGAGCTCACGCCGTTCCGGCCCTCCAGCCCTTACGCGGCGGCCAAGCTCTACGGATACTGGCTGACCACCATATACCGGGAGGGCTACGGGATGTTCGCCTGCAACGGCATCCTCTTCAACCACGAGTCGCCGCTGCGCGGCATCGAGTTCGTCACCCGCAAGATATCCAATGCGGCTGCCAAGATCAAGCTGGGCCTGAGGGACAAGCTCTCCCTGGGCAACCTGGAGGCCAAGCGAGACTGGGGCTATGCGCCCGAGTACGTGGAGTCCATGTGGCTTATGCTGCAGCAGGACAGGCCCGATGACTACGTCATCAGCACCGGCGAGACCCACTCGGTCCAGGAGTTTGCCCGCAAGGCCTTCGACGTGGTGGGGCTGGACTGGCAGCAATACGTGGAGGTGGACGAGCGGTTCCTGAGGCCCCTGGACGTAGACCACCTGGAGGGCGACTGCTCCAAGGCCCGCCGGACGCTGGGGTGGCAGCCCACGGTCAAGTTCGACAGGCTGGTCGAGATCATGGTGGAGGCGGACCTGTCCCGCTGGCAGCGCTGCCTGCGGGGCGAAGCCTTCCCCTGGGATGCCCCCAGCTATCCCAGCGAGGCCCGCATAATGACCCGGTCCCTGAGAGTGTAGCAGCGTGAGAGACGTCATCCCTGTGGCGGAGCCCTTCCTGGGCGAAGAGGAGCTGGCCAACGCCGTCGAGGCCATCAGGAGCGGCTGGATCAGCTCCCAGGGCAGGTTCATCCTGGAGTTCGAGCAGAAGTTCGCCCGGTACTGCGGCACGCGCCACGGGGTGGCCACGGCCAACGGCACGGTGGCCCTGCACCTGGCCCTGAAGGCCCTGGGCATCGGGGAGGGCCACGAGGTGCTGGTCCCGGCGCTGACCTTCATCGCCACGGCCAACACCGTGGCCTACTGCAATGCCCGGCCCGTCCTGGTGGACTCCGACCCGCAATACTGGTGCATGGACCCCGCCAGGCTGGAGGAGAGCATCACCCCCCGGACCAGGGCCGTCATGCCGGTGCACCTCTATGGCCACCCCTGCGACATGGACGCCATCGGGGACATCGCCCGCCGGCACGGCCTGCATGTCATAGAGGATGCGGCCGAGGCCCACGGGGCGCTCTATCGCGGCCGGAAGGTCGGCTCCTTCGGGCAGGTCAACTGCTTCTCCTTCTTCGGCAACAAGATCATCAGCACCGGGGAAGGCGGCATGTGCCTGACCGATGACGACGATCTGGACCGCAGGATGCGGGTCCTGAGGGACCATGGCATGGATCCCGGCAGGAGATACTGGTACGACGTTGTGGGCTTCAACTACCGGATGACCAACCTGCAGGCGGCGGTGGGAGCGGCCCAGGTGGACCGGCTGGACATGCTGGTGGCCCGGCGGCGCCAGCTGGCGAAATGGTACGATGAAGCGCTGGCCCCCCTGGCGGACCAGGGGCTCATCACCCGGCCGCCCCGGATGCCCTGGGCCGGGAGCGTCTACTGGATGTACTCCATCCTTCTGGAGGACGCCTTCGGCATGACCAGGGACCGGGTGATCAGCGCCCTCAAGGACCGGGGTATAGAGACCCGGCCGCTGTTCTACCCGCTGCACCTCATGCCGCCCTACGAGGGCGACGGCAACACGCGCTTCCCGGTGGCCGAGGACCTCAGCCGGCGGGGGCTGAACCTCCCCAGCGGCCCCATGGTCAGCCGGGAGGAAGTGGACAGGATAGCGGGCGCAGTAGCCTCCATGCGGGGAACTAAGAACACAGGAGGACGTCGAGAGTGAGCAGCAGACTGTCCATCGTCATCCCCACCTACAACGAGGCGGGCAACATCGCCCTTCTCATAGACCGGATCTACCAGAGGATGTATTCGGAGCGCCGGCTGAGGAATGCCACCCAGGTGGTGGTGATCGACGACAACAGCCCCGACGGCACGGGGGACATGTGCCTGTCCCTCACCGGCAAGTACCCCTCCCTGAAGACGGTGGTCCGCACCGATGCCAGGGGTCTGGGCAGCGCCGTGCGGCGGGGCATCCTGGAGTCGGACGGGGACACCATAGTGGTGATGGACGCCGACTTCAGCCACGACTGCGACGTCATCCCGCAACTGGCCTCCGTGGTGGAGAGCGGCGCCGCCGACATCGCCATCGCCTCCCGATACGTCAACGGGGGCAAGATGGTCTCCTCCCCGCACCTCAGCCTGGGCAGCCGGGCCCTGAACCTCTTCGTCAGGACCGTCCTGGGAATACCAGTGAAGGACCTCACGGGGGGCTTCTTCGCCGCCAGGCGCCGTTCCCTGCAGGGGCTGGAGTCGGAGACCGTCTTCACCGGCTACGGCGACTACTCCTTCGCCCTGCTGTACAAGGGCTTCAAGCGCGGGCTGCGGCTCCAGGAGGTCCCCTTCGCCTACTACCCGCGGCATGACGGGATGACCAAGACCAGGTACCTCAACGCAGGATTGACCTATGCCAGGAGAGCCATCATACTCAGACTGGGACTCCAGTAGATCCGGGTACCAGGGACCGTCCCCGCCATGAGCTTCCTTCTCTACGACGACGACTACATAGCCAGGGGCATCAAGGGGGCGTACTCGGATGACACGCCACCGGACCTGCGCCCTCATGAGAGGCTCATCTTCTGGCTGGTCAAGGCCGGCATGGCGGTCTGCCAGGCCATCATCCTGGCCATCTCCAGAATACCCGTGCTGTCTTCGCTCTTCGAGACGTTCGCCAGGAGCTACACGCGCGGGGCCATAGGCTTCTTCCTGCGGGGGGCCTACCACAAGGGCAGGCTCAAGAGCATGGGCCGCAACGTGTTCCTGGACCTGGGGGTCAACATCTGGCAGCCCGAGAACGTGGAGATCGGCGACGGCTCCCACATAGACACCTACGTCACCATACTCGGCGGCGCGGAGGGGCACGGATCGGTCCGCATCGGGAAATACGTCCACGTGGCCAGTTGCTGCGTCCTCTCCGGGCGGGGCGGCGTGAGCCTGGGCGACTACTGCGCGGTGGCCGCCGGGAGCAGGATCTACAGCGGCAGCAACTACCACACCGACCCGGCCAACCCCGATGCGCCGCTGCTGAGCATGTCCGCCGCATCGCCGCTGCGCATGCAGTACGTGGTGGAGGAACCGGTGTCCATCGGGGAGTACTCCTTCATCAGCCTGAACACGGTGGTCCTGCCCGGCGTGACCGTGGGCAAGGCGGCGGTGGTAGGGGCCGGGTCCGTGGTCACCGGGGACATCCCCCCCTTCACCATTGCCGTGGGGTCCCCGGCCAGAGTCGTCAAGCAGAGGCCCCGGCCGGGCGCTGAATAGTCCGGCCACGGCGGCCGCAAAGCGAAGATGAGCCGAGAGCACCATGAAGCAGGTCAGACAGCGCGGGCACCGGAGCGGCTGTGTTCCCGCGTGGTCCGGACCCTGCGCCGATACAGAAGCGATATCCTGGCCGTCCTCCTGCTGACAGCCATCTCCCTGTACCTCACCAGGCCCCTTCTGAACCTCGGCCAGACCACGTTCGGAGACATCACCATGAGCGCGGCCTGGCTCGACTGGTTCAAGGAGTCCGTGGTCACCTTCCATCAGCTGCCCACGTGGAGCCCGCTGTGGATGGGGGGCATGCCCTTCTTCGGCATGGTGCCGCCGGGGGTGTTCTACGCGATGCTTCCCCTCTACCTGGTCACCAGTTCCACCGCTGTCGCCTACAACATCGCGCTGATAGGCCTGTTCGCCCTGGCCGGGCTGTCCATGTACTTCTACCTGAAACACCTCACGGCAGATGCGCTGACGGCCTTCCTGGGCGCGGTGATCTACATCGTGCTGCCGGTCCATACCCAGTCCATGATGTTCTGGGGGCTCTTCGAGATACTGGGCGCCTATGCCATCATGCCGTTGATCCTTCTGCTGACGGACCTCTTCCTCAAAAGGAGATCGGGGCTCGCCCTGTTCCTGCTGGCCGTCTGCATCACCTTCGTCCTGCTCAGCCAGATCGAGTATGCGGTCATCTTCCTGTTGTTCTACATCCCCTACGCCCTGCTCTCCCTGTGGGCCAGGAGAACAGGTCCCCGGCAGCTCCTCTCCATCGCCCGGGCCAACAAGCTGTGGGTCCTGCTCACCGCCCTGCTCCTGCTGGTCCCGTTCTCCTTCTATGTCACGGTGATCCGGGAATACGACTACTTCAGCGGCCTGACTGCCGAGGAGATAGGGGCGGGCCTGCGCTACTTCACCTTCCACAACTTCATGCAGACCTTCGGATCCAGGGCGTATTCGGCCATGGACACCTGGACCATGCCGCACGCCGAGCACTACTCGGGGCCCATCGCCTTCGCTATCCTGCTGGGGGCGGTCCTCCTGGTAAGTCTGGAGAAGAACCGTCGCCATGCCGCCAGGCTCCTCTTCTTCGTGGCGGCTTCACTGGCTTTCCTGCTCCTGTCAATGGGCATCTACGGCCCGCTCTTCCCCATCCTGAGGCAGGCCGTGCCGGTCCTCAAAGGAATGCGGGTCACACTCCGGTTCTACTACTGCTTCGCTCTCTGCCTGCCGGTGGTCTTCGCCCTGGCCTGCCAGTCTGCCAGGTCCCTGCGGTGGCGCGGCCCCCGGCGCTTCTCTGCCGGCCGGCTGCGGCCGGGCCGCCTGATCCCGGCCGTGCTGGTGCTGGTCATGGTGTTGGACTTCTCGCCCTACTTCGGTTTCTACCACCAACGGATCGTCGAGAGGGACCAGTTCGACCAGTGGCAGCACTACGTCCTGGACTCCATAGCCGGGACCGAGGGCAATGTCCGCATACAGTTCTACCCCAGCCTCGGCGTCCAGGCGGAGTACTGCACCGGCGTCTTCGATATGAATGGGGAGGTGCGCCTGGTAGAGATGGCTTCCACTTCTCTTCCCTGGAACCAGACCACGGAGGTCACCACCTTCTCCCACGCCATGGAGGAGCGCCTGGTCAGGGACGAGGACCATCTGGCCTACTACTCGAACCTGCTGGCCATCGACTACTACGCAGTCATATGGGGGAAGCTCCCCCCGGCCCCGGAGACCATGACGGACTACCACCGGGACAAGATAGAGCAGCTGTCCGCGCTCTCCAACGGTCCGGCCGACCCCCTCATCTTCCGGGGGGTCCTGGACAACGACTACTACAGGATCTACCTCTACGAAGTGAAGAAGTCACCGGAGGAGGTCCGGTTCTACTCGATGGACTCGACCATCTTCATACCCAGCGAGGACCCCTTCATCTCCCTGTATCTCTTCCGCTCCTGGAGCGGACTGAAGCGACACTTCAGCACCGACTACTTCCAGAGCAGCGTGGCCGCGGTCTGGGGAGACGTGGCCTCCATCACCGACCCCTCCTTCCAGTGGTCCCGGTACAGCGATATTCCCCGTCTCATGAAGACGCGAGGGCAGCAGACAGCCCTCCCGGAGACCCGCATCAGCGGGTACACGATAACGGCCCGCGGGCTGTCCTTCGACGTAGACGCAGGCGGGAACGGCATCGTTTCCCTCTGCTACTTCCACAACCCGTGGTGGAAGGTGTACATCGACGGCCAGCGGTCCGGCCTGCTGCGGGTCAACGGGGTCCTGGCCGGAGCGTATGTCACCGGCGGCCAGCACCACATCGAGTTCGTATTCGATTACCCCTCGGTGACAAGCCTGGTGGCCGGGGCCGGGAAGTAGACCTGCCATGAATTACGTCTTTGACCTGGTCCCGCCGGCCCTGATAGCCCTGTACTGCGCCCTGGCGGTGCGGCACCGCTGGGAGCCTCGCGGCCCCATCCTGGCCGCCTTCGGGCTTCTCCTTCTCAGCGCCGTGACCTGGCCACTGCGCGGCCTGTCGGACCGCCTGGCCTTCTGCGCCTTCTACTTCCTCCTGGCGGGCGCCGCGCTGTTGCTGGCAGACAGTATCCGCCGGCGCAGGCACAGGGAATGACCGCGCTCCGCCGGGCCTGGGACCACCTGGCCTCCCACAAGCGCTGGGACCTGGTCCTCATCGCCGCCATCACCCTGCTGGCAGCCCGGGGCTGGTTCAACCCGGGGGTCCCGAACGGTCACGACACCCTGGCGGACGCCCTCATGGCATACTCATCCGCCCATACCGTCTCGCTGCAGGGGCTGCTGTCGGGCTGGTCCGGCAACTGGTACCTGGGGACACCGCTCTTCTACGTGCATGCGCCCCTGGTCAGCTTCCTCATCAGGGCCCTCAGCTGCGCCATGGGCTGGACAGCCGGTCTCAAGCTGGTCTACCTGTGCTTCTGGGTGCTCTCCGGCACCTTCGCCTACCTGTACGTATATGAGCTGACCAGAAGCCGCGTCGCCGGCTTCGCCGCCGGCCTGGCCTACGTGTTCCTGCCCTACCACGTCCTCGAGGTCGCCTTCGAAGGCCATCACGGGGCCTTCGGGCTGCCCTATATGCTCGCCCCGCTGCTCTTCCTGGCCCTGGAGAGGCTGCTCCGGAAGCCCGGCCCGGGGTACATCCTGCTCAATGCACTGCTGCTGGCCGCGCTGGTCCTCACCTACCCCCAGGTCTTTCCCATCCTGGTGGGGCCCTTCTACGTGCTCTACGCCATGGTGGGTGCGCTGCGGGAGAGGCGGAGAGGCGGCGGGTACCTCAAGACCGTTTCGGCCGCCACCGCGGGGGCCGTCGGGCTCTCGCTCCTGCTGACCGCCTTCTGGTGGCTGCCCCTGATTGACGACCTGCGGTATTTCGCCGCCACCGCCTTCCCCCTGGAGGATGCAAGGGGCTTCAGCGCCACCTTCTGCCAGGCGATCACCCTCCGGCCGGCCTTCTGCTGCGCCCCGGGCAGCGCCTTCGGGGCCTCCGGCAGTGCCCTCACCGAAACGCTCCGCGCGGCCCCCTTCGTCATGGTCCTCGGGGCGATGCTGCTGGACCGCCGTCGGTGGCACGTCTGGTTCTTCTGCGGCTCCCTGGCCGTGGCCGTCCTCCTGTCCATGGGCCCGGATTCGCCCGTCAAGCTCTTCAGCCTGGCCTACCGGCTGGTCCCCTTCTTCGACGGCCTGAGGACTCCGTGGCGCTTCCTCCTTTTCGGCAGCCTGAGCTACGCCGTCCTGATCGGCTTCTTCGTCGGCGCCGCTGTGCGGCGGCTGCGGGGGCTCTCCCTTCGCCCCCCCCGCGCCGGCGCCGCCGCAGCATGCTTCCTCGTGCTCGCCGTCCTGCTCCTGCTGGCCAACACCTGGCGGGAGACGAGGGAGGCCCTGAGCACCTTCACCCTGACACCCGAGCAGCAGAGCGCCTGCCAATGGCTCGAGGAGCAGGAGGACGGGGACTACCGCATCACCGACCTCCCATTGTCCACCTGGTCCCTCACCGCCGAAGGGCGCTGGGTGATCAACCCCATCTGCTGGACCTGGCTGCACGACAAGGCCTGCGTCTACGGAGGCGTCCCCGCGACCGCCCTGGCCTGCACTGCCGACATCCTGGACTTCCTCAGCAGCAGCCGGGACCAGGGGGCCAGCCTGGACGAATGGCTCAGGCTCTTCGGCGTCAGATACGTGGTGCGCCACCGGGCGGGAGCAGATGCCGGCCCCATCGGGCCGGGCCGGGGCTACTCCCTGGCCTGGTCGGGCGAGTCCCTCGACATCTACGAGTCGCCGGCCTGCATGCCCCGGGCCTTCGCGGTCAGCTATTCCGACAGGCGGGAACTGCCGCCCGACGGCGTGAGGCTGGCCGGCGCGGGGCTGGGCCTGGCCGTCACGTTGTCCCTGGATGAGGCCCGGACCCGTTCTGCGGCCCCCTCCCTGGCGGCGCGCTTCCGGTGCACCGGGGCCGGTGAGCAGTGGGCATCCCTGGGCGTTGATGTCAGCCACATGGCGATGGACGGCGATGATTGCATCTGCCTGGGCTTCTACAGCGAGCAGGCCATCGCAGGCGCCTGCATCACCATCGATGCCCTGGAGGCCGACGGTAGCCGCTACGGCATGGATCTGCGAATCGCCGATGGCATCGCAGCCGGATGGAACGACGTTGAGATCCCGCTCCGGCTCCTGCTTCGACGGGACCCGGCGGATGGAGGCCCCGCCATTGACCCGGGCAGGACCACCGAGGTCCGGTTCGGCATCCGGGAGCGGGCCGGGGGGGACATGCCCGGCGATTTCACCCTCTGGTTCGACCGGGTGGCCGTGATGTCAGCCGCCATCGATACCGGCCTGGAGTACCGCCACACCGGCAGCGGGAGGTACTCGGTACACGTGGACCAGCCGTCGCCGTTCCGCCTGGTCCTCAGCGAATCCTATCACCCAGGTTGGACGGCGACAGCCGGGGGAGCCTGCGTGCCGGCCTCTGCGTGCTTCGAGTGCATCAACGGCTTCGACCTCCCCGCCGGGGAGTACGACGTGGTCCTGGAGTACACCCCTTCCCCCCTGCGGGCCGCCGGATGCATCCTCAGCGGGGCCAGCCTGTTGCTGCTCCTGGCGTCCGCCGCCCTGCTCCTGGCGCTCCGGGCCCGTCGCATGCGGTCGAAGGACCGCGGCCCTGTGCTAAAATGGCATCACTTCATGAAGGAGGGTCAAGATGATTAGGAAGGGCCTGGCGCTCCTGATGCTGGTGGCGCTCGCCGGTGCCGCCGCCATGTCCTCCATCTCCGCCGCGCCGGCCCCGGCCCGGGCAGCCGGCAATACCTACTACGTCAGCTACCTGGGAAGCAACATAAGGGGGACGGGCAGCGAGGGCAACCCGTGGCGGACCATCTCCCACGCGGTCTCCCGGGTCGACCCCGGGGACACGATACGGCTGGCGGATGACAACAACGAGGAGACCGATGACTACGTCGAGAACGTGTTGATCGACAAGCCCGTCACCATAACCAGCTACGACCAGGCGGGCGCCAGGCCCCAGGTGAGGGCCAAGAGCCCGCTGGCGCCGGTATTCGAGATATCCTATGCCGACGGGGTCATCCTCAAGAACCTGGACATCTACGGTGCGGACGCCCCGGCAGAGATGATGACGCCGGGGTACAGCCAGAGGGCGGGGGTGCTGGCCACGCACTCCAGCGGCTCGGTGATCGAGGACTGTCGCATCGGCTGGGACCCCCAGCACCGTAACCTGCACGGAGTCTACGTGGAGGGCTGCGACGACTGGCTCATCCGCCGCAATGTCATCTGCTCCTCTGTGCAGACCGGGATCTGCATGATCGATACGTACAACAGCAGCGTCATGGACAATGCCTGCAGCTCCAACGGCGAGCACGGCATAGCACTCCGGAGCATGACCGCCCGGATCACCATCATGAACAACGCCTTCAACGATAACCGGGGCAACGGGATACTCATTGCCGGCAACCCCGGAAACACCATCGCCTCCAACACCATCTCCAACAACGGTCGCTACGGGATCGACATGGCGGGGCTGACCGGGGGCCACGCGGTGTACCTCAACACCCTGTCGGACAATGCCCTGGGTAACGTCGTGGCCGGCAACGAGGTCGCCAACTCCTGGGTGTCGCCGCAGCCCATCTACTACGCATACCAGGGACAGAAGTACTCCGGCATCGTGGGGAACTACTGGAGCGACTACACCGGATTGGACGACGGCACCGGCGGCAGGGCCGCCGGCGACGGGATCGGTGACACGCACCTGCCGTACACCGGGGTCTACGGGGCCTCGGACGGCTGCCCGCTGATGACCATCATGGGGGTCAAGGCGGATTTCGCGGCTGCCCGGGCCGCGGGGCTGGCCCCGCTCGAAGTCCGGTTCGAGGACCGCTCCCTGGGGGACATTCTCACCTGGGAATGGGACCTTGACGGCGACGACATCACGGACAGCACCGAGCGGAACCCCTCGTTCACTTACGAGGAAACGGGGGCCTATACGGTGACCCTGACGGTCACGGGCAGGTCCGGGTCCGACACCAGGATCAAGAGAGCATGCGTGCTGGTCATGGACGCGCTGGCCTGGACCACGGTGGGCGCCGACAACCCCGCCATCATCCAGACCAGCGACGGGGCCATCACCCTCCACATCCCCGCCGGCGCCGCCGGCCGGGCCTTCACCCTGGTGATTGCGGAGGGGACCGGGGATGATCCCCTCCAGGGCGTGTCCGGCTACCGTTCCGCGGATACCTTCTTCGACATCGAGGGCCCGGACCAGCTTAACCGGGAAGTGACCATATGGGCCAGGTACTCCGACAGCGACCTGGACGCAGCGAAGGGAGAACCGGGCAACCTCGCCCTGTGCTACCTTGACGCGGTGGCCGGCAAGTGGGTAGTGGCCGATACCACGGTGGATGCGGAGGGTCAGACTCTGATGGCCTCCACCAGCCACTTCAGTCGGTGGGCCATCGTCGCCAGGGGGGGCGGCGCCGGGCGTTCCCCATTCCCGGGGTGGGCCTGGGGCCTCCTGGGCGCGGCGGGTGCGCTGGCCCTGGTCTCCATCTCCGCCATCGCGGGGTACAGCCTGGGCCGGCGGTAGCCGGCCTCGGGGCCGACCATATGAGGACATTGGACCTGATGAAGCGCCGGAGACCGGCCCCCGTCCCGGGGACGCTGCTCCTGTCCCTGGCGGCCTGCCTGGTCCTGGCGGCCTGCCTGGCCCTGGCCGCCTCTCCCCCGGCCGTGAGGGCCGGCGACAGCCTGGCCGCCTGGCGGCCCATGGCCAGCGGCACTGCAGCCCGGCTGCTGGCCCTGTGGGGCACCTCGTCGTCCGACCTGTTCGCCGTCGGCTCAGGCGGCACCATCCTGCACTACGACGGCGCCGCCTGGACCGGGATGGCGTCGGGCACCACGAGAACACTCAATGGCGTCTGGGGAACTTCCGCGGACAACGTTTACGCCGTCGGCACCGGCGGGACCATCCTGCACTACGACGGCGCCGCCTGGACCGCGATGACATCGGGCACAGCCGAGACCCTGAACGGGGTTTGGGGGGCCACTTCCTCGGACGTCTTCGCCGTGGGGGACAATGGCAGCATCCTGCACTGCAACGGCACCGCCTGGGCCGCCATGGTCAGCGATACAAGCATCGACCTGAAATCGGTCTGCGGCACCACCTCCACGGACGTCTACGCCGCCGGCACCGACCGGCACCCGGTGTGCCCCGTGGCGGCAGCGTCCCCGTGCCCGTCGCTGGCAGGCTACGTCCGGCACTATGACGGTGATGCCTGGACCACAAAGCACGGCATCGACGATTGCGGCCTGACCGGTGTCTGGGCAGGCTCAGCCTCAAACGTGATTGCGGTGGGCGGTGGCTGCATCACCCGCTACGATGGCCAGGGCTGGACCGGCGTGCCCCTGCCGGATGGCATCTCCCCCGTGTCCCTCAACGCCGTCTGGGGCCGCTCGCCATCCGACGTATACGCGGTGGGCAGCGGCGGCAACCTCCACTGGGACGGCGGGGCCTGGAGCGCCTGGAGCGCCTGGAGCGCGGGAAAGGACCTCTACGGCGTCTGGAGCAGCCCGGGGGGCGATGTGTTCGCCGTGGGCGATGACGGGACCATCCTGCAGTCGCGGCCGCCTGCCATCCAGCAGATATCCGCCACCCGGGCCGCCCAGGGGGATTCGGCGTCGATAGCCATTGCCGGCACGAATCTCGACACCACCTCCGTGGTCAGCTTCGGGGAGGGCATCTCGGTGGAAGGCCTGGTCATCGAAAGCGCCAGCCTGCTGACGGCCTCCATCGAGGTCGGCCAGACCGCCGGGCCGGGGCCGAGGGACATAGCGCTGAAGACGGAGGGCGGCAGTGCTACCCTGCGCTCCGCCTTCACGGTCGAGCCCGCCCCGCCGGTCCTGCTGTCGGTGGATTTCACCCGGGCGCGAAGAGGTGAGAGGGTCTGGTTCACCGCCATCGGCCGCTACCTGGCCGAGGCCATCTCCCTGGATTTCGGTGAAGGCATCACGGTGGACGACTTCAAGGTGCACGACCACAACCGGATAACCGCCAGCATCTTCATCGCCCCGGAGGCCGCCCTCAGGTGGCGCGACGCCACGGTTGTGGCACCGGGGGGCAGCGGCACCCTGCCCGGGGCCTTCGAGGTGGCCGCAGCCCCCAGCCGCCTCACACCCTGGGGCTGGGTGGGCGCCGGCGCAGCCGGCGGGGCCTTCCTCGCCGCGGCCGCCGGCGCCTTACTGCTGGCCCGCCGCGGGAAGCACGCCGGGTGACCTGCCGGGCGGTGGCTGCTGCCGCACGGGGCCCGGCCCTTGCCCGCGCAACACGTTGGCGTTGTCCACTCCGCTGACAGGGACGGCGCCGCCCGGCCCTTGCCCGCGCAACACGTTGCCTGCCGGCGCCTTTCGGGCTAAGATAGGGCATCATTGCCGGCTTTCGGCCGCATGCACAGGATGACGGACACCAGACTCCTGACCATCGTGATCCCCGCCCTCAACGAGGAGCAGGGCATCGAGCAGACCATCAGGGCCGTCCCCCGGGAAGCCATACAGGCTCTGGGCTACGGGGTGCAGGTGCTGGTGGTGGACAACGGCTCGACGGACCGGACCGCGCAGCTGGCCCGGCAGGCCGGGGCGGACGTGGTGCCGCAGCCGGTGCGCGGCTACGGCAGCGCCCTGAAGAAGGGCTTCGCCTCCGCGGCCGGAAGCGTGATCGTGACCGCGGACGCCGACGCCACCTATCCCCTGGAGGCCATCCCGTCGCTGCTGGAGACCCTGGACCGCGAGGGCCTGGACTTCCTCACCACCAACCGCTTCGCCTCCCTGGACCGGGCCGCCATGCCGGCCCTGAACCGGGCCGGCAACCGGGTGCTGTCCCTGGCCACCCGGGCCCTCTTCGGCCTGGACCTGGCCGATGCCGAGTCCGGCATGTGGCTCTTCCGGAAGGACCTCCTGCCCCGGCTCAGGCTGCACTCAGACTCGTGGCCGCTGTCCCACGAGATCAAGATAGAGGCCTGCTACTACAGCGGGTGCCGCTGGAAGGAGGTGCCTATAGAGTACCGGGCCCGTGTCGGCCGGACCAAGCTGTCCAACGCCTGGAAGGTGGGCCTCATCGACCTGCTGCACATCGCCAAGAAGAGGGTGGTCCGGTGAAGCTGGCCCTGGTATACGACGTCGTCCACCCCTATGTGGCCGGAGGAGTGCAGAAGCGCAACTGGGAGATCGGCCGGCGCCTGGTCAGGAAGGGCCACCAGGTGACCATCTTCGGCATGAAGTACTGGGAGGGCGGCAGCGTCATGCACCGGGAAGGGGTCCGCTTCCGGGGCGTCTGCCCGCCGCAGCCCCTCTTCACCGAAGGCCGCCGCTCCATCAAGGGGGCCCTCTACTTCGCCGTCAGGGTGCTGCCACCCCTGATGAAGGAGAGGTTCGACGTGGTGGAGGTGGCCAATTTCCCCTATTTCCCCTGCTTCGCGGCCTGGTTCTCCACCCTGGCCAGGCGCTCCCGGCTGGTAATCACCTGGCACGAGGTGTGGGACGGCTACTGGTACGAGTACCTGGGAAGGAAGGGCGCGCTGGGCAGGGCCGTCGAGCGCCTGGCGGCCCGCCTGCCGCAGCGGGCTGTCGCCATCTCGCCCCACACCGGCAAGAGGCTGGAGAAGCTGGGTTGCCGGCCGGCGGCCACCGTAGGCTGCGGCATCGACATCGCCGCCATCGAGGCGGCCCCCGTGTGGCCGGAGCCCAACGGCATCATCTTCGCCGGCCGCCTGGCCCGGGAGAAGAACGTCGCCCTGCTCCTCCAGGCTGCGGCCGTCCTGAAGGAGCGGGGGCAGGAGACGGGCTGCATCATCATCGGGCAGGGACCGGACAGGCAGCGGCTGGAGCTGCTGGCCCGCGAGATGGGCATCTCCGGTAGCGTCCGCTTCCTGGGCCCGGTGGACAGCGACGCCGGGGTCTACTCCCATATGAAGGCCTCCCGGGTCCTGGTCCAGCCATCCGTGCGGGAGGGGTTCAGCCACGTGGTGCTGGAGGCCAACGCCTGCGGCATACCGGTGGTCACCGTCAATCACCCCCAGAACGCGGCGCAGGACCTGATCGCCGACGGGCGCAACGGCTACGTCTGCAGCCTCTCGCCGGAGGACGTGGCGGACAGGGTCCGGCAGGCCCTGGGCCGGTCCGACTGGGAGAAGGGATGCCGGGAGCTGGCCGCCGCCTACGACTGGGACCGCATAGCCGATCAGGCCGAGGCGGCCTACCGTAAGGCCCTGGGCTGACAGCATGGAGCCTCCGATGCCCGATGATACGCCCGTCTTCCTCCGCCTCCGGCGGAGGGCCGCCGGGGCGCTGTCACCCCCGCCGGAACTGAAGCTGCCGGGGCCCGGCCAGGCCGCCGGGCCGGCCGGCACCCCGCCGGACAACCTCAGGCGCCGCCTGCCCCTGATAGTCCTCCTGGCGGCGCTGGCCGCCATCGCCATTGCCAGGTACCTGGCCGTGCGCCAGCACATCGACATGGGGCCGGATATCGCCAACTACCTGAGCACCATGAACACGTTCTTCGGAAACGACGTTGCCGGGACCGGGCTCCTGCGGCCCCCTCTCATCGCCCTTCCGCTGAAGGCGCTGGCCCTCGTCTTCGGGGACCTGACCGGCGCCAGGCTGCTGGGCGTGCTGGTCTCGGTGGCCATCGGCCTGCCCTTCTACCTCATCGTCCGCCGCATGTCACACCCATGGATGGCCGTGGCGGCCACCGTCCTCTTCGTGCTCACGCCGGCGTATGCCAAGATGCTCTCCTGGGGCTACATAACCATGTTCGGCCTCTTCTTCACCATGCTGGCGGCTTACTTCTTCGTTTCCATACTGGACTCACCCGCCAGGCACAATGTCATCCTGGCGGGCCTGTGCGCCTCCCTCGTGCTGGGCTTCCACCAGTTGACGGCCGCTTTCTTCGTGCCCCTCCTGGCAGTCCTGGTCCTCGGTCTGGTGCTGCTGGACCGTGACCGGCTGCGACGGAGCGTGCGGCCCTTCACGGCCGCCCTGGTCCTGGCCGTCCTCCTCAGCCTGCCTTACCTCCCGGTCTACCTTCACCTGCTGGACATGCAGTCTTCACAGGGGGGCGAAGCCGGCATGTCGGCCGCCCCCTTCCTGCTGTTCGCGTCGGGCATCGGGCTCACGGGGTCGGTGTGGCTCATGGTCCCGGCGCTGGCCCTGGCCGCGGGCAGCCTGGTATGGCTGCAGCGCTACGACAGGGGCATGGCCATCCTGCTGGGGGCCCTGCTGGCCTTCTCGCTGGCCCTTACCGTTTTCACGCTCCCGCCGCCGTTCGTCGAGCTGAACCGCCGCGCCCAGTACTTCCTGTACGTCCCCCTCTGGGCCAGCGCCGCATTCGCGCTATCGCTCCTCTGGTCGTGGCGGCCGGCGGCCCTGCGGGGCCTGCGCCGCCGCATCCCCGCGCTGGCCGCGGCGGTCATCGTGCTGTCCCTCATCACCTCCATGGCCGTCGCGTCGCAGATGGAGCTCCGCCAGGGGCTGGACTACTACTCCTACCTGGACGGCGACCGCCTGGCCGCGGTGCAGTGGATCAAGCAGAGCACGCCCGGGGAGGCCACCGTGGCCGCCTACCCGGAGAACCTGGGGTGGTGGATACAGGGCATCGGCCACCGCGCGACCTACGAGGTGACCGAGAGGAACATGGAGGCCAACACCATGGAGAAGCAGCGCTCCTTAGTGGCGGAGCTGGTCCTGTCCCGCAACCGCGGCCTCAGCAACGGACGGGTGAGGCTGGCCACCTCCTACCCGTACACGGACCTGCCCGGCAACCCGGTCATCGGGTCCTACGTCGGGGGCCGGTACCAGGACCTTCTCATGTTCGACGACCACCGGAGCACCGTCCAGGTCGAGGGGAGCGGAGCACTCCGCCTGGACCAGCTGCCCCGCCCGGAGTTCAGCCTGGACGGAGACGGCTCCCGGATGCAGATGGTGACCACCTACCGCCTGGACGATGCCGCCATAGTCACCACGGCCACGCTGGACGAGGGCAGCGGGTCAGCGGTCATCACCTGCTTCATCCACAGCGGCCATCAGGCCGTAACCGGGCTGGAGATACCGCTCCTTCTCTGTTATGAGCCGGTCCGGACCCCGGCCTTCCTGCCGGACGGGCGCATCGAGGTGGTGCAGGAGCTGAAGACGCCCTTCGACGGGGTGGTCCCGGTAACCACCACCCTCCTGGTGCAGTGCCAAGGAGCCATCCTCCGGGCACCCGGCCGGCCATCAGACGACGGCGTCCCCCTGACCTTCGACGTCGTCAGCGCCACTGCGACCATCACCCTGTCCTTCGACTTCTCCGCCACCACCCCCCCGCCCGCCAGCGAGCAGGTCTCGGCCTTCGAGGTCCCCCGGCTCCTCAGGGAACACGGCATAGACTACCTGGCCGTCGACTTCAGGCCGGGCTCGCCCATGTGGAGCGACATGCCGCCGGGTCTGCAGGAGTGGCTGGACGCCTGCCCCTACTACAGGTTCGTCCACGCCGAGGGCGACGTCCGCATCTACGAGGTGCTGGCGGTGGCGGCGGCCGTGTAGTCGAAGGCCCGGCCGCGACGTCCGCATCTACGAGGTGCTGGCCGCCCCGCTCCCCTGAGGGGGCCCGGGGCGCTCACCGCCCTGACGCCTCTTGCGGCGCGCCCGCAGCCAGCCCGAGGTCATCAGGCCGCCGGCCACCAGGGCCGCCGCGCTGTTGCTGGCCAGCCAGGCCAGGCCGATCCCGGTGAGCTCCATCCGCCTCAGCAGGGCCCATCCCACCCCGATGGTGAAGACGGCCACAAACCCGTACACCCCGACCACCGGCGCCAGCCGGCGCTGCATCCTCTGGTAGGTGACGTAGATGGTGTTGATGGCAATGGGCACCCCCGAGAGGCTCAGGAGCCGCAGCAGCCACAGCCCCTTCTCGGCGTACATGCCCCGGCCCCCGTCGAACCAGGACAGCAGCGGGCGGCCCAGCAGGAACACCGCCGCTATGCCCGCCGCCAGCAGCAGCAACATGAACTGCAAGGCCCGCAGCGAGGTGGCGCCGAAGCGCCGCGGGTCCAGCGCGCCCTCCGCAAGCAGCGAGGAGCCGGTGGCATGGGCGATCATCATGATCCCGCTGGCTATGGTCCAGGAGATGTAGAAGTAGGCGGTCATGGAGGAGGCCTGCCCCGAGGAGACGGCGCCGGCGAACACGAAGGAGACGATGAGGGGCAGCAGGAAGCCGGGCATCTCCCGCAGGGTCTCGGCGACGTAGTTGCCCGCGGAGAACCGCACCATCCGGCCCACCACGCCGCGGCGGATATTGAGGACCGGGCGGTAGTCCCTCTGGAAGATGACCACCAGCCCCATGCCTACCGCCAGGGAGGCCATGCCCGCCAGGCCCCAGGAGACGAAGATGCCGACGGCCCCCAGGGCGATCAGGGCCGGCAGCAGGAGCAGCCTCACCCCCGCCACCACCTCAATGGCCAGCGAAGACTGGGTGCTGCGCCCGGCCACGAACACCCCCTGCCGCATGAGCCCCGCCAGGCTGGAGGCCACGGTGAAGACCACGAAGAGGAAGGAGTAGCCCAGGTTGTCGGCCACCACGTGGAGCTCGGAGGACGGGGGGGCCCATATCCCCACTCCCGCGATCACCGCCACGGCCAGCATCCCGGATCCCAGCCCCACGATGGTGAACGCTGTGTTGATCATCCCCGGCTTGTCCTCCTCCCCCGGCAGGAAGCGGATCAGGGCGATGTCCAGGCCCAGGCGGGACAGCACATGCAGCAGCAGCACGGCGGACACCAGGGTAGTCGCCTGGCTGACGGCGGGGGTGCCGTACTGCATATCGGCGATCTTCCAGAAGAAGAAGCCGAAGAGGCCGATCACCCCGTGGGTGGCCATGAGGTAGGTGGAGTTGCGGCGCAGCGGGTCGCGGTACGCCTGGGCCAGGCCGCGAAAGAGGCGGCCGGGCATCATGCGCCCTGGCCCGGTCTGCACATTGCTCCACTCATGGCATCGAGCACCCATTATAGGGCCGGCCCCGGCCGCGGGCAAAGGCCCCGGCGGCCCGGGCCCGTTTGCAATGGCCCGGGCGCCATAATATGATGGTACATCACGATCATGCAATCCGCTCCAGGCCCCCCCGGTGCGCCCCATCCCCCGCCATCACCCGCCCCCCGCCGGGCGGACCCCGCCCCGGCCTGGCTGTCCAGGGCCGCCGGCGCGGTGGCGGCGGCCGCCCCGCCCTGGAGCATCCTCTGGGGCATCCTGGTCTATGCCTCCTACCTGATGCACTGGAGCCCGGCCCTGACCTGGGCCGCCCTGGCCCTGGCCTGCCTGCCCTTCCCCGCCAGGTACCTGAGCGGCCAGGCGATGGTCTCCCGGACACCCTTCGATATACCCGCGGCCCTGCTGGTCCTGGGGGCCTTCGTCGGCCTCTGCGTCTCGCCGGAGCGGACCATGAGCCTGGGGGCCTTCCAGTGCCTCCTGGCGACGCTCATCGCCTGCTGCGTCCTCACCAGCGACAGCCGCCCCGCCTTCTGGATGAAGGTGCTGGTGGTGCTGCTGGTGGCGGGACTCGCCATCGTCCTGCTGCTCATCCTCACCGGGAACCCGCACGTGTACAACCAGTGGGGCCCCGAGTCCGCCAGCAAGGACACCAACCACGGCATGGCCATGATGCTGGCCGTGGCCGCGGCCATCCTCTTCGGGGTGGCCTGCTTCGGCACGCGGGGCAGGACCAGGGTGCTGATGGCCCTGGTGTCAGCCGCCACCGTCATCGTCGTCCTGGCCATCACCAAAGACTCGCTGCTGAGCCTGGTCTCGGGGCAGAGCATCTCCGGCCAGGATGGCAACTCCGGCAGGCTGGAGCTGTGGCGCGACACCGTGGACCTGCTCTCGGCGTCGCCGGTGGCCGGGGCCCCGTGGACCGGCCTGGGCCTGGGCTGCTGGGCCCGGGCGTACTATGGCCGGATGGACCTGTGGAACGCTCCCGATTTCTGGGAGGTCTCCCACCCGCACAACGCCTACCTGGAGCTCTACTGCGACACCGGCGTCCTCGGAGCGCTGGCCCTGGCCCTGGCCCTGGTCATCGGCGCCAGGCTGTCCATCGGGATCATCACCTCTCCCCGCAGCCACCCCGCCTACGGGCTGGGCATCGGCGTGGTCCTGGCCTGCATCGCCACCCTGGCAGTGGGCCTGCTGGAGAGCGCGCCCGTGGGGGCCCCGCACCTGGCCGCCGCCACCTACTACTACGTCATCAGCCCCATCCCCTTCGCCCTGGCCGCCTTCCTGGTGGTCGCCCACCACTTGATAACCCGGGGCCAAACGGGGTAAGATCACCCTCATTGTAAGCCTATGAGCATAGAGCAGGTCCTGGCCATTGTCATCTTCGCGGCCATGTTCGCCGCCATCATGTGGGGCAAGGTCCACCGCTACATCCCCGCCCTCATCGGCGCCGCGCTCACCGCCATTCTGGTCCTGACGCTGGTCGACGACGGGCCACACAGCCTGTGGCAGGTGCTGCGCCTGCCGGACTTCGTCGAAGGGAGCTGGTGGTTCAGCCGGCACGCCGGGGAGGCGCAGGTGTCGGAGGTGGGCGGCGTCAACTGGCAGACCATGCTGTTCATCGGGGGCATGATGATCATGGTGGAGGGACTGGGGGCGGCGGGCTTCTTCCGCTGGATCTGCCTGGTGGTGGCCCGGCTGGTGAAGTACCGCATCATCCCCATCCTGGTGACCTTCATGTTACTCTCCGGCTTCCTGTCCATGTTCATCGACAGCATCACGGTCATGCTGTTCATGGCCACGGTCACCGTCGAGCTGGCCCGAATGCTGAAGTTCGACCCGGTGCCGCTCATCATCGCCGAGATATTCGCCTCCAACACCGGTGGCGCCGCCACCATGTCCGGCGACCCCCCCAACATCATCATCGGCACGCACTTCCACTACACCTTCCTGGACTTCCTGGTCAACACCGGGCCCATCGCCTGGATCGGCATGGTCGTGGTGGTGGTCCTCTTCTACTTCATGTTCCGCAAGGCCCTGCGGCAGTCGACCGCCAGGCCGGGCCAGGACCAGCCCCATTACCCGGAGCCGAAGGAGGCCATCACCAACCCCCGCCTGTTCGCTGCCAGCACCGCCATCTTCCTGCTGGTCATCGCCCTGCTGGTGACCCACGCCCAGAGCGGGCTGTCGGTGGGCCTGATCGGGGTGATCGCCGCGGGGCTGACCATCCTGGCGGCCTTCACGGTGGGGAGCCAGCCGGGCCAAATCATCCGGGGGCTGGACTGGCGCACCCTGCTCTTCTTCCTGGGCCTGTTTGTCTGCGTGGGGGGGCTGGAGGTCACCGGGGTCCTCCGGGAGCTGGCGGACCTCATCGCCCGGGCTTCCGGCGACAACCTGGCCGTGGCCCTGACCTTCATCCTGTGGCTCTCGGCCTTCGCCTCGGCCCTGGTGGACAACATCCCCTTCGCCGCCACCATGTGCCCGGTGATCGCCTCCCTGTCGGCCACACAGGACCTCCCCATCAGGCCGCTGTCCTGGTCCCTGGCGCTGGGCACGGACATCGGGGGCAACGCCACCCCCATCGGCGCCTCGGCCAACGTAGTGGGGACCGCCATCGCGGAGAAGGAGGGCTACCGCATCACCTGGGGCCGGTACCTCAGGTACGCCGTGCCGGCCACGATACTGGTGATCGGGCTGTGCAACGTCCTGCTGGTCATCAGGTACGCGTAGCCGGCGGCCCCCGTCGATAGACCATGGCGCCCCTGCGACCGCAATCCCGGCCGTCGGCATGCGGCGGGGGGAGCCGCACCGGTCCCGGTAACACCGCTTATGAGTCAATCAGGCCCTTTGACGAGGCTTTCGACGTCGGATACAATTGACCAGGAGAACGAAGGCCGCAAGCCCCTGGCTTCAGCCATGGGGAGAACGCCAACCGTTGGTCCTTTGGAATTCTGTCCGGTCCGTCGCCGGCCCGGCAGGCCGGGCCGGCGTTTCAGACAGCCCCGCGGAGAGGTGACCGAGTGGTTGATGGTGCCGCTCTCGAAAAGCGGTCTCCGCGTAAGTGGAGCGTGGGTTCGAATCCCACCCTCTCCGCCATCCCCGGGGCCGGGCCTGACGGCCCATCACCGGGCCACCCATCCACGAGGGCCGGGCCTGACGGCCCATCACCGGGCCGCCCATCCACGAGGGCCAGGCTTGACGGCCCATCACCGGGCCGGGCCTTCAGGGAACAGGCAGCCGGCCGGCGCCGCGGGCCGCGACTACCATGTTGAGGACCGGATAGGATATCATAGTAGGTGCCGGCGCGGGAGAGGTGCTGGAGTGGACGATCAGGCACGCCTGGAGAGCGTGTGTCGCGCAAGCGACCGTGGGTTCGAATCCCACCCTCTCCGCCGCCTTCCTTCCCCTTGCCCTCTGTGATAACATTACCTCTTGCACCGATGTCCCGCCGGGGGTCCGGGCGGGAGGCCGGGCTTCAAGGGCAAGACGAATCGAGCAGCCCCGTGAGAATCAGTCCTGAACAGCTGCCCTACCTCGTCGGCTTCACCCACGTTCCGGGCATCGGGCGGGCGAGGCTCTCCCTCCTGCTGCGCCACTTCGGCGATCTGGAGAGGGCGTGGCACGGCACGCCGCAGGGGCTCAAGTCCGCCGGGCTGCCCGCCGCTGCGGCCGAGGCCCTGGCGGCCACGCGGGCCGCGCTCTCCCTGGACCACGAGATGGAGAAGATGCAGCGGCTCCAGGTGAAGGCGTTGTCCCCGGACGATCCCCTCTTCCCGCCCCGGCTCAGGGAGATCTCCGACTGCCCCATCCTGCTCTACGTGATGGGCACGCTCCTGCCCGATGACGAGGCGGCGGTGGGGGTGGTGGGCACCAGGCGGCCGTCCCAGTACGGCCGGCAGGCGGCGGAGGAGATCAGCCGGGACCTGGCACGCCACCGGGTCACCGTGGTCAGCGGCCTGGCCGCCGGCATCGACGGCGTTGCCCATCGAGCCGCCCTGGACGCCGGGGGGCGCACCCTGGCCGTCACCGGGTGCGGGCTGGACACGGTCTACCCCGCCGGCCACGCCCCCCTGGCCCGCAGGATAGCGCTCCAGGGCGCCCTCATCAGCGAGTACCCCCTCGGCATGGGGCCCCGGCCGGAGCACTTCCCCCGCCGCAACCGCATCATCAGCGGGATAAGCCTGGGGGTCCTGGTGGCAGAGGCCGGCGAGGGCAGCGGGGCGCTGCTGACCGCCAAGCTCGCCGCGGACCAGAACCGCGAGGTCTTCGCCATCCCGGGCAGCATATTCTCGCCGCTCTCCAGCGGCACCAACTCCCTGATACTGCAGGGGGCCAAGCTGGTGCGCCACACCCGCGACATCTTCGATGAGCTCCAGCTGACGAGGACAGCGCGCCAGCTGGAGTTGAAGGACGCGGCGGCCGCCACCGACACCGAGGCCCGGGTGCTGATGCACCTCACCCGGGAGGCCACCCACATCGATGCGCTCTGCCGCGCCAGCGGACTGCCGACGCCAACCGTGACCAGCACCCTGGCTATGCTGGAGATCAAGGGACTGGCCCGGCAGGTGGGCGGCATGAACTACATACTGAACTAGATCGGAGAGAATGGCCAAGAAGAACCTGGTAGTAGTGGAGTCCCCGGCCAAGGCCAGGACTCTGGACAAGATCATGGGCAGCCAGTACACCGTCAAGGCCTCTATGGGGCACGTGCGGGACCTGCCGCAGAAGAGCCTCGGGGTGTCGCTCAACGAGGGGGTCGTGCCCCGCTACGTGGTCCCCCAGGCCAAGAGGACGGTGGTCAAGGAGATCAAGGAGGCCGCCGCCAAGGCCAAGGCCATCTACCTGGCCACGGACCCGGACCGCGAGGGCGAGGCCATCTCCTGGCACCTCATCGAGGCCGTAGGCATGGAGGACACCCCCACCTTCCGCGTGGTCTTCCACGAGATCACCGACGAAGCCATCAAGGACGCCTTCCGGCACCCGCGGCACATCAACATGAACCTGGTGAACGCCCAGCAGGCCCGCCGCGTGCTGGACCGGCTGGTGGGCTACAAGATCAGCCCCCTGCTGTGGAAGAAGGTGAGGAGCGGGCTGTCCGCCGGTCGCGTCCAGTCCGTGGCCCTGAGGATGATCGTGGAGCGCGAGGACGAGATCCGCCGCTTCGTGCAGCAGGAGTACTGGACCATCGAGGCCGAGCTGGCCCGCGAGGGCCACGAAAAGAAGCCCTCCCCCTTCATCGCCAGGCTGTCCGGCATCAAGGGGGAGAAAGCGAAGCTGGAGATCACCCGGGAGGCGGAGGCGGTCCCGCTGGCCGCGTTGCTGGAGCAGGCGGCCTACTCCGTCACCCGGGTGAAGAAGAAGAGGGTCTCCCGCCAGCCATCTCCGCCCTTCATCACCAGCACCCTCCAGCAGGAGGCCTGGCGCAAGCTGCGGTTCACAGCCCAGCGCACCATGGCCGTGGCGCAGCAGCTCTATGAAGGGTTGCCCATCGGCGGCGAGGGCCAGGCGGGCCTGATCACCTACATGCGCACGGACTCCACCCGGGTGGCCGAGTCGGCCCTGGCCGAGACCCGCCGCTTCATTGCCGACAGGTTCGGCAAGGAGTTCGTGCCCCCGCACGCCAGGGTCTTCACCAAGAAGGCCAAGGGCGCCCAGGAGGCCCACGAGGCCATCCGGCCCACCAGGATCGACCGCCACCCGGACACCGTCAAGGCCCACCTGTCCAACGAGCAGGCCAGGCTCTACCGCCTCATCTGGGAACGCATGATGGCCAGCCAGATGGCGGCCGCCCAGTTCGACACCACGTCCGTGGACATCGAGGCCAGGCCGCCGGAGGCGGGGGCGGCCCCCACCTACCTCTTCAAGGCCGCCGGGTCCGTGCCCCATTTCCGGGGCTTCCTGGTGCTGTACAGCGAGGGCAAGGACGAGCCCAACGGGGACGCGGAGGAGGGCAAGTCCGCCCTGCCGCCCCTGGCGGAGGGCGACGCCTTGAAGGCCCTGCGGGTGACCCCGGACCAGCACTTCACCGAGCCCCCGCCGAGGTACACCGAGGCCACCCTGATCAAGTCCCTGGAAGAGAAGGGCATCGGCCGCCCCAGCACCTATGCCCCCATCATCAGCACCATCCGCCAGAGGGGCTACGTCCGGACCAGGGAGGGGCGCCTGCACCCCCTGGAGCTGGGCGAAACGGTGAACAAGGTGCTGGTGGCCCACTTCCCGTCGATCGTGGACACCGGCTTCACCGCGCACATGGAGGAGGAGCTGGACGAGATCGCCCAGGGCAGGCAGGCGTGGGAAGAGACCATCCGCGAGTTCTACACTCCCTTCGAGGTCACCCTCCAGAAGGCCAACGTGGAGATGGTCAAGATGAAGGAGCCGGACCAGCCCACCGACGAGGTCTGCCCCGACTGCGGCATGCCCATGGTCATCAGGATGGGGCGCTTCGGCCGCTTCGTGGCCTGCACCGGCTTCCCCAAGTGCCGCACCACCAGGGCCCTGCCCCGGGCCGACGGGGCCGGCGAGGGCGAGGAAAGAGAGAAGACCTTCAAGGGGCGCTACGGGCGCAGGGGCTCGCGAAAGAAGCGAAAAACGCCTTCGGAGAAGAAGAAATGAAGATCCTCATCGTGCACGGACCCAACCTGAACATCCTGGGCAAGAGAAGCAAGGTCATCTACGGCGAGAAGTCCCTGGACGACATCAACGAGCTCATCGAGCAGCACGCCGCCGAGATCGACACGGAGGTGGCCGCCTTCCAGTCCAACAGCGAGGCCGACCTGGTGGACTTCCTGCAGACGGAGGGGGGCGGGGCGGACGGCATCCTGATCAACGCCGGGGCCCTCACCCACTACGGCCTGTCGCTGCGCGACGCGCTGCTGGACACCAACCTCCCCGTCGTCGAGGTGCACCTGTCCAACATCTACGCCCGGGAGGAGTTCCGCCAGAGGTCGATCATCGCCCCCATCGCCCGGGGCCAGGTCACCGGGCTGGGCTGGAGGGGCTACATCGCCGCCCTGAGGGCCCTGGTGGCCGAGCTGAGGGGAAAGGCTTGGGAGTAGACCGGCGGCTTGACGCGCTCCGCCTCCGGCTGGCGGAGCGGGGCCTGGACGCCATCCTGATGACCAGGCCGGAGGACTGCCGCTACGTCAGCGGGTTCACCGGCTCCGGCGGGCCTGCGGCCACCCTGCTGGTCTCGCAGGACAGGGCCATGCTGGCCACGGACTTCATCTACCATGAGCAGGCCAGGCAGGAGGCCCCCGGCTTCACCGTCCTCCCGCTGACTGCCTCTGCCACCGGGTCCGCCGCCCTGGTCTCGGGGCTCTCCCCGGGGGCCAGGGTGGGGTTTGAGGCCAACCTGGTCCCGGTGGCCCGGTTCCGCCGCCTGTCGGAGGATGCGGAGAAGGCCGGAGTGGAGCTGGTGCCCACCGAGGGGATCGTCGATGCCCTGCGGGCGGTCAAGGACGAAGAGGAGGTCTCCTGCATACTGCGGGCCGCCTTCATCGCCGACATGGCCATGAACGAGATCGCCGCCCGCGCCCGCCCGGGGATGACGGAGAAGGAGGCGGCATGGGAGGTGGAGAAGTGCCTGCGTGAAGGCGGCAGCGAGCCGCTGCCTTTCGACGTCATCGTGGCCTCCGGCCCGAACGCCGCCCTGCCCCACGCCAGGCCGACCCACCGCCCCTTCGCCGAGGGGGAGCCCATCATCTTCGACATCGGCGCCCGCTGGAGGGGCTACTGCAGCGACCTCAGCCGCACGCTGTGCCTGGGCCAGCCCCCCGAGCGGTTCCGCACCATCTACGGCCTGGTCCTGCAGGCGCAACTGGCGGCCCTGGACGGCATCCGGGCCGGCATGACGGGCGCCCAGGCGGACGGCATCGCCCGGGCCGTCATCACCCGGGCAGGGTACGGCGAGGCCTTCGGCCACGGCCTGGGCCACGGCGTGGGGCTGGCCGTCCACGAGAGCCCCAGGGTCTCCGCCGGCTCGGCTGACGTCATCGAGGAGAACATGGTCTTCACCGTGGAGCCGGGGGTCTACATCACCGACTGGGGAGGGGTGCGGATCGAGGACACGGTGGCCCTCAGGAGCGGCCGGGCGCAGCCGCTGACCAGGGCCCTCAAGGACGCCCCCCCGATGGAGGCCCCGTGAGGCCGGCCCGCCGCGCCGCCCCGTCACGGGGGCGGGGGAGGCCGCCATGCTGAAGGCCGACCTGCACCTTCACACCAGCGCCTCGTTCGACTGCGACACGTCCCCGGAGGCCGTCATCGAGCGCTGCCAGCGCCTGGGCATCAACTGCATCGCCGTGGCCGACCACGGCACCATTGAGGGGGCCCTGCGGCTGCGGGAGATCTCCCCCTTCCGGGTGATCGTGGCCCAGGAGGTCCTCATCACCCCGCAGGGGGAGATCATGGGGATGTTCCTCACCAGGCAGGTGCCCGGCAACATCCCGGTGGAGGAGGCCATCAAGCACATCAAGTCCCAGGGCGGCCTGGTCTGCCTGCCGCACCCCTTCGACTACATGAGGGGCATCGCCGGGCGCGGCCAGCAGCGCATAGAGGCCTCCATCAAGGACCTGGACGTGGTGGAGGTCTTCAACGCCCGGGCACTGCGGCTGGGCAACCCCAACGGCAAGGCGCTGGCCTTCGCCGCCAGGCACGGTCTGCTGCAGAGCGCGGGCAGCGACGCCCACACCCCCGGCGAGATCGGCCACGCATACGTGGAGATGCCCGAGTTCGACGACATCGCTTCCTTCCGCCAGTCCCTGGCCCGGGGAAGGGTCCACGGCCGCTACACCTGCCCCATGGTGCACACGGCCGGCCTCATCAGGCACATCAAGAAGAAAATCATCAGGAGCTGAGGTGACCGGGTGTATCGGGTAGGCTGGTTCTCCACCGGTCGCGGCCCGGGCTCCCGCGGGCTGCTCACCGCCGCACAGGAGAGGGCCCGCGAGGGGACGCTGGGGGCTGCCATCTCCTTCGTGTTCTGCAGCCGCGATCCCGGCGAGGCGCCCGGCAGCGACCAGTTCATCGACCTGGTCAGGAGCTACCGCATCCCCCTGGTCTGCTTCTCGTCGAGGAAGTACCGGCGCGAGCTCAAGGCCCGGTCCCCGGACCGGTGGCGCCTGGAGTACGACCGCGAGGTGATGCGGCTGCTCGCGGCGGAGGGGCTGCGCCAGGACCTGGCGGTGCTGGCCGGATACATGCTGGTGGTGGGCGCCGAGATGTGCCGCCGCTACCAGATGGTCAACCTGCACCCCGCCGCCCCCGGCGGGCCCAGGGGCACCTGGCAGGAGGTGATCTGGCAGCTGATCGCAGAGAAGGCCGCCGGCACCGGGGCCATGATGCACCTGGTGACGCCGGAGCTGGACCAGGGCCCGCCGGTGGCCTACTGCACCTTCCCGCTGCGCGGCGGGGCCTACGACCGGCTCTGGGCCCGGATCGAGGGCCTGCCGGTGGAGCAGGTGAAGGCCCGGGAGGGAGAGGACAACGCCCTCTTCAAGCTGATACGGCAGCAGGGCGTCATCCGGGAGCATCCGCTGGTCCTGTCCACCATCAAGGCCTTCAGCCGGGGAGAGGTGCGCATCGAGGGCGAGAAGGTAGTGGACCGCCACGGACGGGCCATCCCCGGCTACGACCTGACCGAGGAGATCGACCGCCTGACGGGGTGACGGGCCCCCCTCGAGGACTCCGCGGCATCCGCAGGGACTCCCGGCGACGTGACGGGTCGCCCGGGGGACCGGCGTGACCGGCCGGCCCCGGCTAGCCGATCTTCTCCAGGACCCTGTCCACCACCCCGTACTGCCGGGCCTGGTCGGCATCCAGCCAGTAGTTGCGGTCGCAGTCCTCTTCGATCTGCGTGAGGGGCTTGCCGGTGTTGGCGCTGATGATCCGGTACAGCCTGGACTGCACCCGGAGCATCTCTTCCGCCTCGATCTGCAGGTCCGTCGCCGGGCCGGTGATGCTGCCGCGGATCAGGGGCTGGTGCAGCAGGACACTGGAGTTGGGCAAGGCGAAGCGCTTGCCCTTCCGGCCCCCCATCAGCAGCACCGCCCCCATGCTGGCCGCCAGGCCGACGCAGTAGGTGCTGACGTCGCAGCCCAGCGACTGCATGGCGTCATAGACGGCCAGGCCCGCCGAGACCGAGCCACCGGGGGAGTTGATGAAGAAGCGGATGTCCTTCTTGGGGTCCTGGCTGTTCAGGAGCAGCATCTGGGCCACGATGAGGTTGGCCTTCTCGTCCTCCACCACTCCGCCCAGGAAGATTATCCGGTCCTTGAGCAGCCGGGAGTAGATGTCATATGCGCGCTCACCGCCCTCGCCGGGCTCTATCACAATGGGCGTGCCGTTGGACATGGTCCTTTTCCTCCCGATAACGTCCCCGCTCACTTCGCCCCCTCGCTCTTGGCCTCTTTCCCGGTTATGATCTCGTCGATGATGCCCCACTCCAGGGCCTCCTGGGCGGTCATGTACCGGTCGCGCTGGGTCTCCTTCTGCACCCTCTCCAGGGTCTGGCCGGTGTGCCTGGCCACCAGCTCGTCCAGCGTGTTCTTAGTCCTGATGATCTCGTCAGCCTGGATCTTGATGTCGGCGGCCTGCCCCCCCAGCCCGCCCGAGGGCTGATGCAGCATGATCTTGGCATGGGGGAGGGCGTGGCGCTTCCCCTTGACCCCGGCGCAGAGCAGTATGGCAGCCAGGCTGGCCGTCATGCCGATGCATATGGTGGACACGTCGCACCGGATCAGCTGCATGGCATCATAGATGGCCAGTCCCGAGTGCACGTACCCGCCGGGGCTGTGGATGTACAGGCTGATGTCCTTGTCCGCGTCCTCCCGGTCCAGGTAGAGCAACTGGGCCACGATCACGTTGGCCACCTGGTCGTCTATGGGGGTGCCCAGGAAGACGATCCGCTCCCTCAGCAGGAGCGAGTAGATGTCGAAGGCCCGCTCGCCCCTGGCCCCCGTCTCCACCACCATGGGGATGATGTCTCTAGGCCGCTTCACCATCATTAGCCTCCTTCCCGGCTTCCGCCGGCTCTTCCACTCCGCCAGGGGCATTGCCCAGGGCGATATCCACCAGCCGCAAGAGCGCCTTCCGGGCATACAGCCTGTTCTCCAGCACCTCGCGGGCCTGCGCCGTCCCGAAGAGCTCCTGGAGTCCGGGGTTGCCCTCGCCGGCCCCCTTCTTCATGGCCTCCACGTCGGCATCAACTTCGGCCGGCTCCACCGTGATCTGCTCCGCCTCGGCCACCTTGCCCAGCACCAGGTCGTGCCTCACCTGCTCCTCGGCCCTGGGCCGCAGTTCTTCCCGCAGGTCCTCCTCGGACTTCCCGAGGGCCGCCATGTAGGCCCGCAGGCCCCCCCGGTCCCTGGTGGCCATATCGCGGTCCCTCATCAGCCGGTTGATCTCCTCTTCCACGAACACCGGCGGGTACTCCAGCCTGACGGCCGAATCGACCACCGCCGCCAGCACCTTGCGCTCGTGCTCCCGGGTGATGCGCTCCTGCTCCATCCTCCTTAAGACGTCGGCGGCGTGGGTGCGCAGGGCCTCCACGGAGTCCAGGCCCTCCCCCAGGCTCCTGGCGAACTCGTCACTCAGCTCGGGGAGGCGCTTCTCCTTGATCTCGATGACCCTGACCTGGAAGTCGAACTCCTTGCCGGCCAGCTCCTTCAACCGGTGGTCCTCGGGATAGGTCAGGGTGAACTCCTTCTCCTCCCCCGCGGACAGGCCCACCAAGTGCTCCGAGAAGCCCGGCAGGGGCATAACGGAGTCCTTCATCAGCAGGACCTGCTGGCCCTCGTGCTTGCGGGTCTCGCCCCCCTTCTGCGCCTGGGTGACATCGATGATCACCAGGTCATCGAACTGCGCCGCCCGGGGCGCCGGCGCCCAGGCGCCGTGGCGCTCCCGGAGGTTCTCCAGGAAGCCGTCCAACTGGCTGTCCTCCACCCGGGGGTCCGGCCTTTCCATCCGCAGGGCGCGGTGGTCCCCCAGCTCTATCACCGGGCGCAGGGAGAAGGTGGCCCTGAAGACCACCGGGTCCTCCTGCACCATCTCCACCTGCGGCGGGGCCACCACCTCCAGCTTCTCCTCTTTGACGATCTCCATGCACATCTCGGGCAGCAGATGGTCCAGGGCCTCCTTGCGCAGCGCCTGCCGGCCAACGTAGCCCTCCACCACGGTGCGGGGCGCCTTCCCCTTCCGGAAGCCGGGGATGGCCACCTCCTTCACCACGTGCTGGTAGGCGTGCTTGAGCGAAGCGTCCATCTCCTCCGGACCGACCTCGACCCTCATCACCACCTGGCAGTTCTCGGTGCTCTCTGTTGATGTCTTCACCTGTCACCCATCCCTTTCTTCTGCCGGCGTCAGCCGCCGGCGCGTTGCGGGACCGTCAGGGGCCGTCCCGCCTGGCCAGATGCAGCTCCCGCAGTTGCTCATCCGACACCTCGGAAGGCGCGTCGAAAGTGAGGTCGCAGCCGGCCTGGTTCTTGGGGAAGGGGATCACCTCCCGTATGCTCTCCTCCCCGGCCAGCAGCATGGCCACCCTGTCAATGCCGGGGGCAATGCCCCCGTGCGGAGGGGCCCCGTACTCAAAGGCCTCCAGCATGTGGCCGAAGAGGCTCTGCACCCGCTCCCGGTCGTAGCCCAGCAGGGCGAACACCTTCTCCTGCACATCTCTATTATGTATTCGAATGCTGCCGCTGGACAACTCGTATCCGTTGCACACGATGTCGTAGCACCGGGCGCGCACCCTGCCCGGGTCGGTCTCCAGCAGCGGCAGGTCCTCCTCCCGCGGGGCGGTGAAGGGGTGGTGCGATGACTGCCACCGCCCCTCTGCCGGGTCCCATTCAAACAGGGGGAAGTCCACCACGAACACCACGGCCAGCGTGCCCCGGTCCATTAGCCCCAGCCGCCGGGCCATCTCCCGCCGCAGCAGGTCCAGCACCTTGTTGGCCACCTCCGGCAGGTCCGCCACCAGCAGCAGCAGGTCCCCCGCCCCGGCCCCCAGCCGCCGGGCCATCTCCCCGGTCTCTTCCGCGCTGATGAACTTGGCCGCGGCGGAGCTGGCCCGGTCCGGGGACGGCCCCCCCGGCCCCTCCACCAGGGCCAGGCACACCAGCCCCCTGGCGCCCGCCGACCTGGCCAGCTCTGTGAGCCCGTCCATCTGCTTGCGGGTGTACCCGCCGCACCCCGGCGCACAGAAGCCCCTGACCCTGCCGCCGCCCTTGATGGCGCCCTGGAACACGCCGAACTCAGAGCCGGCCACGATGTCCGTCAGGTCCGCCAGCTCCAGGCCGAACCTGGTGTCCGGCTTGTCCGTCCCGTAGCGCTCCATAACCTCATCGTAGCTGAGGCGCGGGAAGGGCCTGGCCAGCTTCAGGCCGGGCCTGACCCGGCCCACCAGCTCCACAAGCATCTCCTCCATCAGTTGCAGGATGTCGTTCTCGTCCACGAAGCTCATCTCTATGTCCAGCTGGGTGAACTCCAGCTGGCGGTCGGCCCGCAGGTCCTCGTCCCTGAAGCACCTGGCCACCTGGTAGTACTTCTCGAACCCGGCCACCATCAGCAGCTGCTTCATCTGCTGCGGCGACTGCGGCAGCGCGTAGAACTTCCCGGGCTGCAGGCGGCTGGGGACCAGGAAGTCCCGGGCCCCCTCGGGGGTGCTCTTGATGAGGATGGGTGTCTCGATCTCCACGAAGCCCCGCTCATCCAGGAAGTCCCGCATGCACTTGATCACCCGGTGCCGCAGGATGATGTTCTCCTTCATTCTCCGGCGGCGCAGGTCCAGGTAGCGGTACCTGAGGCGCAGCCCCTCGTCCACTTCCTGCTCCTCGTTGATGTAGAACGGGGGGGTCCTGGACGCGTTGAGCACCCGGCACTCGCTGGCCGCCACCTCGATCAGGCCGGTGGGCATCTCAGGGTTCCGGCTTCCCTCGGGGCGCGGCCGCACCACCCCGGTGACCTGGAAGACAAACTCGTTGCGCAGGCCCTCGGCCACGCGGTGCCCGCCCTGGGACACCTTCGGATCGAACACGACCTGGACAAGGCCATCCCTGTCCCTGAGATCGATGAAGATCAGCCCCCCGTGGTCCCTCCGCCTGTGCACCCACCCTGCCAGCGTCACCGTCTGACCGATGCGGTCCGTGGTCAGATCGCCCGAGCTATGGCTTCTAAGCAAAGTTTTCCTCTTGCTCTCGGAAGGATTATAATGGAAACCGAGCGCGCTTTTCAACCGACAGGCGCGGCGTCGCCCGTTCGCGGGCAGGGGAATCCCTTCCCGGTGGCCGGGGTGATCGGGGTGAGAATGTCAGTCAATCTGGGCAGGCGGCTCTACGACCTCCAGCAGATCGATGTCCGCCTGGAGCAGACCGCCGAGAAGCTGTCCCGCATGGAGCGTGAGCTCACCTGCAACGAGGACCTGGAGAGGGCCAGGGCCGAGCTCGACTCCATCCGCCAGGAGCAGGCCTCCCTGCAGCAGGAGCAGCGGACGGCCGAGTACGCGGTGGACGACCTGCTGGCCAGGCTCAAGCCCATCGAGGAGAAGCTGGTCAGGGTCTCCGGCAGCACCCCCAGGGAGCTGGCCCTGATGGATAAGCAGGCGCAGCTGCTGCGGGCCCAGGTCCGGGAGGAGGAGGACCGCATCCTGGAGATGATGGGGCAGGCGGAGGCGTGGCAGAGCGATGCGGCCGCCAAGGCGGCCGAGATCGACGCCATAGAGCAGGACTGGGCCCGGCGTCGCGGCCCGCTGCAGGCCGAGCAGGCGGAGCTGGCGGCCGCCGTGGAGGCGGACCGCAGGATGAGGGACGAGGCCCTGTCCCGGATCGACCCCGCGCACCTCAATCTCTATGAGAAGCTGCGCCAGACGAAGCAGGGCAGCGCCGTGGCCCGGATAGAGCAGGGAAGGTGCCAGGGCTGCCGCATCTCCATACCCGTCAGCGAGCTGACCCAGGCACGGGCCGGAGACCTGGTGCAGTGCGGCAGCTGCAGCCGCGTGCTGTGCGTTTCATGAAGAGGCTGACCGTCTACGTCGACGGCGCCTCCCGGGGGAACCCCGGGCCGGCGGCCATCGGCATCGTCATGAGGGATGAGGGCGGCGCCACCGTCGTCAGGCTCTCCGCCTTCATCGGCCGCACCACCAACAACCAGGCCGAGTACACGGCGCTCATCGCCGCCCTGGAGGAGGCCGGCCGCCTGGGAGCCCTGCGGCTGGACATCAGGACCGACTCCCAGCTCATGGCGCGGCAGATACTCGGCCAGTACAAGGTCCGCAACGAGAATATCCGTCCTCTCTACGAAGAGGCCATGCGGCTGCTGGCCGGGTTTGCCAGCTACGGCATCGTCCACATACCGCGCCAGCAGAACGCCGAAGCCGACGCCCTGGCCAACGAGGCGCTGGACAGGCTGGCCAGGCCTTGATTTCTCCCCTCGAAGTGGTAAACTGGGGCCGAACCAAGCAGGCCGGGTGACCGCCGTTTCGGGACCTCATCCTGGAAGGGAGGAAAGTCCGGGCTCCATCGGGCAGGGTGCTGGGTAACGCCCAGGAGAGGCGACTCTACGGAAAGTGCTACAGAGACATACCGCCCCGGCCCCGCCGGGGTAAGGGTGAAAAGGTGAGGCAAGAGCTCACCAGCCGCCGGGTGACCGGCGGGCTAGGCAAACCCCACCTGGAGCAAGACCGAATAGGAGGACTCTAAGGCCGCCCGACCGAATGTCCTCGGGTTGGTTGCTTGACCCTGTGGGCAACTGCAGGGCTAGACAGATGGTCACCGGTCCTGTCACGCAGGACCACAGAACCCGGCTTACAGGTCTACTTGGTCACCGGGGGCGCCCCAAGGCGCCCCCGGCCATCTTCCCCCCCGGGGCGCGCGCACGGCCCGTGGGACGCATGCGACAATTTGTCAGCATCCCTGCAAGCCGTCTTCCCCCCCGGGCGCGCGGACGGCCCGGGCACTCGCGGCCCGGCGCCCCGCCGGAGGCCTTCCCCCCCGGACCCGCGGATACCCGGCACCAGCCCCACTTTGCAACGCGGATTACGGTCTCTGCGTTGCGTTTTATGTAGACCCCACATATGACCAGGGGCGTTTCCCCCACGTGGAGGGCATGAAAAACTGAGCTTTGCGGCGGGGAGGCGCATGCCGAAGGCCCCGCCTCCCCGCCGGGACAGGAAGGCCAACCGCTTCCAGCCGCTTTGCCTTATCCGGCGGCCGGCACTATAGTCTTGGCAGTCATGGAACTCGATCCCAGGCTCATCGGCTTCATCCTCTACTGCACCCGGGAGAGGCGGGACTGGCCCCATATCTACGACGAGATGTGCCGCGTTGCCGGCCAGGGCCTCTACCAGGGGCTCCGCTACCGGGACCTCAGGAAACTGGGGTTCTCCTTCAGCCTCAGCCACCTGCGCCGCACCCAGGAGATCATAGAGTCCGTCACCCAGTCCCCCATCGACACCGGCCCCCTGGGCTGCTGACCCGGGGCGGCTGCCCCGGGCCCCGCGCTGCCGCCCGTCCCATGCCCTGCGGCCAGCCCCTGGAAGCCAGGGCCAACCGCCCCCGGAGAACAGGCCGCAGCCGCGATTGCCCCGGTGTGTGGCCCATGCTACAATAGCTTGCGGCTCCACCCGGCGGCCCCACAGGCGACACATGCAGAAAAGGTGCAAAGGCAATCGCGACCTTCTTCCCCCGGATATGGAGAGCTTCCGGCATGTCGAGGAGGCCTTCCGCTCCTGCTGCCTCAAATGGGGGTACCAGGAGATACGGACGCCCACGCTGGAGTACCTGCACCTCTTCACCTCCGCCGGCACCCTGACTCCCCAGAGGCTGAGCCGGGTCTACTCGTTCCTGGACTGGGACGGCTGGAGCGGCGAGAGGGTGGTCCTGCGGCCCGACGGCACCATCCCCGCGGCGCGCCTCTACATCGACAGCCTGCAGCAGGGCTCGCCGGCGAAGCTGTTCTACGTGGAGAACGTCTTCAGCTTCGAGGAGACGGGCGCGGAGTCCCGGGAGCGGTGGCAGTGCGGGGCCGAGCTGCCGGGCGGCGCCGGCCCCTCGGCGGACGTGGAGCTCGTCCTGCTGGCCCAGGAGGTCCTGCGGAAGCTGGACATCACCGGCACCACGCTGTACCTGTCCCATGCCGGGCTCATCAGGTCGCTGCTGCGCGAACTGGGGGTTGACCAGGCCCGGCTGCGCCGCCTTTTCAACCAGATCATGGACGGCAACACCGCCGCGGTGATAGAGGCCGTGGGGGCGCAGAGCCCGCGCCTGAAGGACTCCCTGTCCCTGCTCTTCGGGATGAGCGGCAGCTCCGCGGGCTTCATCCAGAACGCCAGGGCGGCCCTGGTGAGGGACTTCCCCAGCCTGGAGGCCGGCATGGAGGACTTCCTGGCCATCGCCCGGCTGCTGACGGACATGGGCTGCCTCTACCAGGTGGACATGGCCATGGGCAAGGGCTTCGAGTACTACACCGGCGCCATCTTCCGCTTCGAGACCGACGACGGCCGCCGGCTGGGCGGAGGCGGGCGCTATGACGACCTCATACCGCTCCTGGGAGGGGGAGACGCGGCCGCCTGCGGCTTCGCCCTGGACCTGGACCAGCTGGCCGCCATCGCCAGCACCCCGGACAACGGGCGGTCCACCATCCTGGTCCGGGCCGACGGCGCAGGCCCCATCGACAAGGTCATCTTCGAGACCGCCGGCCACCTGAGGCAGGCCGGCTACCGGGCCGACCTGGACCAGGGCTTCAAGGGGGCCACCAGGCACCGCTGGGTCCTCTCGATCCGGGGCGAGAAGGGCAGGCCCGGCTTCATACTGACCAACCAGTCGACCGGGAACACCACGGAGCTGGATTCCATATCGGAGATACTGGGCATTCTGCAGGTAGCCAATGCAACTAAGACTGGCCCTTCCTAAAGGACAGCTCCTGGCGGAGACCAGCGCCCTCCTGCATCGCTCCGGCCTGGAAGTGGCCGGCTACGACGAGCAGTCCCGCTCCTACCGGCCGGAGTGCCGCACCCTGCCCGGCGTCACCATGAAGGTCTTCCACGAGAAGGACATCCCCATCCAGGTGGCCGTGGGCAACTACGAGCTGGGTATCTGCGGCCTGGACTGGGTGGCCGAGCTGCTGGCCAGGTACCGCTCCAGCGCCCTGGTCAAGGTGCTGGACCTGGGCTACGGCTGGAGACAGCTGTCGATGGCGGCCGACCGGGCCACCGGGCCCGGCAGCCTGGAGGAGCTCGGCAGCCACCCCGGCACCATCCGCATCGCCACGGAGTACCCCAACCTGGCCGAGTCCTTCGCCCTGCGGCGCCGGCTGCCCCGGTTTGCCGTATTCCCCCTTTGGGGCGGAGCCGAGGCCTACCCGCCCGAGAGCGCGGACCTGGCCCTGATCGCCCGGCCCCCCGGAGTCCCCCTCAATCACGGCCTGGCCTCCGTGGGCCTGGTGCTCGACTCCGGCGCCTGCCTGGTGGCCCACCGCCCCAGCTGGGAATCGAAGGACCTCAGCCCCCTGCTGGACCGGCTGATCGCCGCCGCCGGGAAGCTGCTGCCCGCCCCCCCGGGGGCGCCCCCCGCCGCAGGCGCGCCGCCCGCCATGGCCGCGCGGGAGCACCGTGGTGCGCCCGATGACCCCGACTGCGTGCGGCTGGCGCTTCCCGACGGGCACCAGCAGGCGCCCACCCTGGACTTCCTCTCCCGGGCCGGGATCACCGTCCGGGACGACCAGGCGGACCCGCGCCGGCCCCGGACCAGCCTGGAGGCCACCAGAGTCAAGGTCATCCGGCCCCAGGACATGCCCCTGCAGGTGGCCAACGGCAACTTCGACCTGGCCATCACCGGGGAGGACTGGCTGGCCGACCACCTCTGCAGGTTCCCGTCCAGCCCGGTGGAGAAGCTCCTGGCCCTGCCCTTCGGCGGGGTGCGGATCGTGGCCGTGGTCAGCGGGACCACCCCGTACAAGGCCCCCCGGGACCTGGAGGCGCCGCTGCGCCGCAAGGAGATCACCGCCCTGCGCATCGCCTCGGAGTACATCAACATCGCCGACCGGTACGCCAGGGAGAGCCGCCTCAGCCCGTACCGCCTCATACCCACCTGGGGGGCGACCGAGGCCTTCCTGCCCGAGGATGCCGACCTGCTCATCGAGAACACCCAGACGGGCCGGACCGTGGCCCAGCTTGGCCTGCGGATAATCGACACCCTTTTCTCCTCCTCGGCCTGCCTCATCGGCCGGGCGCCCGGCCGCCAGCCGGCGGGGGCCCCGGCGTGCCCGGGCGGGGGAGGGCCGGCCGGGGCCGGGCAGGACCGGGCCCTCAGGGACCGCAGGGCCGCCGCCATAGTAGAGCGACTGCAAAGAACGTTGAACCAAAGTCAGTAAGAAGGAGGAGTACATGGATTTCAAGACCATCATACTGAAGAGAGAGGGGGGGATCGCCACCATCACCCTCAACCGCCCGGAGGTCCTCAACGGCGTGAGCGAGGAGATGGGGCTGGAGCTGGCGGCGGCCGTGGACAGCCTGGCGGAGGACACCGGGACCAGGGTGGTCCTGGTGACCGGCGCCGGCCGGGCCTTCTGCGCCGGCGGCGACCTGGACTTCAGCAAGTTCAAGGACAAGGAAGAGATCACCCAGGACGACATCGCCTTCTGGCCCAAGACCACCGGCCAGGTGAGAAAGGGCATCCTGCTCCCCACGGTGCAGAGGAAGGTCATGCTGGGCCTGCAGAACCTCCCCATCCCCACCATCGCCGTAGTCAACGGCGTGGCCGCCGGCTTCGGCTTCGACCTGGCCCTGTCCTGCGACATCCGGCTGGGCAGCCCCAAGTCCACCTTCGTCATCGGCTACACCGGCGCCGGCGTGGCCCCGGACAGCGGCGGGACCTGGTTCATGCCGCGCATCATGGGCATCGCCAAGACGCTGGAGTTCATATACAGCGGCGAGCCGTGCCTGGCCGACGAAGCCCACCGCATCGGCCTGCTGAACCGCATCATACCCGTGGACCAGTTGCAGGAGGAGGCGATGAAGTTCGCCGGCAAGGTGGTCAACGGGGCGCCGATCGCCTTCAGGCTGTCCAAGTTCCAGGTGTACAAGGGCCTGCAGATGGACCTGGAGACCGCGCTGGGCGTGGCCCTGGCCTGCGTGACCATCGCCACGGGCTCCGCGGACCACAGGGAGGCCCTGAAGTCCTTCGCCCACAAGCGGGCGCCCAGCTTCCAGGACAAGTGACGGCGGCGGCGACCCTTGCCGCGCTCTCACCCGGCCGGCTGGCGCCCCCCCCCCGTGCGGCGCCAGCCGGCGCCGGCGCTCTGCGGGAAGGCCCCGCCCGCGGCAATTGAACGTGACGTCATGGCAAAGGAGGCCATGTGAAGCTCTCTGTGTACGACTGCACCAGGCCCTTCGCGGCGGTGGGCCTGAGGTTCCTCTGCCGGTACGAGTACCGCAACCGGAAGAGGAAGCTGCCCCAGGGGCCGCTCATCGTGGCGTCCAACCACCTCAGCTGGCTGGACATACCGCTCATCGGCCTGGGGATATCGCGGCACATCACCTTCGTCGCCAAGAAGGAGTACTTCCACTCCCCCTTCCACCGGCGGCTGGTGGACCTCTACGGGGGCTTCACGGTGGAGCGGGGCGCCGTGGACGGGACCGCGCTCAGGAAGGCCTTCACGGTCCTGGACGAAGGGCGCTGCCTGGGCATATTCCCGGAGGGGACCCGGAGCAGGAGCTTCAAGCTGCAGAAGGGGCATGTCGGCACGGCCTTCATCGCCCTTCACAAGAACGCCCACATACTGCCCATCGGCATCTCGGGCACCGAGCTGGTCAGGCACAAGTTCGAGGGGATGACCCGCATCCTCTACCGGCCCAAGGTGGTGATCAACATCGGGGAGCCCTTCAAGCTGCCGGACAGCCATGGCCATCCCCCGCGGGTGGTGCGCGACCAGTGCACCGACATCATAATGCACCGCATTGCCGAGCTCCTGCCCGAGAGCTATCGCGGGGTGTACGGGAACAATGCGCATCCTCAAGGCTGAGGAGACCGGCTTCTGCTTCGGGGTCAAGCGCGCCCTGAAGAGCCTGGAGGAGGCGGCCCTCAGGTACGGCGAGGTGGAGACGGTGGGCCCGGTGGTCCACAATCAGCAGGTGGTGGACCAGTTCGCCCGCCTGGGGGTCAGGGTGGTGGCCCGCCCCGAGGAGGTCAAGGGGGCGGTGGCCCTCATCTCCTCGCACGGCCTGCCGCCGCTGGAGTCCCGGAAGCTGGAGGGCCGGGGCCTGACCGTGGTGGACACCACCTGCCCCAACGTCCGTCGCGCCCAGACGGCCGCCGGGAGGCTGGCCGCGGAGGGGTTCTGGCTGGTGGTCTTCGGCGACCCGGCCCACCCGGAGGTCAAGGGCATACTCGGCTGGGCCGGCGGGCAGGGGGAGGCCACCCTGGAGGGCCGGGGCATCGCCGGGCGCAGCGGCTTCCCCAAACGGGTGGGGGTGCTCTCCCAGACCACCCGCAACGAGGCCGAGTTCACCAGGTTCGTGAAGGACCTGGTGTCCCTGCTGCTGCCCCGCGTGCAGGAGATCTCGGTCCTCAACACCCTGTGCGACGTGACCAGGAGACGGCAGTCGGCGGCCCTGGACCTGGCGCGCCAGGTGGACCTGATGATAGTGGTGGGCGGGCGCAGCAGCGCCAACACCCGCATCCTGGCCGAGATATGCGCCTCCGCCGGCACCGAGACCCATCACATCGAGACCGCCGGCGAGATCCGCCGGGAGTGGCTGGCCCGAGGCCGGTCCGTGGGGGTCACCAGCGGCACCTCGATACCGGACAACGTCATCGACGAAGTTATGCTAAAATTGGAAAGCCATCATGCAGATTAATGTCGCACAACTGCTGAAAGAAGGCACCGGGGCCACCCGCACCCACGACGTGGACGGCTGCCTGTGCCTGGAGAACGTCTCAGCCGGGGGCCCCGGCCAGGCCGGCCAGGAGTCGCGCGTGGAGGGCAGGGCCACCCTCACCCGGGCGGCCCGCGGCATTCTGCTCCAGGGGGCCTTCTCCTGCCACGTCAGCCTGACCTGCGTCCGCTGCCTGGCCTCCTTCCCTCACTCCGCGGCGTTCGATGTGGAGGAGATGTTCTACCCGTCCACGGATATCCTCACCGGGCTGCCGCTGGCCCTGCCGGACGAGGACGGCAGCGCCAGTTTCACCATCGACGCGCATCACGTACTTGACACCAGCGAGATGATTCGTCAATACTCTCTCCTGGCCATTCCCATGAAGCCTCTCTGCCGGGCGGACTGCGCCGGGCTCTGCCCCCACTGCGGCGCCAATCTGAACGAGGGCCAGTGCCGCTGTGCGCAGGCCCCCCGGTCGGCCCTGGCTGAGGCCCTGGAACACGCTCAGGCGCTGGACCGGGCCAGGGCGGCAGGCCGGGCCAAGTCTCGAAGAAAGCAGGGGTAATCACATGCCACCACTACCGAAACGCAAGACCTCCAAGGCCCGCCAGGGTGAGAGGCGCAGCCACCTGGCCCCATCTGCGCCACCCACCCAGCCGTGCTCCAAGTGCCACACCCTGAAGCTCTCGCACACCGTCTGCCCCACCTGCGGGACCTATGCCGGCAAGGAGATCACCGAGGGCAAGTCCAGGGCCTCCAAGAAGTCCTGACCAGGAGAACGAAGGCCGCAAGCCCCTGGCTTCAGCCATGGGGAGAACGTCAACGTCTCAACGCGCTGAAGCGGCGGACGGAGAGTGGCGCCCGGCCACGCAGGTCCGGCGTGAAGCAGGGCCGTGGCGGGCCCTGCCGGCCCCCGGGTGCGGCGCCACCGGCCCGCCGGCAGGGCGCCGCATTGCCGGGCAGCGATGACACCTTGAGGAGGTTCCCAGATGGCTGCTGACCAGAAGACCGCCTACGTGTTTCCCGGCCAGGGCTCCCAGTGGGCCGGCATGGGGAAGGACCTCTTCGCCGCCCTGCCCGGGGCCAGGGCCGTCTTCGAGGAGGCTGACTCCGTCCTGGGCTTCTCGCTCTCCGGGCTGTGCTTCGAAGGGCCGGAGGAGGTCCTGCGCCAGACCGTCAACGCCCAGCCGGCCATCCTGGCCATGAGCATCGCCCACCTGCGGACCAGCCCGCTTCTGGCGGACCGGCCGCAGCCTTCCTTCCTGGCGGGGCACAGCCTGGGGGAGTACACCGCCCTGGTGGCCGCCGGCACGCTCTCCTTCGCCGACGCCCTGCGGCTGGCCCGCGAGAGGGGCCGCCTCATGCAGGAGGCCGGGGACCTGGCCCCCGGCGGCATGCTGGCCATCATCGGCCTGGACGAGACCGGGGTGCGCGAGGTGTGCGCCGCCTCCGGGATGGAGATCGCCAACATCAACTCCCCGGGCCAGATCGCCATCAGCGGCCCGGCGGAGGCGCTGGAGAAGGCCACCCTGCTCGCCAGGGAGAAGGGAGCCCAGAGGGTGGTCCCCCTCCCGGTGAGCGGCGCCTTCCACTCCAGGCTGATGCAGCCCGCCGCGGAGGGGATGGCCAGGGCCGTGGCCAACCTGGCATTCCGCGATGCCTCGATCCCCATCGTGGCCAACACCACCGCGGAGCCGGTGACCGCCGGCGGCGCGCTCAAAGAAGAGCTCCTGCAGCAACTGTGCCACTCCGTGCTGTGGCAGAAGTCCGTGGAGACGATGATCAGCGGGGGCGTCGTGGAGCTGGTGGAAATCGGCCCCGGCCAGGTGCTCACCGGGCTGATCAAGCGGATAAGCAGGGATGTCCGGGCCGTGAGCACCGAAGCCCGGAGGCCGTGACGGCATCGGCCTCCGCACTGGCAATCTTCACTTGCCCGCCAGGCAGTGATATACTATGGTGCCGAAGCTGCCGCCGGCATCGCCGGCGAGCCTCAGCAGAGAAGACAGGAGAAGACAGTGGGGGGAACGGCTGTAGCCGCCCGTCGCAAGGGGAGGGCCCTGGCGCTGCAGGTCCTCTTCGAGGTTGACTGCGCCGGCCATGACTACGCCCCGGCGCTGGAGCGGGCCCTGGAGCGCTCCGCGCTGCCCGGGGACACCGTCGCCTTCACCCGGGAGCTGGTGTCCACGGTGGTTGAGAACAGGGAGCGCATCGACAGCCTCATCGCCCGCTACGCCCCGGCATGGCCGCTGGACCAGATAGCCATCGTTGACCGCAACATACTGCGCCTGGGCATCGCCGAGATCATCTTCGACCTCGTGCCGGTGAAGGTGGCCATCAACGAGGCGGTGGAGCTGGCCAAGACCTACGGAGGAGAGAGTTCCTTCAAGTTCGTGAACGGAGTCCTGGGATCGTTGTATACTGAGCTTTGCCAATCGAAAACCAAATGAGGAGGGTCAGTTAACAGTGGCTACGGTTTATGAGAGAGTCAGGCGGATCATCGTCGACCAGCTGGGCGTGAAGGACGAAGAGGTGACCCCCAAGGCCTCCTTCATCGAGGATTTCAACGCTGACTCGCTCGACCTGGTCGAGCTGATGATGGCGATGGAGGAGGAGTTCAGCAAGGGCGGCAAGAAGGTGGAGATCCCCGACGAGGATGCCCGGAGAATAGTGACGGTGCAGGACGCCGTCGACTACATCACCGACCTGGGCGCTGCCGACGAGTGATGGTGGACCGTCTTGAGTGGCACTACCATGTGGCAGGTAACGGGGCATTCCAGGGCCACCGGCCTTCTCCGGCGGAGCCTGGCGAGCGGCCAGCTCTCGCACGCCTACCTCTTCGTCGGCCCGGCCCATGTCGGCAAGCTCACCCTGGCCCTTGACCTGGCCCGGGCCGTCAACTGCTCCTCCGAGGACCCTCCGTGCCAGCAGTGCGCCCCCTGCCGGCGCATCGCCGCCGCCAGGCACCCCGACGTTCACCTCCTCAACCTGCTCTCCGTCGAGAAGAAGAACATCGGCGTCCGGCAGGTGGACCAGATGCAGGCCGCCATCCACCTCCCCCCCTTCGAGGGGCGCTGCAAGGTGTTCATCGTCGACGGGGCGGAGATGCTCTCTCACGAAGCGGCCAACTCCCTGCTGAAGCCCCTGGAGGAGCCCCCGCCGCGCGTTCTCATCATCCTGCTGACGGCCAGGGAGAGCGACCTGCTGCCCACCATCGCCTCGCGCTGCCAGCGCGTGGAGCTGCGGCCCCTGCCCACGGCCATGGTCCGCGAGGCGCTCATCGCCCGCCACCAGGCCGCCCCGGACAGGGCCGACCTTCTGGCCAGGCTGTCCGGAGGCCGCCCCGGATGGGCCATCCGGGCCCTGGAGGACCAGGAGGTGCTGGCCGAACGGGAGCAGCAAATGGCGGACTTCGCCCGCCTCTGCGGCGCCGGCACCCACGAGCGCCTGGCCTACGCGGCCGGCCTGGCCGCCATCTTCGGCAAGGGACGGGACCGGGCGCTCCAGGCCCTTTCCGCGTGGCAGCAGTGGTGGCGGGACGTCATGCTCATCCAGTGCGGCGGCGCCCGCTGGATAGTCAACATTGACCAGGAGGAGGCTCTGCGGCGCCAGGCGGAGGCGGTCACCCCGGGCAGCATCCGGGGCTTCCTGCGGGCCATCAGCGGGACCGTCCGGGACCTGGAGCGCAACGCCAGCCCCCGCCTGGCCCTGGAAGTCCTGCTGCTCAATCTGCCATAGAGAGGAAGGTAGACAGACGTTTAGACCTGACAGAGGGCCGGAGGGACTGGTCCGGTCCCACCTCATGGACGTGAAGCCCTATGCCTGGGTCCCCCCCCTGGACTCCGTCAGCGCCCAGAGCGGGGTGGCCCCCGACCGCATCATCAAGCTGGACGGCAACGAGAACCCCTATGGCTGCTCCCCCAGGGTGAAGCGGGCGCTGGCCGAGTTCCCCCACTACCACATCTACCCGGACTCGGAGCAGCACCAGCTGCGGCGGGCCCTGCAGGAGTACACGGGGGCGGCGGCCCAGACCATCATCCCCGGCAGCGGCAGCGACGAGCTGATCGAGTTCATCATGCGCCTGTTCATCGACCCCGGCGACAGCGTCATCAACTGCGTGCCCACCTTCGGCATGTACCAGTTCAGCACCGATGCCTGGGGGGGCAAGGTGATCAACGTCCCCCGCGATGAGCGCTTCGGCCTTGACGTCCCGGCGGTGACCCGGGCCACCGCCCTGGGGGCCAAGGTCATCTTCATCGCCAGCCCCAACAACCCCAGCGGAAACATCGCCACCGATGAGGACATCTCCAGGCTGCTGGACCTGCCCATCATCGTGGTCCTGGACGAGGCCTACTCGGAGTTCAGCCGCAAGACGCTGGTCCCCATGGTCCCGGAGCACGACAACCTCATCGTGCTGCGCACCTTCAGCAAGTGGGCCGGCCTGGCCGGCCTGCGCGTGGGATACGGCATCTTCCCCGAGAGGACCGCCGCACTGCTGCTGCGCATAAAGCCCCCCTACAACGTCAATGCGGCCGCCCAGGTGGCCGCCCTGGAGTCGCTGCGGGACCTGGACCACCTGCAGGAGACCGTCCGGGCCATCGTCGCCGAGCGGCGGCGCCTGTTCACCGCGCTGGCGGCCTTCCCGCAGCTTGAGCCCTGGCCCTCGGAGGCCAACTTCATCCTGTGCTCCGTCACCGGCTGCGACGCCGGGGGCATCAGGAGGGACCTGGCGCGGCGGGGCATCCTCATACGCCATTTCGACACCCCCCTCTTGCGCAACTACATCCGGGTCAGCGTCGGCAAGCCGGAGCACACCGACACCCTGGTTGCAGCGCTCACGGACATTCTGCTAAAATAGCTTCGGGTACCTACTACGAATAAGAGGAGGATCACAGAGACAGCATGGGTGTAAACAAGTTCTTCGGTGTCAACATAGTGGTGAAAGACCTCGATGCTGCGGTCAAGAAGTACGCGTTCCTGGGCGTCAAGCCGGAGTGGACTCCCCCTGAGAAGTTCGCATTCCCGGGCATGAGGGGCGCCTCCTTCGTGCTGCCCGACGGGGTGATGATCAACCTGATCACTTCCTCCAACCCGGAGACCTCCGTCTCCAAGTTCCTCGAGAAGAACGGCGAGGGCGTGTTCCTCATCTCTCTGCGCATGGACGACCTGGTGAAGGACTCGGAGACGCTGACGGAGGCAGGCGTGAGGCTCACCAGCCCCACTCCGCTGGCCTACGAGGGCGGCAAGGTCAACTTCGGCCATCCCAAGTCGCTGCACGGCGTGCAGATAGAGTTCATCCAGCCCGACAAATAGCCGGCATCGCATAGGGCCGGCCCCCGGATACGGGGTGGCCGGCAGGCTTCGAGCACTCGGGAGGCCAGATGCCGGTCTGGCCTCCCCTCTTCCTCCCAGTCACCCGGAAGGCGGCGGCGGTGATCAGGCGCTTCATCGATGTGGGCATAGCGGTCAGCGACCTCGCGGCCGCGGTGGAGAGGTACTCGGCGGTCCTGGGCACGGCCCCGCGCATGCTGGGGCCGGCTGACTACGCCTACCCCGGCCTCACCGGGGCCCGCTTCTACCTGCCCAACGCCACCATCAGCCTGGTCGCCTCCCGGGACCCGGAGAGCACCATAGCCAGGTTCATCGGCAGAAGGGGCGAAGGCGTCAACCACCTCACCCTGGAGGTGACCGACCTGGAGGAGGACATCCCGGCGCTGGCCGCCCGTGGCCTGCGGTTCCTCACCCCCGGGCCGCTGGAGTTCCCCGAGGGCCGGGTCATCTTCGCCCACCCCGGGCCGCTGCACGGAGTGCAGGTGGCCTTCGTCCAGCCCCACCGCGGCGCCGACCTGCTGCGCCCCCCCCCCCGGGGCGGCCGGCCCCAACATGATCGTGGCCATGGCGCAGGTCAACGCCGATGCCAGCATGGGCCAGTCCTACAACGTGGACTCCGTGAACTGGGACACCGCCAACCGCCGCTAGGTGATCACGCTGACGGGGAACAGGTATGCCCACGACACCTTCATCACCATCGTCACTCCCGGGTACGCCAACTACACCGCGTCCTACGCGGCCGACAATGGCAACCTGGTGGTATCCCTGAGGAACGCCGGCACGGCCGTGGGCCAGCAGGACCACTTCTCCTTCATGGTGCTCAGGGCGCCGTAAGGGGGCCGGCCCTTCGCAGAGCGGGCTGCCCGGGCAAGCCAGGCGGCCCCGGCGGCCGCCTGGCCGGCAATGCCGCGCCCTGCCGGGCGCACCACGCTAAACAAAGGCAGGGGATGATCCCTCATCCCCTGCCCGCTTTGGACCGGTCCGTGCTTCGCTCTAAGGCTGCCTGTGGCTCCGCGCCTCCACCAGCCGCGAGTAGGCCCAAACCAGGCCGCCCAGGCCGGCCAGAAGAGTGGCCACACCCAGCAGTATGCTGAATACGCCCACGCTCTTGTACATGTTGGCCTGGCCCCTGGCGGACTCGGCCTCGCCATTGAGCTTGTTGGCATAGCCGCCCACTACCGGGCCCGTCTTCTGCACCAGCTCCTTGATCGCGGTCTCGGCATCATTGCTCAGCCTGTCGTTGGCCGCATAGGACGCCTTCAACTGGTCCACCGCCTGTCGATAGAGGGTGCTGGCGGTGGCGAAATCGCCCGCGCGGTACTGCGCGTCGGCCTGGACCGCCAGGACCGCGGCACTGGACCTGGCCGTGGCCCCGGCCGTGCTCAGCGGCAGCCAGAACTCGGGGGCGTTGATGGCCAGGTCCTGATACTCCCGGAAGGCGGTCATGGCCGCCGCCTGGTCCGCGCCATAGACGGCCAGGTTGGTGCCGGGGAACACCGCCCACCGGGCCCACGACTCATAGGTGGCGAACACCTGCTGGAAGCCCGTCGGCGCGGAGGCCAGGGTTATCTTGCCCGTCTCGTAGTCGGCGGTCCAGCCGGTGGCCGCGTGGAATTCCCCCGTGGCCGGGGTTGCCACGTAGACCTGCAGCGAGCCGTTGACCACCGGCTTGGAGACCGTGCCGTACACGGTCTGCGTCCCCGTGCCGGAGCCCAGGACCTCGAAGTACTGGTAGTCAGCATATACCCGCGTGCCCGCCGGGGGGGCGGCACCGAAGGTGATCCTCCCGCTCAGAGCATCCAGCGTGTAGCTGGAAGGGTCCTGTACGATAATGGTGTTGGGGGTGGCCAGGGTATTCACCCAGGAAACCTCCAGCGTCGCGGCCACCACCGGGGCAGAGACCGTGTAGAACTGAAGGATGGTACCGTTCCCGTCGCCAAGGAGTTCGTGCGCCTTGGCGTGCTTGACGTAGCTGGCATTCTGCAGCTGATAGCCCACCATCACCTGGTAGCTGTGCAGCACCTGGCTGGACGCGGACGCCGGGATGGGCACCGAGAAGCTGTAGGTCCCGGTCTCGTTGGGCTTCAGGGCAGCCGGGCCGGTCCCGGCGTGCTCCGCGCCCCAGTCCAGCACTATCCTGGCCTCCCTTATGGTCACATCGAAGGCCTGGTCGTTGGTCACCTGGACCGTGACATTCGCCGTGGTCCCGGCCGTGAATGCCACTACGTCCGCGCCATGGAAAGCGTCACCGCCCTGGTAGACGGGCACCGACCACTTCACCGAGGTGATGGCCGCCGAGGCTGTCGCCGGGACGGCGACTGATACCACCGCCAGCAACAGCACGCATGCCAGCACCATCAAACCGCTCTTTCTCAACTTCTTGCATCCTCCTTACTTGCAGTCTCTCAATCCCGCCTGTCTTGTCTGATTGCCCTCCGGATACCCCCCCGGGGAGGACCGGTCCAGCAAACCACCACTATGGGCATCACCCCCTTCGTCACTCTTGTTCCACTCGCCTTTTCACGAACAACCACGCCCCAGCGTGGTTCGCGGAGAGTCTATCACAAGATTCCCTTTTGTCAATAGGCATGCTACAATGCCGAAGCGACAGCCCCGAGCGACGGGCAAGGAGAGGAACCGCCATGTCCAGAAGGACCGCTACCATGAAACGGGAGACCGGCGAGACCAGCGTCAGCGTGGAGTTCGACGTGGATGGGAAGGGCGATTTCGAGATAACCACCGGGATCAGGATGTTCGACCACCTGCTGACGCAGCTGGCCCGCCACGGGGCCTTCGATGTCAGGCTGGCCGCCACCGGCCCCGACCCCCATCACGTGGTGGAGGACGTGGCCATCTGCCTCGGCCGGGCCTTCAACCTGGCCATGGGAGAGAAGAAGGGCATCGCCAGGACGGCCCACGCCATCGTGCCCATGGACGATGCCCTGGCCATGGTGGCGGTCGACATCAGCGGCCGGGGCTATTGCGTCGCCGACATGGCATTTGCGGACAAGGCCATCGCCGACCTGCCGTCGGGACTGGTCGGCCATTTCCTGGAGAGCTTCGCCGCGGAGGGGCGCCTCAACCTCCACGCCCGGCTGCTGGCTGGCAACGACGACCATCACAAGGCCGAGGCCACCTTCAAGGCCCTGGCCCGCGCCCTGGACGCCGCCACGCGCCCGGACCCCCGCATAGCCGGGAGGGTGCCCAGCACCAAGGACGTTATTGACTGACCCGCCGGCAGCCCGGGCGCCGGGCCCGGGCGCTCCCCCGGCGGGCGCTTAAGCGGCCAGGAACCCGGCGTCCACCGCCATAGCGTGGCCCGTCACGAAGGAAGCCTTCTCCGAGCACAGCCAGACCACCGCCTCGCCCACCTCGTGGGGCTTGCCCCAGCGCTTCATGGCGTTGCCGCGGGTCTCGGACATCATGGGCTGCCCCACCAGGCGCTTGCCCATGGGCGTGTGGATGCCGCCGGGGCACACCGCGTTGATGCGGATGCCCGACCGGGCGTACTCCAGGGCCGCCGTGCGGGTGAGCATGATGATGCCTCCTTTGGAGGCGCAGTAGTTGGACATGCCCCCCAGGCCCCGCATCCCGCCGATGGAGGCCGTGTTGACGATGGCGCCGCCGCCCTGCTTGAGCATCTGCCCGATCTCGTACTTCATGCACAGCCACACGCCCTTGAGGTTGACCTCGATCACCCGGTCCCAGTCCTCCTCCGCGTGGTCGGCTGTCCTGGCCATGGCGCTCTCGATGCCGGCGTTGTTGAAGCCGAAGTCCAGCCGGCCCCAGGTCTCCACCACCGCGTCCACCGCCGCTTTGACCTCCGAGGACACGGACACGTCGCACTTGAGGAAGACCGCCTCTCCGCCGGCCTCCTTCACCAGGCGCACCGTCTCGTGCCCCTGCTCCACCTGGATATCGGCGATGGCCACCCGGGCCCCTTCCCTGGCGAATACCAGCGCCGTCCCCCTGCCGATGCCTGATGAGCCACCGGTGACGAAAGCCACTTTGCCATCCACTATTCCCGACAAGCTGTTTGCCTCCTTATCCGACCATCGTGCGCACCGCGCGGCGGCCCGCGGACCGGGCCCCGCGGCGCCGGCCGCGACCTGAACCTCACACCGCTCTATCTAATCGTAACAACTGCCCTTCGCCGGGCGCAATCCCCCGGGCTGGCCCCTGTCTCTTCCGCCGCAACCGCGACCGTTGCTTCAAGAGGGGGGTTGCCGAAAGAGGAGGCGCGGTCGGGGAGCCTAAGGCGCGGCCGGGGACAGCCTGGCTGCAGCCGAGCGCAGCCGCCCCAGGCACCGCTCCCGCCCTACCACCGCCATGGTATCGAAGAGCGGCGGAGCGGCGGTCCGCCCGGTGACCGCCACCCTCAGCAGGCCGAAAAGGTCCCCCGTCTTGACGGCCATCTCCTCGGCCAGGGCGCGCAGCGGCGCCTCCAGGGAGGCCGGACCGAAGTCCGGCAGCGCCTCCAGGCGGGACGCAGAGGCCCGGAGCATCTCCGCGGCCCGGTCGCTGCCGGCGCCGCCCTTGAGCAGCAGGTCCAGGGGATAGTCCGGCTCGTCGACGAAGAAGTAGCCGCTGCTGGCGGGCAACTCCCGCAGGGTCCTGGCCCGCTCCCGCAGGAGGGCCGCCACCCGCCCCAGGTAGTCCAGGTCCAGCGGCCGCTTCACTTCAGGCGGGAGCTCCCTCTCGAAGAACGGGAGCGACCTCCGGGCCAGCTCGTCCGGCGTGCACTGCCGGATGTAGTGGCCATTCATCCACTGCAGCTTCTTTATGTCAAACACCGCCGCCGTCCGGCTGATGCGCTCTAGCGAGAAGCAGCTCACCAGGTCCCCGCGGCTGATGATGTCGGTCTTGTCGTCCAGGGACCACCCCAGCAGGGCCAGGAAGTTGAAGATGGCCTCCGGCAGGTAGCCCTCGTCACGGTACTCCAGCAGGGCGGTGGCCCCGTGCCGCTTGGAGAGCTTGGACTTGTCGGGGCCGAGGATCATGGGCAGGTGCGCGTACAGCGGCGGCGTCCAGCCCGAGGCAGCGTAGAGCAGCACGTGCCTGGGCGTGGAGGAGAGCCACTCGTCGGCCCTCATGATGTGGCTGATCCCCATGTGGTGGTCGTCGACGACGTTGGCCAGGTGGTAGGTGGGGTAGCCGTCCGACTTCAGCAGCACCAGGTCATCCAGCCCGGCGTTGTCGAAGGTGATGTCGCCCCGAATGAGATCGTGGAAGGCGGTCTGGCCGCCCTCCGGGACCTTGAAACGGATGACCGGCACTGCGCCCTGCGCCTCCAGCCGCGCCCTCTCGGCCGCCCCCAGCCCGCGGCAATGGCGGTCGTAGGTGCGCTGGGACTCCCTGCGCTCCGCCATCTCGGCCCGCATCCGGGCCAGGCGCTCCGCCGAGCAGTAGCAGGGGTAGGCGTGGCCCCTCTCCACCAGCCGCCGGGCGTGGCCCTGGTACAGGTCCAGGCGCTGCGACTGGAAGTAGGGCCCGCAATCCCCGCCGGCCCGGGGGCCTTCGTCCCAGTCCAGGCCCAGCCAGCTCAGGCTCTCCAGGACCTGCTCCACCGCGCCCTCGACCTTGCGGGACTGGTCCGTGTCCTCGATGCGCACGATGAACCGGCCCCCCATCCGCCGGGCGAACAGCCAGTTGAAGAGGGCCGTGCGGATGTTGCCGATATGGGGGTAGCCCGTGGGGCTGGGGGCATACCTGACTCTGACCTCTGATGTGCTCATGGACCTCCTGGCGGCCTTCGTGCCCAGCGGCCGCGGCCCTGCCCAGGGCACCGGCGCCTTCCATTCTAGCATCAGCGGCACCCGCAGTCTAAGGGCGCTGCGCCGGGATGACGCCGCGCTCCAGGCCCGCCGCGGAGGTCATTGACCCGATCGGCTTGCCCGTGATATGGGCAACCCGGCATGGAGATCACCTGTCAGCCCGGCACCGGCTGCCGCAGGGCCCGGCAGATCGGCAGGATGCGGGCCCGGCGGCCCCCCTCGGGGAGAAGCCAGTCCCGGACACCAGGAAGTGGTGACGCCCGCGCCGTCAGCGCTGCCTCAGGGAGCGCCGGCCACCGCCCCGCCGGGCGGCAGGGCCTCAGCCAAGCTCTCCCCTGAGCAACTCGTAGAAGCGGTCCCTGGCTGCCCTTTCCAGCCAGGGACGACGGCCGAAAAGAGCGGGCCGTCTGGTGACTGCGGTGCTGCGCTCTGTGCGGAGGAGGCCCGGCGGGACCGCCGGGCCGTCTGACCCCAGGGGTAGGGACTAGAACATCTGGACGGGGATGGTGTAGCCGCCCTTGCCGCCCTTGCGGGGGGGCTGCGGCGCTTCCTGCTTGGATTCCGGGGCGGCCTTCTTCTCTTCTGACATGTCTCTCTCTCTACCGCGGCGAAAGGTGAAGCTGGGATCCAGCGTTAGCCGGTCGCAGAATCACCTTTCGCCATCTTTCGTGAGTCCGACACTACGGCAGGACCCGCCTCCGACCCCGTTTTCAGGTATAAGAAAAACCGACCTGATAAGGCCGGTTTCACTATTGACTCCCCACCACCCAAGTGACCAAGTTACAGGTGATGGCTCAACGTCCCCTCCGGGATCATCTATGGCTCTACTCCAAGTCCTGCTGTGCCTCCTCTGCCACATTAGTCGCCGGGTCCGGAGGCAATCCCTCGCCCTGCGGGGGGCGGGGTTGGTGCTGCCGAGCCAGGATTCGAACCTGAGCTAAGGGATCCAAATTCCCCTGTGCTACCGCTACACCACTCGGCACCGACGGCGAAGAGAAGGGGCCCGGGTGGCTCTGATTATAGCGGATGCCCTGACAGCCAACAATAGCTCGGAGGCGGCCAGCCGGCCATGCGTCAAGGGCGATGCCTGCGGCAGGGGGCCGGTCAGCTGTTGCGGGCATCCGCCGGCGCCGCGGCACAGGCCTGGCGACAGACGGGCCCCGCGGGGCGGGCCGCGGCCCGCCCGCTGCTCACGCCGCCGGCAGGGACCTGGCCCTCCAAAGGTACAGCAGCACCACCAGACCGCCGGCCAGGCCGGCGCCCAGCCACAACCAGGGGAACCTCCTCTCCCGGGCGAAATTGGCGAAGATCTGCAGGTCCTGGGACTTCTGCTCGTAGTACCGGTTGATCTCTACCACGATGGTGGCCTGATCGGGGTCCTCTATCTGGCTGACATCCCCGGTCCAGTTCACGAAGACGTAGCCGGGGCTGGGCACCGCAGTGAGGGTCACGTTGTCGTGGGGATAGTACATCCCGTCGCCCGAGGCCGGCTTGATGGTCACGCGGCCCCCTTCCTCCATGCTGCTGACGACCGTCAGCTTCACGCACCTTCAGCCGCCGTCGACACGCTGCGGCGCCGCCATGGCCGCCGCCGCCAGCACGAAGAGGGCCCCCAGCACGAGGAGCCGCCTGCCCGCTGCCACTCTCATCGCTTCCCTGCACCCCCTGATCAGACCGGTCCGCCGTGGACCATTATATACCACTCCCCCGGCTGCGGCTGTCAACCTCGGCCGCTCCCTGATGGTATAATTTCGCTATCCGGGCCAATGGGAGACGCGACGTGAAGAAGGTCCAGTTCTACGACACCACTCTGAGGGACGGGGCGCAGCAGGCGGGCATATCGTTCTCGGTGGAGGACAAGCTGAAGATCGCCCGCAAGCTGGACGAGCTGGGCATTCACTATATTGAGGGCGGCTGGCCCGGCTCCAACCCCAAGGACGAGGAGTTCTTCCGCAAGGCCAGGGGGCTGCGCCTGTCGGCCGCGTCCCTGGCGGCCTTCGGCAGCACCCGGCGCCCCAACACCCGGCCGGCCTCCGACGCCAACCTCCAGGCCCTGGTGGAGTCCGGGGCCCCTGTGGCCACCGTCGTGGGCAAGAGCTGGGACGGCCAGGTGACCCGGGTGCTGGAGACCACCCTGGAGGAGAACCTGGCCATGATCTCCGACTCGGTCGCCTTCCTGAAGTCGAAGGGCCTGAGGGTCTTCTTCGATGCGGAGCATTTCTTCGACGGCTGGAAGGCCAACCCGGAGTACGCCCTGCAGACGGCCGCCGCCGCCCATGCGGCCGGGGCCGAGTGCATCGTCCTCTGCGACACCAACGGCGGCTCGCTGCCCGGCGAGGTGGCCGCCGCGGTGCGCGCCGTGCGCCTGAAGGTGCCCGCCCCCGTGGGCATCCACGCCCACAATGACGGCGAGCTGGCCGTGGCCAACAGCCTGGCGGCGGTGATGGCCGGGGCGGCGCATGTCCAGGGGACCATCAACGGCTACGGAGAGCGCTGCGGCAACGCCAGCCTGTGCTCCATCATCCCGGCCCTGGAGCTGAAGATGGGCCGGGCCTGCATCGGCCGGGAGCGCCTGGCCAGGCTGACCGAGGTCTCCCGGCATATCAGCGAGCTGGCCAACCTGCGGCCGTTCGCCCGCCAGCCCTACGTGGGCACCGGCGCCTTCACCCACAAAGGCGGCCTCCACGTGTCCGCCCTCAGCAAGTGGGAGGACAGCTACCAGCACATCGACCCGGCCGCCGTGGGCAACCGGGCCGGGGTGCTGGTGTCCGAGCTCTCCGGCGTCAGCAACATCGTCCGCAAGGCCAGGGAGAGGGGGATCCCCGTATCCCGCAGGGAGGAGGCCCGGCGCATACTGGAGCAGGTGAAGACCATGGAGAGCCGGGGCTTCCAGTACGAGGAAGCGGAGGCCTCCTTCGAGCTGCTGGTGCACCGGGCCCGGTCGGACTACCGGCCCCCCTTCGAGCTGGTGGACTTCATGGTGGTGGTGGAGAGCCGCCGCCGCCCGGCGGCCGGCGGCGGGGAGGTCCTGGCAGAGGCCACCGTCAAGGTCCGGGTGGGCGACGAGGTCATCCACACCGCCTCCGAGGGGGATGGGCCGGTCAACGCCCTGGACGCCGCCCTGCGCAAGGCGCTGACCTGGTTCTACCCCGACGTGGCCCGGGTGGAGCTGGTGGACTACAAGGTCCGCATCCTGGACGAGAGCGCCGGCACCGGGTCCCAGGTGAGGGTCCTCATCGAGTCGGGCGACGGGCAGCAGCAGTGGCGCACCGTGGGCAGCTCCGAGAACATCATCGAGGCCAGCTGGCTGGCCCTGGCCGACAGCCTGGAGTACTGGCTCCTGCGCAAGCCCCCGGCCTGAAGCCCGCACCCGGGCCCGGGCCGCCCGCCACCCTGCCCCCGGCCGCAGCCCCCGTCCGGCCGCGTTGTGAGGGATATGTGACCCGCCCGCGGCAAACTGAGACACCCCTGTGACGGCCGGATGATATCGTTCACCCATGTTCCCGTCGAGCGTCAGGGCGCAGGCGGCTGTGAGGACAGAGGAAACCAGCCCCCCCGGAGCGACCAATATGGGGTGCGGCCGGATGTGTCCCACAGGGCCGGGCCGCATCTGCCAGCCAACGACGGGAGCGGAGGCCGACTTATGAGATGGGCCGGAGCCAGGGGTCCCGCCGCCAGGGGGCGGCGTCCCTTCTCTGTCCGGGGACAGAGGGGGGCGATCATGATGGAGCTGCTGGTCTCCATCGCTGTCCTGGGCGTGGTCGCCATAGGGTTCCTGGGCGCCCTGATGGCCGGCTACCGCAGCGTCCGGGTGGCCAACGACCACACCCTGGCCGAGAGCCTGACGCGGACCGCCATGGAGAACGTGGCCGCCTCCGACGCCTTTCCCGTGCTGCATCAGGAGTACAGCAGCGGCCGCCTGGACGTGGTGATAGATGGCGAGTACATCGACGCCGGCCATGTGGTGTCCCAGAGCCCCACGCAGCTGCAGATGATCACGGTGACCATCCGGTACCCGGACAACGGGCTGGCCATCAAGTCCACCCAGTGCGTGAAGGCGAAGCCATGAGAAGGGACATCAGGAAAGGGGAGCAGGGCTTCACCCTGGTGGAGCTGGTAGCGGCCATCATCATCATGGGCCTGCTGGGGCTGGCCATCGGCGGCGTCCTCATTCAGCTCCAGCGCTCCAACCGGATCACGCAGGAGATGTTGGCCGTGCGCCAGGTCCAGGCGGCCGGCGACCAGGTCAGCACGGATGGCCTGCAGGCCCAGTACCTGACCTTCGGCTCCGGCATGACCGACACTGCCGGGTTCCTGCGGCTCAAATGGATCGCGGAGTGGAACCAGGGCACCGTCTACAACCTGCGGACCAGAGAAATCACCTACAAGCTGGTGGCCGCCGGCGACCTGTACGACCTTCACCGCATCGAGTACTCCACGTGGACCATAGGCGGGGAGTCCCAGGTCCCCGTTGACGCGGACACCATCGTGGCCCGGCACCTGGATGCCGGCCAGATGTCCTGCGGCTGGAAAGACACCGAGACCCTCGCCTTCACGGTAGTGTCCACCGTGGGAACGACGACGGCAGAAAGGACCTACGATATCACACCGAGGCCGGTGAGCTAGGCCGGGCCTGCTGCGGGCTTATGACGGCGGCGGTCCGCGGGGAACCAGGGCCGGACGCAGGAGGCCCGAGGCCCGGGGACGGCCGGATGGGGAGGGTGAAGCAGAGCGCTCTCCCGTGGAGGGGGCAATATGGAAATCATGGATGACCTGCTGGACCTGAGGGACACGCTGGCGGACGCGGTGGGCCGGCACCGGCGCCGGGCCAGGAAGGCGCTCCACGGCCAGTCCGGCTTCGGCACGCTGGTGACCGTGCTGGCCATCATGGCGGTGGGCGCCATCATCATCGCGCCGTTGCTGGCCTTCGTGATCACCGGCACCCGGGCGGGGGCCGTCCACGATCGCATCACGGACCGCCTCTATGCCGCGGACGCGGGCATACAGGACGGCATATGGCGCGTGACCGACGGCAAGTACCCGGCCACCTGGAAGGAAACCTGGGATGATGACGTCTACGCCGACAACCTTACCTACCCCCTGCCCTCCCTTAACGGGTGCAGCATCGATGTGACCATACAGCCCGTCTGGCTGCTGGCCGGCCTGGAGACACCCAGCGCCGCCCAGGGCAGCACGCCCGACCCTCGCCTGGTGATCACCAGCAATGTGCTGGAGGCCGAGGCCCGCAGCATGCAGATCATCATCATCATGCATACCTCGATACAGGAAAGCACCCAGATCAGACGCATCGGCGTCTGGCTGCCCCAGGGGTTTGGCTACGTGACAGGGTCGAGCAGCCTGGAGCAGGCCAGCGGCGCCGCGAAATGCACCCACGTCTCGGTGCAGGAATGGAAGAACGGCAACGTAGTCCTATTCGACTACCCCACGCCGGTGGACTTCCCGGCCCTCCCCAACGTGTCCGGAGACAGGCTGGTCATCGGGTTCAGCTACACCGGGGCCGGGGCGCCTTCATCCTCCTGGGCCTGGTGCCGGACCAGCAGCAACACCGACTGCCACCTTTCCTGGAGCAACGACATCAAGATGTTCCAGGTGAAGTCGACGGCTACCGACCCGGTCACGGGCGGCACCACCAGCGTGGTGGCCGGCCAGATGACCAATGAGTCCGTGGGCACCTACCTGGCCTACTACGGCGACTACGCGGTGACCGGCAATGCCCTGATGAGGGCGACCAGCGGCAAGGTCCGCGACCGGCTTTACCAGGAATCGCCGGGGCAGATCTCGGTCATCCCGGCCAGCGGCACCGCCAGGAAGATCATCCTCTACTGGTCAGGGTGGAAGGACCAGCCAGAGAAAGCCTGGTCATTAAGCCCGACCGAACTTCATCAACTGGCACTGACCTACGGTGTCGCCCAGGTCTCCGTGGCGGCCGAATACAACGGCCACCGTTACGAACTGGGCAGAGTCACGGCTACCGAATGGACGGTGCTGCCCAACGGCAGCCCTTCCAGCCAGAACGGCTGGTCCTACGGCTGCAATGCCGACATCACCAACCTGGTCAAGAGCAGCCTCCCCGCCAGTTTCGTCGGCAACGCCACCTATTGGGTGGGGCATATCGACACCGAAACCCCGCTGCCCTCAAGCCAGAACATGAACGGCATCTGGGGCACCTCGGACAGCAACATCTTCATGGTGGGCAACAGCGGCCACATCCTGAGATACGACGGCACCTCGTGGAGCAGCATGACCAGCGGCACCACCAAACACCTGTATGGAGTATGGGGGAGCGGGCCCAGCAACGTCTTCGCGGTGGGGGCCGACGGCACGATACTGAGATACGACGGCACCTCGTGGAGCAGCATGACCAGCAGCACCCCCAACAACCTGTATGGAGTATGGGGGACCGCTGCCAACAACGTATACGCGGTGGGGGCCGGCGGCAAGATCCTGAAGTACGACGGCAGCACGTGGACCTCGAAGACTGGTCCTACCCCTACTAGTACCTACAACCAGGACCTGCACGGAGTCTGGGGCAGCTCTGCCCAGAACGTCTGGGCGGTCGGCAAGCATCGCTTTGCCATCGAGTGGCTCATCCTCTGGAAGTACTACTACACCCTCTGGCAAACCACCAACGGCGGGGGGGCGTGGGGCAGCCCGTACAGCCTGGATGGCGGCCCCTTCGGCTATGACCTGAACGCCGTCTGGGGGACCGCCGCCAACAACGTATACGCGGTGGGGGCCGGCGGCAAGATCCTGAAGTACGACGGCAGTTCCTGGAGCGAGAAAACCAGCGGGACTTCCAGCGACCTCTATGCTGTCTGGGGCAGTTCCGCCACCGACGTCTACGCCGGGGGCGCCGGCGGCACGATACGTCATACCACCAACGGTGGAACCAACTGGACGGCCGAGACCAGCACCTCCTCGGCGCGCCTCAACGCCATCTGGGGCACCGGTAGCGGCAGCATATATGCCGCCGGCAATGCCGATGGCTCCGTCAGCACTCTGCTCCGCTGGGATGGCAGTTCCTGGACTAGGATCGGCGGAGGTGCCGGCACCAACCTCTGGGGCTGGGGCAACCCCCACAGCGGAGACACCAGCAAGGTCGCCACCACGGCCTGTCCGCTGAGCGACGTGGTGAGCAACGAATGGGCCAACGCCTGCTGGTCCATCGTCACCCTGTATACCAGCCCGGAGACCCCAGCCCACCAGATGTACCTGTTCAACACCTTCCGCTACTGGAACGGCAACGACACCAAGGAGTTCACCCTGGACGGCTTCCTGGCCCCGCAGGGCATCAACGATGAAGCCGAAGCGGTCAAGCTCTCCTACTTCGTGGGTGAGGGCGACGGCTGGTACGGCAATGGCGACAACATCTACCTGAACGGCACGCAGCTCAATCCGAGCTACATCTCCCCGTCCGCCTCCGCGCCCAACGGCAACTGCATGAACAGCGTCTCAAACAGCGGCGGCCTGCCGGACCAGCCGCCGGATGATGGCATAGACCTGGATACGTACGTTATCCCGGGCTCAGCCCACCTGATAAACCCCAGGGACAGCTCGGCCAAGGTGAAGCTGACGACGGGCACGGACGTCTGGAACATGGTCTACATGATCCTCTCGTTCCGCAGCGACAACGTGGGGAGCGGAGTGCTGACCTACATCCTGATATAGCCGGCTCCGCGGTCTCCGGCGAGGCCCCGCCGGAGGCCGGCAGCCGATGAGCTACCTGGCTCGGCATAGTTGGCCATTCGGGCCTTCTCCCCCGGCCCCGGCCATGCCAGAATCGAGAACCGGTGGAAGATGTCAGGCGGCGGGAGCCATCGCAGTCCGTCCGCGCCGCCGCCCGGCCCAAACATGGAGATGATGTGAAGATGATGAAGTCCGACGTAGTGCAGTCGCTCAAGTCCACCAGGCTCAACCTCTCCTTTTCCATCTCGCCACTGGCCAGGTGGGCCCTGACCATAGCCATCCTGGGCGCCGGCATCGCCGTGATCGTCTACTCCTACACCCAGGAGCACTCCCTGAACAACCAGCTTCAGGACCAGGTCGCCAGGGCGGCCACCACGCTGGAGCAGAACAACCTCAGGATGATTGACCTTAACGGGCAACTGGCGGAGGCCAATCTCAGCGTGGCCGAACTGCAGCGACAGGCCGCCTTCCCCTCCTCCCGGGAGACCATGGACCTGGAGGAAAGGCTGTACCTGGCCGGCGCTGCCGCCGGGGTGGCGGTGAACAGCATCTCCGTGTCCGGGTCCAGCAGTGCCGAAGGCGGCGGCTACCAGTCCTTCGGTGTGACCGTGGACGTGACCGGGCCGGTGGTTGCGCAATTGGGCTTCATCGCGCAGCTGGGCGCAAATCTGCCTACCGCCCAGGTTGCGATATGCAAGATGTACGGGGACTCCATGAACATGGTCCTCACCGTCTATGTCGAGTAGCAGGCAGCCCGGGCCAGGGAGAATGGCCCAGCAGGGGTAAGAGGGCAGTCCCGGAAAGGGCGAAGTGGGAAGATGGCAAAGCAGCAAGTAAGTGTCTTCATCGACGATGCTTCGGTCTCCGTGCTGGTAACCAAGGGGCGCCAGCCCCTGAAGTGGACGGTGGTGCCACTGGAACCAGGGCTAGTCAAGGAAGGGGTGGTCCAGGACCAGGAGGCGGTGGCCGAGAAGATCAAGCAGGCCTGGCACAGCTCCAAGATCACGCAGAGGCGGGTGGCTGTGGGCATCTCCGGGCTCAACTGCCTGTACCAGATGCTGCTGCTGCCCGAGCTGGCGGAGGACCTGCGGCCGGAGGCCATCTCCCGGGAGGCGGCCCATGCCCTGGGGATCCCCCTCGACGGGGTCTACCTCTCCTGGCAGGTGCTGTCGGTTGACCATGGGCAGATGAAGGTCTACCTGGCCGTCATCCCCAGGGACAAGGTGGACTCGGTGGTCGCCACCCTGAAGCTGGCCAATCTCAGGCCGACGGTAATGGACATCAAGCCCCTCTGCCTGGCCAGGGCCGCCAGCGAGCCGACAGCCGTCCTGGTGGACACCTGCCAGGACGCGCTGGACATAGTGGTGCTGGGCGACGGCCTCCCGGAGGTGGTCCGCAGCCTGCAGCTGTCCCCCGAGACGTCCGCGGGGGAGTGGATTTCCATCCTGCGCAGCGAGATGGAGAGATCGATCTCCTTCTACAATGCCGCCCACCTGGACATGCCCATCGACCTGGCGGTCCCGGTGCTGGTCTCCGGAGACCTGGTGGGGCTGGAGAGCGAGATGGCCGCGCTGGCCGGGCCCAGGGAGCGCCCGGTGCACGCTCTGGAGTCGCCGCTGGCGGAGGCCGAGGGCTTCGACTACAGCAACTACATGGCCTGCATCGGACTGGCCATCAAGGGCATCCTGGCCGCTGAGCCGGGGACAATCTGCAATTCCGTGGTGGACTTCGACGCCCTGCCCGAGGTCTACCGCATCAGGAAGCAGTCGCTGGCCGACATCATGTGGGTGCCCACGGTGCTGGTGGGCGTGGTTGTCATAGGCATGGGCATCTGGGGCATCACCTATCTGAGGGGAGAGAACGCCGCCCTCCAGGCCCAGCGGGACAGCATCAGCCGGACCATGACCGAGCAGGGGCTGGCCAACGGCGATATCGCGGACAGGCAGACACAGGTGGACAACGCCCACAACACGGATGCGGCCCTGCAGGGCCTGCTGACCAGGGTGGCCACGACCCGCCTGTCAGCGCTCGACCGCCTGGGCGACATAACGGCCTGGGCCGAGGAAAGCGGAGCGGCCCTCGATGACGTCAGCTACAATGACAGGAGCATCCAGATCTGGGGCAATGCGCCGACGGCCGACCACGTGCTGCAGTACGGCCGGCTGCTGAGGGACCGCGGGGGTTACTCCTCCGTGATGATTACCCCCATCTACACTGGTGATGACGGCACCCGCTTCACCATCGAGTTGACCGCCTAGGCGGCGGTCGGCGGACTCTGGAGTGAGGGTACTATGAGAGGTACGATTCAAGACCTGATTCGACTGGCCGACAAGAGAAGAGCCTCGGACCTGCACCTGGTGGTGGGGTTCCCCCCGTTCATGCGCATCGTGGGGGAAATCGACCCCCTGGTAGATGCCGAGCCGGTCCAGCCGGAGGACGCCCGGGCGGCCCTGGTGGACCTGACAACCCCGGAGGAACGCGAGGAGTTCTACCGCACCCTGGAGCTGGACTTCGGCTACAACGTGCCCGGCGTCGGCCGGATACGCTGCAACGCCGCCCAGCAGAGAGGCAGCATCAGCCTGGCCATCCGCCTCCTGCCCCCCAGGATACCCACGCTGGACGAGCTGGAGCTTCCGGACATCTGCAAGGAGCTGGCCATGAGGCAAAGGGGGCTGGTGGTGGTCTCGGGGCCCACGGGGAGCGGCAAGAGCACCACGCTGGCGGCCATGCTGCACCATATCAACGCCAACAGGACGTGCCACATCCTGACCATCGAGGACCCCATCGAGCACGCCCACGTGCCGCTGCGGGCCGCCATCACCCAGCGCGAGGTGGGCTCGGATACCTTGAGCTTCGCCCAGGCGCTGAAGCACTCCCTGAGGCAGGACCCGGACGTCATCCTGGTGGGCGAGATGCGCGACCTGGAGACAGCGTCTGCCGTCCTGACCATAGCGGAGACGGGGCACATGGTCTTCAGCACCGGCCATGCGCCCACCGCCTATCAGGCCATCGAAAGGGTCATCGACATGTTCCCGCCGGAGCACCGCTACCTGGCCCAGACCCGGCTGGCGTCTCTGGTCGTGGGAGTCCTCTGCCAGGCGCTGGTGCCCCGGGCCGACGGCTCGGGGAGGGTGGCCGCCGTGGAGGTGATGATGGGCACGCCCGCCATCAGCAACCTCATCCGCGAAGGCAAGATATTCCAGTTGCCCAACGTGATCCGCACCAGCTCCGCGGACCATATGGAGAGCCTGGACCAGTCCCTGGTCAACCTCTACCTGAAGGGCACCATCACCGGCGAGACGCTGACCAGGTTCTGCCACGACCGCGAGGAAGTGGAGAAGCTTATCGGCCGGGTGCCGCGGCTGTTGATGTCGTCGGCCATGGGCGGCGGCAACAAGGCCGGGACCCACGACGGGAGGCGGCAGTCCTAGAGGAGATACCTGGAGGGCCCGCCTGTGCCGGCGGAACGGGGCCAGGAGGACCGCCCGGGGACAGGCAGTACGGGGTGGGGGCCGTTGGAGGATAAGGAAGATGCAGACGATGGATCTGACCAAGCCGCTCTGGCGCGACGAGAAGGCGGCCAAGCTACTGGGAGCACTGTTGTCGGGGACGGTATCCGACCTCAAGCCCATGATCGACTCTGACCGCGAGATGGGGTACTACTACCCCGAGGCGTCCAGGGTCCTGGCCATCCCGGACAAAGAGGTCCTGGCGATGCTGGACGGGCTGGCCAAGGCCGGCATACTGGACCGGTCATCCGCCGAGAGGTACATCTACTGCCCGCAGTGCCGGTCCCTCAACCTGACCCCCGGGTACTACTGCGTGAAGTGCGGCTCGGGCCGGATCGTCCGCGGCCGCGTCCTGGTGCACTCGGTGTGCCAGTACGCCGGCGTCGAAGAGGAGTACACCAAGGCCGGCAGGCTGGAGTGCCCCAAGTGCCAGCAGGAGCTGCGGGCCACCGGCCAGGACTACACCAGCATGGGTGTGCTGCGCAAGTGCCGCGACTGCGCCGAGGTCTTCGGGCACCCGGCCATCAAGTGGCGCTGCCTGAAGTGCGCCGCCGTGGTCCCCGAGGACAAGGTGCTGGAGGTGGATGCCCACACCTACACCCTGACCAAGAAGGAAGAGGTGCGGCTGACGCTCACCTTCGAGATGAACCACAAGCCGAGGCTGATCAAGTTTTTGCAGGAGAGGGGCTTCGAGGTCCACGAGAACGCCCGTGCCAGGGGCCGGTCGGGAGCGGAGCACGTCTTCGACATGCTGGCCGTCAGGGACGACGGGGTGGTGCAGCACCGCATAGCGGTGGGCATCGAGAACTCGCCCCAGGAGCTGGGCATCGACCGCGTCTTCAGCTTCGACGACAAGGCCTACGACTGCGGCATCCATGACAAGATCATGGTGGTGGTGCCCACCCTGAAGAAGGAAGCCGAGGCCCTGGCCGACCACCAGAAGATCAAGGTCATTCAGAGCTGGGACCTGGACTCGGTCCTGGGGCTGACCCTGCCCCAGGTGGACCCCCCGGGGGTCGCCGAGTCCTTCAGGTTCACCTCAAAGACCGCGCTGGTGGAGTACCTCCAGAAGCGGGGATACGAGGCGGAGCAGTTCGCGGTCATGCGGGGCAAGTCCGGGGCGGACCACACCTTCGACATGCTGGCCACCCGGGACGACGGGCTGACCCTGCACCGCATCGCCATCGGCATAGAGGTCAGCGACAGTGCCGTCAGGCTGGACCGGGTATTTGAGTTCGATGACAAGGCCTACGACTGCGGCATCCAGAACAAGGTCCTGGTGGTCGTGCCGGCCCTGAGCCCGGAGGGCAAGCGCTTCGCCGACCGCCAGAAGATGCGGGTCTTCGAGGCCGCCACCATCGAGCCCTAGACGCGGCGGCGCAAGATGTGAGAAACATGAGAGGCCCCGCAGAGGCTTCCACGAGGAAACCTTCGCGGCGCAGGGTGGACCCGCAGCGACTAAGAGTGTACAAGATACTCTCACGTTATCATCGTTAACAACCGAATACCGGCGAAAAGGGCAAACCTGCCGGGAGGCAGGGACGCAAAGCCGCGAGTCCAGAACGGACAGTTGGGCTGCCGCCTACCGGGAGTCGAGAATACCCTTGCTCTCCGGCGGGCTCCCGCCGGAGAGCTTCTCTTTTTCCCGGCAGATGATGAGACGAAAGGAGGAGACAATCGTCACAGATAACGTGCACAGACCAGGAAGGACAGATCCCGAGCGGAAAGGAGGTGAGAGAGGAATGAAGTGCTTCAAGAAGGCTTGCAGAGGGGAGAAAGGCTTCACGCTGATCGAGCTGCTGGTGGTCATCATGATCCTGGGCGTCCTGGCCGCCGTCGTCACCCTGGCGGTGACCAAGTTCATCGGGAAGGGCACCCTGGAGTCGGCCAATGCCGAGGCGGTGACGGTGCAGACGGCCGTTGAGGCCTGCCTGGCGAACGCCAACAGAGGTTCGTTCGACGCACCGGTTACTGGCTGGAACGGGAGTGGCGACGGTCCCAAAGTCACCGTCGCCGGCACGGAGTACAAGGTCTCTGAATACATGCGGACGCACAACCTGAAGGCCACGTACGACATCTCGGTGGAAGGTGTCGTCACGGGAAAAGACGGCTCAGGTTGGGGCAACATCGAGTGGGACTCCGAGAATCTCACCTGGAAACAGAAGTAGACCTGATCTGCCAAGTGCGGTAGTTGACCACTGAGTGCATCGGAATGAGGGTCGGCGGCTTCAACCGAAGCCGCCGACCACCGGAAGGAACAATTCGGCCTGTACGGCCAAAGGCGGGACGGAATAGTGGAGTGGAGAGGCAGGAGAAGCTTTTTCGAAGCGATTGCGGGAGACGCAGCGGCGCCGGCAGAGACAACCCTGGCGGCATGCTGGCAGGGTCGCCATCCGTCTTCGGCACCCGCATCGAAGTCACCCCGGCCAGCAGCACTCCCCACGGCGTCCTGACGCCGTGGGCCCCAACGCAGGTTTCACAGGAGGATCAGGCAAATGGCAAGAGCGAGACTACTGGCAGCACTGATAATAGGGGCACTGCTATTGTGCATGGCCGGGCCGCAACTGGCCCTGGCTGACCCGTTCGGCCAGCCGGACAACTTCGCGCCCGTAGATGGAGCGACGGAGATCGGCCCCACCTTCGAATTCCAGTTCGATTACCCGCCGGACCCGGCCGGGCTGGAGCTCTACGCCACGCAGTGGCAGTGGAGAACGCCCACGGGAAACTACGATTCCCCGTTCTATGACACGGGGGTCCTGGTGGGCGATTCGATCCTGGCCACCTACCCGGCAGGGCTGTTTGCCTACAACCAGACGTACTACTGGCACGTGAGGGCCCAGAACAACCGCGGAGAATGGTCCGCCTGGTCGACTGAGACCTCATTCACCACCATCGCCAACTTGCCCCCCAGCCAGCCGCAGAACACCGTCCCCGGCAACGGGGCCACCAGCATCCCGCGCAATCCGGTCCTGGCCGCCACCGAGTTCCGGGACCCCAACTACGACCGCGAGGAGCTCGTGCTGGGGAGCGAGGACCAGCACGCCGCATCCCGGTGGCAGGTGAGGACCACCTCCGGCAACTACGACAGCCCCGCCATGGACAGCGGCACCGTCACTGGCGGTGACCAGCTCACCAGCTACTACATCGACCTGGACCACCAGCTGGCAGCCGACACTCAGTACTACTTCCGCGTGTGCTACAGGGACAGCTACGGCAACTGGTCCGCCTGGTCGGACGAGACATCCTTCACCACGGGCACCGACAGCAGCAACCTCAGCCAGCCCGTCAATATGTCGCCCTTCAACGGGGCCATCGACATCAGCCCCGACCATCAGCTGCAGTCCTCCCCGTTCTACGCGGAGGGTGGGCGGTCCCACTTCGCCTCGCAGTGGCAGGTGAGGACCACCTCCGGCAACTACACTGACCCCGTATTCAGCAGCCCTATAGACACCACCAACCTGACAGCCATCTCCATGCCCGTTGGAACCATGGACCTGAGCACGACCTACTACTGGCACGTCAGGTACCAGGACAACAAAGGCGCCTGGTCGGCCTGGTCGGCTGAGACCTCCTTCACCCTGGTGCCCAACCGCACGCCAGCGACCCCGGCCAACAGGGTGCCCGCCGCCGGCGCCACCGGCGTGTCGGTGACCCCCGTCCTCGGTGCATCACCGTTCTCCGATCCCGATACAACGGGGTATTCCGCACTGGCCGACTCTCATGCGGCATCGCAGTGGCAGGTGAGGACCACCTCCGGCAACTACGACAGCCCCGCCGTTGACAGCGGCACCGTCACTGGCAGCGACCAGCTCACCAGCTACTACATCGACCCGGCCCACCAGCTGGCGCTGAGCACCACCTACTACTGGCGCGTCAGGTACCAGGACAGCTTCGGCCTGTGGTCGGCCTGGTCTGCCGAGACCTCGTTCACCACCGAGGCCACGACACCGGACCCCACCCGGCCGGTGAATGTCTCGCCCTATGATGGCGCAACCAACATCAGCCCCGACCATCAGCTGCAGTCCTCCCCGTTCTACGCGGAGGGTGGGCGGTCCCACTTCGCCTCGCAGTGGCAGGTGAGGACCACCTCCGGCAACTACACTGACCCCGTATTCAGCAGCCCTATAGACACCACCAACCTGACAGCCATCTCCATGCCCGTTGGAACCATGGACCTGAGCACGACCTACTACTGGCACGTCAGGTACCAGGACAACAAAGGCGCCTGGTCGGCCTGGTCGGCTGAGACCTCCTTCACCCTGGTGCCCAACCGCACGCCAGCGACCCCGGCCAACAGGGTGCCCGCCGCCGGCGCCACCGGCGTGTCGGTGACCCCCGTCCTCGGTGCATCACCGTTCTCCGATCCCGATACAACGGGGTATTCCGCACTGGCCGACTCTCATGCGGCATCGCAGTGGCAGGTGAGGACCACCTCCGGCAACTACGACAGCCCCGCCGTTGACAGCGGCACCGTCACTGGCAGCGACCAGCTCACCAGCTACTACATCGACCCGGCCCACCAGCTGGCGCTGAGCACCACCTACTACTGGCGCGTCAGGTACCAGGACAGCTTCGGCCTGTGGTCGGCCTGGTCTGCCGAGACCTCGTTCACCACCGAGGCCACGACACCGGACCCCACCCGGCCGGTGAATGTCTCGCCCTATGATGGCGCAACCAACATCAGCCCCGACCATCAGCTGCAGTCCTCCCCGTTCTACGCGGAGGGTGGGCGGTCCCACTTCGCCTCGCAGTGGCAGGTGAGGACCACCTCCGGCAACTACACTGACCCCGTATTCAGCAGCCCTATAGACACCACCAACCTGACAGCCATCTCCATGCCCGTTGGAACCATGGACCTGAGCACGACCTACTACTGGCACGTCAGGTACCAGGACAACAAAGGCGCCTGGTCGGCCTGGTCGGCTGAGACCTCCTTCACCCTGGTGCCCAACCGCACGCCAGCGACCCCGGCCAACAGGGTGCCCGCCGCCGGCGCCACCGGCGTGTCGGTGACCCCCGTCCTCGGTGCATCACCGTTCTCCGATCCCGATACAACGGGGTATTCCGCACTGGCCGACTCTCATGCGGCATCGCAGTGGCAGGTGAGGACCACCTCCGGCAACTACGACAGCCCCGCCGTTGACAGCGGCACCGTCACTGGCAGCGACCAGCTCACCAGCTACTACATCGACCCGGCCCACCAGCTGGCGCTGAGCACCACCTACTACTGGCGCGTCAGGTACCAGGACAGCTTCGGCCTGTGGTCGGCCTGGTCTGCCGAGACCTCGTTCACCACCGAGGCCACGACACCGGACCCCACCCGGCCGGTGAATGTCTCGCCCTTCAACGGGGCCATCGACATCAGCCCCGACCATCAGCTGCAGTCCTCCCCGTTCTACGCGGAGGGTGGGCGGTCCCACTTCGCCTCGCAGTGGCAGGTGAGGACCACCTCCGGCAACTACACTGACCCCGTATTCAGCAGCCCTATAGACACCACCAACCTGACAGCCATCTCCATGCCCGTTGGAACCATGGACCTGAGCACGACCTACTACTGGCACGTCAGGTACCAGGACAACAAAGGCGCCTGGTCGGCCTGGTCGGCTGAGACCTCCTTCACCCTGGTGCCCAACCGCACGCCAGCGACCCCGGCCAACAGGGTGCCCGCCGCCGGCGCCACCGGCGTGTCGGTGACCCCCGTCCTCGGTGCATCACCGTTCTCCGATCCCGATACAACGGGGTATTCCGCACTGGCCGACTCTCATGCGGCATCGCAGTGGCAGGTGAGGACCACCTCCGGCAACTACGACAGCCCCGCCGTTGACAGCGGCACCGTCACTGGCAGCGACCAGCTCACCAGCTACTACATCGACCCGGCCCACCAGCTGGCGCTGAGCACCACCTACTACTGGCGCGTCAGGTACCAGGACAGCTTCGGCCTGTGGTCGGCCTGGTCTGCCGAGACCTCGTTCACCACCGAGGCCACGACACCGGACCCCACCCGGCCGGTGAATGTCTCGCCCTATGATGGCGCAACCAACATCAGCCCCGACCATCAGCTGCAGTCCTCCCCCTTCTACGCGGAGGGTGGGATGCACCAGGCCTCCTACTGGCAGGTGGCCGCGGAAGGCGCCACCCAGAAGAACCCCGACGGGGGCTACCAGCAGCCCCTGTTTGACAGCCGCATAGACCACGCCAACCTGCAGTCCATGGCCCTCCCCCCAGGCCTGGCCGACTACGGCAGGACCTATTTCTGGCACGTGAAGTACCAGGATGGCACGGGGGCCTGGTCCGAATGGTCTGACGAGACCTCCTTCACCATAGTGGCCAACCTGCCGCCCGGCATCCCGGTCAATCTGCAGCCGGCAAACGGGACGGCTGACCTGGGCCGGACCCCGGAGCTGACCGCCTCAGCCTTCAATGACTGCGATTCCACCGCATATGCCGCGCTCACCGACTCACACGAGGCCTCGCACTGGCAGGTCAGGTCCGGCGACGGCGACTACACCAGCCCGGCCTGGGACAGTGGCCAGGAAGGCGCACCGGCCACCTCCATCAAGGTGCCATCAGGCAAGCTCCTGAGCGGCGCCATCTACTACTGGCACGTCAGGTACCAGGACAGCTGCGGCAACTGGTCGGGCTGGTCCCTGGAGACCTCGTTCACCACCCGCAGCGCGCCCACGCCCGCAGCCGGCTTCTCCGCCGACCGCACCAGCGTGGTGGCCGGGCAGGACCTGGTGACCTTCACCGATGAATCCACCCACGGCAGCGAGATCGTCCGCTGGGCATGGGACTTCGGAGACGGCAGCACCGATAACTGGACCGCCATCACCAGGCCTCCGGACGGGAGGATCGTCCACAGGTACGGGTCCGGCGCGGTCGGCCCGCAGACCGTGACGCTGACGGTCTTCTGCGCCGAGTCCGCCACCGGCGACTCTGAGACCATGACCGTAACCGTCAGCGCCAGGCCGGCGGCGAGCTTCGATCTCTCATCGAGGTCACCCACCACCGGGTCGGCGGTCACCATGACCGATACCTCCACCCCCGCGGATGGGATAACCTCCTGGAAGTGGTGGTTCGATGACGGCACCACGGTGACGTGGGCCAGCCCCGAGGAGAGAGAAGCCGCGGGCGGCCAGGTCAGGCATACCTTCACCAAGGACGGCACGCACGCCGTGTCCCTCACCGTCAGGAGCGAACTGGGCGACAGCCACTTCATCCAGCAGGTCAGGATACCCGCCAGCGGAGGGTTCCGCTTCGGCCTCTGGATGATCCCGGCGGCGGCAGCCACAGTCCTGGTCCTGACCGGCGCGGTGTACCTGGTTCGAAGAAGGAAGGCCAGCTAGCCCGGCCTCTGTCCGGCCCTGAGCCAGCAACAGGGCGGCGGCTTCATATGAAGCCGCCGCCCTTCTTCCTGCCCCCGGGCGCCCCCAACCCCTGCCCCCCGCAGCCCGCAGCTCTCCGCAGCACGGCAGCGCGCCAGAGGCCGGCGGACAACAGGTTGTGACCCACGGCGCGGAGGGGCGGCTGGCGATGGCGCGGCGCGCCGGCAAGGTACAGGCAGGGGCGGTGCGTGACGGCGGGAGGAGGGCAGGCGCAGGAGGGCGGGAGGAGGGCGGGCGCAGGAGGGCGAGAGGAGGGCAGGCGCAGGAGGGCGGCAGAGGACGGTAGAGGACCGGTGCCGTCAAGAAGCCCTGCGGCCCTTGCCGGCACCGGTCAGGTGCCCTAGCGCTTCGCCTTCCCGGTCTTCTTGGCCGGGGCCTTGGCGGCCGCCTTGCGGGCCGGCGCTGCCTTGGCCTTCTTCTTTGCTACAGCCATTCTGCACACCTCCTTTCCTCGAAGTGTCACGCTCAAGACCCGAGTGTACGTACAGGATGTCACCGGCGTGTCTCAGGCAGGGGCATTCCCGTCACCAAAATCCCCCGCGGCCCCGGGGAACCCTTACCCGGAGATCACAGGGGACTGGCTTCCTGAGAAGGACTCTTGACAGGGGGCGGCGGCGCCGTGCAGAATGTCGGCGTGACCGCCCTTCTGACCGTGGTCTTCGTGCTGCTGGGCCTGGCCATCGGCAGCTTCCTCAACGTCTGCATAGACCGCCTGCCCGGCAGGCGCTCCATCGTCACTCCCCCGTCCCGCTGCGATGCCTGCGGGCACCGCCTGGCGGCGCCGGACATGGTGCCGGTGATCAGCTATCTCTGGCTGCGCGGCCGCTGCCGCTACTGCCAGGCCCGCCTGCCCCGGCGCCTGGTACTGGTGGAGCTGGCCTGCGGGGCCCTGATGGGGGGCCTCTACCTGGTCTTCGGCCTGGGGCCCGAGTTCGGGGTGGCCGCCTTCTGGGGCTGCATCTTCGTCGTGGTCTTCGTCATCGACCTGGAGCAGGGGCTGGTGCTCAACATAGTGGTGTACCCCTGCCTGGCGGTGGCGCTGGCTCTGGCGGGCCTGGTGGACCTCCCCTGGATGCAGGGGGTGGGCGGCATGGAGCGCTGGCCCCAGATAGCCATCGCGGGGCTGGGCGGCGGGGTGGGCCTCCTCTTCTTCCTGGTGGTAGCCGTGTCGGCCGAGGTGGTCCTGGGCAAGGAAGGCATGGGCTGGGGGGACGTCAAGCTGGCCGCGCTCATCGGCCTGGCGTGCGGCTTTCCCCTGGTGGTCTTCGTCATCGTCCTGGGGGCGGCCATCGGGCTGCTGATGGCCCTGCTCATGGGGCGCCTGAAGTCGGGGCAGACGATACCCTTCGGGTCCGCCCTGGCGGTGGCCACCATGGCCGCCATAGTGGCCGGGGAGGCCGCCCTGGACCGCTTGGCCGTGCTCTAGCCCAACTTCCGCAGTTTGGGGTCTGAAGAAGGTCCGAACTTTCTCTTT
>CAZBJX010000002.1:76107-146071 GCA_964492335.1 uncultured Dehalococcoidia bacterium | reverse complement strand
CAGTGACATTTTCGCTGAACGCTTAACCCCTGTCATAATCGTAGAACAGCGACACACGTATCCCCCGTCAGACGTCTGCTGCACGGAGTAGGTCTCATCCAATGATGAGCCGCCGAAGGTCCTCTGCCACTTGACCTCAGGCGGACTTGCCGCCGAAGTCCTGTCAATGGAGAGAAGGGGATGGGAGGAACGGACACCCCAGCCGGACTGCAAGCCTGGCCGAGTCTATTCGGACGCCCGGCCGTGGACCGTAATGCTCGGGTGGTAGTCCATCCCGATGTGCCCTTCCCGCTCCAGTTCGGCGTACTCCTCCTCTGAGAACTTCAGGAGGTCCATGTACACGTAGCGGTTGTGCTCGCCCAGGCGGCATGGCGGAAGCCGGATGCTCCCCGGTGTCTCCGAGAGCTTCCATTCCATGCCGGGGTACAGGTGAGTGCCGCACTCAGCATGGGTCACCTCTTCGAAGAAGCGCCGCTCCCTTATGTGGGGATCGCTGTAGCAGTCCCTTTCGTCCATGAGCGGGCCGGCGGCAACGCCTTCCCTCTGCATCAGATGCATGAGATCATAGTCCCGATGGCCCCGGGTCCACGCTGAGATATGTTCATCGATCTCATCCTGGTTCTGAAGCCGGCCGGCGGCATCGGCGAACCTGCTCCCGGACGCCCAGGCCGGGCTGCCCATGGCCCTGCTGAGTCCGGCCCATTCGTCGTCAGTGAATACCGTGATGGCTATCCATCGGTCTTCCCCCCGGCAGGGGTATAGCCCGCAGGGGGCTGCCGCCGGATGCCGGTTCCCCAGCGGCTCCTGCACCCGCCCATTGAGTGTATAGTCCATGATGGCTTCTCCCAGCTGCGGGATCAGGGTCTCGATCTGCGCGACATCGACAAACTGGCCCCTTCCAGTCCTCTCCCGGTAATGCAGGGCCGTCATGGCCGCGAAGGCGCCCATGGCCCCTGCGGCCGCATCGCAGTGATAGACCTCCGTGGTCCACGTCGGATCGGCATTGGGGTACCCCCGCAGCAGGGTATGGCCGGCCACTGCCTCCAGATGCCTGCCCAATGCGATTCGATCCGCAGAGGGGCCGTTGTTGCCGAAGGCCGGCATGGAAACCATGATGAGATCGGGCTTCACCCTGCTCAACTCCTCGTATCCCAGGCCCAGCTTGGCCATGGTCCCGTAGGCGTTGTTCTCGACCAGCATGTCGCTGATGGCTATGAGCCTCTTCAGGATCTCGAGGCCTCGCGGCTTCATGAAGTCCACCGTCATGCTCAGCTTGTTGCGGGCGTGGACGTTGAACATCGCCGCCCGGTTGTAGGGCCGTTCCCCCGCCTTCCGCTCAGGGTACCCGGCGGTAGCCATGCCCCGGGTGGCGAGGAGGGCGTCAGTGGGGCGAAGGGTTATGCCCCTGGTGCCATAGGGCGCGAACCTTGTATTCTCCACCCTGACCACCTCCGCCCCCATGTCCGCCAGCATCATCGTGGTGAATGTGCCCGCCCACACCACGCTCATGTCGATCACCCGGATCCCCGCCAGAGGGAGGGCATCCGCGGGCGGGAGCCTGGTCTCTCCGGTCATATGGCTCCCTCCTCTCTCAGCCGCGCCAAGTCCGACGCGCTGTATCCGAGCCAGGCGTATATCTCCTCATTGTGCTCACCCAGTCCAGGAGCGGGCCTGAAACCCGGCGTGGGTGCGTCGGACAATCGGAACGGTGCACCGGGGTACTTCGCCCTCCCCGCAACTGGGTGATCGATATCCACGAAGAACCCTCGTTCCCTCAGGTGCCGATCATCCAGGAGATCGCTCACAGTGAAGAGGGGGCCGACTGCCGCCCTGGCCTTTCTCGCTTCGTCCCAGATCTCCTGCTTGGTTCGCGCCATGGCCCAGGGGTACAAGACACCGAGGATGGCCTCCTGGCGCCTCACGTCCATCTGCCCCTCCGCACTGCCGAACCCTTCGTCCGCAAGCTCAGCAGGCGATCCCAGCAGCGCGAAGTTGCGGGGCCACCATGGCACCCCGCCGGCGATGTCGAAGTAACCGTCGGCACAAGGATAGATCCCTTCCGGGCACCCCGACATTACCCCGCCCCTCCCTCCACCGCTCCTGGCCGTCGTCTCCTTCCCACCAGTGTACTGGTGCGCCAGCAGGTAAGGTGCCCTGCGATCGACACTGCCCAGCGCGGTCTCGAGCAGAGACACGTCTATCTGCTGGCCGGAACCGCTCCTCCTACTCCCCAGAAGGGCTGTCATGGTCGCCGTTGCCGCCAGGACCCCCGCCTGGTACTGGAGCACGTTTCCACCGAGCTTGAGGGGCTCCCGATCCGCCTGCCCCACCATCTTCATGCAGCTGCCCATCGCGTTGAGAACAAGCTCCGACATCCTGTAGTCCCGGTAAGGCCCATTCTGACCGAAGTTGGAAATGGAGGTCATGACTATCGCCTCGTTCTCTTCGCGGACAGCGGCATAGTCGAACCCGAGGGAGGGCATTACTCGCGGTGAGAAGCTCTCGACGAGGATGTCCGCCTCACGCACCAGCTGCTGCATGATGATCCCGGCGGGCGCCCTGGCCAGGTCAAGCGTGATGCTCTTCTTGTTCGTGTTCAAGTGCAGGAAGAGCCCGCTTCTCTCCAGGTCGGGCTGGTCCTCCACGAACGGCCCCATGGCCCTTGCAGGGTCCCCGGACCCCGGGCGCTCGACCTTGATGACCTCGGCGCCGCAGTCCGCCAGCAGCTTGGTGCAGTAGGGACCCGCGATGTGCCAGGTGAGATCCAGGACTCTGACGTCAGAGAGAACCCCAACACTCATTTGAAGACCCCTTCCTCAAGCAGTTGTGCGGACCGGGCACCCGCCATCCCGGGTATCCGAGCGCAGACCCTCCGGGCCAGCTGCCCCGGAAGGGGGATCGCCGGCACATCCCTGATCGCACCAGTCGAGGTCGGCTGCCTGCGGGGCCCACGGCCCCGCGGGGCTACCTTCAGCCGAAGCACAGCCCGCCGCGCACCAGGTGGTCCCATTCCTCCGGGAGCTCCACCTTCTTCACTTCCGCGCTGCCGCAGAGCGGGCACTTCAGGTCCGGCTCCGGCTCTTCGCCCGGGCCCTGGCCACCCGTGAAGGTGCCCCAGCATTTCTGGCACTGGTATCCTGACCCTATCATGGTCCCACCTCCCCGTCACATCCGGCAAGGCGGCGGGGCGGGCCCCCGCCGGTGCCGCTTCCAGCCGCGCGCTTCCTGTGCCGCCGGCGCCGTTCGGGCGGCACGGCCTACCGCCCCAGTTGCCGCAGCACCTCGCGGCCGCAGTTGTAGCCGGGGACCCCGGTGACTCCCGGCCCGGGGTGGCAGGCCGACCCGCAGAGGTAGAGGCCCTCCACCGGGGTGCGGTAGTCCGCCCACCCCACCACCGGCCGGAAGTCCAGCAGCTGGTTCGGGCGCAACAGGCCGTGGCTGTAGTCCCCCATGGTGGCGCCGAACATGCCCTGGTACGTCAGCGGCGTGAAGACCACCCTGTCCACGATGGCCCGCTTCAGGTTGGGCGCGAAGCGGCACATCTGACCGATGACCCGGTCGGCCATCTCCTCCTTCAGCCCGTAGTGCTGGCCTCGCGGGGCCGACACCGGGAAGTACTGGGAGAAGAACGTGGCCGCATGGTAGCCCGCCGGGGCCAGGCTGGCGTCGAACATGCTGGGGATGTAGTAGGAGCTGTAGGGGCTGTCCGGGACATGCCCCCATTTGCTGGCATCGTGGCAGCGCTCCAGCAGGTCCATCGACGGGATGTAGCTCATAGCCCAGCGGATGTTGTTTTCGTTGGCAAACGCCATGTGCCCCGTGAACTCCGGCAGCTCCTTCAGGGTGGCGTGTATCTGCAGATAGGGATTGGCGTACCTGATCCGGTCCACCATGCCGACGAAGTCGGCGGGCAGGTCCTCCTCCCCCACCAGCCCTCTGAAGGTGGCGGTGGCGTCGAGGTTGGAGAGCACCACCCGGGAGCTTATCCTCTCGCCGCTGCGCAGTTGCACGCCGGCGGCCCGGCCGCCCTCCACCAGGACCTTCTTCACGGGCGCGGTCAGCCTGAGCTGGCCGCCCTGTTCCTCGAGCCCCCGGCGCATGGCCTCGGAGAACATCCCCATGCCCCCCTTGACCAGCCGGTAATGCACCCCGGCGGCCACCGGAGTGATGTGGACGCCCAGGGACCAGGCGGTGCCCGGCGAGCGGGGGCCGAGGCCCGTCCCGTCCACGGCCATGGCCGCCAGCGACGCCTGCAGCACCCGGTGCCTGGCCGGGTCCGGGAAGAAGTCGCCGATCATGTCGGCCGCGCTGTCCAGCAGGAAACGCCGCATGATGTCCTTGGCCTGCAGGGATGGCATGCCATCGATGATGGCCCCCAGCGACTTCGGCAGCTTGTACCCCGCCGATCCCATGGCCCTCCCGAAGATGAGCCCGATCTGGTACAGGGCGGACAGCGACCGGGAGGCGTCCTCGCCGTGGTCCTCCCGCAGGTGGCGGCCCAGCCGGGCGGCATCGTTGTACAGGATGTAGGGGGCATCGCCCGGCTCGCCGAAGGTGCAGAAGGAGGTCGGGGGGTCGATCACCTCCAGGCCGTGCCGGTCCAGGTCCAGGGCCTCGGAGATGCTGCCGGTCCTGAACATGAGCGCCCACGCCCCCACGTTGTGCCGGAAGCCCTCGAAGAACCGGGTGGTGCCGGCCATGCCGCCGACATACCGCTGCTTCTCCAGCACCAGGACCTTCAGCCCGCCCTTGGCCAGGGTCAGGGCCGCCGCCAGGCCATTGTGGCCCGCCCCCACCACGATAGCATCGAAGTCCGCCATACAGGCCCTCCTCCCCCCGGTGGGGACCCCCCGATTCCGGGACAGCCCGGCGCCCTGTTGCCCGGGCGCAGTTAACACAGTAGCATAGCGATGCCACCGGCTCAAGACCGCCGTCCCCCGCGGCGCCGTCCGGCCCTCAGGGCCCCGGGGTGTGCCGCGGGAGGGCCGGCAGCAGTACAATAGATGGAGTCTCCAGCGAAGAGGAGGGACCGGGAGATGAAGAGAGACCAGGCCATGAGGTGGTACCGGAACATCAGCCGGCTTGCCGGAGGCGAGACCATGACCAGGCCGCCGGACGACGGCGGCGGGGCCCTCCGCGTAGAGGAACTGGTACAGGACGGCCTCTCCTGGATCAACGTGGAGGGGCCTTCGCGCCGCGAGCTGGACTACCTCCTGTCCCAGTTCGGCTTCCACCCCCTGGTCCTGGATGACTGCCTCAGCCGCATCCAGCGGCCCAAGATAGACGAGTACGAGGACTACCTGTTCATCGTCTTTCACTTCCCGCTGTTCCGCAAGGAATCGGGGGTGACGGTGGCCAGCCAGGTCTCCATCTTCATCGGAGAGGACTACGTGGTCACCATCCACGACGGGGTGCTCAAGCCCCTGGTCAAGCTCTTCGACGACTGCCAGGCGGACAAGGCCATCCGGGAGACCAACATGAAGAGCTCCGGCTACCTGCTGTACCGCATCACGGATATGCTGGTGGACTACTGCCTGCCCATGGCCAACAAGATCATGCAGAACCTGGAGGTCGCAGAGGCAGCCATCTTCGACATGAGCAAGTCGGGCCGGGTGGTCAGGGAGCTATCGCTTCTGCGGCGGGACATCATCTCCAACCGCCGGGTGATCTGGTCGATGAAGGCCGTCATCAGCAGCCTGGAGCACAAGACCAAGCGCTACACTTCCGAGAACCTGGAGGTATTCTGGGGAGACGTCATAGACCACGTAGACAAGACCTGGGACACCCTGGACGAGTGCAAGGAGATCATCGAGGGCCTCCACGCGGCGCAGGAATCGGTGGCCTCCCACCACACCAACGAGACCATCCGCATCCTGACCGTCATCACCACCACCATGATGCCCCTCACCCTGGTGGCCAGCGTCTACGGGATGAACATCGCCCTGCCCAGGGCCGGGCATGAGGGCAGCCTGAGCTCGTTCGCCATCATCATGTCGTCGATGGCGGCGACCATCGTGCTGATGCTGATCTTCTTCCGCAGCCGCCGCTGGATATGAGCCCCCGGGGCTACCAGGCCGGGGTCAGCCCGCCCGGACGGGCCAGCGCAGCATGGTCTGGCCGCCGGTGCGGCCCGGGCCAGGGTGGCTTCCGCCGTGCGGTAGCTTCCCAACTGCGTGCCGAAGAGGACATGGGTCCCGTTCTCCACCAGGGAGACATAGCGTACCTGCCAGAATAGCTTACGTGAACAGTATTGCGGCTATCGCAGCATGGTCTGGCCGCCGTCTACCATCACGGTCTGGCCGGTGATGTAGTCCGAGTCGGAGCTGGCCAGGAAGACCACCGCACGCCCGATGTCCCTCTCAGCATCTCCGAAGCGCCGCATGGGGACCGCGGCCAGCATCCCCTGGACCATCTGGGGCCTGGTCTCGCCCTGCTTCTCCCAGTAGGGGTTGCCGGCCAGCGGGCAGATCACATTGGCGTTGATCCGGTAGCGGGCCCACTCGTGGCAGGCCACCCGGGTGATGGCCCGGATGGCTTCCTTGGCCGCGGCGTAGGCCGCCCAGCCGGGGGCCCCGTCCAGGCCGGCCGCCGAGCCGAAGTTGATGATTTTGCCCCCGTGCTCCTTCATGTACGGGAAGCACTCCTGCATGAAGTAGAGAGTCCCCATAAGCCCGGAGCCCAGGGCCAGGGCCATGTCCTGGTCCGTGGTGTCCTTCAGCGGCACGTCGGCCCGCATGGCCTGGGCCGAGTTCACCAGGATATCCACCGTCCCGAACTCCCTGACGGCTGCGGCCACCGCTTCCCTCACCTGCTCCCGGCGGCTGACGTCGCTGGCCACAGCCAGCGCCCGGGCGCCAATGCCGGCCGCCTCTTCGGCAGCCCGCTCGCAGGCGACCTCCTGCAGGTCCACCAGCACCAGGTGCGCGCCCTCTCTGGCCAGGGCCAGGCCCACGCCCCGGCCTATGCCCTGCGCGGCGCCGGTCACTATAGCCACCCTGCCGTCCAGTCTGCCCATGCTGCGAAACCCTCCGCTGCGCCCCGGCTACATGAGGCTGGTCAGGCCACCGTCCACCGGCAGCGTGACCCCGGTAGTGCCGCCCGCCGCATCAGACGCCAGGTAGATCACCGCCGCCGCCACCTCCTCCATGGTCACCGCCCTGCCCAGCGGCACGCGCTCGTAGATAGCCTTGAGGTGAGGATACCCCTCCAGGTACCCCGGGTGCATGGGGGTGGCGATGAAGCCCGGGGCCACGGCGTTCACCCGGACCCCGTAGCGCCCCCACTCCACCGCCAGGGTCCTCACCAGGTTCATCAGCCCCGCCTTGGCGGCGCCGTAGGCGCAGTTGGTGGGGCTGGCGCGCAGCCCTTCGGTGGAGGCCACGTCGACGATGCTGCCGCCGCCCTGCCGGACCATCACCGGCGCCACGGCCTTGCTGCACAGGAAATGGGACTTCAGGTTCAGGCGCACCATGGCGTCGAAGCGGTCCTCCGCCAGCTCCAGGGTGGGGACGGGCATGCTGGTGCCCGCGCTGTTGACCAGGATGTCGATGCGGCCGAAGGCCTCCTGCGCGCGGCTGACCAGGGCGCCCACCTGCTCCGCGTCCTCCACGTTGGTGGGCACGGCGATGCATCTGCGGCCCACCCGGCGGATCTCCTCGGCGGCCGCCTCCAGGCGCTCCGCCTTTCGAGCGCAGATGACCAAGTCAGCCCCCGCCCTGGCCATCTCCAGGGCCACCACTTTCCCCGTCCACCGGCTGGCGCCGGTCACCATGGCGACCTTGTCTTCCAGTGAGAACATCGGGATCATGCGTCAGGCTCCTCTCTCTGCACCGGCAGGCGTATTCCCATCCCATCATACAGCACGGTGGTGGCCCGCCGAGGCGGGCCACCACCAGACCGAAGTGAGCACGCATGCCAGCCAGGCGTGTGGCCGGGGGGGTAGGCCTTCTCCCGGCGTGGCCATGCGGGTCACCTCAACCTCTCTTGAGCGGGGAAGGGCCGGTCCATGGACGCCCCTGCCGGGAGCGGCTTCAGGCCCCCACCGCCCCGCCTACAGCGCCAGCGCCTCCTCCCGGAAGGCGGCCACCAGGGGGCAGTCCGGCCATTTGCAGCCCTTCATCTTCTCCCTGGCGTTCTTGGCCTCCTTGTACCGGTTAACATAGGAGCATTTGGCGGTGCCGTCCGGCTGGACCATTATGGTGGCGAAATCGCCCACGTACTCGCAGTCCAGTGTGGTGGCGGTGACTTTCCAACCCATATCAGCGCTCCTTGCTCATGGCGCGGTTGGACCCCGACTCGCTACTGTCGCCGCGCATCAAGATGGCCGTCATTGCCTGACGCGTCAGGATTGACGCCGGGACGCTAGCCCAGCCAGCGCTTGCGCCTCTTGTAGTGCTTGATCTCGCGGTAGCTCTTGGTCTCTCCCACGGTCCCCAGCCCCATGTAGAACTCCCTGATGTCCGTGTTGGCCCGCAGCTTCTCCCCGGTATCATCCAGCACGATGCGGCCGCTCTCCATCACATAGCCGTGGGTGGCCAGCCCCAGCGCCGCCCGGGCATTCTGCTCCACCAGCAGGATGGAGACCTGCTCCTCTTCGTTGATCCGCTTGAGTATCTTGAATATCTCCTCCACCAGCAGGGGCGCCAGCCCCAGCGAGGCCTCATCCACCAGCATCAGTTTGGGGTGCGACATCAGCCCTCTGCCCACCACCAGCATCTGCTGCTCTCCCCCGGACAGATACCCGGCCGTCCGGTTCTTCATCTCCTTGAGCACCGGGAAGTACGAGTAGACCCGGTCCAGGTCCCTCCGGATGTTCTGGCCGGCGAAGGACACCGCGGCCCCGGCCCTGAGGTTCTCCTCCACCGACAGGTCCACCAGGGTGCGGCGTCCCTCCAGGATCTGGATGATCCCCAGCCGGGCGATGTCCTCCGGATTGCCGTTGTCTATCCTCTTGCCCTCGAACTCGATGCTCCCGTCCGTGACCCGCCCCTCCTGGGTCTTCAGCAGGCCCGAGATGGCCCGCAGCGTGGTGGTCTTGCCCGCGCCGTTGCTGCCCAGGATGGCCACCACCGCCCCCTTGTCCACCTCCAGGGACACCCCCCGGAGCACCAGGATGACATCCATGTACTTGACTTCAACGTTGTTAAGCACCAGCATGGCCATCGGTCATCACCTCACACCACAACCGTGTCCTGTTCACCCAGGTAGGCCTTGATCACCACGGGGTCCTCCTTGATAACCTCGGGCGACCCCTCGGCGATCTTGCGCCCGAAGTCCAGCACCACGATCTTGTCCGTGATGTCCATGACCACGCCCATGTCATGCTCAATGAGGACAATGGTAATGCCCTTCTCCTCCTGCACGTCCAGGATGAACCGGGCCATGTCCTCCTTCTCCTCCATGTTCATCCCCGCCATGGGCTCGTCCAGGAGGAGGACCTGGGGCTCCTGGGACAGGGCGCGTCCCAGGTCGATGCGCTTGCGGATACCGTACGGCAGGGTCCCCACCACCGCCTTCCGGTACTTCTGCAGATCGAGGAAATCGATGATCTCTTCCACCGCCCAGCGGTGCTTGACTTCCTCCCGGTGGGCCCGCCCGTAATACAGGCCGCTCTCCAGCCAGGTGGCCTTCATGAAGAAGTGCCGGGCGGACATCAAATTGTCCACCACGTTGAGTCCGGCATACAGCTGGATGTTCTGGAAGGTGCGGCTTATCCCCAGCCGGGCCACCCTGTCGGGCGGCATCCTGGTGATCCTCTTGCCCCTGAAGTAGACCTCGCCCCTCTGGGGCCGGTAGAACCCGCTGATGCAGTTGAGCGTACTGGTCTTGCCGGCGCCGTTGGGGCCGATGATCGATACTATCTGCCCCGCCTTCACATCGAAGCTGACATCCGTCAGGGCCTGCACGCCGCCGAAGCTAAGCCCCAGGCTCTCTACTCTCAGCTCTGCTTCGTTGGCCATATGCACTCCGTCCCACTGCCATGTCCGGCAGATTACCGTTCCTTGTGCGGGGTTCCCCGGAGGGCCCCGAGGCCCTCCGGGTCCCACTGTCTATCCGCTGCCGCCGGCTATTCCGGCAGGGTGATAGGCTCGTACCACACACCATTGGTATCCGTCCACTTGCCCGTGGCCACGTCCCACTGCACTATCTTGTGGCTTGTAAGTCCACAGGCGTTCGTGTCAGAAAATCTAAACGTTTCCCCCACCCCCTCCACGTCGATCTGGAGGCTATCAAAGCCGCCCTTGAGTGCTGCGCTGTCCACCTTGTCGCTGCCGCCAGCATGCTCCACTGCATTGGCGACGGCATTGTAGACGACGTATCCGGTGGCCCATCCGGATATCGGTCCAGTGCTGTTCAAACGGACGGCCCAGTCATCATATTTGGCCTTGGTGGTGGCGATCATGGTCTGGAACCAGTCGGCCGGGTCGTCAGAGCCCATGATCGGCCCCCACCAGCAGTAGTAGCATCCATAGAGCTCCGCTGCGGCGGTTGCCCCCTGCACGGCGGGCCAGTAGCCGGTGAACTGGTTGGCGTTGCTGACAAACGCCCCCTTGTACCCCAGCGCCCGCATCTGGTTCACGAAAGTGGCCAGCGAGTTCCCGACGATGGACACAAAGACGTAATCACAGTCCTTGAACTTCTCAACCTGGGCAGACCAGGCGGCAGTGCCGGTAATGGCCTTGTCTTGCCCTTTCCAGTTGAACTGGCCGGCATAGGCGGGATCGCTGAGGACGTTGTCGATGCCTTCCTGTACCTCCTCGGTAGTCGACAGTCCCCAGCCTTGGTGTCCGATCTTCGGCGCGCCCTTCGAGTAGTCCCAAGTGTCCTTGATCCATTCCAGGCATGCTTCGGTCCCCCAGGTCTGGGTGGGTGTCATGAAGTAGATCCACGGAGCGATAAGCGTGCCCGTGGTGCCGTAGCTGCCTATAGTGGGTATGCCATCCTCAGCCACGAAATGCCGCAGGGCTTCGAGTTCCGTACCGCCCATAGCGTAGAATATCTGCATATCCTGCGCCTTCAGATCCTCATATCCCTGCCTGGACTTAGCGTAGTTGAGCTGATGATCGTAATGAACAAACCTGAAGTCCACCCCCCTGATCGGGGCCTTCTCCTGATAGTACAGTATCGCGTCCTCGAAGGCGTCAACGGTAGGCACTACCGCGGCGGCGGCTATGCCGCTGAAGTCGGCGAGGGTGCCGATAGTAATGACCTTCTTCTCTGCCGGCTCCTTTTCGCCACACCCTATCAGGAATGGCGTGACGGCCAGAACCAGCGCCAGGATCGCCAGAGCAGCCAGCCTCAGTGATTTCCAGTGCATCTCCTCCCCCTTTCCTTATTTCGCTTTGTCGAACCCGCTCCCCGCGCACGATTACTAGGACAGGCTCCTAGGCGCCACCTCACCCATCATGTCGCACTCATATTGACCTCCATTAGCCCAACTTCCGCAATTTGGGGTCTGCGGAAGCTGGGTTAGTGCGAGAACGGACGCAGTCGGTAATAGAGCTTGATCTTCTCCACACGATGCTGCATTCCTCTCGGTTCCAGTAGCAGGAAGGCGGCGATCACGGCCCCGAATACGATGAGCTGGAGGGCAGGGCCAACGCTGATGCCAGCCGGCCCGGGCCAGACGTCTTTAACCCACGGAGTTAGGTACCGAGAGACCACCTTATCCAGCAGCTGCATAAGGATGACGCCCATGACCGCCCCGGAGGTGCTGCCCATCCCGCCCACGATGACCATCCCCAGCAGCTGCAGCGAGAGGCCGAAGCCAAACAACTCCACGTGAATGTAGCGCGAGTAGTGGGCCATGAGCCAGCCACCGATGCCGGCGTAGAAGCATCCCAGGAAGAAGGCCAGCAGCTTGGTGCGGAAGAGGTTGATGCCCATCACCTCGGCGGCCAGGTCGTTGTCCCTGATCGCCACCATCTTCCTGCCTGGAGAGGTGCGTTGGATGTTCTTGGCGAAGTACACTCCGACGAGGGCCACAGCCAGGGTCAACCACCAGAACTGGGAATTGTCCAAGGGGGAGCCACCTATCCTGATGGGTGGTACGTGCATGCCGCTCGTGCTGCCCAACCAGGACTGGTTCTGTATCACGGCGGCGATGATCATCTGAGCAGCGATGGTGGCCATCACCAGGTAAATGCCCTTGATGCGAAGCGCCGGAATGCCAAAGGCCAAGCCGATGAGCCCGGCCATCAGGGCCGACAGCGGAAGGGTCAGCCAGGGAGACCATCCGTGACTCTGAGTGAGGACCGCGGTGGTATAGGCGCCCACGGCCATGAACCCAGCATGCCCCATGGCGAACTGCCCGCAGAGCCCGGTGGTGATGTGCAGTCCCAGAACCGCCACCGTGTATATCCCCACGAGTATGAGCCAGATTTGCCAGTCTCGCGGCACCCACAGTACCAAGGTGGCCAGGAAGACGATGGTGGCAACCAGCAACAGCCACTGTGTCTTGGTCCGCACGATAGCCATGTCCTGCTGAGGATTGCGGTTGAATACTCCACAAGGCAGCATCTTCTAGATCCTTTCTATCCTCTTCTGGCCCAGCAGCCCGTGCGGCCTCACCAGCAGCACAATCATCATGAAGATCCAGGGGATGATGACGCCGAAGTCCTGCAGCCAGTAGGACCCCAGGGTCTCACTCACGCCGAAGAGCAAGCCTCCGACCAGGGCGCCGGGGATGGATGTAAGACCACCTACGAGCAGTATCACCATGCCCTTACCAACGCCGACATCAGCAATGCTGAACGTCACCGCGTAGACCATGCCCAGCAGGACGGCGCACACGGCACCCAAGACGCCACTGGCAGCCCAGGAGAGCGAGAAGATGCGGTTGACGCGGATTCCCAGGCTCTGGGCCACTTCATGGTCAGCAGCCACCACCCTCATCGACAGCCCTATCTTGGTGTACCGGAAAAGCAACACCAGAAGCAAGAACACTCCCAAGCCAACCGCCGAGGATATGGCCGCGTCCGGCATGATGTGGATGGAGCCGATGGTCCACATTCCCTGAGGCCGGAACGGTATAGCCCATTCCTTGGCCGGCCACAGGAATACCATGATGCCGTGCAGTACGTTGCCGGCCATCAGAGTCATCATCAATACAGCCAGGAAGGATTGCCCCATCAGAGGGCGAATCGCAACCCTCTCCAAGAGCATGGCCACCGCCGCCCCAGCAACCATGAGGATGGGGATGGCGACCCAAGCCGGCAGACCCCAGCAGCCCATGAACTGGTAGAGGAAGTAGGCGAGGAGGCAGATCACCCAGCCGTAGGCCAGGTTCATCACCTGGCTGGACTTGAAGACGAGGACGAGACCCAGGGCGACGAGGGCATACACGCCGCCCATGAGCAGGCCCTGGACGATGACGTTAACCATGCTGCACCTCGATCCTGTTCACCTTGATGTCGGCCCGGATGACCGCCGTCCGGCCGTCGCGGTAGACCACCCGGACTTCCACCGCGGCGCTCTCCTGATCGCCATAGAGGGCGCCGATGAAGTCCTTGTAGCGGTCCTCCACGAAGCGCCTCCGCAGCTTCATGGTCCGGGTGAGCTCCGACTCGTCCGGGTCCAGCTCCTTGGGCATGTTGAGGAAGCGGCGGATGCTCTGTTTCTTGGGGAGCCGCTTGTTCAGTTTCTTGATCTCATCCCCTATGAGCTGCACTACCTGCGGCTTCTGGGACAGATCGGCGAAGGTGGTGTAGGGTATCTGCTTCCTTTCCGCCCAGTGCCCCACGTTGTCGTAGTTGATATTGATCACCGCCCCCACGTAATCGCGGCTCTGGTCCCCCACCACGAAGGCGTCCTTGATATAGGGGCTGAACTTCAGGCGCGCCTCGATGTACTGCGGCGCGTACCGGGTGCCGTCGGACAGGGTGCTCATGTACTCCAGACGGTCCAGATAGTAGACGTGCCCGAACTGGTCCAGGTAGCCGGCATCGCCGGTGTGGAACCAGCCCCCAGCGAAGGCCTTCTCGGTGGCCTCCGGGTTCTTGTAGTACCCCTGCGCCGAGGCATGGCCCCGGACCAGGACATGGTCGTCGTCCATGATGCGGACAATGGTCTGCGGCTGCACCCGGCCCACGGTGTCGAACCGGATGTCGCCCCTCATGTGCATGGAGACGCCGGCCTCGCTGCTGCCGTAGAGCTGTCGGATGTCTATGCCGATGGCCGTGATCATGCGGAACACGTCCGGCCCCAGCAGCGCCCCCGTGGTGAACCCGTACTTCAGCCTGGTGAAGCCCAGCTTGTCCTTGAGCGCATCGAACAACATCACCTTGGCCAGCGGGTGCAGCAACCGCCAGATGAGCGCCGGCTTCTCTCCCTTGAAGTGGGCGTCGGCCACCTTGTAGCCCACGGGCATGAAGGCGTGGTATATCAGCCTCTTGAGCAGCGTGGACTCGGAGATCTTGTTCTGGATGCTGGAGGCCAGGTTCTCCCACAGGCGCGACTGGTACAGCAGCACGCTGGCGCCGATCTCCCGGATGTTCTCCTGCACCGTGTCCTGGGACTCGCAGAAGTTCATCCGCACGCCCCGGGCCAGGCTGCCCATGAACCCCATGCCCTGCTCCGCCATCCACCCCGGGAGTATGAACGATACCCACTCGTCGCTCTCGTCCATGGGATTGAGGGCGTAGAAGATATGGCTGCTGGAGAACAGCGAGTCATTGGTGAATATGCCGCCCTTGGGGTACCCGGTGGTCCCCGAGGTGCCGATGATCATGATCATGTCGCTGCCCTTGCCCTTGGCGATCTCTTCCTCGAAGAATCCGGGGTGCTCCTTCTCGTACTCCACCCCCATCTCGGAGACAGCCTCGAAGCTGGCCAGCAGGGGCTCGTCGTAGCCCTTGAGCCCCTTGCCGTCCCAGTAGATCACCTTCTCGACCAGGGGCATGTCATCCTTGATGCTCAGCACCTTGTCCACCTGCTCCTGGTCTTCGGCCACCACGAACCTGGCATCCGTCATCTGCAGGAAGTACTTGACTTCATTGGGCCCGCCGCTGGAGAAGACGCCGGTGATGGCCCCGCCCAGCGCCTGCGCCGCCAGCTCCGCCCAGAACCAGTGAGGATCGTTGTCCCCGATGATGGCCAGAATGTCCCCCCGCTGGAACCCCAGGCTCTTCAGACCCAGGGAGAAGTCCTTCACCCGCTGGTAGCCTTCCTCCCAGGTGTACTCCCGCCAGAACCCCAGCTCCTTCTTCCGCATCCAGACCTTCTGCCCCCACCTGGTGCGGTTGGCCAGCAGCAGCTTGGCCGCCGTCTGGTCCTTCTCGGGCACCACCACCGCCGGCCCCTGGCCGCGCCTGGACAGCACCCGGGAAACAGCCGATGTCACCATCTGGTGTCCACAACCTTCTTCGCGTCCGCGGGCAATGTCCCCTGGCCCAGAAAGCAGATCTCGTCCATCTTCAGCTTGAAGACCTCCTGGCAGCGCAGGTTGATGGCCTCGGAGAGCGCCTTGCTGTCCGCCCCGGGGTCCGCCTCCACGTTGAGCAGGATCCGGTCCCGCTGGTCGACCAGCTTGAGCACCATCTGGAACCGGGAGACCTGGGGCAGCTTGGAAAAGGCTTCGTCCAGCTCCCTCTGGTGCACGAACATCCCCTTGACCCTGACGTGGTCCCCCACCATCCCCAGGATCTTGGTGATCCGGTGGGACGTGCGCCCGCAGCGGCAGGTCTGGTCGGTGTAGGAGGCCAGGTCTCCGGTCCCAAACCTCACCAGCGGGTACACCCGGGACAGCAGCGTCACCACCACCTCGCCTTCCTCCAGGGGCTGCACCTGCTTGCCGGTCCTGGGGTCCACGATCTCGATGATGCAGACGTCATCGTCGTAGTGGTAGCCCTCACCCAGCCCGCAGTCATAGGCCACCCCGCCCAGGTCCGCCGTGCCGTAGCCGTCGCCCACCGTCAGCCCGTACTCCTGCTCGAAGACCTTCCGCAGGACCTGGATATGCCTCTCTCCGCCCCCGGAGCAGAACTTGAGCTTGAAGTCCCTCTTGAAGTTGTAGCCCATCTCCTCCGCCCTCTTGAGCAGGCTCATGGTGAAGCTGGGGAAGGAGAAGATAGCGCTGACGCCGAGGTCATGCATGATCTTCACCTGCAGGTCGGTCTGGCCCACGCCGCTCGGCACCACCGTGCAACCCATGACGTCAAGGGCGTCCGTAAGACAGAGACCGGCCGGGACCATGTGGTAGGCGTTGGACACCATCACCACGTCGCCCGGCTGCGGCATCCCCTGCCGAACCAGGCCCTTCACGTTGGCCATGACCCGCTCCGGCCCCCAGGCGTCATAGATCGGCCCCGGTGAAACGTAGACCCGGTTGAGGGTGTTCACCGGCACCGCCAGATACCCACCGAAGGGAGGGTCCTTCGCCTGCAGCCTGACCAGCTCATCCTTGCTGGTGACGGGCACCCGCTCCAGGTCCTTGACCGTCTTTATGTGTCCAGGCGACACCCCGGCCGCATCCAGTTTCCTGCGGGCGGCCGGGGCATGCTTGTAGGCGAAGGCGATCTGTTTCGCCAGCCTCCCGTCCAGCCATGCCTGCCTCTCGGCCGGAGGCTTCTTCTCCGCTGACTCGTCATAGAGGGCTGCCAGTTGTTTGGGGCTCATTCGACGCAGCATATGCACTTCCCTTCCGAAGCAGCCAGGGACGCCAGGTCTCCGATCATACGGGCCCCTCTTCCCATCGGGCTGCTCCAGTCCAAGATCATTCTCCCTGCCCCGATCCGGGCTACCCCGCCCCCAGCCCGGGCTGAAGGTAGTCCATCGTGGCCTTCTTCGTCCGCAGTATCAGCAGGGCCTCCACGTCCCTGATGCCGGGGACCTCCGCCAGATCCCTGGTGACCGCGCTGTACAGGTCTTCCAGGTCCCGGCACAGCCACCACACCAGGATGTTGTAGCGGCCTATGCAGAGTATCACAGCCTGAAGTTCTTCTATCTCTTTCAGGCGCATCGCAACGGCTTCGACCTGCCCCGGCAGCACCGAGAGGCCGATAGCGGCCATCACCCGGTACCCCAGCGCGGCCGGGTCGGCCACCACCACCGCCTTGATGATGCTCTCGTCCAGCAGGCGCCTCAGCTTGGCGGCCACCGTGTTCCGGTTCATGCCCAGGGCCGCCGCCAGGGCAAAGACCGGCTGCCTGACATCGTGCTGCAGTTCCCTGATGATGGCGTAGTCCCCTTCGTCCAGGCTGGTGGCGATGGCCTCCCTCTCCAGGGTGCTCATCGGCCTGCCCGCCGTCACCGCGTGCACCGCCGCGAAACCAACCTTGCTCAGGCCCACAGTGATCATGGCCTCGACGCCGGTCACCCCCGGGGTCCGGTTGACCTCGTTGGTCACAAACGAGAACAGCTCATCCTCGTCCCGGAACAGGCTCCCGGCCAGCAGGATGTCGTATCTCCCCGCGCAAACATGGACATGGTGGATGTTGGGCAGGGATGCCAGCAGCGTGGCCACCCGCTCGATCTCACCGGGGACCACCTTGATGCCGATGATGGCCGGGGCGCGGTACCCCAGGGTGCGGGGGTCGACATAGACGGCCGGCGTTATGACCCGCGCCCGTATCAGCCGGTTTACCCTGGCGGCCACCGTGTTCCGGTGAAGGCCCAGGGCCTGCGCCATCTCGCCCATGCCCTGTCGCGCGTCGCTCCCCATGGTGGCGATGATGCCCATGTCGTGCTCATCCAGGACTATCCTGCCCGGTTTGCGGGACCCTCTGACGACTCCCCCGGCGACGGCCCCGGCGGCCATTGCCTTCACCTTCCCCCACCCCGCCGGCCATCGGGCCGGTGGCCACGGATGGCGGCGTTGTGACGAGGAAAGAGGGAATGCGTCGGGGTCGACTCCAAGTCCTGTACCCCCCTTTCAAAGCCGGTTGCCCCGAGTATTGCACCGTCCTGGCAATCTGTCAAGACCCCACCCCCCCACTCTGGGCATAATGCATGGCTACAACCGGTATGCAACGCAGTATGCACACTGTTCCCGGGGCACCATGCGCCTGATGCAACAGGGGACTGCTGCCACCTTCAGGATAGGCCCTCCCCGGCGTGCTGTCTGTCCGGCATCCGCGCCTTCCGGAGTAAGGGTCTTCACTACAGGGGGTAATCCTTCCGGATTGACGGCCGAAAACCGAGCCACCCGGACTCGCCCTCCTATCCCCACCTCTGCTGGTATCTGTCCCGGGCTTCCGGGTTGAGGAGGCCTACCGGCCACTCTCCCTTCAGCACCCGGGCCACCTCATGCCCGGGGCGCCGCAGCAGCTCCGTGAGTGCAGCTACGGAGGCGTGGGCCGAATGCGCGGTGACAATTACGTTGTCCAGCTGCAGCAGCGGATCATCCCCCGGGATCGGCGCCGGATCGATGACGTCGAGCGCCGCGCCGGCTATCACTCTGTCAGCCAAGGCCCGGTACAAAGCCTGGTGATCCACCAGCGCCCCCCTGGCCGTGTTGACAACACAGGCAGTCGGCTTCATCTTCTGGAGCTGTCCGGCGCCCAGCATCCGCGTCGTCTCCAGAGTCAACGGAGCATGGAGGGAAACGAAATCGGACTGCTTCAGCAGCCCTTCGAAATCCGCCCTCTCCACCTGCAGCGACCGAAAGACGGCGGGGTCAACATAAGGGTCACTGGCGACGATTCTCATGCCAAAACCCCTGGCCTTGGGAACCAGCGCCCGCGGCACCCTCCCCAGCCCCACCAGCCCTAGCGTCAGCCCGCGCAGGCGCGTCATCGAGGGCCATACGGTGCGCTGGATGTTGGGGTCGGGCTCCTGGGCCCACCCTCCAGCCTTCACTATGGCGTCCAACCTAGTGACCTTCCTGGTCAGAGCCAGGACAAGCGCCATCACATGATCTGACATCTCCTCGAGGCAGTAGTCCGGCACATTGGCCGCCAAAACGCCGTGCTCCGTGGCCGCCGCCAACTCCAGGCTATCGTAGCCGATCCCCATGCTCATGATGAAGCGCAGGCGCGGCAAAGACTCGATGACCTTGCGAGAGAACTTCTGGAAAGTGGCTACGCCGATGACCGCGTCCGCGTCGCGAGCAGCAGCGATGATCTCCTCTTCGCTAGTGCAGTTGGCCCTGACGAACTCGACATCCAGCCCGGACTGCTCCAGCATCTGCCCGTAGTCGGGCATCAATGCCCCGGGCTGGTACATCACCTGAACCACCTTGAACCTCACTGCCAGCACCTCCCAATACCCTCGGCGGCTAGGCTCCTGCCCGCCTCTAGCCCCGCCTTGAGGGCTGCGCTGTTGCGTTCCAGTGTGCCGCCACTGTACCTGATACGCAACTCCTCTTCCACCACCCCTGCATCAATGGGCCCTGCCATCCCCAAATAGGCCCCGAGCATGACTAAGTTGGCCACCTGCAGCTTTCCCAAGCGCAAGGCCGTCTCCATGCCGGGCACACTGGCCACCCTGATATCGCATCTGGTCGGCCACTCCTTCAGGGATGCCCGCTCCAGTATCAGCAGCCCCCCCGGCCGGACGCGGTGCTCGAATGTCCTCATCTGCGCGCTGTCGAGCATCATGACGGCATCAGACCGGTCCAGTATGGGAGAGGCGATCTCCGCCTGCGAGAGAATGACCGTGCAGTCAGATAGGCCACCCCGCCTGGCTTCGCCGTAGGTGGGCATCCAGGAGATGTGCCTGTAAGTGTCCATCGCGGCAGCCGCCAAGAGCCGGCCTGCCACCAGTACCCCCATCCCACCCAGCCCGGCGATGATCAGTTCTGCTCTCTTAGGTCTCTCGCCATCCATGAGAGTCTCTCCTCTCAATCCACCGAGGCTATCCGACCCGGTCCACGTTCTTGAACTCGCCCAGCGGAAACTCGGGAATCATGTTGGCCTCCATCCACTTCAGCGACTCTACAGGGGTAAGGTGCCAGTTGGGCGGGCACGCCGCCAGTATCTCCACGAATCCCAGCCCGGCCCAATCCGCCTGCTTCTGAAAAGCGGTCCTGACGCAATTCTTCGTCCGTTGGTAGTTGGCGGGCGTGGTCAGGGCACCCCGGGCGCTGTAAGCTACGCTGCGGAAGGTAGCCGCCATCTCCGCCACCCTGATCGGGTATCCGCTGGTGGCCGGGTCACGGCCGGACGGGCAGGTACTCGTTTGCTGGCCTGTCAGGGTAGTGGGGGCCATCTGGCCTCCGGTGGTCCCGTAGTTGGCGTTATTGACCATGATAATGGTGATCATCTCGCCCCGGGTGAGCGCTCCCATGAAAGACCCAGCTCCAATGGCAATGCAGTCCCCGTCCCCCTGGACGGTGAAGACGAAGCTCTCGGGGGAGAGCCTCTTTATGGCCGTGGCCATGTCCGGGGCGCCGCCGTGAGATCCCTGCACCACATCCACGTTCAGTACGGCTACGCCGGAGTGGCAGCCAATACCGTCCGAGATTATGGCCTTGCCGTCGAGGTTCATCTCCTGCAGTACCTCAGCAATGATCCTTCCCACCATCCCGGCCTGGCAACCAGGACAGCCCGGAACCGGCATCCAGAGCACGTTGCCCGCTCCAACTACCTTGACCCTGTCCGGCTGGGCACTACCACTCATGTCAGCCTCCGTATTTCCTCAAGGATTCGGCCCGGCAGCATCATGCCGCCATCCGTGGGTATGTGCCGGCTCAAGACACCCATGAAGTCCACTTCCGCACGCCCCAGGACGGACATCCGGACATCGTCGACCATCTGTCCCAAGCAGTCCTCTATCACCATGAAGCGGCATCCCCTCTCCGCCAACTGGGCCAATACAAGCGAGGGAAAGGGCCACAGGCTGATGGGCCGGACGAGGGTTGCCTTCCGGCCCTCACTCCGGGCGTTGTTGATGGCCTCCTTGCACACCCGGGAGACATAACCGTAGGCCACGAGCACCAGGTCGGCATCTTCATCCCCGTAGATCTCATACCTTACCTCGGAGTCCCTCGCCTCCTGATACTTCTGCCCGATATGCTCCAGCCAGCGGACGTAGTTGGCACACCCGCGCGGCGGGGGCGGTCCCGACCCGGGGTAGGTGTGCACATACCGCCGGCCTCCGTCCGGGTGGCTACCCCTCCCCCGCACCGCCCAGGGCTTGTCCGCCACCGGGCCAAAGTCCAGGGTCCTTCGCTCCAGGGTCTCCGCCACCAGTCCCAGGACGCCGTCCGAAAGGACCACGACAGGGTTCGAGTACTTGTCGGCCAAGTGGAAGGCAAGCTGTACCAGGTCGTGGGTTTCCTGGACCGAGGCTGGGGCCAGCACGATGTTCTTGTAGCCACCCCCACCCCCAGTCCTGGTGACGCACATGTAGTCCATCTGGGCATGGCGGATGCTGCCCTGCCCCGGCCCACCTCGCTGCACCAGGACCACCACGCAGGGCAGCTCGGCAGCCGCCAGATGAGACATGCCCTCCTGCATCAAGCCCCAGCCAGGGCTGGAAGTGGAGGTCATTACCCGGAAGCCCGCTGCGGCGCCGCCGAACAACATCATAACGGCGCCGGTCTCCGACTGGCTCTGCACGAATACCTTGCCCCTCACCGGCATCTCGCGGGCGAAGAACTCCGGTATCTCGTTCTGGGGGGTAATGGGATAGCCGAAGAACCCGTCACACCCCGCCGCCAAGGCACCCCACCCCACTGCCTCGTTTCCCTGCACTAGTATTCTTTCGCTCATCTGGCACTCCATAATCGATAGCGAAGCTGGAACCGCGTTCAGGCGGCGCTCTGCACAAACCTGTAGACCTCGATGGCCATATGGGGGCACATCCAGCCGCAAATGCCACAGCCGGTGCAGTTCTCCCGATTCACGAACGCAGGGAGCAAGTTGCCTTTGGGATTGAACCGGTCCGTGCATATCACCAGGCATCCGCGGCTGCAGAACTCTTGGCAGTATCCGCACCCTTGGCAGAAGTCCTCATGTATCACTATCTCGCCTTGCGGCATTACGCCTCCCGCCACAGCCGCTACCGCTGCGACCTGTACTGCTCCAGCACTTCGATGAAAAGATCTATCCGCTTGTGGGTGGCCTCTTCGCTGTAGTTGCGCACGTCGACGATATCCCCCTCCAGCAACAGCACCGGTTTGTCGGTATGCTTCCGGAGCACGTTCATCTGGTGCAGTTGTCCGGTGTGTATGGTGCGGCAGGTCATTGCCTGGTGGAAGACGACGCCATCCAGCCTGTAATCCTCAATAAGGTCCAGAAACCACTCTACCCAAGGGTCGCCCGATCGGCCCCGGCACTTCTCGAACCGCTGGGTCATAGAGTCGTAGAACCGCCATGCTATCCGCTCGATGGGGTCTCTGACCGAATCCGGGATCTGCGGCGGCGGCGGCGGGTGGTAGACCACCTCAATGGGGAACACCGCACCCTGGCTCTCGAAGTAGTTGAAGATCACCAAGCCATACCAAGGAGGCAGGGAGAGCGCCCACAACAGCCGGTACTTCTCGTCGGCGATGGTTCCGATACCCTGTTCCACCCGGTGCTTGATCTCTTCGTAGAGCTCCTGGTAGAAATCATAGGCTGTCTGCGTCCCCATCATAAAGAACCCCGGCACCATGGCGTTCAGAGCGTCCTCCGTGGGCATCGGGGCGGGCACCGCCTTGCGCAGATCATAGGTATCGCTCCAGACGGTGATGGTTCTTTCGCTCAGATCTACCACCTGGCTCAGCCGGTCCCAGTCCATCCGCCGCCCGGTGCGGCGCTCCAGGAATTCCACTAGGTCGCGCAGTTCCTGCGCCACGTATTTGATGTAATAGGGGCGCATCTCGCTCAGATCAGCGTGGGTGTAGTAGTGGTACGGGTTCAACAGCCCCATGACATACGCAGGCGCGTCCATGTAGCGCTGGGAGGCCTGGTACCACTTGTACCTGGGATCGCAGATCATCATCCCGGTCCCCAGCATCACCGTAGGCTGGGGCATGCCTCCATCGGGGGAGTTAGGCGGCATGGCCCCTCCGTAGTCACAGCGCATGGCGTCGAATCCCAAGCCGCAAGTAGCATAAGTGCAGAGGTTCCGGGGATAGCCCTCCGCCTCGGCCCTGGCCAGCAGCGGCTCGGCAACCATCTTGGCCGCGCAGAGGCCGGCGTAGTTCTCCGTGCCCACGGTGACAATGTCCATGGCACGCAGCACGTCGTCATAGGCGCTGGAGATGAAGAGGTAAGCTATGGGGTCGCCCTTGGCCTGCGCCTCGTGGGCCTTTCGGGCGAGGTCCTTGACCATGAGGCGTACCTTCTTCGAGGTTTCCGTCGACTTCTGAGCAGTGGTCTTCTCCCGCGGCTCCTCCACAGCACCTCCTTCAGGCGATGGTCTCCAGGAAGGCCTGGACTCTGGTCTTCAGGCGGCCCATGGCGCTCGTCTGGTACTCTTCCTCGAGGCGCAGCACCGGCACCTTCTTCGCCTTGAGGTACTCGATCACGTCCGGAGTATCGAACGCATGCGTATCGCAGTACATGATCACGTACAGGATGACGCCGTTGACCTTGAAGTCCCGGACGAAGTCGTACAAGTAGCCGAACCGGTTCTGGAGGTCCTCTTGGTGGCTCCCCGGGCTGGGACGAAAGGTCCGCGGGCAGTTCATCTGCTCCAAGTAGCTCTCAGCAAGTGCCGATATCGGGGTACCTGAGCCAGCCACCTCGAACCAGTACGGTCTCGTTCCGCTGCACAAGTCGTCCACCACTACTATCGCGCCCATCTCCTCCAGCATGTCCAGGAACGGCGTGTCGTCGTTTCCGGTGCCATAGACCATGATCCTGGGTCTTTGGCCGTTCCCAACGATGTGGCATCCCTCTTTCACCTCGGCGATCAGTGCCTCCAGCAGTCCGTTTCCTTCCATCACCGGCAGGCTGTTGATGGCCCTGACGACTTTGGTCACTTGGGAGGCCGACACCATTGGCGGGTGCTCCTTGCGGAACTGGTACAGCTGCCGCACCAGGGACCTCTGTCGGTTGTGCATGGCAATGGAGCGCCCCAAGTCCTCGTCCGTGATCTCCCGCCCGGCGTATCTCTCCAGGCTGCGACGGAACACCTCTAGCTCCGTCTCGAAGAACTCCAATGATGGACGGGATGCAGTATGAGGGACATTCACGAAGTGGGCATATACGTGATCCACGTTCTGCGCCCAAATGCCATACAGCTTAACGATGTTGTCGCACGAATGCGGGATAACGAAACCGTCGAGGAAGTCATACTCGCCCGACAGGGCAACGTCCAGTACGCTGCGGGTGAAGGAGCAGGCGATGCCCTCCAGATGATGGTCCGCCAACTCCGCCTGCCGCCTCATGTTCCCCACCATGCGGAAAGGGACCACCCCGGCCGCCGTCAGCATCTCAGCCGGGGCGAAGCTGCACAGGTATCCAACGACCTTCCGGCCCTGCGCCTTGAGATCCCTCGCCCTGCTGGTGCGGTCGCGGTGAATCTCTTCCACCCTCACCATCCCGGTGCTCATGATCCATCCTTCCTAGGAGATGGCTCCCGCTCGGTGAGTCGCCCTCCAATACAACATGGCAGCGTTCTCATATCACTTCCTCTTCCTTGAGCCTCGTGATATCGTCCCAAGTGTAATCGAGAAGGTCGATGAGGATCTCCTCCGTATGCTGCCCAAACTCCGGAGCCTCCCTCCTGATTGACATCGGAGTCTCGCTGAAGCCAATCGGAAACCCCACCGTCTTCGTGGGCCCGAATACGGGATGGTCGAACGTGGTCACATAATTGTTAGCCAGCACCTGCGGGTCTAGCGTCATCTCCAGCGTATCGTTCACCGGCGCGAAGACCACGCCCTTGGCCTTGAACACCCTGATCCACTCCTCGCGCTTTCTGGTAGCAAACGCCCGATCCAGGATGGAGATGAGTTCCTGGCAGTTCTCCATCCTGTTGTCCATGGAGTCGAACCGGGGGTCCATCTCCAGGGCCTCGAGCCCCATAGCCTGGCATAGGAGCGGCCAGAACTTGTCAGGAGACAGGTGAGCCAGGGCGATCCATCTGTCATCGCCGCACTTGTAGTGGTTCCACAGCGGGTTGCCGGCGCTCTTCCTGGCAATCCGCATGCCCCAGATATTGGCCATCGTGCAGAAGACCACCGGGTGCCCTTGAAGGAATACCATGCCACCCAGAATGGAGGCATCCACCTTCTGCCCCTTCCCGGTGCGTTCCCGGACGTAGAGCGCGGAAACCACTCCAAGCGCGGTCATCACCGCCCCCGTCTGGTCGGCAATTCCGCCTTGGACCAGAACAGGATCCATGCCCGGTTCCCCGGCGGCGGCCATGAGCCCCGACCTGGCCAGTGCAGTGTAGTCGGCCGAAGGCTCGCCCTTGTCAGGACCCAGCGGCCCCCAGCCGGACGCGTGCGCGTAGATGACCCTGGGATTGCGCTTGGACAGGGCTTCGTAATCAAGGCCTGCTTTCTCCGCCACTCCGGCCCGGAAGTTCTGGACGAACACATCGGACTTGGCCGCCAGTTGGTAAACGATCTCCCTGCCCTTGGCCTTCTTCAGGTCAAGAGTCAGGCTCTTCTTGTTCCGGTTGCCAGCCTCGAAGTACGGATTCCGCACCACATCCTTTCCACCCACCATGGCCCCGGCCACTCTCACCATGCCTCTGCCTAGGTCTCCACCCACCCGCTCCTCGAGTTTGATTACTTCCGCCCCCAAGTCACCCAAGAGCATGCTGGCCACTGGGCCCTGCTGGAATATGGTCCAATCCAGAACCCTTATCCCGTCCAACACCCCGGTCATGTCTCGCCTCCTGCAGGCAATGCTCCGATGCCAGTCTACAGCCGGAGGTCTGACGCTGGTAATTGGACAGAGTCTTAGTGCCGGCAAGAAATCTTCTGATGTCATATAATAGGGTTCGCACGAGACAGGGACATGACGAAGGATGAGAAGCCAGCCAAGCGCACCGCCCGAGCCTTCCCGGCCGATAGAGGCTCTGCGGCCTCGTTAGCCGGGCCGGTCAACCTCGCGGGCCTGCAGAGGAGCGAGCGCCTCTTTCGGGGGTTGACGGAGAACGGGCTGGACAGCGTGGCCGTCCTTGACCGCGAGGGCCGCATCCTCTACATAAGCCCTTCCGTGAACCGCATCTGGAGCCGGCAATCCCAGAGCATCAGTCTGCAGGACAAGTTAACCTTCGTGCATCCATCGGACCACGCTCGCGTTGCCCGAGGCTACGCCCGTGTGCTGCGGGAGCCAGGCGTCCCGATGCGCGCTGAGTACCGCGTCAAGCATGGAGATGGCGCGTGGCGCGTCGTGGAGACCGTGACCACCAATCTGTTCTCAGACCCAGCCATCAGAGGTGTCGTGGTCAGCTTCCGGGACATAACCGAGCGAAAGGCCGCGGAGGAACGACTGAAGAGGTCCGAGGCGGAGCTGAGATTGCTCTCCCAAGAGATAATGGAGGTGGCCGAGAAGGAAAGGGCCCGCCTGGCCCGTGACCTGCACGATCACATCGGGAGTGAGCTGGCCTTTTTCCAGACCAAGGTGGCTCTCCTGGTTAACCACCAGCGGAAGGGCCAATCAGTTGAAGCCGAGATGGAGGACCTCCTGGCGCTGTCGGAGCGGATCAAGGAAGACTGCCACCGCATCGTGATGACCTTGGGATCCACCATGATCGACCACTTGGGCCTGATGAGGTCAGTGGAATGGTACGTGGAGGAATTCGAGAAGCGTAGCGGCATACCATGCGCGGCTGACACCCAGGCCGGAGATGTTGAGATGGACAAGGCGGTGGCCATGACCGCCTACCGGATAGTGCAGGAAGCACTGACCAATATCTGGAAACATGCCAAGGCATCGCAGGCCCGGGTAGAGGTTATGAGCTCCGGGAAGACGCTCAAGGTCACCGTATCGGACGACGGCAGAGGCTTCGACATCCACGACCAAAGGCCAGGCCACTCCCTCGGGATCCTGAGCATGCGTGAGAGAGCCCGCCTGGCAGGGGGCAGTCTCACGATATCCAGCCGGGTGGGCCAGGGAACAAGCGTGTGCGCGCGGCTACCGATGGAGGGGGGAGCCGCTAGAAGGCACGAGGACTCCGGGGAGCGCCAATGATCCGGGTTCTGCTGGCCGATGACCACGCCCTGATGCGGACCGGCGTGAAGCACATCATAGAGGAAGCCGGGGTGGGAGTAGTGGTGGCGGAAGCCTCCGATGGCATTGAGGCCATTCTGCAGTTCGAGAAAATGCGCCCCGACGTGGTGATCCTTGATGTCTCTATGCCCCGGATGGACGGGCTGGAGGCCATCAAGCACATCATGAAGACCGATCCCAGCGCCCGCATACTGGTGCTGACCGTCCATCCGGAAAGACAGTTTGCTGCCCGTTTCCTCAAGGCGGGGGCTCTGGGATACGTCTCCAAGGGCATCGACGCCTCTGCCCTGCCGGCGGCTATCCAGACAGTGGCGCAGGGGCGGCGCTTCTTAGCCGACGAGGCCAGACACATCATCGCCATGCAGATGCTGGCCGTCAAGTCTGATGTCGCCCCGATAGACCGCCTGTCAAACCGCGAGCTCCAGGTGGCCGTCCTCATTGCCCGGGGGAAGAAAGTGAGGGAGATCGCCCACGAACTGGGCATCAGCATCAAGACGGTCCACTCTCACCGCTCTCGGGTGCTGGAGAAGCTCACAGCGCGATCCGACGCGGAGATCTGCCTGTTCGCCTTCGCCAACAAGCTGGTCGATCTCCCTTCCGATCAGGCAGACTGACCGACTGACTGACTGGGGCTGGCTGCTACCATCAGTAGCCGCCGGTGTGCTGTGTACTCACCACTCGATCTGCAGCTTGGACGTGCACACCGGGCCGCTGCATCCAGGACAGTCTGAGCACCGCAGGTAGCCCGGTGTCAGGACTTGGTCCCCTTCGGATGGACCAAGTCGTTGGTCCATGCCGGCTGCGGGCAGGGGGACGACCGGCTGGCAGACCGCGAGGGCCGGTGTTGGGCCTGCCCGGGTGGACAGCAACTCAGCCGGCTGCCTGAGGGCCGGGACTCGGGGAGTCACCGGAGCGCCGCCTGTCCAGGCGCGACAGGATGCCCCAGCCCAGGTACACCGCGGCGGTGTGGGCGAACACCACCACGCTCACCAGGACGTAGAAGACCCAGATGAGTGGCCACAGGGCAACGATTATGGTCTCGCCGATTCTCTGGCCTATGCCGCCGGTCAAAGCGCACCTCCCCCTGAAGAGAGATTCTATAGCCGGCGGCCCGCCTAGTCAACGCTGCGCTTGCGCGCGGCCGCAAAACCTAGGAAAATGCAGGTGACTTACACCGGCGCCGCAGTGACCGCGGGCGGCGGGGCCTCCCGCCCCGCGCGGGCGCGGCGACAGGTGCGGGAGGTATTGAGAGCGGTGACTACTCTCCTCGACGAATCGAGGGGCCTCTCAGGAGAGAAAAGCCCTGAAGGCCCGGTCCGAGCCTCAAGTTCTCGCAGGCGATGAGGTCATACTTCCGGACGAGTTGCCTGGCGGTCTTGTGGGCGAAGTCTGGCCGCTGCCGCCTGATCTCCAGGTGGGCCTTGGCGACGGCCAATCGGGCCTTGGGACGGCGGCCGCAGCCTCTGCGCCTGGATGCCAGCCGCAGGCTCCCTGATGATGCTATCCAGCCGTGCTGGAGGATCGCCAGTCGGGATTGGCCTCCTGAATCTGGGTATCCAGACGAAGTGACAGTTCACGCTGCAGGCTGCATGTCTGGTCCGTTTGCCAGCCACGATCCAATGACATCACAGTCTGTCAAGGCAAAGGAGGTAAGCGCGATTCCCCGTCCCCGTTGAAACGGGGAGTACCCTCGCGCCAACGCTTATGGATACGGTCCACACAGTCTACCTGGTCCTGTTCGTGATCTGCGTGATGGCCTCGGCGTTCTTCTCCAGCTCGGAGACGGCCTTCATCTCGCTTCAGAAGATCCGGCTGAAGCAGATGCAGAGCCAGGGCGAGAAGCAGGCCGGCCGGATTGCCAGGATACTGCAGAAGCCGGAGAAGTTCATCACCACTGTCCTTCTGGGCAACAACTTCGTCAACACCGGCGCGGCCGCCCTGGGCACGGCCGTCATCCTCCACCTCTGGGCGGCCAAGCCGGAGCTGGCCGTCCTGCTGGCCACGGTGATCGTCACCGTGGTCCTCCTGGTCGTGGGCGAGGTGGTCCCCAAGATAGTGGCGTCGCAGCACAGCGAGAGGGTGGCGCGGTCCTTCGTCACCCCGGTCTCGTTCCTGTCCTGGGTGCTGACGCCCTTCACCACCGTCCTGGAATGGCTGGGCACCTCTGTCAGCAAGCTCATCGGCGGCAAGCCCACGCAGAGGACCCTGGTGACCGAAGAGGAGATACGCACCATGATCAACGTGGGCAAGGAAGAGGGCGTGGTGGAGGAGGCGGAGGCCAGGATGCTGGACAAGGTCTTCCAGTTCGGCGACCACCCCATCCGCGAAGCCATGCTCCCGCGGACGGCCGTGGTCTGGGTCGAAAAGGGCACCACCCTGGGGGACTTCCTCAAGATCTACGCCGATACGCCCCACACCCGCTTCCCCGTCTACGAAGACAGCCTGGACAACACCATCGGCGGGATCTACATCAAGGACGTGCTGCTGGCGCAGGCCAGGGGCGAGTTCAACGACGAGTCCACTATAGACTCCATCACCCGGCCGGTGATCTTCGCCCCGGAGACCAAGCACATCGGGGCCCTCTTCCAGGAGATGCAGGCCTCCAACAACCAGATGGCCGTGGTGGTTGACGAGTACGGCGGGGTGGCCGGCGTGGTGACCCTGAGGGAGCTGCTGTCGCAGCTGGTAGGCCGCTTCGGGGACGAGTTCGACCGGGCACCGCGGGAGTACCAGGCGGTTGACGAGCACACCTACGATATCGACGGCAACATGCGCGTCGAGGAAGTCAATGAGGAGATGGGGATGAGCCTGCCCAGCGGGGACTACGAGACCATTGCCGGCCTGGTCCTCCACCTGCTGGGGTACATGCCCAAGGAGGGGGAGCAGTTCCGCTACCTCGACCTGAAGTTCACCGTCAAGGAGATGCGCAACCTCAAGATAGAGAAGCTCCGTATCACCAGGGAGGCCAAGTGATGCGGGCCGGCCGGCCGGCCCCTGGCGGCCGCGGCCCCGTTGGGAGGGACAGATGCCGGACATAACCGAGGTGGCGGGCAACATATTCCGCTTCGAGGTGCCCATCGCCGGGATGCCCGAGGTGCCGGTGACCTACCTCATCAGGGCCGCGGGCGGCGCGCTGATCGAGCCGGGCCCGGCGGCGGCCGCGCCGGTCATCACGCAGGCCATGGACCGGCTGGGAATGAAGGGGCTCGATTACATCATCCCCACGCACATTCACGTAGACCACGCCGGCGGGACGGGGACCCTGTCGGCCCTGTTCCCGGAGGCCATGGTGGTGGTCCACCCCCGGGGGGTCAAGCACCTGGTCTCTCCGGAGCGCCTCACTGAGAGCACCAGGCTGGTGTGGGGGCCGGACTTCGAGGACCGGCTGGGCCCCATTGACCCCGTGCCCCCGGCCCGCCTGAAGGTGGCGCAGGACGGCAAGGCCATCCGACTGGACGGCCGGGAGCTCGAGATCATCCACGCGGTGGGGCACTCGCCGAACCACATCGTGATACTCGACCGCACGCTCAACGGCCTCTTCTGCGGGGAGGCCCTGGGGCTGCCGGAATACCAGTTCCCCCCGGTGGCGCCCTTCAGCTTCGAGCAGGACATCTACGTGAGCACCATTGAGCGCCTGATGCGCCTGCGCCCGGACCTGCTCTTCTACTCGCACGGCACGGTGGAGACCGACGCCGCCCGGGCCATGTCCCGGGCCCTGGAGAACGCCCGCATCTACAGCTCCATGGTGCTGGAGGCGGCGCGCCGGGGCACCCCGCTGGAGGAGATCATGGACCTGGTGGGAGACGACTTCAGCCGCCGCTTCGGGGAGCGCCCGGACCGGGCGGCCCTGGAGATCCCCGTGGCGGGCTACGTGATCTACTACCAGACCAAGGGCCAGCTGGGCCAGGCGGCCACCTGAGGGCTCACCCGTTCTTGCGCTGGCCCATGTTGGCCAGGCCGATCGCCAGGAAGAGCAGCCCGATGCCCAGCAGCGGGAGGGGGACCGCCAGCGGCAGGTCCTGGCGCCAGAACACCAGCGTCTCGATCAGCCCCACGGAGGCCATCACCGCGCCCACGATAAGAAACACGCGGTATGCCGAGCGCTTCGCCGGCTTCGTCCGGTCCTTCTTCCACAGGAGCGCGGTCACCAGAATGGCCAGGCAGAAGAGCCCGGCCAGGACCGCGGCCGATATCAGGTGACGGGTTTCCATAAGCTCATCCCGCCCTCTCCAGGGTAGTATACTTCAATCTGAAGTCCCGGCGGACAGCGGCTGCCCGCTGGGTCACCCGCCCGCGCCCGTCTCTTCGCCCGGCCCGGGCGGCGGGGCGGCCGCGGCGGCCCCCACCAGCTTGTTGTCGTAGGCGAAGCGGCAGATGTCCGCATCGCTCTTGAGGCAGAGCTTCTGCATCAGGCGGGACCGGTAGGTCTCGATGGTCTTGGAGGAGAGCCCCAGCTCGACCGATATCTTGCTCGACTTGTAGCCCCTGGCGATCAGGCACAGCACCTGGAGCTCCCTGTTGGACAGGGACCCCACGGGGCTCTTCTCCGACCGGTTGGCCAGCAGCTGCAGGTCAACCGCGTTCTCCCCCTGGTCCGACAGGTACCTCCTTCCGAGCCCGACGGCGCGGACGGCCCGGTGCAGCTCCGCCGTGCAGTTCCCCTTGGTGATGTAGCCCAGCGCCCCGGCCTTGAGCGTGCGGACCGCGAACTGCTCCTCCGGGTACACGGTGAGGACCAGTATCCGGGCGCCGGGGTCCATGGAGAGTATCCGCTTGATGGTCTCCAGCCCGTCCCGCAACGGCATGGCGATATCCAGCACCGCCACATCCGGGCGGACCCGCTGGTACTCGCGCTCGGCCTCCAGCCCATCCCCGGCCTCGGCCACCACCTGGATCTCGGGGTCCTCCTCCAGCAGCCGCTTGAGGCCCTGCCTCACCAGCACGTGATCGTCGGCAATCAGGACGCTGATCACAGCCAGGCCCCCGCTGACTGCGGCCGGGGGCCTGCCTGGGCGTCCGTCAAGGGCAGGCGGACCACTATCCGCGTGCCCCGGCCGGAGCCGCTGGCCACCTTCAGCGTGCCCCCCGCCAGCCGGGCCCTCTCGTGCATACCCAGGAAGCCCAGGGTGGACTTCCGCGACAGCAGCCCCGTGCTGATGCCCACCCCGTCATCGGCGACAGTGAGCACCACCCAGTCCCCCTCCCTCACCAGCTTCACTTCAACCTGCGAGGCGCCGGCATGCCTCCAGACGTTGGTCAGCGCCTCCTGAAGGATGCGATAGGCCGCCGAGGCGGCGGACCGGGGCACGCCGATGTCCCCCGCGGGGGTGTCCACGGGGCAGGAGATGCCGGTGCGCCGCTCAAAGTCCTCCGCGCACCACTCGACGGCCCGCACCAGGCCCAGGCCGTCCAGGATGCCCGGCCCGATGCTGGCGGCGATCCGGCTGGACGTGGTCTTGAGGCGCTCGGCCATCCCGGAGATCTCCACCGCCTTCTCCTGCAATTGCGGCACGCCGTCCAGGCTCATGGCCAGCGACCGGGCCAGCATCTTCAGGAAGACCAGTTCCTGGCCCAGCTCGTCGTGCAGGTCCCGGGCGAACCGGGCCCGCTCCGTCTCCTGGATCTCGAGCATCCTCTGGGTCAGCAGCCGCAGCCGGGACTCGGACCTCTTGAGGTCCTCCTCGCTGCGTAAGGGGCCTTCCTCCTCCCCGGGCAGGGGGCCGCCGCGGGCCACGCACACCACCCCGCAGGGATGGCCGTCCTGCCCCCGCATCAGGCTGGCCGTGGCCTCCACCGGCAGCACGGAGCCGTCCCGCCGGATGAACTCCATCTCCAGGGCCCAGTCCCGCGAGGGGCCGCCGGGGTGCCCGCGGTCATGCTGCAGCATCTCCCGGAGCGCCTCCCGGCACAGGCTGAGGCTCCCCGGCGTGACCAGGGTGCCCGGCCGGCGGCCGGCATCATCGCCACCATACCCCAGCAGGCGCCAGCCGGAAGCCGTCAGGCTGCCCACCCCGCAGTCCATGTCCATGACCCAGGCGAAATGGGCCTCACCTTCGGCCAGGACGCGGCAGCGCCCCCGACGTCGGTCTCCGGCTTCCACGGCTTCGTTCGTCATGGCCCCACAGTCAGGCGGCAGGCCCCGCTGCCACCAGGCCCGCGCCCAGATGATATCCCCGCCCGGACGTTACGTCAACTTCGCCGCCCCTGTCAGGCAATTCCTGACAGACAGGTTTGTGCGCCGGTGGCTATTCTTGGCGTCGACAACAGGGGGGGCCCACCACCTTCGACAGGAGGACACCGCATGAGTGCCAAGCGACGGGTGCAGATCATCGCCAGTGACGCCGGCGGGACTTTGACGGACATGATGATCGTGGACGCCGACGGCAACTTCACCATCGGCAAGGCGGCCACCACGCCCCACGACCAGTCCGAGGGTTTCTGGGAATCGCTGGCGGACGGCTTCGAGTACTGGGGGACCGACTTCGCCCGCGAGGCCGGCAGCATCCTGCCGGGCGTGGAGGCGGCCGTCTACAGCGGCACCGCCATGATGAACGCCCTGATCACCGTCACCGGCCGCAGGGTGGGCGTCATCACCAAGCGTGGAGACGAAGACGTCTTCCTGCACGAGCGCAGCGCCGGCAAGTGGAAGGGCTACTCCTACCAGGACCTGCTGCACCAGGTCACTCACCGCAGCAACCCGCCCCTGGTCCCCCGCAGGCTGGTGAAGGGCGCCGAGGGCGAGATAGACATGTTCGGGGAAGAGGTGGTCCCCCTCTACGAGGACATGGTGGCGCAGGCCGTCGAAGAGCTGCTGGATGAGAACGTCGATTCCATCGCCGTGTGCCTGCTCCAGAGCTTCCTCAATCCGGCCCACGAGATCAGGGTAGCCGAGCTGGCCGGCGAGGTGATGAAGAAGCGCGGCCGGAAGGTCCCCGTCTATCTATCGCACCAGATCTGCCCCATCATGCGCGAGGTGGGCCGCCTGAACACCGTCGTGCTCCACGCCTACGTGGCCGAGCCGGGCCGGGAGCAGCTGACGAAGATCGAAAGGCGGCTGCAGGACAACGGGTACCGCCATCCCCTGCAGATAGTGCTGGCCCACGGCGGGCTGACCAACATCCGCTATCCCCGCATATACGAGGCCAGCTTCTCCGGGCCCATCGGGGGGCTCATGGGGGCCCGCTACCTGTCCGGCAGCGTGGGCGTGCAGAACTGGGTGTGCTCCGACATGGGCGGCACCAGCTTCGACGTGGGGCTCATCAGGGGCGGGCAGCCGGTCATCGAGCGGGAGGTGGTCATCAACCGCCGCATCTACAACATCCCCACCCTGCAGATGGACACCATAGGGGCCGGCACCGGCATGTACGTGACCATCGACCCCATCACCAGGAGGATTACCATCGGCCCCGAGAGCAGCGGCGCCGACCCCGGGCCGGTGTGCTACGAGATGGGCAACGATATCCCCACCGTCATGGACTGCGTCCTGATCATGGGCATCCTCAACCCGGACAACTACCTCGGCGGCAAGAAGAAGCTGAATACGGACAGGGCCTTCCGGGCCGTCAAGGAGAGGTGCGCCGACGTCCTGGGGGTGGACCCCTACTACTTCGCCGACGGCGTGTACCGGCTGATCAACAGCCGCATGAAGGAGCACATCCGCTCCGTCCTCTACGCCCGCGGCTTCTCTCCGACGGACTTCAACCTGCTCTGCTTCGGCGGCGCAGGCCCCATGCACCTGGCCGGCTACACCGAGGGCCTGCCCTTCCGCGGGGTGGCCACCATGCCCTGGGCGGCCGGCTTCTCTTCCTTCGGCTGCGCCGCGGAGGACATCAGCCACCGCTACCAGAAGTCCACCCCGGTCCTCATTCCCCCCGGTGCGGACGGCGCCTACAAGATGCTGATGGGCCAGCTGCTGTTGAACGTGGGCTGGGACGAACTGGAGAGGCAGGCCGCCGCCGACTTCGAAGAGGAGGGACTGCCGTGGGGCCAGGCACGGGTGCAGCAGATTGCCTACGTCCGCTACGGCGGGCAGATGGAGGACCTGGAGGTGGTCTCCCCGGTCTCCCGCATCAACAGCCCCGAGGACATGGACGCCCTGCTGGCGGCCTTCGAGGCGCTCTACGAGAGGATCTACGCCGGGGTGGCCAAGCACGAGCGGGCCGGGTTCCAGATAATGGAGCTGGGCATAACGGCCAGCGTCCCCAAGGTGAAGCCCCGCCTGGCGAAGCGGCCCCTGGAGGGAAAGGCCCCGCCCCCCGGGGCGGTCAAGGGGGAGAGAAAGGTCTACTACGACGGGTCCTGGGCCACGGCGGCCGTCTATGACATGGACAGGCTGCGGCCGGGCAACGAGGTGCACGGCCTGGCCGTCATCGAGGCCCCCGCCACCACCCTCTTCCTCCCCCCGGGCCGGAGCATCAGGATGGACGAATGGACGCTGATGTGGCTGGCGTAGGGGCCGGGTGACCGGGCGAAGCGGGCCAGAGGAGGTCAGAATGAGCAACCACAAGAAGGGGATCGGCGAGGGGGGCAGGACGCTGAAGCAGATGCTTGAGGAGGGCCGCCGTCTGCTGAAGGAGACCGGCTGCTACGCCGGCGTGACGGACCCGCAGGTGCTCAAGAGCGACCCGGTCAGGGCGGAGCTCTTCCACTCCCGCATGATGTCCTCTCTGATTGCCGGGCGGGAGACCTGCAAGATGGTGTCCGGATCGCCGTACGTCCGCGAGGTGGCCGAGCTGTGCATGGGGATCTACACCCCCGAGGGGGACAACGTGCTGCAGTCCACCGGGATCCAGGTCCACGTCCGCCTCATGGGCGACAACATCACCTGGATGATCGAGAACAACTACGAGCAGGACGTGGGGATCAACGACGGCGACCTGTTCCTGGCCAATGACCCGGTGATCGCCGGGATCCACGCCGCGGACCTCTACGACCTGCTGCCGGTCTTCTGGGAGGGCGAGCTGGTGGCCTGGGTGTGCACCGTCATCATGGAGATGGACGTGGGCGCGGTCAGCCCCGGCTGCATGCCCACCACGGCCGTGGAGCGGGGGGCGGACGGCCTCAAGTTCTGCTGCGAGAAGGTGGGCTCCGGGGACAGGCTGCGGCGGGACTTCGAGATCAAGATCGAGATGAGCCTGGACATGGCCGACATGTTCCTCCTGGACCGCAAGGGCGCCGTGGCGGCCAACATCCGGGTCCGCGAAGAGATCAAGAGCATCATCGGCGACTTCGGCCTGGAGTACTTCAAGAAGGGCATGAGGGAGCTCATCGAGGAAGAGCGGCGCAGCCAGGTGGCCCGCATCCGGCAGCGCACCATACCGGGGCGCTACAAGGACGTGGTCCCCTTCGAGATCTACATGGCCGATACGCCGACCTCGTGGCTGCCCGGCAAGAGGGACGTGATACGGCTGATACCCATACGGATGGACATCCTGCCCGAGGGCCGGCTGGTGCTGGATTTCGACGGGGTGGGCGAGTGGGGCTGGCACCCCTTCAACCCCACGCCCAAGGGGCTGTACGGCGCGCTGTCCATATCCGTCGTTCAGACCCTCTCCTACGACGGGCGGGCGAACCTGGGGTCGCTCCTGCCCTGCGAGATCAAGACGCCGCCGGTGGACTCGCTGTTCAATCCCAGCCTCATCAAGAAGCTGGCCACCGGCAATCCCTGGCCAGCGGCCATTGACGTGTTCAGCCTCTGGGTGGGCATGCTGGGGACCGCCTTCTACATGCGGGGGTTCCGGGAGGAGGTCTTCAACAAGATCTCCAGCTCCGGCTGGCAGCTGGCCGGCTTCGACCAGTTCGGGGTGAAGCGCCCCATGCTGGCCGGCACCACCGGCAACTTCGGCTGCGGCGCCAGCGGGGTCTGCGACGGGGTGGACACCGGGGCCTGGATAGCCACCCTGGAGACGGACACGGGGAACTGGGAGGTGTGGCAGCTGTTCATCCCGGAGATATACATGTGCCGGATGCTGGAGCCGTACTCCGTGGGCTGCGGCCGCTACCGCTCGGGCCTCTCCATGCCCACCATGGACATGCTCCACCGGGTGACCGTGGGCATCGGCAGCGGGGCCATCGGCTGCGCCCACGACCGCATCATCCCCAACCTGGGGCTCTTCGGCGGCTACCCGGGCGGGAAGCGCAATACCTTCCTGGTCCGCTACCACGACTTCAAGGACACGGTGAACAGGCGGCTGCCGCTCATCCACGAGATCGGCGACCCCAGGACATTCCTGGACTACCCCCATGCCGATATCACCCACTTCAATCACATGCCTCCGACCATCGAGGTGAAGGACAAGGACCTGCTCATCGCGGACAACGGCTCCCCGGGGGGCCTGGGCGACCCCATCGAGAGGGATCCCGCCCTGCAGAAGGCGGACCTGGACAACGGCCTGACCAACCTCGACATCACCCGGAGGATGTACTGCATCGAGGCCGGCTACGATGAGCAGGCGAAGGAGTGGCGCATAGACGAGGAGGCCACCGCGAAGCTGCGCCAGGCCAGGCGCCGGGAGCGGCTGGAGCGCGGCGTGCCGGTGGAGCAGTGGTGGCAGCAGGCGCGGCAGCGCATACTGGACAAGCGCCTGGACCCGCTGCTGGTGGAGATGTACCAGAGCAGCATGAAGCTCTCCGAGGGATTCACCCGGGAGTACAAGGACTTCTGGGGCCTGCCCGGCAACTTCGCTTTCTGAGAGGTGAGATGATGTCGTACAGCAAACAGGACCTGAAGGACCTCTACGACGGCAGGCTCCCCTGGGAGAAGATCAAGGAGATCATGAGCCGGCCCAAGGACGACGACCGCTTCCTGAAGTACGTCGAGATACTGCAGGAACGCGTCCCCTGGAAGGAGAGGATACTGCTCCCCATCGGAGAGCACCTCTACATTGTCCAGAAGGGGGCCGAACGCATCGTCAAGTGCGACTGCGGGCAGGAGCTGGGGGACTACCGCAAGAACTGGAAGCTGGCCGCCCTCATCTTCGTCCGGGACACCCGTGAGAAGCTGGAGGAGGTCTATCCCGGCATACGGTGCCCCGACCCCGACTTCTGCGAGGTGCGGGAGTTCTACTGCCCCGGGTGCGGCGCCCTGCTGAAGGTGGAGAGCGTCCCCGTGGGGTGCCCCATCATCTTCGAGTTCCTGCCGGACCTGGACGCCTTCTACCGGGACTGGCTGGGGCAGCCTCTGCCGGCCGCCGGGGAAGCCACCGACCTGTCAAGCGAGGTCACGCTGTCCTGGAGGGCGAACCGCCCCTGACCCGGAAGACGAAGGCCGTGCTTGACTTTCTTCCCCGGGCGGCGTATGTTATGCATTGAGAGCTTTATGTCACATAAAATCATTTCAGCAGTCACCGCCTGTGTCACCGTCTGATCCCACCACGATCTCCTTGACATCCGCCGGGCTTCTGAAGCAAGGAGAATCGTGAGTTTCCCAGAATTCGACCTCGACCCCCGCCTGCTGGAGGCTGTCGCCCGCGTCGGCTACACCCAGCCCACGCCGATCCAGGTGGCGGCCATTCCCCCCGCCCTCGCGGGGCAGGACCTCATCGGCACGGCGCAGACCGGCACCGGCAAGACCGCCGCCTTCGTGCTCCCCATCCTGCAGAGGCTGCTCTCCGGGCCGCGGGGCCGCATCCGGACGCTTATCCTTTCCCCCACCCGGGAGCTGGCGGAGCAGACCCACGAGGCCATCGGGGCCCTGGGCGCCGGGGTGGGCATCCGCAGCGCCGCCGTCTACGGCGGCGTCCGGTACGCCGCCCAGGTGAAGGCCTTGAGGCAGGGCACCGACATCATCGTGGCCTGCCCGGGGCGGCTGCTGGACCTCATCGGGCAGGGCTGTGCCCGTTTCGACAGGATGGAAGTGCTGGTCATCGACGAGGCGGACCGCATGATGGACATGGGCTTCCTGCCCTCGGTGCGCGAGATCCTGAAGCACGTCCCGGCCCGCCGGCAGACCATGCTGTTCTCCGCCACCTTCCCGCCCGAGATCGAGCAACTGGCCGCCCGCATAATGAGCGATCCCCAGCGCATCGCCATCGGGCCCATGCGCCCCGTGGAGACCGTTTCCCATGCCCTCTATCCGGTGGACGAGACCCGCAAGATGCCCCTGCTGCTGGCGCTGCTCAAGTCCATCGAGACCACGTCGGTCCTGGTGTTTGCCCGCACCCGGCACCGGGCCGAGCGCCTGACGCAGCACGTCCGCCGCGCCGGCTACCGGGTGACCAGCCTGCACGGCAACCGCTCCCAGAGCCAGCGGGACGAGGCGCTGGAGGGCTTCAAGAGCGGCAAGTACCACGTCCTGGTGGCCACCGACATCGCCGCCCGGGGCCTGGACGTGGAGGGCATATCGCACGTTATCAACTACGACATGCCCGACACCCCCGACGCCTACCTGCACCGCATCGGGCGCACCGGCCGGGCCGAGCGCACCGGCGACGCCTTCACGCTGGCCACCCCCGCCGACTGGGAGATGGTGTGGACCCTGGAGAAGACCATGGGCCTGGCCCTCTCGCGCCAGACGCTGGACGGCTTCGACCACGGCTCGGCGCCTTCCCTGATCTACGCCCCGCCCAGCCCCGGGAGCCCGGTGGCCGGGGCCGCGCGGCCCGTCAAGTCCCGCGCCCGGCATTTCGCCCCCTCCCGGCAGCCCGTCCGGGGCTTCTACCGCCGGGGCGGCTAGCTGGACCAGATGGCGTCCACGATCCTGGTCCTGACGGCCTGGTAGGCCGGTACAGAAGCGGACACAACAGCCACCGCCAGGAGCACCAGCGCCGAGGAGGCCAGCATCGGCGCGTCCACCACCAGCATGACGTCCCCGAAGGAGAAGTGGAAGGGGTAGCGCGCCTCCAGGGGCACCATGAGGTAGATGAAGATGAGGACCGCCGCGGCGATGCTGGTGCCGGCATAGACCACCGCCCGAATGATGTACGAGGCCACTATCGCCGGCGCCGCGATGCCTATGGCCCGCTCGATGCCGATCTGGCGCCTCTTGTTCACCAGGTCAACGTAGGTCACGATGAAGATGGTGATGGCCGCCACCACCAGGGCGGTGCCCCGCAGTATGCTGATGATCTGGTCGAAGCTGGTGGTCATGCTCTTGAGGACGCCCAGCGCGTCCTCCCAGGTCTGGTACTTCAGGCCCGCTCTCTCGGACATCACCTGGTCTATCACCGCGGCACGGTCCGCCCCCTTCGCCAGCTTCACGTGGACGCTCATGGCTGTGCCCCAGGGCTGCTCCCGGACCACTGAGTGGTAGTCAGCCTCGGTGATGTAGGCCCTGATGTCTCCCTGAACGAACTCGGTGTAGAAGATGCCCTTGACCGTGTACTCCCGCTGCTGGCCGTTGACGAAGTCGATGGTCACCCTGCTGCCGGCGTGGACGGTCTTCAGGGAGCTCGCGTACAGCTCGATGCCGGTCCTCCCGGCGCCGGCCACCTGCAGGCCCAGGTAGACCTGGCCGGTGTCCCCCGGCTCCAGGTACCGGCCCTCGATGGTGGATTCGGAGAGGCTGAACACCCTGGCATCGCCCACCGGGTCGATGGCATATACCGCCGAGGTGAAGCTCTCCCCCTGGTAGCGGATCTCCCCGCCAATGCTGTTCCTGGCGCAGGCCGCCTCGACGCCGTCGAGCATCTCGATACCGCTCACCAGGGACCGCGCAGCGACGATGACCGGGGTGTCGCCCGCGGGCTGCAATACTATGTCCGCGGACAGCGTGTCCCTGGTCCTCTGATGTATCAGCCGAACGGCACCGGACAGCAGCGATGGCGTGAAGACCAGGTTGATGTAGACCAGCACCAGCATGGTCACCGTGAGCAGCACCACCCGCAGGTCCCCCCGCCTCAGCGACCTCAGGGCCATGAAGAAAGCTACGTTCAATGAGTTCACTGCTTCTCCAGCGCGCCGGTCGGCAGGCAGGCTACAGGTACTCCGGCACCTGCCTCCCGTCCTTGAGGAAGATCAGCCTCCGGGCGTACTTCTTGTCGTCCGGGTCATGGGAGACGAAGGCTATGGTGACGCCCGTGTCCCTGTTGAGCCGCATCAGGGTATCCATGACCACTTCGGCGGAGAGGCTGTCCAGGTTGGCGCAAGGCTCGTCGGCAAACAGGGCGCGGGGGTTGTTGATGAGGGCCCGGGCGATGGCCACCCTCTGCTGCTCCCCTCCCGACAGCTCCCTCGGCCTGTGGCGTATCCGGTCCCCCAGCCCCACCACCTCCAGCAGCTCGGCCGCCCTCTTCTGGTAGCTGCGGTCCCCGCCGCCGAGCATCATCCCCGGCAGATAGACGTTCTCGTGCGCCGTCAGCTCCGAAAGCAGCGCGAACTCCTGGAAGATGTACCCCAGGCGGGTCAGCCGCAACCTCGCCCTGGCGCCGTCCGAGAGCCGGGTAACGTCCTGGCCGTCGAGCAAGATCTGGCCGGAGGTAGGCCGGTCGATGAGCCCCAGCTGCCTCAGCAGCGTGGACTTGCCGGAGCCGCTCTTGCCCATCACGCAGGTGACGTCCCCATCCTCCAGTGTCAGGGAGACATCCACCAGCGCCCTCACCTCCACCTTTCCCACGCTGTAGGTCCTGGTCAGGTTCTTGACCGCTATCATCCGGACCGCTTTCCTCTTCTGGCCTCCGCCCGCGACCACAGGGCCTTGTAGAAGTCCGCCGCCAAGAATAGCGTAAGGCTGGCCAGAATGGCAATACCCCAGTCCGTCCAGCGCAGGCTGTATGTGTGGAAGTGCTCCTGCAGGGCCGGCACGTAGATCAGGGGAAGGGTGGCGGCAATGGTGCCGACCATAGCCACCAGCAGCCACTTGTTCTCCGCAAGCCCCATCAGCGTCAGCGGCTTCGCCTCCGACCGGGCGGCCAGCGCCGTGAACTCCCCGACGATCATCAGGGTGACGAAGCACAGGGCCTGGGCCTCCTGCTCCGGCCGCCCCGAGGCCAGGGCCCACTTGAACACGCCGAAGGTGACCAGGCCCGACCAGACCGCGGCCACCGCAATGAAGCCCAGGGCCCTGGGGGGCAGGATGCCGCTGCGCCGGCTGCGCGGCGGCTGCTCCATCATGCCGGGGTCGGGCGGGTCGAAGGCCAGCGCCAGCGCGGTGGGGCCGTCGACCGCTATGTTGAGCCAGAGCAGCTGCACCGCCACCAGGGGCAGGAAGCGGGGGTCGGTCAGGACCGCCCCGATCATCAGCACCAGCTCCCCGATGTGGGCCGAAAGCAGGTACATGAGGCACTTCCTGATGTTCCCGAAGATGTGCCGCCCCTCCCTGACCGCGGCCACGATCGACGCGAAGTTGTCGTCCGTGAGCACCATGTGGGCAGCCTCCTTGGAGACGTCCGTCCCGGTCAGGCCCATGGCCACGCCGATGTCGGCCCTCTTGAGGGCCGGGGCGTCATTGACCCCGTCGCCGGTCATGGCCACCACGTGGCCCCTCTTCTGCAGCGCCTCGACCACGCGCAGCTTGTGCGCCGGCGACGCCCTGGCATAGACCTCGACCCTCTCGGCCAGCCGCTCCAGCTCCGCATCGTCAATGGCCTCCAGTTCGTCACCGCTCAGCGCCAGCCCGTCCTTCAGCAGGCCCAGCTCCCGGGCAATGGCCTCGGCGGTGGTCTTGTGGTCCCCGGTGATCATGGCCGCCTTGATGCCCGCCTTCCGGCACACCCCCAGGGCCTCCTTGACCTCCTCGCGGGGCGGGTCGATCATGCCCACCAGCCCCGCAAACACCATGTCGCGCTCCACCTCTCCCTCTTCCCAGCCCGGCCCCGGCACCGGCTTGTAGGCCAGCGCCAGGACCCGCAGCCCATTGGCCCCCATCTGCCTCTCCGCCTCCAGCGCCAGGGCCCTGTCCTCCGCAAGAAGCTCCCTCTCTCGCCCGTCCGGGCGAACGCGGCTGCAGGCGCCCATGACCACCTCCGGCGCCCCCTTGGACAGCGCCAGCAGGCCCTCCGGCGACTCATGTATCGTCGTCATCCGCATCCGCTCGGAGGAGAACGGTATCTCGCCCACGCGCCGCCAGGAAGCGGCCAGGGCCTCGTTGTCCAGCCCGGCCTTGGCCGAGGCCACCAGGAGGGCCCCCTCCGTGGGGTCGCCCCTGACGCTCCACTGCCCGCCCTCGGCCGACAGGCCGGCATCGTTGCACAGGGCCCCGATCCGCAGCGCCCGCTGCAGGGCGGGGTGCTGCTCCGGGGCCACCACCCCGTTCCCGCCGCGGAACTGCCCCCTGGGCTCGTAGCCGGAGCCGCTGACCTCCACCATCCGGCCGTCGACGAAGAGCTTCCTCACGGTCATCTGGTTCTGGGTCAGGGTACCCGTCTTGTCAGAGCAGATGAACGTGGTGGAGCCCAGGGTTTCCACCGCGTGCAGCTTGCGCACCAGGGCGTGGCAGCGGGCCATGCGGTACACGCCGAAGGCCAGCGTCACCGTCACAATGGCGGGGAGGGACTCGGGGACCACCACTATGGCCAGGCTGAGCCCCCACGTGAAGATCTCCATGATCCCCTTGTCCGTGCGCAGCAGTATGAGGGCGGCCACCAGCGCCGTGATCGCCAGCAGCGCCATGGCCATGGACTTTCCGAACCGGTCCAGCTTCTCCTGCAGCGGCGTCCGGGGCTCCTTCACGTCCTGGAGCATGGCGGCGATCCCGCCGAACTCGGTGGACATCCCCGTCGCGGTAACCATCGCCCTGCCCTTGCCATCGACCACCGTGGTCCCGGCAAACACCGAGTTGGTGCGCTCCGCCGCCGCCAGGCCGGCAGAGAGCGGCTCCAGGGTCTTGGACACGGCCACGGACTCGCCGGTCAGCGGCGCCTCGTCCACCTTCAGGCGCGACACCTCGATCAGCCGGGCATCGGCAGCCACCCGGTCCCCCGCCCGCAGGACCATGATGTCCCCCGGGACCAGCTCGCGCGACGGCCGCAGAGTCTCCTCCCCCGCCCGCAGCACGACGGTGGTGGGCGCGATCAACTGCCGCAGGGCCGCCAGGGCGTTCTCCGCGCGGTACTGCTGGGCGAACCCCAGAAGCACCGAGAGCATGACCACGCCCACGATGATGATGGGGTCCCATAAGCTCCCCTCGCCCCGGACCAGGTAGAGGGCCAGCGAAATGCCGGCGGCGGCCACCAGGATGAGGATAAGCGCGTTCTGGAACTGGGCGAGGAGAAGCCGCCACCAGGAGAGGGTCTTCTCCCTGCGAAGCTCGTTGGCCCCGAAGCGGGCCAGCCTCCGCAGGGCCTCTTCCTGGCTGAGTCCTTCTCTGGTGCAGGCCTGAACGGCCAGGGCCTCTTCTACACTGAGACTATGGCAGTGATGCTCGTCCACGCGGTAAGCGACCTCTATGCGCCGGCCCAATACAGTATAGGACGCCTGTAAACCCCGGCCGCCCTCAGCCGCCGAAGAGGGGGGCTGGGGCCTTTCTCTCCGGCCGGGCCCCCCGGGCGGCCTAGTCCACCAGGGCCAGCAGGACCCCGGCGGCCGTGGCCGTCCCGATGACGCCGGCCACGTTGGGGCCCATGGCATGCATGAGGATGAAGTTGCCCGGGTCCTCCCTCTGCACTTCCCTCTGGCAGACCCGGGCCGACATGGGCACGGCCGACACCCCGGCGGCCCCGATGACCGGGTTCACCTTGCCCCCGGAGACCCAGTACATGACCTTGCCCAGCAGGACCCCCCCCGCCGTGGCGAACGTGAAGGCCACGAGGCCCAGCACGAAGATGAGGAGGGTCTCCCACTCGAAGAAGGCCTCGGCAGTCAGCGTGGAGCCCACGGTTATCCCGAGGATGATGACCACGATGTTCATCAGGGCGTTCTGCGCCGTGTCCGACAGCCTCTCCACCACCAGGCTCTCCCGCAGCAGGTTCCCGAAGGCGAACATGCCGATGAGCGGCGCCGCCCGGGGCACCAGCACCCCTCCCACCACCGCCATGATTATGGGGAATGCTATCTTGGCCAGCCGGGAAGCCCGGCGGGGCGCATAGGGCATCCTCACCAGCCGCTCCTTCCGGGTGGTCATCAGCCTGATGATGGGCGGCTGGATCACCGGCACCAGGGCCATGTAGGAGTAGGCGGCCACCGCCACCCTGGCCAGCAGATCGGGGGCGAGCCTGGTCGCCGTGTAGATAGTGGTGGGGCCGTCAGCGCCCCCGATGATGCCGATGGATGCGGCCTCCCTCAGGCTGAACCCCAGGGCCACCGCCCCCATCAGGGCCACGAAGACCCCGAACTGGGCCGCGGCCCCCAGCAGGATGGTGTAGGGGTAGTTGAGCATGGGCTCGAAGTCGGTCATGGCCCCCAGCCCCAGGAAGATCAGCAGGGGGATGATCTCGGTGTCCACCAGGTACCTGCGGAAGTAGTAGAGCACGCCGGTGGCCGTCCCGGGCTCGCCGCCCACGTCCCCGCCGATGTGTACGAACTCATGGAGGGGGAGGTTGGCCACCACGATGCCGAAGCCTATCCCGATCAGCAACAGCGGCTCGAACCTGCGGGCGATCCCCAGGTAGATCAGGACGCAGCCGATGGCCATCATCCCCAGGACCTGCCACTCGTCCCGGATCCCCTGGAACCCCTCGAAGAGGTTGCGGAAGCTGTCCCACTCCACCCGGCTCCCCCTTGATGATCAGACTATTCGAACTCGACCAGTGTAGCCCCGTGGGCCACGTTCTGGCCCTGGGATACGGCGATCCTCTTCACCACGCCGTCGGCGCCGGCCAGGATGTTGAGCTCCATCTTCATGGACTCCAGCAGGCACACCTCCTGGCCCCGCTTCACCCTGTCCCCCTCCTTCACCCTCACGGCCAGGACCACGCCCGGCATGGGGGCGGTCAGGGTTTTGCCGTCGCCGGCGGCCGCCGGGGCCACCGGTCGGGCGGGCCGGGGCGCCGGGGGCGGCGGTGGCCCCGGGGGGACGAAGGGGTTGACTGCGATCGACATCACCGGGTCGGGCCCGCCGTCCGCGGCAGGGGCATCTTCCAGCAGGACCTCGAACCTCTCGCCGTCAACCAGCACCTCCACCTCCGGCCGGTCCAGGTCCCCCACCTCGATATCGTACGTCTTATCGTTGACCGTCAGCCTGAACGTCTTCCCCATTGCCGTCCTGCCTTTCCCCTGGAGCGCATCACCTCTTCGCGGCCGGCCCGCACCCACGGGCTGGGCCCGTCGGCCCACTCCGGCACGCCGGCAGCGGCCCGCGCGCGACCCCGGGACGCTGCCTCCATGGCCCTGGCCAGCGCCACGGCCATGGCCGCCACCCTCCTCTTCTCGGATTCCTCAGCCGCCAGACCTTCGAGCACCGTCGGACCTTCCGCTTTCCGGGCCCTCTCCGGGGCCAGCCTGTTGACTACCATGATGGCCACCATCAGGACGAGCAGCGCGGCGAAGACCATCGCCATGCCCACCCCGATCAGCGCTCCCCCTTCCCTCAGCTGCCCCCAGTCCATGGCCCTCTCCCTAGGCCTGCGCCTCCCCGGGCACCGGGCTCTCGCAGACCGCCACTGCCTTCAACGCCGCAGGCCGCGCCCGCCCGGCAGGCGCGGCCCCCCCCCGTCGCCGCACTGTGAAGAAGGAGGAGGACGCCATGGTACACGAGAAGGATGCCATATTGAGTCTAGATATTACGATAACGTGCCCGTTTTCACAAATCGGCCTCCGGCCACTGTCCGCATCAGCGTTGATGCCGGCCCGGGGGCGGCGCTGGATGGCGCCGGCCGCGGCAGGTTCGAGTTCAAGCCCTGCGAGTTCGTCCTGTCGTCCCCGCTCAAGCCCCGGAGCCACCAGACCTGGGCCGTCGCCTCCGGCGCCGAGTTCAAGCCCCGGGGAGACAACTCCATCCTGTCCATCGAGAATGTCGAGCAGTTCAGCTTCTTCAAGGAGGTGCCGGCGGCCTGGGGTCAGATTGACGGCAAGTACTGGATCCGCTGGAGGGTGGCGGAGGTGGCCTCCTGCACAGCCGCCCCGGCAGCCACCCGTCTCTTCGTGCACAGAACGTCGACGGCCGCGGCCATTGTCGTCGATGACCTGGAGTTCTCCCATGCCCGGAGCATCTGGATCAGAGACTACTTCGACGCGGTCCGCTTCGCCGGGACCGACGGGACCCGCGAGAACGACTTCGACACCATCTACGGCCAGGTGCGCAACGACGGTCTGACCTTTTCCGGCCAGTGCCACGACAACCACTTCAAGCAGGTGTTCATCAAGGGGCCGTCTCCGTACGCCTACGGGCACTCGACCGGGAACGGCTTCTACATGGCCTGCGCCGGGACCAAAGGCGGCAACTCCGTTGACGAGCTGCAGTTGATCGACATGGGCAAGGGGGTGAACCTGCCCGGCGCCAGCGAGGTGTGGTTCGGCACGGTGCTGGTAGACAACCCCAGGGATGAAGGGATCACGGTCCTGGGAGACTGCGAGAGGCTGTTCTTCGACAAGGTCTGGGCCAGCTCCGGGGGCGACGGCCTGGTGCTCTGCGGAGAGCCCGGCAATCCCCTGGCGGACGTGGTGTCCATCAACCAGCTCTACGCCTGGCTGAACGCCGGCCGCGGCGTGTACGTCAAGCACGATGTCTCCCGCGTCCGCCTGGGCTGCGTGTGGGTCACCCGCAACGGGACCGGCTTCGAAATCGAGGGTCCCGGCGTGTCGGACATCAAGGTATCGGGGCTCTCGAGCTGGAACAACACAACGGACCTCGACTGCTCCGGGGCGGACGGCGGGATCGACTTCGGCTCGCTGACCGTGGGCGCGGTGACCACACTGGCCGGCATCGAGTCCATCGGCGCCGGCAAGCTGGACGCCGCCCGGGTGGCCAACCAGGGCACGGCCACGGTCCCGGGCGGCTCGATATACGTGGACGTGGAGCACGGCCTGGGGGCCACCCCGCCGCTCCCGGCGGTCCAAGTCACCCCGGCGGGCGACCCGGGAAGCGCCGCCCGGTTCTGGATATCCGACGCGGGGCCGGCGACGTTCCGCATCAACGTTGATGCCGACCCCGGGCCGGGCGGCGCCATGTTCGTGTGGCGAGCTGCGGTGCTCTGAGCCTGCCCGCCCCGTCCCGGCTACAGGGCCATCCCGCCCGGTCCTCCGCCGCATGATAGCCGGCCGGGGCCTGTTTGCTTTCGGGCACCCCTTTGGGTAGAATGACTCGCACAAGAGCGCAGGGAAATGGCATCAACCGACCCGACAAACGTCCCCGTGCTGGTCCTGAACCAGAACTACGAAGCCATCAACATCTGCCGGGTGAGGAGGGCTGTCATACTGCTCATCCGCGGCAAGGCGGAGGTGGTGGAGAACGGCCGGGGAGAGCTGCGCGCCATGAATGCCCGCGTGCCCATCCCCTCGGTGGTCCGGCTCATCCAGTTCGTCAAGCGGCCGCGCCTGCAGAAGCGCCTCACCAGGTTCGAGGTGTTCAATCGCGACCGGTACACCTGCCAGTACTGCGGCCAGGAAACCACGGGCATCACCCTGGACCACGTCATCCCCAAGAGCCGCGGGGGCCCTCACCGGTGGGACAACGTCGTCGGCTGCTGCTTCGCCTGCAACCTGCGCAAGGCCGGGCACACGCCCGCGGAGGCCGGCATGAGACTGCTGCGGGCACCCCTTCCCCCTCCACCCACGGGCTTCTCCGTACCCTACCACTACCTGCGCACCCACACCGAGTGGCGCAAGTTCGTGCCCCGGGCGGGCTAACGCCTGCGGGACCGGGGCTGGCCCTTCTTCTGCGCTTCGCCGGGGGGCTTGAGGGTCACCTTGCTGGCCGGCAACTCCACCGCCGCCTGGCTCTCCATCTGCACCATCACGGTCTCCTTGATGGCGTTGACCCCCACCACCGTGCCGTCCCCCAGCGGGGTCTTCACCTGCTTGCCCATTCCGGGCAGCTTCCCCTTCATGGAGCGGTAGAAGTCCGCTTCGTACCCCAGGCAGCAGAGGAGCCGCCCGCAGGTGCCGGAGATCTTGGCCGGCTCCAGCGACAGCCCCTGCTCCTTGGCCGTCTTGATTGACAGCGGGCTGAACTCGATGAGGAAGGTGGTGCAGCACAGCGCGAAGCCGCAGCGCCCCACGCCGCCCATCAGCTTGGCCTCGTCCCGCGGGCCCACCTGGCGCAGCTCCACGCGGGCCCTGACGGCCGCCGCCAGTTCGCGCACCAGCTGGCGGAAGTCCACCCGCCCCTCGGCGCTGAAGAACACCGTCACGTGGGCGCAATCCAGGCTGGCATCGGCGCTGAGCACTTTGAGCGGCAGCTCCATCCTGGCGGCCAGCTCGCCGCATCTGGCCAGGGCCTCGCGCTCCTTGGACCGCACGTTCTCCATCTGGGCCAGGTCCTGGGCCGTCGCCAGGCGGGCCACCGGCCTCGGTGGCTGCGCCAACTGGCTGGAGAGGGCCTGCCGGGGGGCGATCACCACCCGGCCCATCCTCAGGCCGCGCTCGGTGTCGGCCACCACCTGGTCGTTCACCGCCAGCTCCAGGCCGCCGGGCGCCAGGTAGTGCACCTTGCCGGCCCGCTGAAAGCGCACCCCCACCACCACCACCTCCACCGGCCCCTCGGGCCCGGCCTCCGGGCCGGCATCGGGCTCCGGTCCGGGGGTGGCGTCCGTGTCAACTGCGGCTGCGGCGTCCGCGCCGGCCGCCGGCGGCATCCCCGCCACGGGCCTCTCAACGACATCGCCCTCAGGCGGGCGTTCCATCTCCATCATCCTTCTTCCTTCGTCTCCTGGCCAGCCTTATTTCTACCGCCCTGGCATGGGCCTGCAGCCCCTCGGCCGCGGCCATGGCGGCCGCCGCCGGGCCGATGGCCCGCAGGGCCTTCCGGTCGATGCCCACGACACTGGTCACCTTCAGGAAGTCCTCCAGCACGAGCGGCGAGCTGAAGTGCGCGGTGCCGCCAGTGGGCATCACGTGGCTGGGGCCGGCCACGTAGTCCCCCACCACCTCCGGCGAGTCATGGCCGATGAAGATGCCCCCGGCATTCCTCACCTTCTCCGCCCAGGACCAGGCATCCTCCACCATCAGGGACACGTGCTCCGGGGCGTAGTCATTCACCAGGTCCACCGCAACCGCCAGGCGGGGGACCACCACTATGCCCCCCCTTTCGGCCAGGGACCGCTCGATCACCGCCCGCCGCGGCGACGCCGCCGCCTGCCGGTCCACCTCGCGGCTGACCGCCTTCGCCTGCCGGGCGGAGGTGGTGATGAGGATGGCGCTGGCCATCGCGTCATGCTCGGCCTGGGCCAGGAGGTCGGCCGCGCAATAACCCGGGTCGGCGCTGTCATCCGCCACTACGATGGTCTCGGTGGGGCCGAAGAACCCGTCTATGCCCACCGTGCCGTACACGGCCCTCTTGGCCAGTTGCACGAAGATGTTCCCCGGCCCGCAGACCTTGTTCACCCTGGGGACCGTCCGGGTGCCGAAGGCCATGGCGGCCACCGCCTGGGCGCCTCCCAGCTTGAACACCCGGTCCACGCCGGCCATCTCGGCCGCCAGCAGCGTGGCCGGGGCCACGGCCCCATCGGGGCCGGGAGGGGTGGTGACCACGATCTCCTTCACTCCGGCCACCCTGGCCGGGATGGCGGTCATAAGCACAGTGGAGGGGTAACCCGCCGTCCCGCCGGGCACATAGACGCCCACCCTCTCCAGGGGCCTGACCCACTGGCCCAGCCCCCCCTCGGAGAAGTCCACCCAGCTCTCCCGCCGGCACCTCTCGTGGAACGAACGGACCCGCTCGGCCGCCAGCTCCAGGGCGGAGGCCAGCCGCGGGTCCACCTCCGAACGGGCCCGGGACATCTCCCTCCGGGTGACCTCCAGGCGCTTCAGCCGGACCCCGTCCAGGCGCAACTCCAGGTCCAGGAGGGCTTCATCCCCCCGGGCCTGCACCTCGGAGAGCACCAGGTCCACCACCTCCTGCAGGCCCAAAGGCCGGCCGAAGGCCGCGGCTATACGCTCCCGCAGCCAGGGCGGGGCCTCCTGCGCCTCCGGGAGAGAGCGCCGCAGGAGGGTGGCCCGGGCCTCTTTCACGCTACGGTATATCTTCATCGTCCGCCTGGCGCCGCCGGGCCGCCGGGCCATGGCCCCTCGCGGGCATCCCCGCCGGGCGCGCTGCGGACCCGGTTACAGCGCATGGCGCAGAACAACGGTCTCGGTCCCGGCCGGCAGGCCGTCCTTCCTGATCTCGATCTCGCTGGCGTCCACCCGCCTGACGTTGCTCCTGCCCGCCAGGAATTCCTCCACCCCGGCGATGGGGTAGTCGCACCCGGCGCTCTTGACGTGCATCGGAATGACCACCCGGGGCTTGAGGGCCACGACCACCGCCGCCGCCTGCCGGCTGTCGATGGTGTAGAAGCCCCCCACCGGGACCAGCAGCACGTCCACGGGTCCCACCTCCTGCACCGTGGCCGCGTCCAGCTCGTGCCCCAGGTCCCCCAGGTGGCAGACACGCACCCCGTCGATGATGAAGCAGAAGATGATATTGGTCCCGCGCTCGGCCCCGCCGACGCCGTCATGGTAGCAGGGCACCCCCAGGAGCTCGACCCCCTTGACGGTCCTCGGCCCCGGCGCGTCCACCACCACCGGCTTGCCCTTCACGGCGCCCACGTTGTCGTGGTCCTGGTGCTTGTGGCTCACCGTCACGATATCGGCCGCCTCCCGGATGGGGCCATAGTTGATGCCGCCGCCCCGCGAATAGGGGTCGGTGATCACCTTGAGCCCGCTTTCGGAGGTGATCAGGAACGAGGCATGCCCCAGCCACTTGATTTTCATTGTCTTCAACCTCCCCGTGCCCGGGAGGCCGCCACGCCCATGATCAGGTTGATCAGGGTCCGCACCCCCACCCCGGTGGCCCCCTTCACCACCCAGCCCTTCTCCTTGGTGGCCAGGGAAGTCCCGGCTATGTCCAGGTGCGCCCAGGGCGCATCGCCCACGAACTCACCGACGAAATGGGCCGCCGTGATGGCGCCCCCGTACCGCCCCCCCGAATTCTTGATGTCGGCCACGTCGCTCTTGTTGCGCTCCTTGTACTCCTCGAACAAGGGCATCTGCCACATCCGCTCGCCGGCCGCGGCCGCCGCCGACATGACCTCCGCGGCCAGGCCGTCGTTGTTGCTGAACACGCCCACCGTCACGTCTCCCAGGGCCACCCGCACCGCCCCGGTGAGCGTGGCCACATCCACCAGCGGGGACAGGCCGTTCTTCACCGCGTAGGAGAGGGCATCGGCCAGGACCAGGCGCCCCTCGGCGTCCGTGTTGACGATTTCAATGGTCTTCCCGTTCATGGCCGTGATGACGTCGCCCGGCTTCAGCGCGCTGCCCCCGGGCAGGTTCTCCGTGGCCGGCACGATGGCGGTGACGTTGACCGCCGGCTTGAGCCGGGCCACCGCCCGCATGACGGCCATCACCGTGGCCCCTCCAGCCATGTCCCCCTTCATGTCCCCCATGTCCTCCGCCGGCTTGAGCGATATGCCGCCGGAGTCGAAGGTGATGCCCTTCCCCACCAGCCCCAGCGTCTCCTGTGAGCCCGGGTCTCCCCGGTAGGACAGGACGATGAGCTTGGGGTCCTGGCGGCTCCCCTGGGACACTCCCAGCAGGCCGCCCATTCCCAGCTCCCTCATCTGTGCCCGCTCCAGCACGGTCAGCCCCAGGCCGGATTCCCGGGACAGATCGCGGGCGATGTCCGCCATGGTCCCCGGCGTCATGAAATTGGCCGGCTCGTTGATCATGTCGCGCGCGGCGGCCACCGCCCCGGCCGTTGTCTCGCCCAGCGCGCGGCCCTTCTCCAGTTGCCCGCGCTTCCCCTCATCCCTCTCCACTATCAGCAGTTGCTGCACGTCGCCGTTCTCCGGCTCTTTCGACATGTGCCTGCGGAACCGGTACAGCCCCAGGATGGACCCCTCGACTATGGCCTGGGCGGCCTTCTCCGGCTCGATGCCGCCGGCCCCTCCCCCGTGCACCACGGTGGCCACCCTCCTGGCCGCCCGGCTGCGCGCGAAGCGGCAGGCCTCGGCGCTCACCCGCCGGACGGAGTCCACATTGAACTGGTCCTTCTTGCCCAGCCCGGCCACGATCACGCGGCTGGCCGGGACCTTCCCCAGGCTGTGGACCAGGGCCATCTCCCCCGCCTTGCCCTTGATCTCGCCGGCGGTGATGAGCTGGGTGATGGCGCCGTCCAGTGCCCGGTCCACCATTCCGGCCGCGCCCCCCGGCTGCGTCACCCCTTCGAACAGGTTCACAATAAGGGCATCTGCATCCACCCTGGTGCAGTCGCCGATAACTACCTTGACTTCCAGTTCCGGCCTCCTTCCTTTCCTCACTGGGGGCACACCAGCTAGCGGTTGACCAGACGCACGATCCTGTCGACAGCGGGGCCGATGTCCCTGGAGCTGTCCACCGCGAAGTGGTTGCGGCCGATCCTCTCCACCGTGGGCTTCATCCTGGTGTAGACACCCCAGTCCGCATCGGACTGGTCCTGCCGGTCCAGCTTGTGCGACCGCCGCTCCAGGCGTTCCCGCACCACCTCCGGCGGGGCCTCCATGCGCACGATGACCAGCCTGGCCCCGGCCTGGTCCGCGATGTGGTACAGCCGCTCCCGGTTGTCCTCCTCCAGGTTGGTGGCGTCCAGGGCCACGCTCATGCCCTTGCGCAGAAGCCCCTCCACCAGGCCATGGCAGGCCCGGAAGAGCCGGGCGCTTTCCTCCCTGGAATACGTCGGCGCGCCAAACAGCCGCCGGCGCAGGCTGTCGCTCTCCAGGATGATCAGGTCCACCCTCAGGGCCAGCTGGCGGCAGAAGTGCGACTTGCCTGTCCCCGGCAATCCACTGACCAGGATGAGGGCCGGACTGGCCACGGGCTCCGGCAGTGGCGGCAGGCCCTCCTTCAGCACGCCGACATCGTCGGCGGGGCGGCTCGCCTTCATCATGGCCCATTATATTGCATTTGGGCACGTTTGGAAACGAGCCGCGAGGGGCAGCGACGGCGGCGCGGGCCTCAGATGCGGCTGCGGTCGAAGAGCAGCCGGTTGACCACCATGCCGGGGCTCAGGCCCTCCCGGGCAATGTCCTCGCGCAGCCCGAAGACGAGCCGCTTGAGCACGATCAGCACGAAGATGGCGGCGCCCGCGGCGGCCCTCTCCCACGTCGCCCCCATCACCCAGGCCCCCAGGGGAAACAGGCAGAAGCCGCAGAACATCCCCAGGGGCAGGCTCAGGCTGGGGGGGCCGCCCAGCTCCATCCGCTGGTCCAGGCTCTGGCCACGGCGCAGCACCCGGGGCGCCGTGCGGACCAGGGCGCCGACGATGATCGGCCCCAGAAGGAAGGGGATGGCCTGCCACACCAGCGCGGCATCCACGCCCATGCCGGTGGTGTTGGACTTCTCCCCGCGGAACCGCAGGAACACCGGCCACAGCTCTCCCAGCACCACCGCCAGCCCCACCCCCGCCACCACCCACTCATCCAGGCCCAGCGCCAGGTCCACCACCAGGACGGCGATGCCGCCCTTGGCCAGGTCCCAGGCGATGCCGGCCAGGGCCTCCCGGCGGCCCACGTCCCGCCACAGGGTGATGTGCATGTCCTCTTCGTGGAAGAGGTCCACGCCGCGGAGCCGGCCGATGAGGTAGACCACCGGCACCGACCCGTACAGGTACGCGCCCACAACCCAGAGGATACCGGTCAACATAGGGATTACATGCCTGCGGCGCAGGGCGCCTTCAGCGGTGCAGGCGCCGCTCCACCCGGTCCGCCCACCCTTCTTCCTGCCCGGAGCTCAGGCGGCGGTCCAGGAGCGCCGGGGCCAGGACCAGTACGAGGGAGGCGATGGCTGTGCCCGCCAGCGTAACCGCATTCATGCCCCGGCCCGCGGAGAAGGCCATCATGGTCAGCACCACCTGGGCGGCCACCAGCAGCACGCCGACCTTCAGCAGGCGCCGCCGGAGCCGGGTGAAGATGATAACGATCCCCGCCAGCGCCAGGAAGCTCAGGGCCACCCAGGGCTCTATGCCCAGAAGGCCGCCCTCCGGGGGGGCCAGCCCGCCGTTCCAGCGGTCGGTGGCCACCCAGCCGACGACGGCCAGGACCGGGAGGACGGATAGAGAGCCCAGCAGCCAGTCCCGCTTCCAGGTGTGCGCCAGGATGATGCCGTAGGCCGCCGCCACCACCGAGAAGTAGGCCACAGTGCAGGCCCACCACCACCAGGCGCCGCCCGGGAACGCTGCCCCCAGGGCCCGGTCCACCAGCAGCAGCCCCACCACCAGCATGGGCGTCAGGGCATAGCCCAGCCAGGCGAAGAACCAGGTGGGCTTGTCATGCCTCCACCCGTACGCCACCACCCCCAGCACCGAGATGACGATGATCGACAGCCAGAAGGCATTGGTCCACTGGCGAAAGGCGAAGAGAAGCCCGAACAGAACATGGGGCAGCGCGGCCATCAGCGCCTGCATCCAGTTGGTGGCGCTGTGCGCCTCGTGCAGCTCCCGGGCCACGCCCCCGGAGGGCCCGAACTCCGTTGAGGCCACGCGGACGGCCTCCTGCTCCGTCAGGCCGCAGGCCCGCAGCTCCTCCACCCGGTCCTCGATGTGGGTATAGAGCTCGGAGAGGATCTCGCTCTCCGAAGACGGGTCCAGCCGCAGCTGCACCCTGACGGCGTTAAGGCACTCCCTGACTCCGTTGATCATGTAGTGCAAGACCTCTAGACGGCCGGCTGCATGATGAGGTTCACCGCGAAGGAGAAGCCCTGCCACTCGGCCAGCTTGCGCTCCAGCAGGCGCTCGCCCTTGTCGGTCAGCTGGTAGTAGCGCCTCTCCTTGCCGGTGGCCAGCCTGCGCCAGTTCCCGCTGACCAGCCCCGCCGCCTCGAGACGGTGCAGGGCCGGGTAGAGCGTCCCCTCCCGGAACTTGAAATAGCCCCGGCTGCGGCTGTCGATCTCCCTGATGATCTGGTAGCCGTACATGGGCTGTGTCTTCAGCAGAGACAGCAGCAGCGTATCGGTGTTCCCCTTCAGCAGTTCCTTGCCGTACTTCATAGCATCGCACCCCCCCCGGCCCGCTCCTCCCGCCGGCCGTCGGTCCTTCACTAGAATCTCATTTCTCTGTGTAGAATGCAATACCCAGGGCGCCCCTTCCGGCGGAGTAGCCCATCACCGGGCTGAACTCCGAGAGCCACAGCTCAACGCAATCGAACTCCCGCCGCACCCGGTCCCTCAGGTCCATGCCTTCCCGGAGCGCGTCCGCGTGATGGACGGCCACCCGCACCCTCTCCCCGCCCACGCGCCGCCGCATCAACTCCAGGACCCGGTCCACGCCCTTCTCGCGGGTCCTGGCCACCTCCAGCAGTCGCGCCCTCCCGTGCGACCATCCCATGATAGGCCTGACCCCCAGCACGGAGCCCATGCGCGAGGCCAGCTTCGGCACCCGGCCCGTCCGATACGCGTGCCGCACGGTGTCCAGCACGAACAGCAGGTCCACCCTGGAGCGCACTCCCCGGGCCGCCTCCAGGGCCCCCTCCAGGCCCTTTCCCTCGGCCGCGGCCCGGGCGGCGGCCATGACCACGAAGCCCTCCGCGCCCGTGCAGGTCCCCGAGTCCAGTACCTCCACCGGCGTCCCCGGCAGATCATCCCTGACCAGCTCCCTGGCGGCCACCGCCACGTCATGGAGGGTGCTGGCTCTGGCGGACACGGTGATGCAGAGGAGGCTCCTGGCCGTCCGGCCCGCCCTGCGGTAGGTCCGGGCCAGGTCCCCCGGCGAGGGCGGGGCGGTGGAGAAGGCGCCGGGGTCCTTCCGCAGGATGTCGTAGGCCTGGCCCGGCGTGATGTCTATCCAGTCCCGGTACACGGCGCCGTTCGAGTAGATGTTGGGGGCCACTATCTCGATCCCGTAGGCCTCGATCATGTCCCCGGGGATGCAGCCAATGCTGTCCGCGATGATGGCCACTTCCTTCACCGGGGCTTCACCCGCAGCCGGCCGGGCCGGACCGGTCCCAGGCCCTCTGGACCTCGGAGTACACCCGGCCCAGGGGCACGCCGTGCTCCGTGGCCGCCCTCCGGCAGTCGTCGTACTCCGGGGCCACGGTCACGGAGCCGTCGCTCCTGGTGGCGGACTTCGTCCTGATGCGGCCGAAGCGTGTTTCGACGATGCCGCCGGCGCGCGGCAGGCAGACCCGCCCCGTCTCGGTGACCCTCACCCCCAGCGTGGTGGTCTCGCGCATTATGAGCGCCGCCAGGCCGCCGGCGCTCTCCCGGCGGCAGACGGCGCACAGGAGGATGCCCGGGCGGTTCTTCTTCATGTGCACCGGCGCCAGGAAGACGTCCAGGGCGCCGGCCGCCAGCAGGCCCTCCATGACGTGCTCGTAGAACTGCGGGTTCATGTCGTCTATGTTCGTCTCCAGGACGGTGACCGTCTCCGTCTCGAGGGCGCTGTCGCCCCCGGCGGCGCCTTCGCCCAGAAAGACCCGCAGCACGTTGGGGAGCCGGGGGTCCAGCCGGCCGGCCCCGTAGCCCACGCGCTCCACCGTCATCAGCGGCATGGCCCCGAAGCCGGCGGCCACCCCGGTGATGATGGCGGCGCCGGTGGGGGTGGTCAGCTCGCCTTCGTCCTCGCCGGCGCGCACCGGCACGCCGCGGACCAGCTCCGCCGTGATCGGGGCGGGGACGGGCAGCCGGCCGTGGCGGCACTCCACCAGACCGCTGCCCAGGTTCAGCGGCGAGCTGCGCACCTCTCCGATGCCCAGCTGCGCCAGCCCGATCAGGCTGCCGAAGACGTCCACCAGCGTGTCCGTCGCCCCCACCTCGTGCAGGTGGACGGCGTCCAGCTCCTGCCCGTGCACCCTGGCCTCCGCCGTCGCCAGGCGGGTGAACACCTCTGCCCCGCGCCGCTTCAGGCCGTCATCCAGCCGGCCCTGCTCGATCAGGGCCAGGATGTCCCTCAGCCGGCGGGGCGGGTCTGCTTCCGCGGTGACCACCTCCAGGTGCGTGGCCCTCACCCCGCGCCTGGTCACCCCGGCGGCCTCTATGCGATACTCCCCCAGCGGCAGCCGGCGCAATTGCGCCTGCAGCCCTTCCAGGTCCAGCCCCAGGTCCACCAGAGCGCCCAGGACCATGTTACCGCTGATCCCGGAGAAGCAATCGAAGTAGGCCCTCTTCACGGCTTCTCCCCGGCCCTCCGGAGCATCAGGCGGGCCAGGTACCCCGCACCGAACCCGTTGTCGATGTTCACCACCGCCACCCCCGGGGAGCACGAGTTGAGCATGCCCAGAAGGGCTGCCAGCCCCTGGAAGCTGGCGCCGTACCCCACGCTGGTGGGGACCGCGATGACGGGGACGTCCACCAGACCGGAGACAACGCTGGCCAGGGCCCCCTCCATGCCGGCCACGGCCACCACCACGCCGGCGCCCAGCAACTGGTCCCGGCAGTCCAGCAGACGGTGCAGGCCCGCCACTCCGACGTCGTAGGCCTTCTCCACCCGCACGCCCAGGGTCCGGGCCGTCACCGCCGCCTCTTCCGCCACCGGGATGTCGCCCGTGCCGGCAGTGACCACCAGCACGTACCCTTCGGCGGCCACCGGGTCCGGCTCCCCGATGACGATCAGGCCCGCCGGCTCATGATAGCGGGCGCCCGGGGCCACCTCCCTCACCGCCAGGTACACCTCGGGGCTGGCCTTGGTGGCCAGCGTGGGCCCCGGGGCAGCGGCCATCCGCCTGACGATGCCGGCCACCTGCTCCGGGGTCTTCCCCCGGCAGAGGACCACCTCGGCAAATCCCCTCCGCAGGAGGCGGTGGTGGTCCAGCCTGGCGAAGCCGATGTCCTCGTAGGGCAGCAGCTTCAGCCGGTCCAGCGCCTCGGGGACGCCCACCTGGCCCGACCTGACCATCTCCAGCAGGCGGCGCACCTCCTCGGGGCTCACGGGGCCACCTCCGTGCCCGTGGCCCGGGGCCGCACCCTGCCGCACCTCCTCGGGGCTCACGGGGCCACCCCTTCGTTCAGGCTCCCGGGCCGGTACCCCTCCAGGTCCAGGAGCACGCGGTGGTAGCCCAGTTGCTTCAGGCGGCTGATGGCCCCCTCCCGGCCGGCCCCGGCCGCCAGCCTTCCCATGTCAGGCGGCCCCACCTCTATCACGGCCGTGCGGCCGTGGTGACGCACCCGCACCTGCTCCAGTCCCAGGCCCCCGATGAAGGTCTCCGCGGCGTCAATGGCGGCCAGGGCCGGCAGCGTGATGGGACTGCCAAAGGGGATGCGGGTGGCCAGGCAGGGCTGGGAGGGCTTGTTCCAGGAGGCCAGCCCCATGTCCCGGGAAAGGCCCCGGATTTCGGCCCTGGTCAACCCCACCTCCAGCAGGGGGCGCCGGACGCCCAGCTCTTCCGCGGCCCGCCCGCCGGGGCGATAGTCCCCCTGGTCGTCCAGGTTGGAGCCCTCCACCACGTGGAGGATACGGTTATGCCGGGCAATGCCCCCCAGGTCTCCCAGCAGCGCCCTCTTGCAGAGGTAGCACCGGTCAGGGGGATTGGAGACGAAGCCCGGGTCCTGCATCTGCCTGGTGGGGAGCACCAGGTGCCTCACCCCCAGGCGGCCGGCCTCCCGGGCAGCCCCTTCCACCTCCCGGGCCGGCCAGAGAGGGGAATCGGCCGTCACGGCCAGCACCTGCCCGCCCAGCACGTCCCGGCACATGGCCAGCAGAAACGTGCTGTCCACCCCCCCGGAGAACGCCACCACCACGCTCTCCAGGGCCAGGAGCGTCTCCTTCAGCCGCAGAAGCTTGTCCTCAACAGCCACGGGCAGAGCGCCTTCACGCCGGACCGGGTCAGTCGACCGCGTCCTCCAATGACATCCGGGCGGTGGCTTTCACGAAGCGGCCATCCCGGGCCACCGAGACGTCCTGCAGGCGGCCCCCGCCATCCCCGTAGGTGAGCATCTCGGCCACATTGCCCTGGGACTCCCGGGCCGAGGGCTCTTCCCCGAAGGCAAACACCACCGCCATCCGGGCCTGGCCGCGGCCCTCGCCGGCCAGGCAGTAGCCTATCGCCCTCACGTCGTAGTAGACCTGTCCGAAGGCCTCGCCCCCGGCGAAGACCATCAACGCGAAGCCGCCGGGCAGCCGGTCCACCAGCCCCTTCACATCAGGGTTGTCGTAGACCGACCCGCCACCCCCATTGACCACATCGACGCAGGCCGCCAGCTCGCCGGAGTCCCCCCCGGCCACCAGGCAACTGGAGCTGACCAGGGCCACCGACGATGAGCTCCCCACCCAGAGGGGGGTCCCCTGGTAGTCCCTTTCCTCATACCCCCCGTCCTTCAGCTGCTGCTCCAGGGACGGCAGGTCGAACCGGCCTTCCATGATAGTCAGGCCGCCGGCCAGGACCATCAGGTCCACGCTGGCCGGGAGTATCACGGCATACTGCGAGACGGCCAGCTGGGCCGCCGCGCTTTCGTACAGGCCCTCCAGGCAGTCGCCCGCCCGCAGCGCCTTCAGGTCCAGCAGGGTGAACTCGGTGGTGTCCCCGGGCACCTTCTTGACCAGGGCCAGGGCCCGGCCGGAAAGACCCCCGCCTTCCCCGCTACAGCCGGTCAGCGCCCCGGCCATGGAGAGGAGCAGGAAGAGCACGGCAGACACCAAGGCCCAGCGCGGCAGGCTTCTCATCGCCCTCCTTCCCGCAGTCCAGATGCTGCAACACCCCGGCCCCGGGCGGGCTAGACGTCCAGGTTGCGGACGCTCTTGGCATGGGCCTGAATGAAGGACTTGCGCGGGGGCACCTCTTCCCCCATGAGCATGCGGAAGACCTCGTCCGCCCGGGCGGCATCCTCGATCTCGACCTGGAGCAGGGTCCTGGAGTCCGGGGCCATGGTGGTTTCCCACAGCTGCTGCGGGTTCATCTCTCCCAGGCCCTTGTAGCGCTGCACCTCCACCTTCTTGGCCTTGAGCCCCTGCACCACCTCGTCCTTCTCCCCGTCGGAGTAGACCCAGTGCTGCTCCTTCCCCCCCTGCACGCGGTACAGCGGGGGCTGGGCGATGTAGAGGTACCCCTGCTGGATCACGTCGTGCATGTGGCGGAAGAAGAAGGTGAGCAGCAGTGTCCGGATGTGCGCGCCATCCACGTCGGCATCGGTCATGATGATGATGCGGTGGTATCTCACCTTGTTCAGGTCGAACTGGTCCCCGATGCCGGTGCCCAGGCTGGTGATGAGGGCCCGGATCTCCTCGTGGGACAGCATCTTCTCATAGGTGGCCTTCTCCACATTGAGGATCTTGCCCTTGAGGGGCAGGATGGCCTGGAAGCGCCGGTCCCGGCCCTGCTTGGCCGACCCGCCGGCCGAGTCCCCCTCCACTATGAAGAGCTCGCACTGCGCCGGGTCCTTCTCGGCGCACTCGGCCAGCTTGCCCGGCAGGGTGAAGCCCTCCAGTTGCCCCTTCTTCAGGATCAGCTCCCGGGCCCGGCGGGCCGCCTCTCTGGCCCTGGCAGAGGTGAGGCACTTCTCGATAATGGACCGGGCTTCGTTGGGGTGCTGCTCCAGATAGAAGGTCAGGTTCTCGGCCACCACCGACTCCACGTGGCCCCTAGTCTCCGGGTTGCCCAGCCGGCCCTTGGTCTGGCCCTCGAACTGGGGCTCGTTCAGCCGGACGCTGATCACGGCCGTGAGCCCGCCCCGGACATCTTCGCCCACCAGGCTCAGCTCGTTGCCCTTGTCCTGCTTGATCTTGTGCAGGCAGTCGTTGAGCACCCGGGTGAGCGCCGACCGGAAGCCGGTGAGGTGGCTGCCGCCGTCGCCGGTATTGGCGCAGTTGGCGAAGGAGACGATCAGCTCGTTGTACCCGTCGTTGTACTGCATGGCCACTTCGACACTGGTGCTGTCCACCTTCTGGCCCATGTAGATGACCCCTGGATGGACGGTGCCCCGGCTCCGGTTCATGTAGCGGACGTACGAGGCGATGCCTCCCTCGAAGTAGAAGGCCGAGTCCTGGCCCGTCCGCTCGTCGCGCATGGCGACCTCCACGTTCGGCTGGAGGTATGCCAGCTCGCGCAACCTCTGGGCCACGTAGTCGAAATCGTAGTCCCAGTCGCCGAATATCTCCTTGTCCGGTATGAACTCGGTGGTGGTCCCGCTGCCCTCGGCCACGCCGTCCGCCCTCACCGGGCCCTGCGGCACCCCGCACCGGTACTCCTGCACGTAGCGCGTGCCCTCGCGCTCGCTGACCACCTTCATCCAGGAGGACAGGGCGTTGACCACCGAAGCCCCGACACCATGCAGGCCGCTGGAGACCCGGTAGCTCCCTCCGCCGAACTTGGCCCCGGCATGCAGAATGGTCATCACCGTCTCCAGGGCCGACACGCCGGACTCAGGGTGGATGTCGACCGGGATGCCGCGGCCGTCGTCCTGCACCCGGACCTTGCCCCCCTCCAGGATGGTCACGTCGATGCGGGTGCACCAGCCCGCCATGGCTTCATCTATGCTGTTGTAGACGATCTCGAAGATGAGGTGGTGCAGCCCGACGTGGTCGGTGCTGCCGATGTACATCCCGGGGCGCCGGCGGACCGCCTGCAGCCCCTTCAGGACCTGGATGTCTTCAGCCGTGTACTTGGAGTTGCCGTTGAGGGTGTTGTCGCCTTCGGAGAGATGGTCTGCCATGTGCTTTAGATTATACCATCTTCCTTCACGGTTCGCCCCACATTATCCACAATTGCGGCGCCTCTGTCTACAGCCGCCGGCCGATCTCGGCGCCGCTGCGGATGGCCTCCAGCCCCCGCCGCGGCCGGGCCGCATCCCCGATCACGTGGACCTCCGGGCCCTTCCCGGCCAGTTGCGGCGACAGCACGTCCTCCGGCCTGACCCCGCAGGCCAGCACTATGGTATCGAACGCCTCCCAGACCTCGTCGGCCCCCTCCCGGGAGACCTCCACCACACCCCCCGGCCGGACCTCCTTGATCCGGGTGGACACGAAGGTCCTTATGTTCAGGCCCTTGGTCCGGTTCATCAGGTGCCAGCGGACGGTGCCACCCATGTCGGCCCCCGCGCGCCCCAGCATCTCCACCACCACCACCTCCCTGCCCGCCCCCGCCAGCAGCTCCGCCGTCTCCAGGCCGGTCAGGCCCCCCCCCACCACCAGCACCCGCCTGCCCACCTCAAGCCCTCCCAGGACGTCCCATGCAGTAACCACCCCGGGGCCGTCCGCCCCGGGAATCGGCGGCACCAGGGGCCGGGCGCCGGTGGCCACCAGCACCACGTCGGGCCGGGCCCGGGCCACCGTATCCGCCGTCACCTTCTCCCCACACCTGACCTCCACGCCCAGGCGCTCCAGCTGCCCCAGGAGGTACCGCAGGAGCAGCAGATGGTCCTCCTTGTGCGGGGGCCTGGCGGCCAGCAGCCACTGGCCCCCCGGCCGGGACTTCTCCTCCCAGACGGTAACCTGATGGCCCCGGGTGGCGGCCACCCGGGCCGCTTCCAGGCCCGCCAGCCCGCCACCCACCACCATCACCTTCCGGCCCCGCGCGGCCGGGGCAATGGCCATCTCCCGCTCCCGCCCGGCCTCGGGGTTGACGGTGCAGGTGACGGGCGACACAGGAGTCGGGTCACCGTCGATGCAGACGTTGCAGGCGATGCAGCGGCGCACCCCGGCGAAGTCGCCCCCGGCCGCCTTGTTGGGCAGCTCCGGGTCCGCCAGGAGCCCCCGGGCCACCGCTATCAGGTCGGCCTTGCCGGCCACCAGCACCCCGTCGGCGATCAGGGGGTCGTCCAGGCGCCCGGCCACCGATACCGGCACCTTCACCACCTCCTTGATGGCCGCCGCCAGGGGGACATTGCTGCCCCGGGGCTGGTCGTAGGGAGGGACGATCACCGGGTAGGACCCGTAGGCCCCCCCGGACACCCCGATCATGTCCGCCCCCGCCTCCACCAGCAGGGCGGCCGTCTGCCGCGCCATGTCCGGGGTGGTCCCCCCCGGCATGTAGTCGGACCCGTTCATCCGGACGCTCACCGGCAAGTCCCTCCCGGCCCGCTCCTTGATGTGCCTCACTATCTCCACCACGAAGCGGGCCCGGTTGGCCACGCTGCCGCCGTATCTGTCGCGGCGCTGGTTGGTCAGCGGCGAAAGGAAGCTGCTCAGCAGGTAGCCGTGGCACCCGTGAAGCTCCACCATGTCGAAGCCGGCGGCCCTGGCCCGGCGGGCCGCCTCCGCGAACTTCTCCACCAGGCCGTCCACCTCCCCCGTGGTCAGCTCGTGGGGGACCTCGTCCCGGGGCGTGAGCGGCACCGGGGACGGGGCCACCGGGCGGTAGTTGGGTATCTCCCCGCCCTGCCGCCCCAGGTGCATCAGCTGGATCCCCATGCGGGCCCCGCAGGAATGGACCAGCCCGGTGAACTCCGCGAACCCCGGGATGAAGCTGTCGTCGTATATGCCCAGCTGGATGGGCGAAGCCATGCTCATGTCAACGATGCCCGGGGTCAGCACTATCAGCGCCACGCCGCCCCTGGCCCGGGCCGCGTAGAAGTCCTTCACGGCGTCATTGGGAACGCCGTCGGTGGCCAATCGCTCGATCATGGGGGGCATGATGATGCGGTTCTTGAGCTCCAGCCCCCCCACCCTGATCGGGGTGAACAGCTTCTGCAGTCTCTGCGCCATCAGTCTCCTCTCTCCGTATTGCCGCCGGCCCACGGCCCTGGCCGCGGGGCCCAGCCTGGCCCCCTCTGTCATTGGCTGCCCGCCCTGCGGGGCCTCAGGCGAAGAGCGCTTCGTGGAAGAAGGCCGACACCAGGGGGGCCATCCTGCCCTCGAAGCCCCACCAGAAGTGGTCGGCCCCGAAGATGACCTCGCATCCGGCGGGGATGGCGGCCTCGCCGGCCAGGCGCCTCACCTTGTGGTGGGAGATGAAGCTGTCCTCGCTGCCGCAGACGAACAGCCGGGGGGCCCTGGCGGCCTTCATCCGCTCCCAGACCGCGTCGTCCAGGAAAGGCGAGACCAGGGCCATGGCCCGGACCCTCTCCTCCTCCAGCGCCACCGGCGCCGCCACCATGGTCCCGAAGGAGTACCCGGCCAGCCCCAGGCGGTCCCGGTCGACGCCCTCCCTCGATTGCAGGAAGTCCAGGGCGCCCCTGACGTCATCCTGCTCCCCGATGCCATCCTGGTGGCTGCCCTCGCTGCGGCCCACTCCCCGGAAGTTGAACCGCAGGGTGGCGATGGACTCCCGCGCCAGGGCCTGGCATATGGCCTCCACCACGTTGTTGTGCATGTCCCCGCCGTACAGCGGGTGCGGGTGGCAGACCGCCACCGCCGGGACCGGGCCGCCGGAGCCCGGCATCTCCAGCACGCCCTCCAGCACCACGCCGGAGGCCGGGAACCTCACCTGGCTCTGCACCGTCTTGCCGCTCTCTGCCATGTCCCGGCTGCGCCCTCCCTTCTAATGCAGTATGTCCACCGCTATTTCCGGCCCTTCCACCACTCCCTGAGCCGGGCCTTGATGTCCTCCTCATAGCCGAGGTCACCCGGGTGGTAGTAGGTCCGGTCCGCCAGCGCGTCCGGCAGGTGCTGCTGCTCCACGAAGTGCCCCTCGTAGTCGTGGGCGTACCGGTACCCCCGGCCGTACCCGATGTCACTCATGAGCGACGTCTCCGGGTTGCGCAGGTGCAGCGGCACCGGCTGGCAGCCGGTGCGCCTGATGTCCTCCTGCACCTCCGACCAGGCCCGGTAGAGCGAGTTGCTCTTGGGCGCGGCGGCCAGATAGACCGCCGCCTCAGCCAGGGCCAGGTTCCCCTCCGGCAGGCCCACGAAATGCACCGCCTGCTGCGCCGCCACCGCCACCAGGAGGGCCCGCGGGTCGGCCAGCCCCACGTCCTCGGAGGCGAAGCGGACCAGCCGGCGGGCGATATACAGGGGGTCTTCCCCGGCCTCCACCATCCGGCCCAGCCAGTACAGGGCCGCGTCGGGGTCAGAGCCGCGCAGCGACTTGTGCAGGGCCGATATCTGGTTGAAGTGCTCCTCGCCGGCCCGGTCGTACCGCAGGGCCCGGCGCTGCAGCGCGTCCTCCATGATGGCCAGGGTGATCCGCCTCCTGCCGTCCGCATCGGGCCTGGTGGTCAGGGCCGCCAGCTCCAGGGCGTTCAGCGCGATCCGGGCGTCGCCGTTGGCCAGGTCCAGCAGGTGATCGGAGGCGCCCTCATCCAGCTCCACCTTCAGCCCGGCCAGGCCCCGCCCGGGGTCCTCCAGCGCCCGGCGCACCAGCACGCCCACCTGCCGGGCCGTCAAGGCGTTGAGGGTGAACACCCGGCACCGGGAGAGCAGCGGGGCGATGACTTCGAAGGACGGGTTCTCGGTGGTGGCGCCGATCAGGGTGATGGTGCCGTCCTCCACGTATGGCAGTATGGCATCCTGCTGGGCCTTGTTGAAACGGTGGATCTCGTCGATGAACAGCACGGTCCTCTGCCCCTGCATCCCGCGCCTCTTCTTCGCCTCTTCGACCACGCGCCGCAGGTCGGCCACGCCCGAGCTGACGGCCGAAACCGGGCTGAAGTGCGAGCTGGTGGCGGCCGCGATGACGTTGGCCAGGGTGGTCTTGCCGCTGCCCGGCGGCCCCCACAGGACCATGGAGGAAAGCTGGTCGGCCTCGATGCTCTTCCGCAGCACCCGGCCGTCGCCCACCAGGTGCTCCTGGCCGACGAACTCATCCAGCGTCCGCGGCCGCATCCGGGCCGCCAGCGGCGCTTCCTGCCGCAGCAGGGCCTGACGCCGGTGCTCGAAGAGGTCCATAGCCTGTCCTACAGCCTGTCCTACGGGTGCCGGCCCAGGCGCCTCACCCTGTCCAGCTCGACGTTGGCCCGGGCAAACACCAGGTCCCGGTCCTCCCGCACCATGCGGCCCGCCTGCCGCTCCATGGCCCAGTCATCGAAGGAGGCCAGGATGTCATAGTGCACCGCGCCCCGGGCGTCGGGGACCGGCACCCTTTCCAGGGGGATGCCCAGCTTCCTCAGGCCGTTCTCGAAGGCGGTGTCCCGCGAGGGATCATAGACCCTCCAGCCGTCCAGGTAGACCTCGCACTGCACGTGGTCCTGCGCCGGTGGCAGGCCGCCGAACCGGGCCGCCATGCTCTGGTCCCGCCCCATGATCTGTTTGAGCAGCCGGCGCTCAGCCTTGATCTTGAAGATGCGGTACCGGGCGGGGACCGACAGCGCCCGGGACATAGCCACCAGCAGGTTGGTCTTGCCGCTGCACATGCCCCAGCCCCTGGCCAGGCTGGCCGAAGCCTTCACGTCCCAGTCCTCCAGCCCGTAGGGCAGCTCCCGCACGAACTCGAACACCGCCTGGAACCTCTGCTGGTTGTCGCTGCAGCCCCGGGCCAGTCGCGCCGCCCGCTCGCGGATGGCGCCGCAGGTGTCGAAGTCGCAGAGCCGGGTCGGCCGGAGGAACTCCTCTGTCCGCTCCATGATTTGATTATGACCAGTCCCGGGGCGTTTGTCACGGCCTGCGCCGCGGCAGGGCGGCTCTCCTCACAGGCCCGGGCACTAGCGCCCGGGAGGGACCGGGTTCACGGTGCCGCAGTGCGGGCACCTGATGGTGCCGGCCCGGTAGTTGGGCGGCACCCTGATCTTCGTGCCGCACTGGCAGTCGACCTGCCCGTAGCGGCTCATCTTCCACATGAGGTCGGAGGTGTCCCTGGCCCGGTCGATCCTCCCGGGGCCCGCCTCCGCCGCGGAGGCCGCCCGGGCCGCGACCTGCGGCTCCCCCGCCAGCGCCGAGCGGGGGACGACGCCCCGGCCGCCTCCGGTCACCTGGCCGAAGGCCGCATCATAGGCCGCCATGGAAGCGCTGCCGCCCATGCTGCGCAGGATCCTGATCCTCTCGCTGATGGGGGGATGGGTGCTCGTCAGGTCCTCGGCGGCCCGTCCCTTTTTGCGGAAGGGATTGGCGGTGTACATGGGGGCGAAGGCGGCGTTGGCCGACCGCAGCTCGACAGTGGACCCGCCGATCTTCTCCAGCGCCGACGCCAGGCCCTCCGGGTACCTGGTGTACAGCGCCCCGGAGGCGTCCGCCAGGTACTCCCTCTTCCGGGAGATGGCGAAGTAGATCACCTGGGCCAGGATGGGCGCCAGGATGGCCAGGACGAGGGCCGCCAGTATGACAAGGAGCGCGGCGCCGCCCCCGCCGTCACGGCGGCGGCCGCCGCCCCCGAAGATCATGATCCGCGTTCCGTACCAGGCCAGGATGACGACGGCGCCCAGGGTCACGCTGCAGAGCGTCATCAGGAGCACGTCACGGTTCTTGATGTGGGACATCTCGTGGGCCACCACGCCCTGCAGCTCGTCCCGGTTCATGGCCTGCAGCAGCCCCGACGTGACGGTCACCGCGGCATGGCCCGGGTCCCGGCCGGTGGCGAAGGCATTGAGGGCCGGGTCGTCGATGATGTACACGTCGGGCATCTTCTCCAGCCCGGAGGCGATCTTCATCTCCTCCACTACGTTCCACAGGCGGGGGTGGTCTTCCGGGCCGATCTTCCTGGCCCCGGAGATGGCCAGGACCAGGTTGCCCCCCTGGAAGTAGGCGAACAGGTTCATGAAGAACCAGATGACCAGGGCCACGATGAGCCCGGCTATGCCGTTGTCCAGGAAGGCCCAGCCCAGCATGTACCCCAGCAGCAGCAGCACCAGGGCCAGGGCTGCCACCAGGACCATGGACCTGATCTGGTTGGACCGTATCTGTTCCCACATGCCGGGCTGCACTCGACTACTTGAAGCTGACCTTCGGGACTTCTCTCTCCGCCTCGCTCTTGACCTCGAAGAACTCGCCGGCCTTGAAGCCGAACAGGCCGGCCACGATGTTGGAGGGGGCCATCTGGGTCTTGTTGTTGTAGTTGAGAACGGAGTCGTTATAGTACTGCCGGGAGAAGCTGATCTTGTTCTCGGTCGAGGTCAGTTCCTCCTGCAGGGCCAGGAAGTTCTGGCTGGCCTTGAGGTCGGGGTACCTCTCCACCACCGCCAGAAGCCGGTCAAGAGCGCCCTTGAGATGCCCTTCCGCCCTGGACTGCTCTCCGACGCCCTTGCCCACGGCGCCCACGGCGATGTTGCGCGCCTCGGTCACCGCCTGCAGGGTCTCTCTTTCGTGCGCGGCGTAGCCCTTGACCGTCTCCACCAGATTGGGGATGAGGTCATGGCGCCTCTTCAGCTGGACGTCGATCTGGGCCCAGGCGTTCCGGGTCTGGTTGCGCAGCCGGACCAGCCCGTTGTAGGTCATGAACAGCCATATCACCAGGACCACCACCAGGACTGCGAGGACAATGAGCACTATGCCCGTGACGCCCATAGACACCTCCTTACCTTTTCCATGCCCGCTACTTCGCCCGGAAGACTTCCCCCAGGAAGGCAATCACCCGGCCTTGCTTGCCCGCCATGGCCCCCTTGCCCTGGAGCTGTCCCAGGAGCTGGCCCACCTCTCCCCTGTCGAACCAGATCCCGTGCTGCCGGGAGCAGACGTCCAGCAGCACCACGGGGTCGCTGCCCGCGCGGACCTTCCTCATCTTCCGGCGGCATATGGGGCACCGCCTGGCCTTCTCCCGCACCTTCGCCTCGGGGAGGCCCATGATATCGGGCAGGAGGACCGCGTCCCCGGCCAGGGACAGGCGCTCCGCGAGCAGCTCCAGCTCCCCTGCATCAAACCACACCCCGTTGCAGTTGGTGCAGTAGTCGAGCTCAATGCGCTCGTACTCCACCACGGCCACGACGCCCCTGCATGCCGGACACTCCATTCCGCTAACCTCTGACCCCCAATATACCACAACCGCAAAGGCCGGCGCGGGGCCGGCGCAGCCCGTCCCGGGGACGGCCAGGCGTGGCAGCAAGGCCGGGCGGTCCGTCATGCAGCCGGCAGGACATGCCGGCGCGGGGCCGGCGCAGCCCGTCACGGGGGCGGCCAGGCGTGGCAGCAAGGCCGGGCGGTCCATCATGCAGCCGGCAGGACATGCCGGCGAGGGGCCGGCGCTCCAGGGCCGGTGACA
>CAZBJX010000002.1:0-76007 GCA_964492335.1 uncultured Dehalococcoidia bacterium | reverse complement strand
TCATGCAGCCGGCAGGACATGCCGGCGAGGGGCCGGCGCTCCAGGGCCGGTGACAGGGACCCCGGCGACCCTTTCCGAATTGACATGACCCGTATAATTTATTTGCCGAAGACACTACATTGCCATGTCTTGGGGCCGCACCCTGGTCGCCGGGCAGCAGCCACGGCGGGGTACTGGTGTGGACCGGCAATCCGGGAGCGCTGCCGGGCCACTGGCACAGACGTCCGGCCGCCGCCACAGGGGCACTGCCGGGCCAGAGGGGGGAGATGGGTCGCAGGGCAGATCCGGATTCGTACAGGGGCCTGTTCGAGGGGATGCTCGACGGGGCGGTAGTGCTGGATGCCGCCACCGGCCGGGTGGTCCTGGGCAATACGGGCGCCGCCCGCCTCTTCGGAGTGGCCTCCCCCGATGCCCTGGAGGGGCTCAACCCCCTCGACCACGTCCCGGAAGAGGACCGGGAGACGGCCGCCCGCCTCCTGGCCCAGGGCCGGGAGACCGACGGGGGCTCCTCCATTGAGTTCAGGCTCATCACCGCGGACAGCAAGGAGACCTGGGCCTCCGCCCGCGGCACCGCCATCAAGCACCGGGGACGCAAGGCCATCCTGGCCACCATCAGGGACATCACCGCCGAGAAGGAGAGAGCGGCCACCCTCAGAGACACGGACCGCCGGTACGAGCAGCTCTTCGACCGCATGCTCGACGGGGCGGTGGTGCTCGACATCGCCACCTTCAAGATAGCCTGGGCCAGCCGGGTGGCCGCCGCCATGTTCGGGTTCGCCTCTCCCCAGGAGGCAGTGGGCCAGAACCCCGTCGACTACATACCGGAGGAGGACCGCAACCTGGTCATACAGCGCATAGCCGCCAACCTGGAAGGGACCGACAAGAGCCCCTCCGAGTGGCGGATGATGACCAGGGACGGGAGGCGCATCTGGATCTCCGCCAGCGCCACCGAGATCGAGTACGAAGGCCGCCAGGCCATCGTGTCCACCATGAGGGACATCACCGCCGAGAAGGAGAGGGAGGCCGCCCTCAGGGAAGCGGAGCACCGCTACGGGAGCCTCTTCGACGGCATGCTGGACGGCGCCCTGGTCCTGGACGTCGCCACCTTCACGGTGGCCCTGGTCAACAAGGCCGGCGCCGCCATGTTCGGGTTCGCCTCTCCGCAGGAGATGATCGGCGAGAACCCCATGGAGTACATACCCGGGGAGGACCACGACAGGATCATCCACATGATCGCCGGCAACATCGAGGGCAGGCACAAGCAGACCGCCGAGCTCCAGGTCATAACCCGGGACAAGAAGCGCGTCTGGATCTCGGCCACGGCCACGCAGATGCAACACGAAGGCCGGGCGGCGATCATCGCCACCATGAGGGACATCACCGCGGACAAGGCCAAGGACGCCGCACTCAGGATGGCAGAAGAGAGCAAGATGCAGGTGATCGAGGCCGCCCGTGAGGCCATCTTCATCTTCCAGGATGAGAAGATCGCCTACGTCAACCCCGCCGCGGCCAACGGGGTCGGGCTTCTCCAGCACCAGATGGTGGGCCTGCCCCTCCTCGATATGGTCCACCCCGACCACAAGCAGGAGATTGCCGGGCGATACCACAAGACAGTCGCAGGGCACCCCTTCTCCGGCGTGACCACCACGAAGGGGGTTACTTCCCAGGGAGAGACCAGGTGGGCCGACATCCAGGCCATCCCCTACACCTGGCAAGGCCGGCCGGCGGTGATGGCCCTGGTGACCGATGTCACCGACAGGGTGCTGGCGGGGCAGGCGGTCGTGCAGGAGAAGACGCGCCTGCGGGCAATCCTGTCGAACGCCTGGGACGGCGTGGCCATATTCGACCGGGACTACCGGGTCGTCTTCGAGAGCCCCGCGCTGGCCAGGATAACCGGGTTCTCCCCCGAGGAATGGACCGGGCTCACCCCCGACAAGTTCCGCATCCACCCCGACGACCAGGGTTACCTGTTCTCCCACCTGGAGGAACTGCGCCGCCACCCGGGCTCCGTGGTCCGGGATGTCATCATCCGCTACCAGCACAAGGACGGGTCCTGGCGGACCATGGAGGCCGCCGGCTGCAACCTCCTGGAAGACCCCGACGTCAGGGGAATGGTGATCAACTTCCGCGATATCACCGAGCGCCAGCAGGCCGAGGAGTCGCTCCGCCAGAGCGAGGCCCTGCTCCGCACCACCCAGGAGATCGCCCTGGTGGGAGGTTGGGACTACGACGTGCAGAGCCAGCAGACCCACTGGACGGAGCAGACCTACCGCATCCACGAGCTGCCCGGCCTCCCCGGCATCGACCACATAGCCGAGAGCCTCAAGTGCTTCCCTCCCATGGACCGGCAACTGGTCAGGGAGGCCTTCCGGCAGTGCGTTCAGCAGGGGACCCCCTTCGACCTGGCAGTCCCGTTCACCACCTTCAAGGGGGAGCGCCGCTGGGTGCGCGTCATGGCCAGGGCGGTACGGGAAGGGGAGAAAACCATCCGGGTGGTGGGCAATATCGCCGACATCACCGAGCGCAAGACGGCGGAAGAGAAGATGCTGGCCTCGGAAGAGAGGTACCGCAAGGTGGTGGAGACGGCCAGCGAGGCCATCGCGGTGCTCCAGGACGGCGTCATCAAGTTCGCCAATCCCAAGGCCGCCTCCGTGACGGGCTACACCCTCACCGAGCTGTCCCTCAGGCCCTTCCTGGACCTGGTCCACCCGGATGACCGCCAGGAGGTGGCTGACCACTATGTCATGAAGCAGAGGGGCGCGGAATCCCCGGGCACCTACCAGTTCCGGTTCGTGGACAAGTCCGGCAATACCGGCTGGGCCGAGGCCAACGTGACCCTGCTCATCTGGGACGGCCGTCTGGCCACCCTCCTGCTGATGAGCATTATCACCGAGCGCAAGATGATCGAGGAGGCCCTGAAGGACCGCGAAGCCAGGTACCGGGGCCTGTTCGAAGGGACGCAGACAGCCATCCAGGTGGTGAGCGTGGAGACGGGCCTGGTGGTCCTGGCCAACACGGCGACCGCCAGGATGTTCGGCTTCGCTTCACCCGACGACCTGGTGGGCATCAACCCCGTGCAGTTCCTCTCCCCGGAAGACAGGGACAGGCTGGCCGACAGGGCCTTCGCGGCAGCCGTGGAAGCGGCCAGCCAGGAGCCCATCGAGATGCCGGTGCTCACCAAAGACGGGCGCCGCATCTGGATCAGCGGGGTGGCGGCGGGCACTGACTACCAGGGGCAGCCGGCCCTGCTCTTCTCCTTCCTGGACATAACGCAGAGGAAGGAGGCAGAGGCGGCGCTCAAGACCAGCGAGGAACGCTTCCGCACCCTCATCGACGAGTCGACCGACGCCATCATCATTCTGGATGCCGATGCCAGGATATCCTACCAGAGTCCATCGACGAAGCAGGTCAGCGGCTTCATGCAGGATGAGTACCACGGCAGCTCCCTCCCGGACTGGGACCTCCACCCGGACGACATCCCCGCCACGGCCGCCGTCTACGGACGGGTCATGAGGGAGCCCAACGCCACCGTCTCAGGGGTGACCGCCCGGTTCAAGCACGCCGACGGCACCTGGCACACCCTGGAAGCCACCATGCGCAACCTGCTCCACGACCCCAAGGTGGGCGGCATGGTCATCAACTACCGGGATATCACCGAGCGGGTCCAGGCGGAGCAGGCGCTGCGGAACAGTGAAGAGCGCTTCCGGGCGCTCATCGAGAAGGCCAGCGACGCCATCATGGTCCTGGACGAGGACGGCAAGGTCCAGTACTACTCCCCGTCCATAGGGCGCACCACCGGCTACGGGGAGAACAACTGGGATGGGCTCCCCATGAATGAATGGCGGCTGCACCCCGATGACCTGGCCAGGGCCAGCAGCCTGCTGGCGAAGGTGCTGCAGGAGCCGGGAATGACCATCGAAGGCGTGAAGGCCCGCTACATGCACAAGGACGGGACCTGGCACACGGTGGAAGCCATGGTGCGCAACATGCTCCATGACCCCACGATCAAGGGCATCGTGGCCAACTTCCGGGACATCACCGAGCGCGTGAAGGCGGAGCAGGCGGTGCGGGAGAGCGAGGAGCGTTACCGGCTGCTGGCCGAGAACATCTCTGACGTCATATGGGTTGTCGACATGGGCCTGAAGCCCACCTACGTCAGCCCCTCCGCCCAGCGGATGCTGGGATACACCGCCGAGCAGTTCATGGCCGGCTCGCTGGAGTCAATGCTCACCCCCCAGTCGGTCAGGGTCGCCCTGAAGGCCTTCTCCAAGGCCCTCGCCAGGGAGGCGGCCGAGCCGGGCATTCCGTGGGAGACCCCTCCCCTGGACCTGCAGTTCATCCGCGCCAACGGCTCAACCCTCTGGGCGGCGACCAACTTCAGCTACATCCGGGGGCCGGACGGCAAGCCCGCGGCACTGCTGGGGGTCCTCAAGGATATCACCGAGCAGAAGAAGGCGGAGGAGTCGCTGCGCCGCAGCGAGGAGCGCTTCCGCAGCCTGGTGGAGACCTCGAGCGACTGGGTCTGGGAGTTCGACGCCGGCAACCGGTACACCTACGTCAGCCCCAAGGTGCGCGACATCCTGGGCCACGAGCCGCAGGACCTCCTGGGCCGCACCCCCTTCGACTTCATGCCCCAGAGAGAGGGACGGCGGGTGACCAAGATCCTGCGGCGCTTCGCCACCGAGCACCTCCCCTTCTCCCTGCTGGAGTACACCGCCGCCCACAAGGATGGGCGGGGCGTGGTCCTGGAGACCAGCGCCGTCCCCATCAGGGACAGCAGCGGGCGCCCCGCCGGGTACCGCGGCATCAGCCGGGACATCACCGAGCGCAAGAAGGTGGAGCAGGAGCTGCAGCGCAGCCTGAAGCGGCTGGAGAAGACCATGGAGTCCACCATCGAAGCCATCACCACCACCATCGAGACCCGCGACCCGTACACCACCGGCCACCAGATGCGCGTTACCGACCTGGCGTGCGCCCTTGCCAGGGTCATGGAGGTCCCGCCCGAGAAGATCGAGGGGATAAGGGTGGCGGGCCTGCTCCACGACATCGGCAAGATCGCCGTGCCCACCGAGATCCTCAGCAAGCCCGGCAAGCTCAACGAGGTGGAGTACGAGATGATCAAGACTCACGCCAAGACGGGGTACAATATACTGAAGAGGATCGAGTTCCCCTGGCCGGTGGCGCGGACGGTGCTCCAGCACCACGAGAGATGGAATGGCTCCGGGTACCCCTACGGCCTGCGCGGCGAGGCCATCCTGCTGGAGGCCCGCATCCTGGCCGTGGCCGACGTGATGGAGGCCATGTCTTCCCATCGGCCGTACCGGCCCTCGATCGGCGCCGACAAGGCCCTGGAGGAGATAACCAGGAACAGCGGCATCCTCTACGACCCGGAGGTGGCCAGGGCCTGCGTGACCGCATTCTCCGAGTCCGGCTTCGCGTTCGCCGCCGCCCACCTGGGCGCCGGCATCGACACCAACGTGCCGCCCTCCGAGCGACACGACCGCTACTCACAGGAAGACCACTGAAGGCGGTGAAGATCATCGGGGAGTAGGGCCGCCTCGGACAACGGCGGCTCCGGCCGTGCTCACCCACAGCCTCTCCCCATCCGTGGTGAAGGTGATGGTGCCGTCCTCGTCCGTGCGGTAGACCTCCACCCCGTCCAGGGCCGCCAGGGTGGCCTCGCCGGGGTGGCCGAAGAGGTTGCCGGCGCCGACACTGATAACCGCCACCCGGGGGTCCACCGCATCCAGGAACGCCGGGGAGGTCGACAGGTTGCTCCCGTGGTGACCCACCTTCAGCACGTCGCTCTGCACGTCGCGGACCACGCCCCCGTACAACATCACCCTCTCAGCCTCCCAGTCAGCATCGGCCGCCAGCAGAAAGCTCACCTGCCTCCAGCACAGCCGCAGCACCAGGGAGTTGCTGTTGGCCTCGGACGCAGTGCCCTCGATCAGGCGGTCCCCGGGGTGGACCACCTCCAGGCATATCCCCTCCCCCAGGTCGATCCACTGCCCGGCACGGGCGGCCATCCACGGAATGCCCCTGTCCTCCACCCGGGTCCGCCATTCCCGGTAGAGCGGCCCCTCCCCCACCCCGGACTCCACCACCAGGCCGACGCGGTACCGCTCAAGGACCGGGAGCAGGCCCACCAGGTGGTCATCGTGGCTGTGGGTCAGCACCACCACGTCCAGGCTCTTGTCCCAGAAGGGGAGCTTCTCCCCCAGGAGCTGGCATGCGGTGTCCGGTCCCGGCCCGCCGTCGATGAGGACCTGCTGGCCGGCCGGGGTGATGACCAGGATGGCATCCCCCTGCCCGACATCCAGGAAGCTCACCTGCAGATGGCCCCCGGGCAGCGACGCGAAGCCCGCCCAGGCCAGGACGGCGCTCACCACCAGCACCCCGGCCGTCGGCTTTCGGGGCAGCCGCCAGGCCGCCCGGGCCGCCCCGTCCACCACCCCCCGGGCCATCCTCAGAGCCCCGGAGGCGGCTGCGGCCAGCCGGCGCCGGCCGGCCACACCCAGCAGCGCCAGGTAGTATGCCCACACCACCCCGGAGGGGACGGCGCCCGTCTCCACGCAGGCCAGTGGCAGCCGGGCAGACAGCTTCACCACCCAGACGATGCACATCAGGAAGCAGGATGCCACCCAGCCGGCAACCCAGGCGCCTCCCGGCCAGACCAGGCCCAGCAGGGCCACGGCCCCCGCAGACAGGGTGGCGGCGGTCACGAACACGGAGGCGGCCACCGTCGCCGGCAGCCCCACCAGCGGCATGGACTGGAAGTGGCAGGCCACCAGCGGCAGAGAGGCCACGATGGCCGCCAGCCCCGCGGCCAGGGCGTTGAAGAGAGGTCTGACCAGGGACAGCAGCGGGCGGCCTTCCGGCATGACCCTCTCCCCCCACCGCTGCAGGGGCGGCTGGAGCACCATCAGCCCGGCCACCGAGGCGAAGCTGAGCTGGAAGGAAACGTCATAGAGGAGGCCCGGATCGAGGCCCGTCATGACCGCTGCCGCCAGGCCCAGTGCGGCCGGCGCGCCACCCGGGCGCCCTGCCAGCAGGCCCGCCAGCAGGAGGCTGAACATGATGGCGGCCCGCAGCACCGGGGGCTGCATCCCCGTCAGCGCCGAGTACAACCACACGATGACCAGAGTGACCGCCAGGTACGCCGGCTGCCGCCTCCCCAGGAGGCGGGCGGCCGCCGCCAGCACCACGCCCCCTATGACCGCCAGGTTGAAGCCGGAGATGGCCAGCAGATGGGAGGTCCCGGTCCTGCGGAAGTCCTCCTTGAGCTCCTCCGGCAGGTGGCTTCGAAGGCCCAGGAGAAGCCCCTCCGCCAGCGATGCCTGGGGCTCGGGCAGCGCCTCCCCCAGGGACGCCGCCAGGCGGTCCCTGAAGGCGAACAGCCAGCTCCTCCTGATGAGCTCCATTCGGGTCCCGCCATCCACCGTCCCCACGAAGCCCTGCCCCGCCAGGTGCTCGCGGTACCCGGCGTTGCTGACCTCCGAGAGCGGCCTGATCCTGCCGGCGATGCGCAGCACGTCCCCCTGGCTGTAAGAGGGATACGGGTCCGTGTACACCAGCACGCGGCCGGACACCTCCCGGAAGCGCTCACCCACCTCGACCCGCTCCACGGCCAAGCCCAGCCATGCCCGGCTCCCGCGGCACTCGGTCCCCTGGACCACCGTGCCCTCCATCACCACCACCTCCCCCACGAACTCCGGCAGTGTGGACGGCTGCACCTTCACCCGGCACCAGGCCGCCCCGGCCACCAGCACCACCAGGACCAGCCCCACGCGGGCCCACCCCTTCCCGCAGCGCACCCGCACCACCACCACCGCCAGTCCGGCGCCCCCCGCCAGGGCCGGCAGCGGCAGAAAGGGCAGCGAGCCCAGGCACACGCCCGCCACCCAGGCCAGGCAAAGCCGCAGGAGTTTCATGTCCCCTACACTATTCTCTTACCTATGGGTAATCTATTGCGCTATGTCACATCATGCTCCTATCTATTATGATCTATTGTCGCGGCGCAATGCAAGGCCTCCGGGACCGCCGGCCGGCTCAATCGATTACGGTGATCAGGCCCCTCATGCGCTCCAGCGTCTGGGCCCCTATGCCGGGAACATTCAGCAGGTCATCTATGGTGCGGAACAGGCCGTTCCGGTTGCGGTAATCGACGATGGCCTGCGCCTTCGACGGGCCGATACCCGGGAGCCCGTCCAGCTCCGCGATGCCGGCCGTGTTGATATTGGTCCTGCCGGACTGGCCCTGCTCCCCGGCCCCGGGGAGCGCCTCCTGGCCGGCGCCCAGCACGGTGACCCTGACCCTGAGGAGACCATCATCGGAGAGGGTGATCCCCGCCCGCCGCAGGACATCGCCCAGCGCGGTGTCGGCGCCGACGCTGTAGATGCCCTCCTGCTCCACCGCCCCGCCGAGGTAGACTTCAACCGGAAAGCCGGCTTCAACCCGGGCCAGGGCCACCTCAACAGGCCGCGGCCGCGAGAGATACTTGACGGTGAAGGCCGCCACGCCGGCCACCAGGGCTGCCGCCAGCAGGCCCAGGGCCAGCAGCCACCACTTCTCCCGGGCGCCGCGCCGGCTCATTTGATGGCGTCCGGCTCCAGCACCACCCTGGCATCCACCGCCACCGCCCCTTTGCTGTACGCGAACACCGGGTTGAGATCGAGCTCCTTGATCTGGGGCGTCTTCTCCACGAACGCGGAGACCTTCATGATCATGTTCTCCAGGGCGGCCACATCGGACGGGGGCTGGCCGCGATACCCCTCGAGGACCGGGAAGCCCTTGATGTCCCGGACCATCTCCCTGGCGTCCTTCTTCTCCAGGGGAACGATCCTGAAGGACACATCCTTCAGGATCTCCACCAGGATGCCCCCCAGGCCGAACATCAGCACCGGCCCGAACTGCGCATCCTTGGTCATTCCGATTATCACCTCGACGCCCGGCCTGGCCATGGCCTGCACCGAGACCCCGTGGACCCTGGCCCTGGGCTCCTTCTCCTTGACCGCCGCCATGATCTCCCTGTAGGCCTGGCGCACCTGAGTGGCATTGGCCAGCCCTACCCTGACGCCGCCGATATCGCTCTTGTGGATGATGTCCGGCGAGGCGACTTTGAGCACCACGGGGAAGCCGGTCTCCTTTGCCACGACCGCCGCTTCGGCGGCAGAGGCCGCCAGCCTGGCCTTGACAACGCTGATGCCGGCCTGCTCCACCACCTGCTTCGACTCGACCTCGGTGAGGAGCGTCCTCTTCTCCTGTTTGGCCCGCTGCAGGATAGCCTTGTCCATTCAGTCGCCCTCCATCTCTTCTCAGGAATTCGGGACTGGCCCTTAGCTCGCTATTATACGTTTCAGGGTGGTACGCGGCAAGTTGCCGGCGAGGGGGGCTTTTGACACTCCGCCTTCGGCCAGCGTAAACTCATACTCGGAGAAAACCATCAGGGGGTCACATGGAGTTTACGTTCAGCAAAGAGGACCAGGCTTTCCAGCAGGAAGTGCGGGATTTCATCAAGAAGGAACTGCCCCCCTCATGGAGCGGCACCGGCCTCCTTCAGGAGGCCAAGGACGGGGAGGAATGGGAGTTCGCCCTCAGCATGCTGCGCAAGGTGGGAGAGAAGAACTGGCATTCCCTGGCCTGGCCCAGAGAGCACGGTGGATGGGACTCGGTCACCAAGCAGTTCATATTCAGCCACGAGATGTACTTCGCCGAGCTGCCGGGCGTGGACCTTCAGGGCGCGCTGATGTGCGCCCCCACGGTGATCCAGTACGGCACGGAGCAACAGAAGAAGGACCATCTGCCCCGGATCGCCCGGGGTGAGGAAGTCTGGTGCCAGGCCTTCAGCGAGCCGGGGGCCGGCTCCGACCTGGCGGCGCTGTCCACCAAGGCCGTGGACAAGGGCGACCACTTCGTGGTTGACGGCCAGAAGGTCTGGAGCACCGGCGCCCACCGCGCCAAGTGGGCCCTTACCCTGGTGAGGTCGGACCCCACCGCCCCCAAGCACAGGGGCATCACCTTCCTCCTGGTGAACCTGAACACCCCCGGTGTGACCGTCCGGTTCCTGCCAAACATAGTGGGGACCTACTGCGAGATATTCTTCGACAACGTGGTCGTGCCCAAGGAGAACATGGTGGGGAAGCAGAATGACGGGTGGAGGGTCACCGGCGCCACCCTCGGCTATGAGAGGTCCGGGATCCACCGCATCGCCGCCGCCCGCCGCAACATCGACCGCCTGGTGGAATTCGCCAGAGAGAACAAGCGCAACGGGGTGCCGCTCTTCAAGGACCCGCTGGTGCGCAACCGCCTGGTGCAGCTGACCATAGAGGGCGAAGTCTCGCGCCTGCTGGCCCTGCGCATCGCCTGGCTGCAGAGCACCGGCAGGCCCATGGACCACGAGGCCTCCATGTCCCGGGTCTTCGGGGCCGAGCTGCAGCAGCGGGCGGCCCAGGCCGGCCTGCAGATCACCCGCGGCTTCGGGCTGCTGGGAGAAGGCTCCAGGTACGCCCCCCTGGCCGGGTTCTTCTACCGCCAGTACCTGTACGCCGCCGCCGCCACGGTGGGTGCGGGGACATCCGAGGTCCAGCGCAATATCATCGCCCAGAGGGGACTGGGGCTGCCCAGGCTCTAGCGCCCTCCCGGGAGGACCTGAAGCAGCCGGCGCGCTAATAGACGGTCAGCTGATGGTCCTCGGTGCTGTCGATAACGCAGAACAGCAGCCGCGTGGTGTTGGCTTCCACCACCGAAGCCCCGGGCCTGACCGTCACGCCCTCGCCCCCGGCGATGATCACCGCATTGAAGCCGTCCGCCGCCACCGCGAACCCCATCACCTGCCCCACCGTGGCCGAGGGGATGTAGTCTATCATCTCGGCGGCGCCGGGGGTCCTCAGGGTGCGGGGGGCCGCCCCCGTGTCCAGGCGGAACAGTGAGTACGTGAAGAAATCGCCGGCCGCGCCGCTGAAGTCCAGGTCGGACTCCCCGGCGTCACAGAAGCTGCTGCGCGCGCCACTCCCCATGGAGCAGGCCACAAGCGGCAGCAGCACCACCATCACCACCGCCAGCAGGATGCCGGGCCAACAGGCCGAAGTACGCTTCATAGACTCCTCCTTTCTCTGACTGCCATATCCCAGCGGGCCCGCTCTCCGGGCAGCGCAGGCCGGGCGGCCCCACGCCCCGATCAATCGAATACCCCTTCGTTGAGCAGGCTGACGAACTCCTCGTCCCCCAGGCCCAGGACCTTCCGGAAGACGTGCTCGTTGTGCTGCCCCAGGCAGGGTGCGGGCTTCGCCGGCCCCGCCGGGGTCCCGGACAGCCGAAAGGGGGGCATGGGGTAGCGGTGGCGGCCGATCTCCGAGTGCTCCAGCTCCCGGTAGAACCCCCTGGCCTGCAGATGCGGGTCCTCATTCTGGTCCCGCCCGTTGCACACCACCCCGGCGGCCACGCCGTGCCCCTGCAGCAGCGCCATGGCCTCCTCGGCCGGCCGCGCAAGCGTCCACCCCTCTATCAGCTCATCCAGCTCCTCCTGGTGGCGCAGCCGGGCGATGACGGTCACGAAGCGGGGATCTCCGGCCAGCCCGGGCTGGCCCATGGCGGTGCACAGGGCGCGCCACTCCTCCTCGGTGAAGGCGGCGATGGCGCACCACCTGTCGTCCCCCCGGCAGCGGTAGACGCCATGCGGCGCCACCCCGGGGCAGCGGTTGCCCGCCCGGGCCGGCTCCCGCCGGTGCACGAACCAGTCCATCACCAGCGGACCCACGAACTGGACGCCCGCTTCATACTGGGAGACCTCGATGTACTGGCCCTTCCCGGTGCGCCGCCGGTAGTCGAGCGCGGCCATGAGGGCCGTGACCGCATAATAGGGAGAGATGAAGTCGGTGTAGGCCCCCGGCGGCGACACCGGCGGCCGGTCCGGCCAGCCGGTCAGGTCCCCGAAGCCGATCAGGTCCGCCAGCTGCGACCCCAGGCCCGGGTGCCGGGCCAGCGGCCCGCTGTGGCCGAACATGGGCAGGCTCACCATGATGAGACCCGGGCTGGCCTCCTTGAGATGCCGGTAGCCCAGGCCCATCCTCTCCATGGTCCCCGAGCTGAAGTTCTCCACCACCACGTCCGCCCAGGCCGCCAGCCTCCGGGCGATCTCCACGCCCTTGGGATGGGCCAGGTTGAGGGTGATGCCGTACTTGCTGCCGTTGTACCTGGCGAAGGCCGCCGAGCGGTTGATGCCGGGGACGTTGTCCTTCATGGGCAGGGTGGCGCGCATGTTGTCCGGCCGGGTGCCGGACTCGACGTGGACCACTTCCGCTCCGCAGTCGCCCAGGAACCTGGCCACCAGCGGGCCCGAGATGAACCAGGAGAAGTCCAGCACCTTCAGGCCGGCGAGGGCCTGCCGCCCCTTCTGCCCGTCCGGGACCTCCACGGCTAGATGGTCCCCCTGCGCCGCAGCGTCAGCAGGTCTTTGCGGGTGAGCCCCAACTCCCCGTACACCTCTACGTTGTGCTCGCCCACCCGCGGCGCCCGCCTCGAGGCCCCTGCAGCCGTCTCCGACGCCCGGATGCAGGACCCCGGGTACCTCACGGCGCGGCCCAGCGCCGGGTGCTCCATGTCCACCCAGAAGCCCCTCTCCTCAAGCTGCCGGCTGCGGGCCACATCCCCGGGAGTGGCCACCGGGTAGATGCAGCAGCGCCGGGCCACCCCTCCCCACAGCAACTCGTCCCGGGTGCGCTCCCTGAAGAACCGCGCCACGGGCACGGCCACCCGCTCCACCAGCTCCGGTGGCGCGGCGAAGTAGTCGAAGGTGCCCCAGTCGATCTCCTTCAGGAAGTCCGGCGCCGCCCCCTCCTCGGACATCCAGGCCACCAGCGGCGTCATGAAGTTGCGCGCCAGCCGGGCGCCGTACATGTCGAAGCTGACGTAGCCGTCCCGGCACTCCCAGACCCGCTTCATGCGCGCGCCGGTGGTCGGCCGCACCCGAACGCCGCCGTGCCTCTCCTCAAGGACCCGGTTCATCTCCCAGTAGATGGCGGAATCGGTAGGTATCCAGGAGCAGGCCTCCTGGATGGAGACATCCACCCACTGCCCTTCTCCCGTCACCTGGCGGTGATAGTGGGCCACCATGGTCCCCGCGGCCCCCGCCATGCCGGCATGGAGGTAGGCCTGGGGCCACCCGATCCGTACCGGCGGCCTGTCCGGATCGCCCGTAAGGTACAGGTACCCGGAGAGCGCCATGCTCACCAGGTCGCAGGTGCGGTAGTCGCGATAGGGCCCGCTCTGGCCGAAGGGCGTGATGGAGGTCAGGATGATGCCGGGATCGATCTCGGACAGGGCCCCGTATCCCAGCCCCAGGCCCTCCAGGTAGCCGGGCGCGAAGGACTCGATGACGATATCGGCCCTGGCTATGAGCTGCCGAAAGAGGTCCCTTCCCTCGCCCGACTCCAGGTCCAGGGTGATGCTCCTCTTGCCCGCGTTGGCGGCGAACCAGTAGAGGCCCTCCTCGCCGCTGGGCAGGTCCCGGTAGAAGGGGCCCAGGTCGCGACATTCATGGCCCCCCGGCGGCTCGATCTTGATGACGTCAGCCCCGAGGTCTCCCAGCGCCCTGCCGCAGAGCAGGCCCTTCTCGTCGGCAAGGTCGAGCACCCGGTAGGGGCCGAGCATGGTATCGCGGCCATTGCAGGCGGTCGGGGAGACAGCATCCATAGTCTCATGGCGCAGGCTGACGGGGCAGCCGCACGCTATTATTGTGTCACCTTCCCGCGGCGGTTTTCAAACCGGGCCCCCGCCCTCCCCCGAGCCGCTGGCACGGGCCGCGTCGCGTCCGGCGAGGGTGTTGCCAGGCCGCCGGGCTTGAGACCGGCCCCGCTGCCGGCAGAGGCTACCTGCTCCTCAGGGCTGACCCTTCCCAGCGGGCCCCCAGGTGCGAGTGCACCAGGTAGGGGAAGGACATCTTGCGCAGCTCCAGGAGAATGGTGCACTCCGCCCCCACGATTCCGGCTATGCCTCCCAGGTCCTTCTCCAGGAAGGCGGCCAGGTGTATGGGCGAGGGGAACATGGTCCAGATGATCAGGTCGTGCCGTCCCGCCGCCAGCACCACCCCGTTGACGTTGGGGAGGTGGCACAGCTTGCCGGCTATGGCGCTGGTCTCACCCGGCTGCGACTTGATGCCCACCATGGCGAAGATATGGTACCCCAGGGCCAGCGGGCTGGTGTGGGCCACCACCCGGGCGATCCCCAGGTCCAGCAGGCGCTGCAGCCGGGAGCTGGTGTAGGCGCGGCTGGCGCCCAGCTTCCTGGCCAGGACCGACACCGGCTGCCGCCCGTCGGCTTCCAACTCATAGAGCAACTGCAGGTCAAGGTCGTCAACATCCAGTTCACCCGGCCGCGCCGCCGCGGGCCCCTGGCCGGCCGCCGGGCGCGCCGGGGGCGCCACCCCCATCAGCCCCGACGAAGCCAGGTACGAGAAGGACATCTTGCGCCACTCCAGCACCGTGGTGGTCTCGGCTGACCTGATGCCCGGGATGTCGCCCAGGTCTCTGGTGAGCAGCCCCAACAGCTCGCCGGGGTCGGCGAACATGGCCTCGATAACGATGTTGTGCTGGCCGGCGGTGATCATCACCAGGTGCACGCCGGGCAGCGCCCGCAGCCGGTCCGCCGCCGCGTGCAGGTCCGCCAGCGACACCTGCAGGCCCACTATGACCATGGTCCGCAATCCCAGCACCCGGGCGTCGGTGAAGGTCACTATGCGGGTCACCCGCCTGTCCAGCAGGCCCTGGAGCCTCTTGCCGGCATACGCCCGGCTGACGCCCAGGCTCTTGGCCAGCGCCGAGATGGACTGCCGCCCGTCGGCCTCCATCTCCTTCAGTATCCTCAGATCGAGATCGTCCAGGTCCACACCGGCGCCTTGCACCATGGCCCCCTCGTCGCCCCTGGCCGCTGCCAGGCGGTGGAGAGAGTGTAAGGCATCGCCTCTGCGCAGTCAAACAGGCCTTCTCACTCCGCTCCGGCGCGCGCCTCGGTGATAGCGATATGTAGCCTGACATACCCCGATTGCCGGCCAGTATGGACTCCCTTATGCTCCGTTGAATTGACACTCTGCCATGTCGATGCTAGAATCCACGCGGATGCAGATATCCGGACCCACAGGAGGACGGCAAATGTCTCGCAAGACCCTGCGCACCAGTCTCTGCGACCTGCTGGACATCGAGTATCCCATCCTGCTCGCAGGCATGGGAGGGGCGGCCAACGCCGAGCTGGCCGCAGCCGTATCCGAGGCCGGCGGCCTCGGCATCATCGGCGCCATCAACCTCACCCCCGACGAGCTGGATGCCGAGATCACGAAGCTGAAGAAGCTCACCGGCAAGCCCTTCGGCGTGGATACCATCGCCCCCACCAACATGGTGGACGGCAACACCATTGACGAGCTGCGCAATTACATCCCCGATGAGGCCGTGGCCTACGCCGCCAGGATCGCCGGGGAGCTGGGGATACCGGTGCCCCCCGGGGCCAGGATCGGCAAGGAGGGCGGCACCGGGTGGGCCGCCGGCATGACGCCGAAGCAGATCGAGGTGGTCTACGATCACAAGGTCCCGGTCTTCGCCGCCGCGCTGGGCAGCCCGGCCTTCATGGTCCCGGACGCCCACTCCCGCGGGATGAAGGTGATAGGCCTCGTCGGGACCGTCAACCAGGCCCGCAAAGAGGCCCAGGCCGGTGTGGACATCATCGTGGCCCAGGGGCATGAAGGGGGCGGCCATACCGGGCATGTGGGGACATTCCCCCTGGTGCGCCTGGCGGCGCAGGCCGTGGCGCCCACCCCGGTAGCGGCGGCCGGCGGCATCGCCGACGGGCGCGCACTGGTGGCCTCCCTGGCCCTGGGCGCCGCCGGCGTCTGGTGCGGCACCGCCTTCCTGTGCACCCCCGAGGCCGGCATCGAGCAGGTGGCCAAGGAGAAGATCATCGCCGCTTCCGAGAGGGACACGCGGGTGACCAGGGTCTTCACCGGCAAGACCTGCCGGCTTCTCAACACGAAGCTCATCGACAAGTGGGAGAAGGAGGGCCCCATGCTGCCGTTCCCTCTCCCCATCATCATGTCCACCAGCCTGCAGGAGTACCTCGGCCAGGCCAAGATGGTGGACAACTACTTCATTCCCTGCGGCCAGATATGCGGGGCGGTCACCGGGATGAAGAGCGCCGGGCAGGTGGTCAGGGAGATGGTGGACGAGGCAGTCCGCATCCTGCAGGAGGAGTTCCCCGCCCGGATCAAGTACGGCGGCTAGGCGGCAGGCCAGACCCGAGATGCCAGGTCAGCCAGCAGCGGCGGCAACAGGCCGCGCCCCATGGTCCCCCGGCCCCACCCTCGCTCCGCCGGCCGGCTGCGGCTTCCCAGACAGGACGCGTGCTGGCCCGTAACGGGCCAGCACGCGCTCGAAGTAGAGAGTCCCCCCCCGGTCACTTCTACCCGTAGGTCTTGAGGTACTTCTCGATCAGCCTGGTCGGCTTCCACCACTTCTTGAGGCCCATGTCCTCGGCCACCCTGTTGGCGGCGATGTAGCTCGACCCTCCGGTGACCATGCCACCGGGATAGGCGGAGGCGCCGCAGAGGTACAGGCCCTCGATGGGGGTCTTGGACGTGGAGCACTCGATATTGGGCCGGTTGTACCCGATCTGCATCGGGGTGTAGTCGCCATGCTTGATCCCGCCCCGCCGCATGTTCGGGAAGCGGATCTCGATGTCCTCCGGCGTCTCTCCCAGGCTCATCATGATGTTTTCCTTCTTCATGTTGGGAGCAGCCCTGGCCCATTTCTCCATCACGGCCGCTTCGACTTCCGCGTTCTTCTTCTCCCATCCGCCCTCGATGCCATACGGGGCATGCATCTGCAGGAAGGAGACGTGCCCGCCGGGCTTGCGCACCAGGTGCGGGTCCCAGAAGCTCTCGCAGGTCACGTGCCCGCCCATGACCTTGTAGTCCAGCTTGCCGTTCATGACGTTCTTCCAGTGCTGCACGATCTGGTCGGTGCTGTCGAAGCCGACCACGGTCATGAAGCTCTCGTCCGCCCAGGGATCGTCGCTCTTGTACTTCGGCATCTCCCGGGATACCGTGTGCAGGGTGTAGTAGCTCCACTTGTCGGGCTTCCAGGCCTCGGCGCTCTCCTTGAGGAAGGTCCCCGGCAGGTTCTTGGCCCCGATGAGGTCCAGGAAGGTACTCTGCGGATCGAGGCTGGAGATGACCACCTTGCTGTGCAGGGTGCGGCCTTCCCAGGTGTCGACGCCGGTCACCTTGCCGTTCTGCACCATGATCTGGTTGGCCTGGGTGGCTTCCAGGATCATGCCGCCGTTGCGCACGATCTCGCGGGAGAAGGCGCCGGCCATCTTGTGGGACCCGCCCAGCAGGACGCACTTGTCCATGGCGCGGGTGAGCAGCAGGGGCACGAAGAGCCCGATCCCGGTCTCGTTGGGGTCCAGCCCCCACATGCAGGTGGCGTACAGCAGCATGGCCCGGACCTTGTCGCTCTCGAAGCATTCCTTCATGAGCGCCAGCGGGCTCATCTCATTGAGCTCCAGGAGCTCCCGGCCCACCTCGGTCTTCTGCATGGAGACGATGAGGTCCAGGGACGGCTTGGCCTGCAGGTAGGTGGCCGGCCCCACGATCTCGTCCATCATTCGCTGCCAGGTGCGCATGTGCTTGCCGAAGGCCAGCGCATCCTTGGTGGAGTACTTGTGGAAGGAGTCCATGGTGTCCTCTATCATCTTGGTCAGCAGCAGGCAGGTGCCGTCGCTGAAGACCATGGACATCTGCAGATTGGGCTTGATCCAGGTCAGGGCATGCACATCCAGGTCGAAGTCTTTGATGGCCGGCATGTAGTCCACCATCATGTGGTAGATGGCATGCATGTTGGAGTAGTAGCAGGGGAAGAGTATCTCTTCAGTGGCCAGGCCGCCGCCCACTTCGTAGCGGCGCTCCACGACGCAGACCTTGGCCCCGGCCTTCGCCAGGTAGGCCGCGGTCATCAGGCCGTTGGGGCCGCCGCCTATGACCACTGCGTCCCAGTTGCTGTCCGCAGGGAATTCGTCGAATAGCTTTCCGCTTATACCGTCCATTATGTCCTCCTTCTCTTCACGGACGCTTCGCCGATATCTTGCCGTCTTGCGGGATGTACCACGGCGACGGATACCACCACGGTCCCGGCTTGGCCAGGCCGTCCTCGATCATGGTATGCATGAGGTTGTAGCCGCAGGCCATCAGGGCCAGTCCACCCGGGTGCATGGACGACTGATGGCACAGGTACAGGCCGTCGATGTGGGTGCGGCCGCGGGCCAGCTCCGGCATGGGGCGGGTGGTCCACCACTCGTCCTTGTCGTGCCGCACGCCATACCAGGAACCGCCCATCAGTCCCGCGTTGCGAAACTCCGAATCGTAGGGGGTGTTGACAAAGGTCTTGACGATATTGTCGGAATCCAGGTTCTCACAGACCACGCCGGCCAGCTCCAGGTTGTAGGCATTGAGCTCTTCCTTGATCTTGTTGATGTTGTCCTTGCCCGCCGGGTCATACTGGGGCGTGGCCACGATGGTGTCGAAGGGGCCGCAGATGTACTGCCCCGGCCGGGTGCACTGGGGGTGCGTCTCGTCGTAGTTCTGGTTCCCCACCCAGAGGAAGAGGCCTTCCCTGGCCGGGACGCGGGGCCGGCCCTTCCAGCCCAGGGCCTCCGCCATGTGGGCGAAGTACTCCTTGCGCGTGCCCGCGCCGCCCACGAAGGGGCCACCGGTGAACACGCCCTCACCGGACATGGCCCCGGCCCACTTGTCGCGGAACTTCAGCTGCTTCTTGGTCAGCCAGTGGGTCACGTAGAGGCTTCCGCCCTTGGCGGAGAGGTCGTTGATCCGCTGCAGGAAGCCGCGGTCCAGGTGGCTGGGCCCGATCAGCTTGTTGAAGGTGTGCCGGATGTCGCAGGCGCTGATCACCGCCTTGTTGGCCCAGATCCTCTTCTCTCCCCTGGGGGACGCGTCGGACAGCCTGACGCCGACCGCCGTACCGTTGTTGATGATGATCTCTTCCACCGGGCAGCAGGTGCGGGCCACCGCGCCGTGGGCTATGGCGCAGCGCAGCAGCGCATGGTAGTAGCCGTGTATGTTGCCGCGCGGGCCCACCGGGCGGGGTATGAAGGGCGGAGTGCAGGCCAGCACGCTGCACAGCGCCGGCACGGCCTGGCCCTCGTGATGGCCGAAGGCCCCGGAGACCGCGGCGATGTAGCACATCACCGTCTTGAAGGGCTCGCCGCCCTTGATGTGCTCGTCCAGGAAGTCGAACATGCTCCAGCGAAGCAGCTCCTCGGTCCACACTTCGGGGGCCTGCTTCTTGTACACCTGCATGAAGGGTATGTTCTCCGGGGTGATCTCCACCTCAGGCGGATGCGGAGGACACCAGAAGGCGGACCTCAGCAGCTCCTGGGTCCAGGCCAGCGGCTGGCCGAGGTAGCCCGCTATCTTGGCGAAGCCCATGGCCGATTCGTCGTCCACCATGTACATGCCCTCGCCGGTCATGAAGCCCGTCGGCTGGGGCCGGTACTCGGGATGCCGGGCATGGAGGTCCATGCGGAACCCGTACTTCCACAACTCCAACTGCTCCCATCCCGGCGCCGCCCCGCCGTAGTTGGCGATCGCATGAGGGGAGAGGCGCGCACCGGCTATGGGCTCGGTGTTCTCCTGCGCGCCGCCGCACTCCGGCCTTTCCTCCAGAATGCAGACGGAGAGCCCGCACTTGGCCAGATAGGCCGCGATGGTCGTGCCGTTGTGCCCCCCGCCCACAATGACTATGTCGTATCTTTCGTCAGCACCCATATGATCCTCCTGCCAAACAAATTCCCCGGCGCGAAACGGGAGCGGTGCGAATGCCCGTGGCCAGTCGTGAAGATTCTGTCTCCGCTATCCCACCCCCCTATCGGCGATACGCTGCGGAAGATGCGTGTCAACTCAGACTAACGCTAACCGGCCCCCCGCTGTGTCAGGGGTCTCCTGATCGAGTTGTCAGGAGTTGCCCTACGTAGGCTCGCGGGCCACCACCGGGCGGACGGACCTCTTCGGCATGCTGTCAATCAGGCCATGCTGAATGGCGAACTGGCAGATGTCCACGTCGTGGCGCAGACGCAGCTTGTGGAGCACCCGCGACCGGTAGGTCTCCACGGTCTTGACGGACAGCTCCAGGTCCCGGGCCACTCCCTTCAGCTCCTGCCCCTGCGCCAGCAGGCAGAGCACCTGCAACTCCCGGTCGGACAGGCTCTCCAGCAGCCCGAACGCCGACTGGGCCGACAGGAGCTGGAGGTTGACCACGTCCTGGCCTTCATCGGACAGGAACCGCTTGCCCCGCGCCACGGCGCGGACCGCGTGGTGAAGCTGCTGGGTTGATGAGCCCTTGGTCAGATACCCCAGGCTGCCGGCCTTCAATGCCCGGATGGCGTACTGCTCCTCTTCGAACCGGGTGAGCATCAGGATTCTGGCCTGAGGGTCCGTCGACAGGAGGCGCCTGCTGGCCTCCATCCCGTCCAGCTCCGGCATGGAGATGTCCATAACCACAACGTCCGGCCCCACCTCCTGGTAGCAGTCCAGCGCCTCCCGGCCGTCGCGGGCTTCGGCCACGATGCGGATATCGGACGCCTGCTCCAGGACCCGCCTCAGCCCGGCCCTGACCAGGCTATGGTCGTCGACCAGGAGCACCCTTATGTCGCCCCTGTCCCGATGCCTCGCCGCCCCCCCCGCCCCCGGCGACGGCGGAACGCCGGTCACCGGCCTGGCCGGCCCCGTGGGCAGGCTGGCCACCACCTTGAGGCCGCCGCCCGGGTTGCTCCGGATGTTCACCTTGCCCCCGACCAGCCCGGCCCGCTCCCGCATGCCCAGCAGGCCCAGCGTTGTCCCCTCGGACAGGCGCCGCAGGTCCATCCCCACTCCGTTGTCGGACACGCACACGTTGACCACACCGCGCCCGCCGGTGACCTTGATCTTGGCCTGCGAGGCCCGGGAGTGCTTCCAGACGTTGACCAGGGCTTCCTGCACGATGCGGTAAGCGCAGGTGGACACGGCCTTGGGCAGCGCCCGGGGGTCGTTGGGGGCCTCGACAGGGCAGGAGATGCCACTGCGCCGCTCGAAGTCCTCGGCATACCACTGGATGGCCTTCACCAGCCCCAGCTTGTCCAGTATCTCGGGCCGGATGCTGACGGCGATGCGGTGGGCCGTAGTGTCCAGCCTGTCTATCAGGTCCAGCACCCCCCGGGCGCGCTCGCACAGCCGGAGATTGCCTGCCAGCTCCTCCATCAGGACCACCGCCTCTATCTTGAGGGCCACCAGCTCCTGGCCAAGCTGGTCGTGGAGCTCGCGGGCGATGCGGGCCCGCTCCTCCTCCTGGACCTCCAGGATGCGCTGGGACAGCAACCGCAGCTGCGCCTCTGAGCGGACCAGCGTCTCCTCGGCCTGCTTGCGCTCCGTGATGTCCATGAAGGTCCCCAGGGTGGCCGGACGCTCGTTGTAGGCGATGGCGGCCACCTGCTCCATGACCCACTTGATGCGCCCCCCGCGTCCCAGGAAGCGGTACTCGTAGGGGTTCAGGCGTTCATTCCTCAGCATGGCCTCCGACATCTGCCGCGCGGTCTCCCTGTCCTCAGCCAGGATGAACCGGCTGGCGTCAGAGCCCAGCAGCTCGGCCTCCCCCACGCCCGCGTGGTACTTGAATTGGGAGTTGACGAACTGCAGCTTCCCGTCCTGCACGATGTACACCGCTATCGGGGAATTGTCGGCCAGCGTCCGGAACAGCTCCTGCGCCCGCCGCCGTTCATTGATGTCCCGCACCACGGCCACGAAGCCGATGGGGAGCCCTTCCTCGCTGCGCAGAATGCTGACCCGGCCCTCGGCCCACAGCGCAGACCCGTCCTTCCGCCGGAACTCCAGCTCCAGGGTCCAGGACTTGAAGGTGTCCCGGGGGGCGCTCACCTCCATGCTGGCGGCGATCTCCCGGAAGACCTCGGTGGCGATCCTGGCAGAACCGGGCTCGAGGGCCTCCTCTATCCACTGGTCCCACTGCCGCCCCAGGCTCTCCTCCACGGTGTAGCCCAGCAGGTGGGTGACCGACGGGCTGAGGTAGGTGACTCTCAAGCCCTTGTCCAGGACGCAGATGACATCCGTGACATTGTCCGCCAGCAGCCGGTAGCGCTTCTCGCTCTCCCGCAGCGCCTCCTCCGCCTTGCGCCTGCCCGTGATCTCGTGCACGGTGCCCAGGATGCCCACCGGCCGGCCATCCTCGTCCCGAAGGTAGCCGGCCGTGGCCTCGATGGGCACCACGGACCCGTCGCGGCGCAGGAACTCCATCTCCGCTGACCGGGATGTAACGCTGCCGGGCCGGGACTGCTCGTCCGCCGCGGCCTGGGACAGGGCCGCCATGGCTGCCCGGAAGGAGGCGGGGGTCAGGGTCCCCTCGACGGTACCCGCCATGAGCTCCTCCACGCTCGCCCCGGCGAGGCGGGCGGCGGAGGGGCTCAGATAGGTCGGCCTGAGGTCCATGTCGAGCAGGAAGATGACGTCCGCGATGTTGTCGGCCAGCAGCCGGTAGCGCATCTCACTGTCGTTTTCGGGACGCGCCCGTGCCCTCCCGCGGCCGGAAGCCGCCATGCCCCCCGTCTGCCCGGCCCTGCGGCCGGTGGTCCTTCGGCTCATCGGTACCCCCCTGATTGCTGGCGGATGATTCTGATACGGCGGTGTGGCGCTATTATACTACACGGGCTGCAGGTGTAAAGCCGGGCCTCCGGCCGGAGCAGGCCTCCGGGTCACGGTACCGTGCGGCGGGCCAGCAGATTGAATCCGGCCGCCCCCAGCAACACGGCCCCCGCGGCGGCCGGGAACACCCAGGTGATGCCCATGGAGCCCTCGATCCCGGCGCCGGCCATGGCCCCCGCGATGACCGCCACCGAGTTGGACATGTTGTAGAGGGACATCACCGACCCCATGCCCAGCCTGCGCCCGGTTTCCACGGTCATGGCGTTGGCGGCCGGCATGGCCACCGTCTCCAGCATCCCCATGGCCGCGAAAAGCACCACCATGCCGGCGAAGCCTCCCGCCCGGGGAATCAGGCAGACGCCGACGGCCATGGCCGCCAGCCCGGCGGTCACCAGGGCAGGGCGGCTCACCCGGTCCGCCAGCCGCCCGTAGGGGTAGTTCAAGGTGCCGTTGAGAACGGAGCGGACCGACAGTACGATCCCCACCTGGGCCAGCGTGGCGCCGCGGACCTCGGTCAGGAAGACCGGGAGGAAGGTGCTGACCGCCCCGTAGGCCAGCCCCCAGGCCGCCATGTAGACCACCAGCGCCCGCATGGTGGAGTCCCGGACCAGGGCCCGGGGCCCCGGCGAAGGCCCATCGGAGGGAGCGGCGCCCCCCGGCGACGCTCCGTGGGGCAGGAAGAGCAGGACCACCAGGAAGCCGGCCCCGCTCATGATGCACATACTGGTGAAAGTGGCCGCCATTCCGTAGCCATCATAGATGAGGCCGCCCAGGGTGGGCCCGAGGCCGTAGCCGGCCACCATGGCGATGTTGAAGACCCCCATGTAGCGCCCCTCGCGGCCCCGGGGCGTCAGGTCTCCCACGTAGGCGTAGGCGGTGGGCACCACCATGGCCGCCCCCGCCCCGCTGAGGAGCCGAAAGCAGAACAGCTCCCGGTACCCGGGGGCCCACAGGTAGCCGGCAGCGGCCGCCACGTACAACAGCAGCCCCAGTAGCAGGAAGAGTTTCTTGCCGAAGCGGTCCGACAGCCGGCCCACCACCGGCATGAGCGGCACCTGGGTGATGGCATAACCGGAGAAGATGAGCCCCAGCCAGGTGCCGCTGGCCCCCATGTCTTCAGCGAAACGGGGCAGCAGCGGGCTCACCATCCCGATGCCGGCCAGGCTGACGAGCACCGCCAGCCAGACAACGGCGAAGGGCCGGTATCGGGCCGCGGGCCGGGTCAGCCGCATGGCCGGGCCGGGAGGTGAGCTTCCCGCGACTTGTCCAGGGGCAGGGGCGAGGCCGTCATGTCGTGCCGACGGGCCCGGTTGCCAGTATCCCGGGCCAGTAGTATGGCAACATGCTAGAGCACGAGGGTGGGCCTGTCAACAGGCATGGGGGAGCGGGGTGACCGCCGGCAGCGTGCGCCCGCGGTCAATCCCCGTCGCCGGTCTTGAACGCCGCCACCGCCCCCTTGAGCTCCGTCGCCATCTGGGCCAGGCCCACGGCGGAGGCCAGCGCCTCTTCCGCGGAGGCTGACATCTCCTCTACCGACGCCGACACTTCCTCGGCGGAGGCGCTGTTCTCCTCGGCCACGCAGCCCACGCTCTGGATGGAGCTGGTCACTCTGGCCGAGTTGGCCGCCATGGCTTCCGCGGCGGCCGCGTTCTCCTCTATGGTCCTGCTGATCTGCCCAATGATGCCCACCATGTCCTTGCTCAGGGCGTTGAGCTCCTCGGCCGCGGACGCCATCTGGTTCACCTGCTTGCCCACCGCCTGCGAGCTCTCCAGGATGTCATCGAGGGCCCTGCCGGCTTCCCTGGCCAGGCTGTACCCGGACTCCACCTCCTGGCTCCCCTGCTCCATGGCCGTGACGGCATCCGTCACGCCGCTCTGTATGCCACCGATGAGGGCCCCGATCTCCTTCGTGGCCACCGACGACCGCTCCGCCAGCTTGCGCACTTCGTCGGCCACCACGGCGAAGCCCCTTCCCTGCTCCCCGGCCCTGGCGGCCTCTATGGCCGCATTGAGGGCCAGCAGGTTGGTCTGGGCGGCGATGTCGTCGATGGTGGCCACGATGCTGCCGATCTCGCTGGAGCGCTCTCCCAGGTCCGCCACCCGCTGCGACACCCGGTCGATGGCCTCTTTGATCCTCTTCATGCCCTCCACTGTCTCGCACGTGGTGCGGGCCCCTTCTTCCGCCGACTTCGCCGTGCTCTTCCACGCGTCGGTCCCGGCCCGGGCGCTCTCCCACATCTGGGTGGCCGACACCGACACCTGGCGGACCAGGCGGGCCGCCTCTTCAGCGCCGGCCGCCTGCTCGTGTGACCCGCCGGCCATCAACCCGATGGCCTCCGCCAGGCGGCCTTCACTGGCCACGATCTCCTGCAGACAGGTCGACTGCTCACCGGACCCCTGGGCCACCTGGTGGATGGTGGCGGCGATCTGCTGGGTCACCCTCGCCGTCTGCTCGGAAGCCAGGCTGAGGTGCTCGCTGGCCTCCGCCACTTCGGCAGCCGCGCTCTTCATGCCGCCGATCACCTCGCGCTGCCGGCCGACCAGCCGGGAGAAGGACTGCCCCAGCGCATCCTTCTCAGAACGGGGCCGTACAGTCACGGTGAGGTCCCCGTCGGCGATCCTGGCGGTCACTTCAGCCATCTCCCTCATGTACTCGATGACCCCCGCATAGGACCCGGCCATGTCGCCCAGCTCATCGTCCGATCCTATCCGGACCTGCTGGTCCACATCCCCCGCCGCCAGGGCCTGCGACACGCTCTTCAGGGACGACAGGGGGGCCACCACGATGGACCTGGCCACGAGGTAGGAGACCGCCAGCGATAGGAGGGACACCCCTGCCACCAGCCATCCGATGCTCCACCGCCAGCCGCTGGCCAGCGCGCCCAGGCCGTGGACGGAGGTGCCGACACTGACCGTCCAGCCCCAGGGCTCGAAGCCCTTGACATAGGCCACCGTGGCCACCGCCCCCGCCTCGGAGCCGTCATCCCACGAGTACCGGTAGACCCCCTCTCCTCCGCCCGCCGAGATGCTGGCCATGTCCGTGAAGACGGCCCGGCCCCCGGCATCCCTGATGTGCCCCACCTCCGAGCCCACCCGGTCAGCCAGGGAGGTGGCCGCCAGCAAGACCGGCTGCCCGTCATACACCCAGGCCTCGTCCAGCACTTCAGACCCCGCGCCGAGGCTGCCAATCTCGTCCAGCGCCCGCGCCTGGGCCTCGGCCCTGGTCACCAGGCCGGCGGCCTCCCGGCTGTGGTTGTACTCCAGCACTCCCCAGACCGCCTGCGCCTGCTGGTGCGCCCGCCCCTCCCTCTCCCTCATGATGCTGCTGTCAACGCGGGGAAACACGTACGCCACAAGGAAGAAGTACACCATTACGGTGCCCAGGCCGGCCACGGCCAGAAGCTTGAGGGTCAGACCCATCCTGATACGCCTGCCTGCTATCAAGGGCATAGTCACACCGCCTTCGAATCCGTACGCCCATTCTAGGCCGGCGTATTCACAGGCCGGTCACCCTGCACCCCCGCGGGGTCACAGGACGATCTCAACCATCGGGGGTCCCGTCACATCCGGCAATCGGTCCGGCAGCCGGCGGACGGAACCGCCGCCTGCCGGCAGCCCCAGCCCGCCACCCCCGCGCCCCCTGCCGCCGGCCGCTGTGACATTCCTGCAAGGTTTTTCTCGATGCCGCGGCCGGAGCATGATTCGAGCACGACCCATCCGGCACAACGGCTCCTCCGCGCCTATTGACAGGAGTGACCCTCTATGGTATGTACGGAGGTGCTGTTATATCGCCGTTATGGGGATCGCCGTCAGGGCGGGGGCAGACCATCATGCAGGACCCGGACCTTCACGCCCACAGCGCAGCTTTCGACACCGTCTTCGACGGCGTAGTTGTGATTGAACCGCATTCCCGCACCATCACTCGGGCCAACAGGGCGGCCGCCGCCATTATGGGCTTCGACTCGCCCGAAGCGATGATCGGGGTGGAGCCACTGGCCAGTATCCTCGAGAAGGACCGGCGGCGGGCCCGCGTTTACTTCAATAACCTGGCCGCCGGCCAGGCCTCCGGGGAGGGGGTCGAAGTCAGGGCCCGGGACAGGAAGGGCCGGGAGGTCTGGATGCTGGCCCGCGGCGTGGCCCTGTCTGCCAACGGCTGCACCATGCTGCTGGCCGCGTTCCGGGACATCACCGCCCAGAAGCGCGCGCAGATCGCCCTGCGCCAGGCCCAGGAGCGGCAGATCGAGCTCCTGAATACGTCCGGCGAGCTGATCCTCATCACCCAGGACTGGCAGATCGTCTTCGTCAACCGCCGCCTGGAGGAGATGACCAGCGCCTCCGGCCGGAGCGTCGTCGGGATGTCCATCCTCGATGTGGTCCATCCCGACCATCGAGAGGCGGTCCGGCAGGGCTACCCGCGGGTGCTGGACGGGGCGCCCACCGCCCCCGGCAGGCCCCTGAAGGGGTACAGCAAAGCCGGGGAGGAGGCCTGGGGGCTGGCCCGTCACGTCCCCTTCACCTGGCAGGGGAAGCCGGCCCTGCTGACCGTCATACAGGATGTCACCGAGCGCAAGCGCGACGAAGAGGCCCTGCGGCAGAGCGAGCAGAAGTACCGGGAGCTGGCCGAGAAGACCAATGACATCATCTGGACCGCCGATCCGGGATTCCGCATCACCTACATCAGCCCGTCCGTGGGAAGGATCCTCGGCCGCACGCCGGCAGAGGTCACCGGGCACCCGATGGGGGACTTCCTCTCCCCGGCATCCTGGGAGCATCTCCGGGCGGCCATGGCCGGGCAGCTGGGGCTGGACACGGAGGGCCCGGGCAACCGGGAGGCGGTGGCCCGGACGGAGGCGGAGTTCTACCGCAGGGACGGCTCTTCCGTCTGGCTGGAGAACCTGGCCAGCGGCATCAGGGACAGGAACGGGCGCCTGGCCGGGGTCTACGGCATCTCCCGCGATGTGACGGAGCGCCGCATGGCGGAAGAAGAGGCCCGGCTGGCGGCGCAGGAATGGCAGGAGACCTTTGACTCGGCGGCCGACATGATATCGGTCCACGACCGGGACGGCCACATCGTCAGGGCCAACAGGGCCTTCGCCGAAGCCCTGGGATTGAAGCAGGGCGAGATCAGCGGCCGGCACTGCTACGAGCTGGTCCACGGCACCAGCGCCCCCTGGCCGGGCTGCCCTCACCAGCGGTGCCTGTCCCTGGGCAGGCCCTGCTCCGAGGAGATATGGGAGCCCCGGCTGGGCAGGTACCTGCAGGTGTCCGCCTCGCCGCTATTCAACAGCAGCCACCAGGTGGCAGGCTCCGTCCACATGGCCCGGGACATCACCGAGCGCAAGAAGACGGAGGAGGCCCTGGCTGCCAGTGAAGCCAACTACCGGAACCTGTTTGACCACTCCCTCATGGGCCTGCAGGTCATCGACCTGGAGACGATGAAGACGGTGCTGGCCAGTGAGTCCATGGCCAGGATGCTCGGGTTCGACTCGGGCGCAGCCATGCAGGGCACGGAGTTCCTGGACCTGGTCCTGCCGGACGACCTGGACGCGGTCATCGCCGGGCTGGTCAAGGTGCTGGTCAGCCCCGGCTCGTACACCTCGGGCACCTTCCGGGCCAGGACCGTGGATGGCCGGACCGTGTGGGTCACCGCCATGGCCAGCGTCTTCGAGTACGTGTGCCGTTTGTCCATACTGCTCTCCGTGCTGGACGTGACCGCAGAGAAGGAGGCGGAAGACGCCCTCCGGGCGAGCGAGAGCCGCTACCGGATGCTGGCGGACAACGTGTCGGACATCATCTGGTCGCTGAACATGAAGACCGGGAAGAGCTTCTTCAGCCCGTCCATCACCCGCCTGCTGGGCTACACGGTCGAGGAGGTGGTCTCCCTGAGGGCGAGGGAGGTGGTCTCCCCCGCCTCCTACTCCAGGGCCATGTCGGCCTTCTCCAACGCGCAGCCGCGGGAGGCAGACGGCCCGGCCCCCGCTTCCCTGGCCGCCCAGCTGGAGATCGAGCTCGTCAGGAAGGACGGGGCCCTGGTCTGGGTCGAGGTGTCGGAGACCATGGTCCTGGACGCCGGCGGGCGGCCGGCCGAGGTCTTCGGGGTCATGCGCGACATCACCGGGCGCAAGAGGGCCGATGAGGCCCTCAGGAGCAGCGAGGAGCGCTTCCGCAACCTGGTGGAGGCCACCAGCGACTGGGTGTGGGAGACGGACCCCGGCGGCACCTACACCTATGTCAGCCCCCAGGTGAGCGCGGCGCTGGGCTACGAGGCGAGCGAGATCATCGGCAGAAGCATCTTCGACCTCATGCCGGCCGGCGAAGGCCCCCACTTCGCCGCCACCTTCCGGTCCGCCGCCGCCGGCAGCGAGCCCTTCTCCTTCGTGGAGAGCCCCCGGCTGCACAAGGACGGCCGGGTGGTGGTCACGGAGACCAGCGGCGTTCCCTTCTTCTCCGATGACGGCGGCCTGCTCGGGTACCGCGGCATCGGGCGGGACATCACCCGCCGCAAGAAGGTGGAGCGGGACCTGGAGAGCAGCCTGAGGAAGGTGGAGAAGACCATGGAGGCCGCCATCCAGGCCATCTCCTACACCATGGAGACCCGCGACCCCTACACCACCGGCCACCAGAAGAGGGTGACCCAGCTGGCCTGCGCCATAGCCAGGGAGATGGGGCTGGACCAGCGGCAGATCGACGGCATACGCGTCGCCGGCCTGCTTCACGACATCGGCAAGATCGCCGTGCCCACCGAGATACTCAGCAAGCCCGGCAAGCTCTCCGAGATCGAGTTCTCCATGATCAAGGCCCATCCCAGGGTGGGCTTCGAGATTCTAGCCAATGTGGAGTTCGAGTGGCCCATCGCCCGCATCGTGGTCCAGCACCACGAGAGGCTGAACGGGACCGGCTACCCCTTCGGGATCAAGGGGGAGGAAATCCTGCTGGAGACCAGGGTCCTGGCCGTCGCCGACGTGGTGGAGGCCATGTCTTCTCACCGCCCCTACCGCCCGGCCCTGGGGCTGCAGAAGGCGCTGGACGAGCTGACCCGGGGCGAGGGGACGCTCTACGATCCCAAGGTGGTCAAGGCCTGCGGCCAGGTGATCAGCGAGCGCAACTTCAAGTTCGAGGGCTGAGCCCCCCGGTGCGGGGGGCGACGACCGGCACGGCTGCCCCGGGCACACCATAACAGACGCGTCCGGCGGCGGTCAAACAGGGCCCCCGTCGGGTTTGCCATGGCAACCTTCTTATGTCAAAATAGCAGCACGACCGCGCAGTCTCGCATAAGAGGGGCACTTGGGGATTACCAGCCGGCAGCCGGATAGACCGGCGCAGTAACTGAAGGTGTGGCGAGGGGCATGAGGAAGTCGGCTGTCTGCAAATCCGTCGTCTGCGTTCTGGGCCTGGTTGTTCTGATCGTGGCCGTGGTCCACATCGGCGCGGCCGGCGGCCGGGCGGCCGCCCGGACCTCCGCCATATCCGTGGCGCTGCCGGGCTGCGTGGTGACTCCCGAGAGGCTGGCGGACGGGACCTGCCGCTTCGCCGGCAACGACGCCACCCAGAGGTCAGGGCGGGCCGGCGATCCCGACGTGCCGGCACAGGCGGTGACCATCCTCCTCCCGCCGGATGCCGATGCGGCCACCGTCAGGGCAGCCATCCCCGGCCACGGGTGGACCGCCATCGACGGCCAATGGGACATCCCGCCCCTGCCCCCTCTGGCCCCCGACGACTGCGGCGACCCCTCCCCCGCGCCTGCGGCGCCACAGGACCCGGCCGGCCCCGGGGTCCCCGGGGCCTACGGGGTGGATGCCCTCTACCCCTCGGACCCGGTACGCCAGGTCGACGTCCAGGAGATGCGCGGCTGGAAGATGGCCACCGTGCTGTTCTCTCCCTACGCGTACAACCCGGTGACAAGGCAGGTCTACCGGCTCTCAGGGGACACGATCGAGGTCTCCTTCCAGAGGACGGCGTCCAACTCCGACGGGGTTGACCTGGGCGCCGCGGCCAAGATCAAGAGGGCGGTGGTCAACTTCTCCGCGGTGGCCTCCCTGTACGGCGACTACGCGGCGTCCCCGGCCCGCGCCGGGGGATACGTCATCATCACCACCGCCGCCATCGAGGAGGCGTCCCACGCCCTGATGGACTTCGTGGCCAGCAAGGAGGCCAGGGGCTTCACCGTCCATGTGGCCACCGAGGACCTTTGGGGGGGAGGCACGGGCAACACGGCCGCCAACAACATCCGTTCATGGCTCAAGAGCAACTACCTGACGCTGGACATCGAGTACGTGCTGCTCATCGGCAACCCCAACCCCACCTCCGGGGACGTCCCCATGAAGATGTGCCACCCGCTGGGGGCCAACCCGGACTACCCGAACTGCCCCACCGATTTCTTCTATGCCGAGCTGTCTTCCGGCTGGAATGCGGACGGCGACTCCCTGTACGGCGAGTTCCTCGACGACTTCCGGGGGATCCCTCCCCGGGTAGCCGAGGTGGCGGTGGGGCGCATCCCCTGCTACGGAGACACCGCAGCCCTGGACCATATCCTCAACAAGATCATCGCCTATGAGAACGCGCCGGCGGCCGGCACCGCCTGGAGGCGCAACGTCCTCCTGCCCATGAAGCCCTCTGACAGCGAGACCCCCGGCTACCCGCTGGGCGAGGAGATCAAGAGCAAGGTGGTGGCCACCAGTGGCTGGAGCTGTCACCGGGTATATGACTCTGGCTACGGCCTCAACCCGGCCCCGGAGTCCATGCCATGCACCGTAGCCAAGGTCTCCAGCGCCTGGAAGGCCACCCCCTGCGGCGCCGTCATCTGGTGGACCCACGGCACGGCCACGTCGGCCTCCTACGTCATGAACACCTACTACGCGGACACACTGGACGATGCGCACCCCAGCCTGGCCTTTCAGTGCTCCTGCCTGAACGGGACCCCGGAGTCAGCCAGCAACCTGGGTTACTCCCTGCTGCTCAACGGCTGCATCAGCACGGTGTGCGCCTCCCGCGTCTCCTGGTACGAAATCGGCCAGACCTCTTTCGCCGGAACAGCCACCAACGCCGGCATGGCCTTCGGCTTCGCGGACCGCATCATCGGCGCGAAGATGCTTGCGGGGGACGCGCTCAACGACCTCAAGAGCAACGTCATGCCCGGCTACGAGGAGCTGTGGATGAACTACCTGGACTTCAATCTCTACGGCGACCCGGCCATCGGCCTGTTCACCCGGGCAGCGGACCGGCCGGAGCCCTCAGTCCTGACCTACTACCCCGAAAACGTGACCACCGGGGCAGCCCGCCTCAGGGCCAACCTGGTTTCCCTGGGAAACAGCGATGCCGCCGAGGTGTCCTTCCAGTGGGGCACCTCCCCGGGCCTCTACGACCAGGAGACCGCGGTCCAGCGCAGGTCCGTCACCGGGACCTTCTACGCTGACCTCTCCGGCCTGGATCCCGGAAGGACCTACTACTACCGGGCCAGGACTGCCGGCTCGGGGACGGGCTACGGGGACGAGAAAAGCTTCACCACCATGACCACCCCGCCGTCGGTCAGCACCAGCAGCGTCACCGCCATCACCTCCTCCTCGGCCAGGCTCAACGGCAACCTGTCGTCCCTCGGCACGGCCGGGACGGCCACCGTCTGGTTCGAGTGGGGCGACTCATCCGGAGGCCCTCTGGGCGAGACACCGCCGGAGGCCAGGACGGACACGGGGAGCTTCTACCATGACCTCAGCGGACTGACCCCGGACACCACCTACTACTTCCGGGCCAGGGCCGACGGCGACGGCGCCGCCCAGGGCGCCGAGAGGACCTTCACCACTCCGCCGGCCCCTCCGATCGTGGAGACCGCCTCTGCCACCAGCCTGGACGGCACGTCGGCCCTTCTCAATGGCGCACTGCTCTCAACCGGCTCCGCATCCAGCGTCACGGTCTCCTTCGAGTGGGGCCTCTCGCCGGGGACCTACGGCCGCACCACCACCGCCGAGGCCAGAGAGATCGACGGCCCCTTCTCCTTCAGGCTGACGGGGCTCACGCCGGGCGCCACCTACCACTACCGGGCCAGGGCCGACGGCGCCGGCAGCCGGGCATACGGGCAGGATATGGGGTTCACCGCCCCGGTCACGCCGCCGACGGTGGCCAGCGAAGCCGCCACCAACCTGGAGATGACCTCGGCTACCCTCAACGCCAACCTGCTCTCCAGGGGAACCGCGGGGACGGTGACCGTCTCCTTCGAGTGGGGGGAGGCGCCGGGGATCTACGGCCGCAGCACCGCCGCCGTGCAGCGGACCTCCACCGGGGCCTTCCGCTCGGACCTGACCGGCCTGACTGCCGGGACCACCTACTATTACAGGGCCAGGGCGGACGGGCACGGCGAGCCATCCTACGGGTTCGAGACAAGCTTCACCACCGCCACGGCTTCTCCGGCGGTGACCACCGGCGCCGCCACCGGTGTCAGCACCTCTTCGGCCACCCTCAATGGCGAGCTCATATCCAGGGGGCTTTCCGGCAGCGTGCAGGTCTCCTTCGAGTGGGGCACCACACCGGGGGCCTACAGCCAGGAGACCCGGCCCGAGGTGAAGACCGCCCCGGGCCCCTTCCAGGCCCTTCTGACCGGCATGGACAGCGGCGCGACCCTGTACTACCGGACAAAGGCCATCGGCTACGGAGACCCGGTCTACGGGCCTGAGGCGAGCCTCACCCTGTTCCGGAAGCCGCAGGTGACCGCCGTCAGCCCGGCCACGGGCGGGACCGGGCAGAGCCTGACCCTGGCCATATCCGGGTCGGCCTTCACCGGCGCCACAGCCCTCTCCCTCGGCCCCGACATCGTGCTCAGCGGGTTCCAGGTCACCAGCGACAGCCAGGTGACTGCCCGGGTCCTGGTCCCCTGTGACGCCGTGGGCCCCGCCGATGTCTCGGTGACCACCGAGGGCGGCACCTCCGTTCTGGCCGGGGGCTTCGCTGTCGTGGATTCGCCACCCTCCCCGCCCCGGAACCTGGCGCCCCTGGATGGCGTTGGGACTACCACCCTGGCCCCCGGGCTGACTTCGTCACCCTTCTCCCACCTCTGCCCGGCCCGCTCTCACGCTGCCTCGCAATGGCAGGTCACCGGCATCCCCGGGGACTACAGCCGCCCGGCCTTCGACAGCGGCACCGACAGCGGCCATCTCACCAGCATCACCCTGCCGCCGGGGGTGGCCGAGACCTGCGCGTGGTGCTGGTGGCGGGTAAGATACCAGGATGACCGCGGCGCCTGGTCGGAATGGTCGCAGGAGACCTCCTTCTCTCCTCCCGCCTTCCTGAAGGCGGCGCTCAGCGGCGCGGCCGGGATCCAGGTCTGCAACTCGCTCGGCCTGGTGACCGGCTCCTCCGGGGGCCGGCCGCAGGCGCAGATACCGCAATCCACGTACGACAACGGCACCGTGACCGTCCTGTCACCGGTGGGCTCGTATCGCCACCGCGTGTCCGGCACCGGGGACGGGGCCTACACCCTGACGGTGACCCGCCTGGTGGGAGACCGCCTGCTCACCTTCCGGGCCAGCGGGATCCCGATTTCCGCGGGAGCCATCCACGAGTACACCATCGACTGGAACAGGGTCCACGGAGGGGGAAAGGCGGCCACCATCCGCATCGACTCCGATGGCGACGGCGTCCCCGAGCGGACAGCGGTGGTGGCCGCCGAGATTGACGGCCCGGGTTTCCTGTCCGCCGGAGCCGGCGGGCGCCGGACCCCCGCATGGGCCTGGGCCCTGATCGGCCTGGCAGCCCTCGGGGCCGGGGCCGGCGGCGCGGCCCTGTTGCTCCTCAGGCGGCGCCAGCACCCCTGAGGGGCCGGGGGCCGCCGTCTCGCTCTGCGCCCTGCCGCTTCTCAGGCCGGGCTGGCGCTCTTCAGCGCGTCCAGGTCCAGGGGGTCGCCTTTGGACGGCTCCCTCCTCAGCGTGATGGCATTGACGGGGCACACGTCCACGCAGACGCCGCACCCCATGCACCTGGCCAGGTCGATGACCGCCTTCTGCTTGTCCAGGTCCATGGTGATGGCATCGAAGTGGCAGGTCTTGTCGGCACAGATGGCGCAGCCGTTGCAGTCGTCGTTCACCTCGGCGACGTATCCGGAAGGGGCCAGTATGGGCACCGTCCCGGCCAGCATGTTCCACATCCTCACGCCCAGGCAGCAGCAGCTGCAGCAGTTGCAGATCATCCCAAACCGGTTCCCCGTCTCCTTCTTGAAGAAGGCGCAGTGGACCAGGCCCTGCTGGCGAGAGTACTCCAGCACGTGGACGGCCTCGTCCAGGGACACCTTGCGGTACTTCGGGTTCTGCTCGGCGATGAAGGAGGCGAACGGGTCACCGATGAACATGCACACCTGCTCCGTCGCCGGTATGCATGGATGCTCCACGTTTTCCCGGCAGGGGCACGATCCCACGGCCACGGTGTCGTTCCCCTTCAACACGATGTCCCGGGCCACCTTGAAGGGCATCACCGTCTCCGGAGGCGAGATGTTCACTGCTGCCCTGTTGGTCACCAGCTTGACGGCGTCCTTGAAGCCCATCACCTTGGCATGATAGATGCTGGTCTCCAGGTCCACGGAGGTCTCCGCAATCCGCAGCACGTGGTGCTTGACCATATCGTCCACGTCCTGCGGAGGCTTCTCCCGGGGCTCCATGGGGGCCTGGCCCGACTGCAGCATGGCATGGTACATCAGCCGCTGTATGTGCTTCAGGTAGTGGTACGCCGGGAAGAAATCGTTCTTGTCCTCGGATGCGTAGGCATCCCAGAGCGCCCTGGTCACTTCGTCACTCATGGTCCCCCCTTCAATGCAGCGGGTCCCCGGCCTCCAGGAGGCCCCGGCGGATGGCCGGCTTCCCGGGAATGATGCGGAAAGATTAGCACGGGCCGGGGGCGGCGTCAAAGCCGATGGGGCGACAGGCCGGTGCTGTGACAGGCCGGTGGGGCGACAGGCAGCCACGGCTGCCCGGGGCCAAGAGCCCCCGGGCGCAGGCCGCGCCCGGGGGCCTCTATCTTCATCGAACCGTCCGGCGCCCTGCGCCGGCGGTCAGGCTTCCTCAGTCGCCGAATCGAAGAACAGCTTCCAGATCAGGGCAGCCATTATCCCGCCAAGGAGGGGGGCCACCAGGAAGACCCAGTAGTGGGTGAGCGCATCGCCCCGCACCAGGAGCGCCGGCCCGAAACTCCTCGCCGGGTTGACCGAGGTCCCGGTGATTGGTATGCCCACCAGGTGGACAACGGTCAGCGCGAACCCGATCGACAGCCCCGCGAACCCCTTCGGCGCGGCCTTGCTGGTGGCTCCCAATACGGCAAACACGAATACGCCGGTCAGCATCACCTCCGCCAGAAAGGCGGCCCCCAGGCCGTAGCCACTGTAATTGTCGCCGTAGCCGTTCTGCCCCAGCCCGTTGACATCGAGCGAGTAGCTGTCAAGCCCCTTGGCCACCACAAACAGCAGCGCCGCGCCGACGATCGCCCCCACGAACTGGGCGACGATGTACATCAGGCAGTCCTTGAATTTCATCTTCCCGGCCAGAAGCATGCCCACCGAGACGGCCGGATTGATGTGGCAGCCGGAAATGGGCCCGATGGCGTAGACCATGGCCAGGAGCACCAGGCCGAAGGCCAGCGCCGTGGGCAGGTATTGCCCGCCGCTCACCACCGCCACCCCGCAGGCAATGAACACCAGGGTCAGGGTCCCCAGGAACTCAGCGATGTACTTCTGAGTGTCTCTCACCATTGTCCTCCTTCGTCGTTCGCTCAGACATGCCCGGCCCGGCTCACAGCGAATGGCTTATACCACAGTCGTCGAAGGCTTGTCAATAGGCTTCACGAGGGCTTCACGAGGGAGGCGGGTGTCAACGGCCGGGCGGCGGCTTCCCGTTTCCCGTGTTTGAATGGTCCACCCGGGGTCATCTGTCCGCCAGCGCGGCCTTGCGGGCGGCCTGGATGAAGGCCTCGGTCCCCTGGGCGACTACGTTCAGCTGCTCCGGGGTCATCGCCTCGAGGATGCGCCCTATCGAGACCCGGCCGGAGAGCCTCAGCTTCTTCATGAACTCCTCGCCTTCCGGGGAGAGCCGGGAAATGACCACCCGCCGGTCTCCGGCGAGGCCCTCCCTGACCACGTATCCCTTCTCCACCAGGCGGTCCACCACGCCGGTGGCTGTGGCCATGGTCACATCGAGGCCGGTCGCCAGATCGCTCATCCGGGTGGCCCCGGCCCGCCACAGTATCAGCAGCACCTTCAGCTGGGGCATGGTCAGGTCCGTGGACAGCCACTCGTCCGGCAAGATGGGCACTATGACATCCTCAAGCTCTACCAGGGCCTCCTGTATCTCGTGTATCGCCCGGGCAGTCTCCACCTCTCTGTCTGTCCCGCCAGCTGTCCCCCTCTTCATAGCCAGCCTCCGCTACCGTCCATGTTTAGCGCGGTTGTTATCTTTTGCATCAGGCTAATATTATATCACACGAACGGGCCCCCCATCAAGACCATTGTCGCTGCCGCTTGACAGCGACAGACCATCCGAATCCGTCGCTTTCTCAAGGCGCCTCCCGAAGTGGTAAACTTATCCCCGATGGAACCCTTGGAGTGGACGGGCGACTCCATCAGGATACTGGACCAGTCGCGGCTGCCCCACGAAGTGGCGCACCTCCGCCTGACGCGCCTGGACGAGGTGGCCGAGGCCATCGGGGTGCTGCGCATACGGGGGGCGCCGCTCATCGGCATCGCCGGAGCCTACGGCCTGGCCCTGTGCGGGCAGGCCATCGAGGCTGACAGCCCCCCCGGAGCGCTCGCGGAGCTGGACCGGAAGGCCAACGTGCTGGCCGCCACCCGGCCGACCGCCGTGAACCTGCGCTGGGCGCTGGACCGTGTATTGGCGGCGGCCCGGCGCAGCCCGGACGTCGCCTCCATCAAAGCCGCCCTGGTAGCGGAAGCCATCGCCATCCACCAGGGAGAGAGGGAGTCCACCAGGAAGCTTTCCGGGATCGGCGCGAAGCTGATCGGGGACGGCTTCACAGTGCTCACCCACTGCAATGCCGGGGCCCTGGCCACCGGCGGGTACGGAACGGCCCTGGGCGTCCTCAGGGCTGCCAGGGCGCAGGGCAAGAGGATCGAGGTCATAGCCACCGAGACCCGCCCCCTTCTCCAGGGGGCCCGCCTCACCGCCTGGGAGCTGATGCAGGACGGCATCCCGGTGACCCTCATCACCGATTCCATGGCCGGGCACTTCCTGGCCCGCGGGAGGGTAGACTGCGCCATCGTGGGGGCCGACCGCATTGCCGCCAACGGGGACACGGCCAACAAGATCGGCACCTACACCCTGGCGGTGCTGGCCCGGGAGAACGGCGTGCCCTTCTATGTCGCCGCCCCGCTGTCCACCATCGACCGCTCCCTGCCGTCGGGCGACGGGATCCCCATCGAAGAGAGGCCTCCGGAGGAGGTGACCCGGATCGGCGGCATCCCGGTGGCGGCGCCGGGGGTGAGGGTGGCCAACCCGGCCTTCGACGTCACGCCCCACCGCTACATCGGGGCCATCATCACCGAGCGCGGCATGGTAACCGCGCCCTGCCAGGCCGGCATCGCCGCCCTCTTCGCAGCGGCGCCGGACCGCTAGATAAGGAGGACCCTGTGGTTGAAGCCAGGATCGGAGTCATCGGAGGCAGCGGCCTCTACGAGATCAGCGGGCTCTCCGACATCAGGGAGACCAGGGTCGACACCCCGTTCGGCGAGCCCAGCGACCTGATCGTCACCGGGGCCCTCCGGGGGGTCCCCGTGGCCTTCCTCCCCCGGCACGGTAGGTGGCACCACTTCAGCCCCGGCCAGCTGCCGGCGCGGGCCAACATCTTCGCGCTGAAGCTGCTGGGAGTCGAGCGCATCATCTCCGTCAGCGCCGTGGGCAGCCTGAAGGAGGACATCCACCCCCTGGACCTGGTCATCCCGGACCAGGTCATCGACCGCACCCGGGGCAGGGCCAGCACCTTCTTCGGCCGGGGGTTGGTGGCGCACATCGGCTTCGCCGAGCCCTTCTGCCCCCACCTCAGCCGCATACTCTACGAAACGGCGCAGAGGCTGGGCGCCCCCGCCCGCCTCGGAGGGACCTGCGTGGTCATGGAAGGCCCGGCCTTCTCCACCAGGGCGGAATCGCACCTCTACCGCTCATGGGGGGCCAGCATCGTGGGCATGACCGCCCTGCCGGAGGCCAAGCTGGCCAGGGAGGCCGAGATGTGCTACGCCACCCTGGCCTTCGTGACCGACTACGATTGCTGGCACGAAAGCGCCGAGGCAGTGTGCGTGGAGATGGTGGTGGCCAACCTGCAACGCAACGCCGACACGGCCAGGAGCATCGTGCAGGAGGCCATCGAGACCGCGGACGGGAAACGCGACTGCGGGTGCGGCAGCGCCCTCCAGGACGCCATCATCACCCCCCGCCCGCACATCACCGCCGGCGTGAAGCAGGAGTTGGCCCCGCTGGTCCGGAAGTATGTACAATAGGGTGGAGGGGACTGATGACCGCCAAGACCAGCTTCGGCTGCCTGCCCACTATGATCGGCAGCATGCCCCACACCAGCCCGGATGAAGCGTGCCGCGCGGTGCTGCGCCACCTGCCGGCCCTGCCCGCCTGGCCTCAGCTCCCGGGGCGCACGCCAAGGGAGAGCATGTACGCCCAGTACAGCGAGAACTTCCCCGGCGTGGTGATCGAAGATGCCCGCATCTACATCGACCGCTCGCAGGACATCGACGGCGGGCTGGAGCGCCTCTGGGCCGCGCATGGCGCCAACGACCTCTCCGCCTGGGGCACCAGCCCCGAATACGCGGCCGGCCTGCACGCCCTCCTTTCGGCGCGGGCGGACAGGGCAACCGCGCTCAAGGGGCAGGTCACGGGGCCCATCAGCTGGGGCCTGGCCGTGGCCGACGGGGACCAGTGGGCCATCTATGACGACACGCTGGCCGAGGCCATCGCCATGCATCTGCGCCTGAAGGCGGCCTGGCAGTACCGGGAGCTCTCCCGGGTATGCCGGGATGTCATCATCTTCCTGGATGAGCCATACCTGACCTCACTGGGATCGGCCTTCGTTTCCCTCCCGCCGGACAGGGTCAGAGGCCTCCTGGAAGAAACCCTCGGCGGCATCGGCGGCCTCAAGGGCCTGCACTGCTGCGGCAACACGGACTGGTCACTGCTGCTGGAGCTGCCCATCGACATCCTGAGCTTCGACGCCTTCAGCTACGCCGGGTCCCTGGCCGCCTACGCGCCCCAGGTCCGGTCTTTCATCAAGAGGGGAGGCGCCGTGGCCTGGGGCATCGTCCCCAACGACGAGGAGCACCTGGCCCGGGAGGGCCCGGCCAGCCTCAGGGACCGCCTCGAGGAGACCATGGCCGCCTTCGTCGCGGAGGACACAACTCTCGCGCTCCTGGTAGAGCAGTCGCTGGTCACCCCCTCCTGCGGCCTGGCGTCGGTCTCGCCGGAGGCGGCGGAGCAGGCGCTGGCCCTCCTGGCGCAGCTCTCAGACGGGATGCGGTCCCGTCACCTGAAGGACCGCTGATGCGCGGCGCGCAGACAGCGCCGCCCCGCATCAGCGCCACCTTCTAGCAGGACACGACATGGAAGAAGGAGGTACAGGAGATGGCCAGAACGGGAAGAGCAGCGGTCTACAAGGGACTCGGCATCCCCTTCGAGATCAAGGAGTACCCGGTGCCGGACCCCGAGCCCGGCGCGGTCCTGGTGAAGGTGGCCGTGGCCAACATCTGCGGCTCGGACCTGCACATGTGGCGCGGCGACATGGACCTCGGCATCCTGGGCGCGGCCCTGCCGACCATCCTGGGCCATGAGGCGACCGGCACGGTGGCCGCCCTGGGGGCGGGGATATCCACCGACTCCGCCGGCCAGCCTCTCAAGGAGGGGGACAGGGTGGTGTGGACGTACTTCTACCCCTGCGGGCGCTGCCCGGCCTGCCTCAAGGGGCGCCACGCGGAGTGCCCCATGAACATGATGTATATGGGGCCCTGCGAGTCGCCGCCCCACTTCACCGGCCCGTACGCCGACTACTACTACGTGAGGCCGGACCACACCATATTCAAGGTCCCGGACGGGCTGCCCGACATGCTGGTGTCCCCGATCAACTGCGCCCTCTCCGAGATGATCTACGGCCTGGAGAGGGCCAACTTCAGCTTCGGGGAGACCATCGCCATCCAGGGCGCGGGGGGGCTGGGCATCTACGCCACCGCCGTGGCCAGGGAGATGGGCGCCTCCAGGGTCATCGTCATCGACGCCATTGACCAGCGGCTGGAGCTGGCCCGCGCCTTCGGGGCCGACGAGACGGTCGACATGAAGCAGTTCCAGACGCCACAGGAGCGGGCGGCCCGGGTCAAGGAGCTGACGCACGGCTGGGGGGTGGACGTGGTGGCCGAGCTGGTGGGCTCTCCCAAGGTGATCCCGGAGGGGCTGGACATGCTGGCCAACGGCGGGCGCCTGCTGGAGATCGGGAACATCAGCCTCATGCACGGGACCTTCGAGACCGACCCGGCCTTCATGGTGGTCTCCTCCAAGTCCATCATCGCCGTCGTCATGTACGGCCGCGACACCCTCAAGAAGGCCCTGGACTTCCTGGCGCGCACCCGTGACAGGTACCCCTACGACAGGATACTCTCCAGGTCGTACCCCCTGGAGGAGATCAACCAGGCCTTCGAGGCCCAGGACAAGGGCCTGGTCTCCAGGGCAGCCATGGTCATGTAGAGGCGCCGGGCCTCCAATCCTGCTATAATTCAGGTCGTCGCCGGCGCCCCGGAGGGCCCCGGGTCGCCCGAGGGCCACCGGGCACTCGAAGTGCGCCGGCCAAGGAAAGGAGACATGCGTGAGCGCGAAGAAGGCCACCGGCGGTGACGTCAAGGATATGTCCCTGGCCGCGGAAGGCAAACTGAGGATCGAGTGGGCATCCCGCGAGATGCCCGTGCTTCGATTGATACGGGAGAGGTTCGCCAGGGAGAAGCCCCTGGCGGGCGCCCGGATATCGGCCTGTCTGCACATCACCACGGAGACCGGCAACCTGGCCGCCACGCTCAAGGCGGCCGGCGCCGAGCTGGCGCTGTGCGCCTCCAATCCCCTGAGCACCCAGGACGATGTGGCGGCGGCCATGGTGGCCGATGGCATCCCCACCTTCGCCATCAAGGGCGAGGACAGCCAGACCTACTACCGGCATATCGCCGCTGCCCTGGCCCACCAGCCCCACATCACCCTCGATGACGGCGCCGACCTGGTCACCACCCTGCACCAGGAGAAGAGCGCGCTGGCCCGCTCGGTCATCGGCGGCATGGAGGAGACCACCACCGGCGTCATCCGGCTGCGGAGCATGGCACAGCACAAGAAGCTGAGGTACCCCGTTATCGCCGTCAACGACGCCGAGACCAAGCACCTCTTCGACAACCGCTACGGTACGGGGCAGAGCACCGTGGACGGGATCACCCGGGCCACCAACATCCTGTGGGCCGGCAAGAACGTGGTGGTGTGCGGCTACGGCTGGTGCGGCCGGGGCATCGCCATGAGGGCCCGGGGCATGGGGGCGCAGGTCATTGTGACGGAGATCAACCCCATCCGCGCCATCGAGGCGGTCATGGACGGATACCGGGTGATGCCGTCGCTGCGGGCCGCCCGCATCGGCGACGTGTTCGTCACCATCACCGGCGGCCTCAATACCATAGACCGGGAGCACCTCCTGCTCATGAAGGACGGCGCCATCCTGGCCAACAGCGGGCACTTCAACGTGGAGATCAACATCCCCGCCCTCGAGGGGCTGGCCGGCAAGACCCGCACGGTGCGGCCCTTTGTCCAGGAATTCACGCTGGCCGACGGCCGCCGCCTGTACCTGCTGGCCGACGGCCGGCTGATCAACCTGGCCGCCGCCGAAGGCCACCCCGCCAGCGTCATGGACATGAGCTTCGCCAACCAGGCCCTGTGCGCCGAGCACATGTTCACCCTCAAGAAGGCATGGGCGCCCGGCGTGTACCCGGTGCCCACGGCCATCGACCAGGAGGTGGGCCGCCTGAAGCTCCAGTCGATGGGGATACGAATTGACAAACTGAGCCGCCAGCAGAGAAAATACCTCAACAGCTGGGAAATGGGCACCTAGGGAGGGCCTGCGCCCCCCGTGACGCACGATCACGCCGGGGTGCACCGGCAACAGCAGACGAGCGCCCGGGAGGCTGGGGCGGCCCCCGGATGCGAGCGGTAGCGCAAGGAGATTGTGAGGAAGATGACACTGAACTTCATTAGGTCCAACTCTTACCTGCTGACTTCCGAGTCGGTGACCGAGGGCCATCCGGACAAGATGTGCGACCTGGTCTCGGACTCGGTGCTCGATGCCATTCTGTCCAAGGACCCCATGGCCAGGGTCGCCTGCGAGACCTCGGTGACCACCGGGCTGGTGGTGGTGATGGGGGAGATAACCACCAACTGCTACGTGGAGATACCCCAGATCGTCCGGGAGACGGTATGGCAGATCGGCTACACCCGGGCCAAGTACGGGTTCGACGGGGAGACCTGCGGCGTGGTCACGGCCATCAAGGAGCAGTCATCCGACATCGCCATGGGCGTGGACCGCTGCCTGGAGACCCGGGACAAGACCAACTCCGATGAGCCCGAGTGCCTGGGGGCCGGCGACCAGGGGATGATGATCGGGTTTGCCTGCAACGAGACGCCCGAGCTCATGCCCCTGCCCATCATGCTTTCCCACAAGCTCTGCCGCCGCCTGGCGGAAGTGCGCAAAGACGGCACCCTCCCCTACCTTCGCCCGGATGGGAAGTCCCAGGTCACCGTGGAGTACGAGTACGGCGTGCCCCGGCGCATCGAAGCGGTGGTCATCGGGGCCCAGCACAGCGAGACCGTCAGCAATGACGTCATTCACCGCGACATCCGCGAGGTGGTCATCAACAAGATCGTTCCCCAGAAGCTCATGGACAAGAATACCAGGGTCTACGTCAACGCCACCGGCCGCTTCGTCATCGGCGGCCCCATGGGCGACACCGGCCTCACCGGCCGCAAGCTCCTGGTGGACACCTACGGGGGCGTGGCCCGCCACGGCGGCGGGGCCTTCTCCGGCAAAGACCCCACCAAGGTGGACCGCTCCGCCGCCTACTTCGCCCGCTACGCCGCCAAGAACGCGGTCGCGGCCGGCCTGGCGGACCGCCTGGAGATGCAGGTGGCCTACGCCATCGGGATCGCCCATCCTCTCTCGATCTCCATTGAGACCTTCGGCACCGCCAAGGTCGACGAGGCCCTGATACTGAAGCTGCTCAACAAGCACTTCGATTTCCGGCCCGGCGCCATTATCGACACCCTGAATCTGCGCCGGCCCATCTACAAGCAGACGGCGGCCTACGGACACTTCGGCCGCGACGATCTGGACCTGCCCTGGGAGAAGACAGACAAGGCCGCGGCCCTGAAGGCCGACGCCGGCCTGTCCTGACGGCCGGAGGGCCGGCAGCGCAATGGCTCCGAAGATCAAGTTCGGTACGGACGGCTGGCGCGGCATCATCGCCGACGACTTCACCTTCGCCAACGTCCGCTACTGCGCTCAGAGTGTGGCGGAGTACCTGAGGGACAAGGGACTTGCCCGCCACGGCATGGTGGTTGGATACGATACCCGTTTCGCGTCCGAGCGCTTTGCCGCGGCCGTGGCCGAGGTGCTTGCCGGCAACGGCATCAAGACCAGTCTCTGTCCCCAGGCAACCCCCACCCCCGTTGTCAGCTACGGCGTGACGCTGCAGAAGGCAGCCGGCGCCGTGATCATCACTGCCAGCCACAACCCGGCCGAGTGGAACGGCTTCAAGATCAAGTCGGCAGACGGCTCCAGCGCCCCCACGCAGGTGGAGGCCGAGATCGAGTCCCGGCTGCCGCAGGTCATCGCCGCGGACAGGGCCAGCATCATGCCCCTGGAGGAGGGCCTGCGCGGCGGCCTCATCAGCTACGCCGATCCGGCGCCGGCCTATGTCCGGCACATCGGGGGGCTGGTGGATATCGAGGCCCTCCGGGGCTGCGGCCTGAAGGTGTCGGTGGACTCCATGTTCGGGGCCGGGTCCGGCTTCTTCAGAAGGATCCTCCAAGGGGGCCGCACCCAGGTCATCGAGATCAACTCGGAGCGCAACCCCAGCTTCCCCGGGATACAGCCGGAGCCCATCGCCAGGCACCTGACCAGGCTCTCGGAGACCATCAGGCAGAACGGCTCCGCCGTGGGGCTGGCCACTGACGGCGATGCCGACCGCCTGGGGGTGGTGGACGAGCAGGGGAACCCCCTGACCCCCCTGCAGATATTCGCGCTGCTGGCCCTCTACCTCTTCGAGGTGCGCGGCGAGCGCGGGCCTATCGTGAGGACCGTCACCACCACCAGCATGCTCAACAAGCTGGGCAAGATGTACGGCGTGCCCGTCCACGAAACGAAGGTGGGCTTCAAGTACGTGGCCCCCATCATGGTGTCCGAAAACGCGCTCATCGGGGGAGAGGAGAGCAGTGGCTTCGGCTTCCGCGGCCACCTGCCCGAGCGCGATGGCATACTGGCCGGCCTCTACCTCCTGGACCTGATGAGGAGGCTCGGCCGGTCGCCGTCCCAGCTGATCGACCACCTCTACAGCAAGGTCGGCCCGCACCACTACAACCGCATGGACCTGGAGTTCCCGCCCGCCGAACGGGAGACGATCATGGCCCGCGTGGCCAGCCAGCCTCCCACCCGGATCGGGCCCCTGGATGTCGCCCGGCTCAATACGGCGGACGGCCACCACTTCACTCTATCGGACGGCTCCTGGCTGCTCATCCGCTTCTCCGGCACAGAGCCCATCCTGCGCATCTACGCCGAGGCCGCCAGCCTGGAGCAGGCCAACTCCATCATCTCCGAGGGGAGAAAACTGCTGGGGGTGTGAACTATGGGCCCACTGGAAAGCCCGGATACCTATCGACAGCTTGACCCTTCCGGCATGCTGCGCCACCTGCACCAGTTCCCGGAGCAGTGCCAGCGGGCATGGCTGGCCGCCACGGAATTCGCTTACCCCAGGGAGTACATCAAGGTGGAGAAGGTGGTCATCGCCGGCATGGGCGGGTCCGCCATCGGCGGCGACTTCGTCCGCCGCCTCACCATGCTGGAGAGCACGCTGCCGGTCTGGGTCCATCGAGACTACGGCCTCCCGCCATATGTGGACCGCAACACGCTGCTGGTCTTCTGCAGCTACTCGGGCAATACCGAGGAGACCCTCTCCTGCTTCGCCGAATCCCTGCGCACGCCCGCCAGGAAGATGGTGCTGACCGCCGGCGGCAAGCTGAAGGCCCTGGCCGAAAGGGAGCGCATCCCGGTGCTCACCATCGACTACGATGCCCCTCCCAGGGCGGCCTTCCCCCACAGCTTCGTCTCGCTGCTGGGCATGTTCCACAGCCTCCGCTTCCTCCAGGACAAGTCCACCGACATGAAGGAGTCCCTGGCGGTCATGAAGCGGATTGAGGACAGCGTCCGGGAGAAGGTGCCCATCGATGCCAACCAGGCCAAACAACTGGCGGCGGACCTGTTCGGCCGTCTGGCGGTCATCTACGGCGCCGGGCTGCTGTCAGAGGTGGCCCTGCGCTGGAAGGGCCAGATCAACGAGAACAGCAAGGCCTGGGCCTTCCACGAGGTGTTCCCGGAGCTGAACCACAACGCCGTGGTGGGCTACCCCCTGCCGGCCCAGGTGCGGCAGGAGGCCATGGTAGTGCTGCTGCACTCGCCCTCGCTTCACCCGCGCACATCCCTGCGCTACCGGATCACAGCCGAAATCCTGGAGAGGACGGGGATCAAGCACAAGACGGTGGAGTCCAGCGGCACCAGCGCCCTGGCCCAGATGCTCGCCATGGTGCTGCTCGGCGACTACGCGAGCTTCTACCTGGCCATGCTCAACCGGACAGACCCCACGCCGGTGCCCGTGATCGACACCCTCAAGTCCCGGCTGGCCCAGTTCGACTAGCCCGCCTCCCCCGCTTCCTCCCCCCGAGCCCCTACGGGCATGGCCCGGCCACGCAGAGCGTGTCTCCCGACACCATGCCCCTGGAACTCGACCCTTAGCCGGACCCCGGGCTAACGCTTGGTGTACTGCGGAGCCTTGCGGGCGCGCTTCAAGCCGTACTTCTTGCGCTCTTTCATCCGGGCGTCCCTGGTGAGCAGGCCGTGCTCGCGCAGCACAGGCTTCAGCCCCTCATCCGCCTGGACCAGGGCCCGCGCGATCCCATGGCGTATTGCTCCCGCCTGCCCCGCTATTCCCCCTCCGGACACCTTCACGGCCGCGCCGTACTTCTCCCGGGTGTTGGTCACCTTGAAGGCCTGGAAGATCACTTCCCTCAGCGGCTCGTCCGGGAATGCTTCCTCCAGCGGCCGATCATTCACCACGACGCTGCCGCCACCCGGCAGCAGCCTCACTCTGGCAATCGCGGTCTTCCTTCGCCCGGTCCCGTAGTAATGCTTGCGTTCAGCCACTTGACGCCTCCGTTGTGCCCTTCACCTGGGCCTCATGGGGATGAGTGCTCCCGGCGTACACCTTCAACCTTCGGAACATGGTCCGCCCCCTGGTGTTGTGGGGAAGCATGCCCTTGACCGCAATCTCCAGCGGGCGGGCGGGGTGCCGCGCCACCATTTCGCCGTAGGCGATGCTCTTCAATCCGCCGGGGTAGTTGCTATGGTGTCGGTATATCTTGTCCCTGGTCTTCTTGCCGGTGACTCGTATCCTGGAGGCGTTGACCACCACCACGAAATCGCCGACATCGGCATGGGGCGAGTAGACCACCTTGTGCTTGCCTTCCAGCAGCCTGGCCACGTCGGTGGCCAGCCTCCCCAGGGTCTTCCCTGAAGCGTCGATGACATGCCACCGGCGCTTGACTTCGGATGCCTTAACGCTGTAGGTCATGATATCTCCTCAGAAGGGGGGAACCCGCGATAGCTGACGTTCATCAGGCACAGTCCCCGCGCCGGCGCCGTCGGCCCCATGGTCCCGGCCTCCCCCCGCGTGGACTGCTCTCTGAAGTCCTCCGCGCTCATCCTGTGCAACCCAACCTTGATCAACCCCCCCACGGTGTTGCGGACCTGGTGGGGCAGGAAGGACGTGGCCTCCATCGTGAAAGTCACCAGGTCCCGCCGGCGGCGGACCCCCGCCCTGAGCACCCGGCGCCGCGTGGAGCGCGCGTAGCTCCGGGGCGCGAAGGGGGCGAAATCGTGCTCCCCCACCAGCCCCGAGCACGCGGCCTCCATGGCCTCGCTGTCCAGGGGATGCGGCACCTGTTCGCAGAGATGCCGCAGGAGCGGCGACGGGGCGCCACGGTTGAGGATGTGATAGCGGTACTGGCGGCTCAACGCCTGCCGCCGCACGTCGAACCCCTCCTCCACCCGGTAAGCGGCCCTGACGGCGATGTCCCCCGGCAGGTAGTGGTTCAGGCCGTCCACCCAGGTCCGGGGGGCAAACGAGGCCCCCGACGCGAAGCTGGCCACCTGCCCCCCGGCGTGGACGCCGGCATCGGTGCGGCTGGCCATTGAGACGCGGGACTTCTCTCCGGTAAGCCGGCAGAGAGCAGCCTCCGTCTCGCCCTGAATGGTCGAGGCGTTGGCCTGGTACTGCGAACCGTGATACCTCGTCCCGTCGTACTCCATGATCAACACAACTCTGCCGGGCCCGCCTGAATCGCGAATCTCCCGCTCCCCGGCCTGTCCTACTCCACCAGCTCGATGATGGCCATGGGGGCCGCATCCCCCCTGCGGGGCCCCAGCTTGAGGACCCGCGTGTAGCCCCCCCTGCGGTCCGCGTACTTCTTGGCCAGCTGGTCAAAGGCCTTGTCCACGACCTTCTTGTCGTGGACCAGCACCAGCGCCTGCCGGCGCGAGTGCAGGGTGCCTTCCTTGCCCAGGGTTATGACCTTCTCCGCTATGCCCCGGACTTGCTTGGCCTTGGCCACCGTGGTGACAATCCGCTCGTGTACCAGCAGCTCCGTGGTGAGGTTGCGGTACAGGGACAACCTGTGGCCGGTGGGCCTCGACAGCCCCCGTCCCCCTACTTTATGTCTCATTGCCTTCTTCCGCCATCAGGGACAACCCTCTTTCCTGCAACTGGAGAGTCAGCTCCTCCAGGGACTTCTTCCCCAGCTTCTTCATCGCCATCAGGTCCCGCTCGGTCTTCTCCAGCAGCTCTCCCACCTTGGTGATCTTGTTCCTTCTGAGGCAGTTGAACACCCGCGGGGAAAGCCCCAGCTTCTCCAGCGGCATCTCGTACTGCTCGGTGGACACGCCGAGGGCCGCCGCCGGCGGGCCGCCGGCATCCCTGGCGCCGGCCTGCACCACCGCCAGGAACGTGGCGAACTGGTCCTTCAGTATCTGCGAGCTCTGGGAGAGCGCCTCAGCCGCCGACATGGTCCCGTCAGTCCAGACATCCATCAGGAGCTTCTCGTAGCCGATGTACTCCCCGGTGCGCACGGGCTCCACGGAGTAGCTCACCTTCTGCACCGGAGTGTAGATGGCATCCACCGGGATGGTGCCTATCGGCAGCCCGTCCCCGTGGCCGGCCGGCACATAGCCCTTGCCCACGCCCACATTGAGCTCCACGTACAGCTTGGCCCTGGGCGAATCCAGGGTGGCCAGATACAGATCGGGGTTGGCGATCTCGAAGTCGGTGGAGGACTTGATATCGCCGGCCCGGACCTCTCTCTCCCCCTCGACCTCGAGGACCAGGCGCCCCTCCTGCCCCGTCAGGGGCCGGAACCGCAGGCCCTTGATATTCAGCAGGAACTCGGTGGCATCTTCTTTCATGTGATCAATGGTGGAGAACTCATGCTGAATCCCTTCGATCCTGACCCAGGTCACGGCGGCCCCGCGCAGCGATCCCAGCAGGACGCGCCGCAGGGCATTGCCGATCGTGATGCCAAATCCTCTGTCCAGCGGTTCAGCCACGAATCGCCCGTGGCTGCCTTCGCTCTCAACACACTCGACTCTTGGTGTCACCAGGTGCGACAAAGCGACCGCCTCCTTTCAAGGCTACCGGGAGTAGTGCTCCACGACCATTTTCTTGTCGAACTTGGTCGTGATTTCCTCTGCAACGGGAAGGCTCAGTACCTGGCCGGACAGGTCACTCCTGTCCACGGCCAGCCAGGCCGGGATGACCCTGGCATCTATGCGCTCCATGGCCCGGTTGTACAGGGCCTTGTTGACACTGGTCGGCTTCCAGGCAATGGCGTCACCGGGCTTGACAACGTAGGACGGGATATCCACCTTGCGGCCGTTGACCGTCACGTGGCCGTGGCGGACCAGTTGCCTGGCCGCGCTGCGGGAATCGGCGTAGCCCATGCGGTAGACGGTGTTGTCCAGGCGTCTCTCCAGCAGTTGGGCCAGCGTCTCTCCCTTCATCCCGGTGGTCTTCTCGGCCTGGGCGAAGGTCCGCCTGAACTGGCGCTCCAGCACCCCGTAACTGTACCTGGCCTTCTGTTTCTCGCGCAGCCTCAGCCCGTAATCAGAAAGCTTGGGGGGGCGCCTGCCCCGGCTCCGCGGGCCGGCCGCGGCCGCCTTCTTCTCTATGGCGCACTTGGCGGACTCACACCTGTCGCCCTTCAGCATCAGCTTCTCGCCGACACGGCGGCACAGCCGGCAGACTGGTCCAGTGTAGCGTCCCATACTCCTCTACACCCTCCTTCTCTTTGGAGGTCGACACCCGTTGTGGGGTATCGGTGTTACGTCCCTGATACTGGTAATGGTCAGCCCGGCAATCTGCAGCGAACGTATGGCGGCTTCCCTCCCGCCACCAGGCCCCCTGACAAGCACCTCCACCTGCCGCAGCCCATGCTCCTTGGCCTTCCTGGCAGCGCCCTCCGCCGCCATCTGGGCGGCATACGGTGTGCCCTTACGGGACCCCTTGAACCCCGCCGAGCCGGAGCTGCCCCACGATATGACATTGCCGGACAGGTCCGTCAGCGTCACGATGACATTGTTGAAGGTAGAGTGGATGTACGCCCTACCCTGCGGTATCGACTTCTTCTCTTTCTTCCTGGCCATCAGTATCTCCTATTTCTTGGCGGTGCCGCGGCGTCTGCCTCTACCGGCCACGGTCTGGCGCGCCCCGCGCCGGGTCCTGGCATTGGTCCGGGTGCGCTGCCCGCGCGCCGGCAGCCGCCGCCGGTGCCTCAGGCCGCGATAGGACCCGATCTCCGTGAGACGGGCAATGTTGGTGCCAATCTCCTTCCTCAGGTCGCCTTCCACCCTGTACTCTTTGTCGATGACCTCGCGAAGACGCGAGACCTCTTCTTCCGTCAGCTCCCTGGCCTTCTTGGCCGCATCGATCCCGGTCTGTGCCAGTATCTTCCGGCTCGTCGAAGACCCGATGCCATAGATATATGAGAGGCTCACCTCAATGCACTTGTTGGCCGGGATGTCGACACCTGATATACGCGCCACTCGGACCTCCGCTCTAGCCTTGTCTCTGCTTGTGCCTGGGATTGGAGCAGATCACCCGCACCGCCCCCTTGCGCTTGACCACCTTGCACTTGCTGCAGCGGCGTTTCACCGAAGCTCTAACCTTCACGTTCCCGTCTCCACTCACTCACTACTTGAACCGGTAGACCACCCTGCCCCGCTCCAGGTCGTAGGGGGACAGCTCCACCCGCACCGTGTCCCCGGGCAGGATCTTGATGAAATGGCGTCTCATCCGCCCGGAAATATGGGCCAGCACCATATGCCCGTTGGCCATCTCCACGCGGAACATGGCATTGGGCAGGCACTCCTGCACCTTGCCCTCGACTTCTATCCTTTCCTTCTTGACCATACCCGCCTCTTCAGAGCGCCGTCAGAATCTCAGCCTGGCCGTTGGTCACTGCGATGGTATGCTCGAAGTGCGCCGAAAGGCTGCCGTCCGCGGTAACCACCGTCCAGCGATCGTCCCGCACCCTGGTCTGCCAGTCGCCCGCGTTCACCATGGGCTCTAAGGCCAGGGTCATTCCTTGCCGCAGCCAGGGCCCCTGGCTCCGATCCCCGAAGTTGGGGATCTGCGGGTCCTCGTGCATTTCGCGGCCTATGCCATGGCCGGTGTACTCCCTTACCACCGAAAACCCGTTGGCCTCCACGTGCTCCTGCACGGCCGCCGATATTTCACCCAGGCGGACACCCCGCCTGGCCGCCGCTATCCCGGCATCCAGCGCCGCCCGGGTAACCTCGATCAGTCTCCGGGCTTCGCGGCTGATTTCGCCGACGCCCACCGTGATGGCCGCATCGCCCTGGAAGCCCCTGAACTTGACCCCCACGTCGATGGACACTATGTCTCCTTCGCGGAGCACACGGTCGCCCGGGATCCCGTGCACTACCTCATCGTTGACCGAGGTGCATATATGCGCCGGATAGCCGTGGTAGTTCAGGAACGAGGATTCCGCACCCTGCCTGGACAGCTCGTCCACGCAGGCCGCGTCCAGGTCCCGGGTCCTGATCCCCGGCCGGACCTCATCGGCCAGCCTCTGAAGCACCCTGGCCACAATTCGGCCGCTCTGCCTCATGGCCTCGATTTCCTCGGGGGACTTAATGACTATCGCCATCCTTTTTCCAGCCCAGCTTCTGCAAGAGCTCCCGGCTCACCTCCTCGATGGGCCTCTCGCCATTGAGCTCCAGCAGCTTGCCCTGCTTGCGGTAGTAGTCTATCAGCGGAGCGGTCTGGTTGTTGTACACCTCCAGCCGGTTCTGGGCCGTCTCCATAGTGTCGTCCGCTCGCTGGTAGAGCTCGCCGCCACAGGCGTCGCACTTGCCGGCTACCTTCGGCGGGGAAGATACCATGTGGTACGGCTTCTGGCACTTGCGGCATACCCACCGCCCCGTCAGCCGCCGCAGCAGCTCGTCCCGGCTGACATCGATCAGGATGGCCCTGTCCATCGGGTCCTTCTCGAAAGCCCTGTCCAGCGCCTTCGCCTGCTCGATGGTCCGGGGAAACCCATCCAGAAGGAACCCCTGCTTGTTGCCGGAAATATGCTCCAGGACCATCTTCACAACGACCTCGTCCGGCACCAGCTGGCCCTTCTCCATGTAGGACTTGGCCAGCTTGCCCAGATCGGTGCCGTCCTTCTCAGCCTTGCGGAACAGGTCGCCGGAGGACACGTGCATGATGCCGGTCATCTCCGCTATCCTCTCCGCCTGAGTTCCTTTGCCTGAACCCGGAGCGCCCAGTAGAATCAGTTTCATCGGTCCCCCTAAAACATCACTTCAGAAAGCCTTCATAACGCCGCATCAGCAGCTGCGCCTCCAGCTGCTTCATCGTATCCAGGGCCACGCCCACCATGATCAGCAGGGCCGTGCTGGACAGGACCACTACCTTCACATCGGTCAACACCCGCGCGATATACGGCAGGACCGCCACCATGGCCAGGAACAGCGCCCCCGCCCACGTGATGCGGGTCATTACCTGGCTGAGATAGGCGGCGGTGTTCGGCCCGGGCCTCACCCCCGGTATGAAGCCGCCCTGCTTCTGGAGGGTTTCGGCCAGGTTCATCTGCTCGAAGACGACTATAGTATAGAAGAAGGTGAAGCCCACTACAAGCAGGAAGTACACTATCCAGTAGCTCCAGTGGCTGTCCCAGAAGCGCAGGAAATGGGCCACCGAGCCGTCATTGGCGCTGGAGCCGAAATAGCTGGCGATGATCCCCGGGAGCATCACCAGCGACATGGCGAAGATGAGGGGGATCATGCCGGCCTGGTTGACCTTCAGCGGTATGTGGGTCGACCCGGACTGGCGGTACATCCTGCGGCCGCGGAACACGCTCTTGGAGTAGTGCACCGGGATCCGCCGGGCCGCCTCGGTGAAGATGACGATGGCCAGCACCGTCAGCAGGGCCAGGATGGCGAAACCGATGATCCCCCACTTGTCGTCCGACCAGGCCAGCCCGCCCTGGCCTACCATCTGGGGCATCCCGGCCACGATACCGCCGAAGATGATGATGGACACCCCGTTGCCGATTCCTCTCTCGGTAATGAGCTCGCCCAGCCACACCAGGAACATGGTCCCGGCCACCATGGCCAGGATTATGGCCGCCCAGCCCAGCGGGCCCCCGGGCTCCACGGCGTACACCGTCTTGCCGCCGATGTCCACGGCCTCCCGGCTCAGCATTACCACCTGGCCATACCCCTGCAGTGCCGCCAGCGGCACCGCCAGCCAGTGGGTGTACAGGTTGATCTTGTTCCGGCCGGCTTCGCCCTCCCTGGCCAGGGCCATCAGCTGGGGGATCACCGGCTGCAGCAGCTGCATCACTATGGTGGCGGTGATGTAGGGATAGACCCCCATGGCCAGCACGCTGAAGCTCTTCATGGCCCCGCCGCTGAACAGGTTCAGCATCCCGTACAGGGAATTGCTCTCCAGCACCCTGGCCATGGCGGCCGGATTGGCGCCCGGCACGGGGATCTGGGCCACGAACCGGAAGATGACCAGAATGAGGAGGGTGAAAAGCAGCTTGCCACGCAGATCAGGCAGACTGAACGCGTCGATCATCGCCTGGATGAGACGTGGTCTAGCCTGCCTTTGTTCCACTACCTACCTCCACGGTGCCGCCCGCGCCCAAGATCTTCTGCCTGGCAGCCGCGGAGAACCCGTCCGCCCTCACCTTGAGGGCCCGGTCCAGATCGCCGCCGCCCAGGATCTTCACCGGCTTGGCGGCTGACCTCACCAGCCTGGAGTCCAGGAGCTCCTCCAGCCCCACCACGCTGCCCGCCGCGAAAGCGTTCAGCTTCCCCACATTGACCACGGAGTACTCGATCTTGAATATGTTGGTGAAGCCCCGCTTGCCCGGCAGCCTGCGGTGCAGGGGCAGCTGTCCGCCCTCGAAATAGGGGTGTATGCCGGGCCCGCTGCGGCTCTTCTGCCCCTTGTTGCCCTTCCCGGCGGTCCGCCCGTGCCCGCTGCGCCACCCGCGGCCGACGCGCTTCCTGGGCCGCCTGGACCCCGGCGCCGGGGCGAGATCATTCTGTCTCAGCATCAGTCCTCCACCTCCTCCACTCTGAGCAGATGCTTGACCTTCATCGCCATCCCGCGGATGGCCGGCGAGTTGTCGTGCTTCACGCTCTGGTTGAGACGCCGCAATCCCAGGGCCTTGATGGTCTGTTTCTGGCCCTTGTCATAGCCGATATCGCTCTTCACCCAGGTGATCTTCAGTTTGGACAATTCAGCTTCACCCTTTCGCCACGGCCAGGCCCTTGCGCTCCGCGACCACCTTGTCCGGCTCCCGCAGCCCGGTGAGGGCCTTCATGGTGGCCTTCACCACATTGACGGCGTTGGTGGTGCCCAGGCACTTGGCCAGGATGTCCCTGACGCCGGCCGCCTCCAGGACGGCCCGCATGGTGCCGCCGGCGATCACGCCGGTCCCCGGCACCGCCGGCTTCAGCATGACCCTGGCTGCTCCGTACTTGGTGACTGTCTCGTGGGGAATGGTGGCCCCCGCCAGGGGCACCAGGACCATTTTCTTCCTGGCCACCGCCCCCGCCTTCTGGATGGCCAGCGCCACCTCGTTGGCCTTCCCCATTCCTATTCCCACACGCCCCTTGCCATCACCCACGGCAACCAGGGCGCTGAACCTGAGGTGTTTGCCGCCCTTGACGACCTTGGCCACCCGGTTCACGGAGATCACTTTCTCAGTTAGCTCTTCTCGCGCCTCGAGTTCTTCCTGTACCATCTCTCTTCCAACTCTAGAATTTCAGCCCGGCCTTCCTGGCCCCTTCGGCCAGGGCCTTGACCCGCCCGTGATACCGGTACCCTCGGCGATCGAACACCACCTCGGCCAGCCCCCTCTCCACCGCCCGCCTGCCCACAAGCTCCCCCACCAGCCCGGCCACCCCGGTCTTGGCCTGCCCGTCGGCATTGATCTCCGGATCCCTGCTGGACGCGCTCACCACCGTCTCATGACGGGTATCGTCGACGACCTGCGCATAGATATGGTTCAGGCTGCGGTACACGCAGAGCCGCGGCCGGGGCCGCACCTGGTGCTTTCTCTTCAGCAGATTGCTCTTCTTCTTCGCTACTCTCTTCATGACCCTGTCTACTTCTTGGCCGCCGCCCGCCCGGCCTTGCCCGGCTTCAAGCGTATCTTCTCGCCGAGGTACTTGATCCCCTTGCCCTTGTACCGATCGCACTTGCGGATGGCCCGCAGCTTGGCGGCCACATCCCCCACGAGCTCCTTGTCGATGCCTACCACTTTCACCCGGGTAGGGCTGTCCACCACGAAGGACACCCCTGCGGGAGGGGCCACCTCCACGGGGTGAGAGAAGCCGCACTGCAGGACCAGCTTCTCACCGGTCTTCTGAACCCGGTACCCCACCCCCACCAGCTCAAGGGCCTTCTCAAAGCCCTGGTCCACTCCCTGGACCATGTTGGCCAGCAGGGCCCGTGTCAGACCGTACACGGCGCCGTACCTGGGCTGATCGCCGGGCGGGGCCACCGTGAGAATGCCCTCCGCCAGGGTGATCGACATGCAGGGGTCGAACGCGCGCCGCAACTCCCCCTTCGGGCCCTTCACGGTTACCTCGTTGCCCTTGATCTCAACGGCCACAACCTCAGGCACCTTGATCGGCAGCTTTCCTACTCTCGACATCTTTGCATCACCACACGTAGCACAGGAGCTCGCCCCCGATGCCCTGCTTCCACGCCTGCGAGCCGGTCATGATCCCCTTGGACGTGGATACAATGGCGATCCCCAGCCCGCCGTAGGGCCGCGGGATCTCGGAGGCGCCCACATAGACCCGAAGCCCGGGCTTGCTCACCCGCTTCAGGCCCATGATAACCGGCTGGTTCCGGTCCCTGTACTTGAGGTATATCTTGATGGTCCTGGTCGGCTTGCCCCTCAGGACATCGTAATCCCGGATGAACCCCTCTTCCCGGAGCACCTTGGCCACGGCCACCTTCTCCTTGGACCATGGCACCATGGCAAACTCCTGCCGGACCATGTTGACGTTGCGTATCCGCGTTAGCATATCAGCGATGGGATCAGTAGTCATAGCGCCTCACCAACTCGACTTCTTGACCCCGGCGATCTCCCCCCGCAGGGCCAGCTCCCGGAAGCAGATGCGGCAGAGCCCGAACTTGCGCATGTATCCGCGGGGGCGGCCACACGCTCGGCACCTGTTGTGCTGCTGGACCTTGTACTTCGGAGGTCGCTGCCACTTGACGATCTTGGAAGTCTTTGCCAATTTCCTAACCTTTCACAAACGGCATCCCCATCAGCTCCAGAAGACGCCGGCCTTCTTCATCCGACCGCGCCGTGGTGACGATGGTGATCTGGAAGCCTCTCGGCTTCTCCACCTTGTCGTAGTCGATCTCCGGAAACATCAGCTGGTCCTTGAAGCCCAGGCTGTAGTTCCCCAGCCCGTCAAACGCGGTCCGCGACACGCCTCGGAAGTCCCTGATGCGCGGCAGCACCACGCTGACCAGCCGGTCCAGGAACTCGTACATCCGCCGGTCTCGCAGGGTCACCGTCATCCCTATGGGCATGCCGGCGCGCAACTTGAAGGCCGCGATGGACCTCTTGGAGCGGGTCACCACCGGGTGCTGGCCAGAGATGGTCGCCAGGTCCTTCTCGGCGCTCTCCAGGGCCTTCGCGTTCTGGGTGGCCTCGCCCAGGCCGATGTTCAGCACCACCTTCTGGACCCTGGGAACGCGCATCACGTTCCCGAAACTGAACTCCTGCATCAGAGCCGGCACGATCTCCTGCTCGTAACGCTCCTTGAGACGGGGCTTGTTCTGCTTGGTCATGATCAGTCGATCACCTCGTGACACGCAGCGCAAGTGCGCACCTTTCCCCCCTCAATCAGCTTCCAGCCGATCCGGACGGGATGGTTGCACTTGTTGCAGATTAGCATCACCTTGGAGACGTGGATCGGAGCCTCGCGCTCAATGATCCCCGCCTGCTTCGCCGCGCCCCGCGCCTTGGAGTGCTTCTTGATCATGTTGACGCCATCGACCATGACCCTCGACTCCCGGGGATAGGCGAACCTGACTTTGCCCTTCTTGCCCTTGTCCTTTCCGCTTATGACCAGGACCGTATCGTTCTTACGGATCTTCACGGGTTTACAGCACCTCCGGGGCCAGAGAGATGATCTTGGTGAATTCCTTCTCCCGCAGCTCCCGGGCCACCGGCCCGAATATCCGGCTGCCCTTGGGGTTGTTCTCGTCCGCCAGGATCACCACAGCGTTGTCGTCGAACCTGATATAGGAGCCGTCGCGGCGGCGGTACGGCTTCACGGTGCGCACGATCACCGCCCGCACCACCTCGCCGGCTTTGACCGTCCCCCGCGGCATGGCCTGTTTGACCGTTCCTACGATGACGTCTCCGATGCCGGCATACTTGCGCCTGGAGCCGCCCAGCACGTGGATGCACATGAGGGTCCTCGCCCCAGAGTTGTCCGCCACTCTCAGCCTACTGTAGATCTGGATCATTCGCCCCAACCTCGGCCAGCTCGCTCCGGGAAAGCACCTCCAGCACCCGGTGGTGCTTCGTCTTCGAGAGGGGCCGGCATTCCACAATGGTCACAACGTCACCCACCCGGCAGGCATTGGCCTCATCGTGCGCCTTCAGGTTGGAGATCCTTCTGACCGTCTTCTTGTACTTCTTGTGAGCGCGGATGGACTCCACCGCCACGACTACCGTCTTGTCCATCCTGTTGCTCACCACCCGCCCGGACAGGCTCTTATGCTTACTCTCCATAGAATACCTCTGCAGGCCGTCATCTCGCCCGGCCGTCCCTCGCCCGAAGGCCGGCCCCGGCGCCTACGCCTCGCTCAATTCCCTCTCTCGCATAATGGTCTTCAGCCTGGCAATCCTCTTCTTGACCGTGCGGACCTCCCGGTGATTGGCCAGCTGCTTGGTGGCCAGCCGGAACCGCAGGTTGAACAGCTCCCGGTAGGATTCCTCGACTCGCTGGACCAGCTCCTCATCGGTCATGACTCGCAGATCTTCCGCCACTAGTCGACCCCCTTCACCACAACCCTGGTCTTGATGGACAGCTTGTGGGCCGCCAGGCGGAAGGCCGCCTTCGCCGCCTCCTCCTTGACGCCGCTGATCTCAAAGACCATCCTCCCAGGCCTTACCACGGCCACCCAGCGGTCCAGCGCGCCCTTGCCGCTGCCCATGCGGGTCTCCGCCGGCTTGCGGCTCACCGGCTTGTCCGGGAAGACGCGGATCCACAGCATAACGCCGCGGCGCAGGTGGTGCACGATCGCCCGGCGGGCTGCCTCGATCTCCCGGGCGCTGATCTCAGCCGGCTCCAGCGCCTGCAGGCCGAAATCGCCGAAGGCCAGGGTGTTTCCCGTGCTGGCCTTCCCCCGGACGTGGCCCCGGTGGATCATGCGGTACTTGACTCTACTGGGTTGCAGCATCGTCCTTCACCTCGGAAGTCGCTGGGGCGGCCGGCCCAGCCGGCGCGTCAGCACTGGCCGGTGGAGGGGCTGCTGCCGTCACCGCGGCCGGCGGAGGGGCTGCCGTCACCGCGGCCGGCGGAGGGCTCGGCGGTGGAGGTGGCGCCTCCATATCCTCAACCTGGGCAAACACGTCGCCCTTGTATATCCACACCTTGCAGCCGATGCGGCCCAGAAGCGTCCGGGCCTCGCAGAGGCCGTAGTCGACATCGGCTCGCAGCGTGTGCAGGGGCACCCGCCCTTCCCTGAAGGTGACCCGGCGGGCGATCTCCGCCCCGCCCAGGCGCCCGCTGCATATGACCTTCACGCCCTTGGCCCCGGCCTGCATGGTGCGCATCATGGACCTCTTGATGGCCCGGCGATAGCCGATCTGGTGCTCCATCTGACTGGCGATGTTGCGCGCCACCAGATAGGCATCCAGCTCCGGCTCCCGGATCTCGTGGATGTTCAGGCGCACCTTCCTTCCGCACAGCGCCTCCAGGGCGCGCCGCAGCTCGTCCACGCGCTGCCCGCCCCGCCCGATCACGATCCCCGGCCTGCCGGTGTGCACGGTGATGACGGCGTCGTTGCCCCACCTCTCGATGTCGATCCTGGACACCCCGGCCTCGTAGGTCCGGTCCATCACCAGCCGGCGGATACGCACGTCTTCCTGCATGAACTCGGTATAGTGCTTCTGCGAGTACCAGCGCGAACGCCACTCCTGGGTTATGCCCAGCCTGAATCCTATAGGGTGAACCTTCTGCCCCACTAGTCCTCCGTATCCACTATGGCAGTGATGTGGCTCGTATGCCTCAGTATCGGACTTACGCGTCCCCGAGCCTGGGCGCGAATTCTCTTCAGGGTAGACCCCTGGTTGACCACCAGTCTCACCACCCTCAGGTCGGCCGGCACCATCTGGTGATTGTTCTCCGCGTTGGACGCGGCCGACTTGATGACCTTGGCCAGCGCCCGGGCCGACGGACTGGGCAGCAGAGCCAGGGTCCCCAGGGCGTCGCTGACCTTCTTGCCCCGGACCGTGCCCGCCACCAGGTCCAGCTTCAGCGCCGATATGCCGACGTACTTGGCCGTTGCCTTAACTTCCATGGCGAATTCCCCGCTACCTCTCCGACCTGCCCACATGGCCCTTGAAGGTCCGGGTAGGGGCGAACTCGCCCAGCCGGTGCCCCACCATGTTCTCGGTGACGTATATGGGCACGTGCCTGCGGCCGTCGTGGACGGCTATCGTCAGCCCGATCATCTCGGGGATGACGGTTGAGGCCCGGGACCACGTCTTGATCACGGTCTTCTGCCCGCTCTTGCCGACGGCCTCGACCCTCTTCAGCAGCTTCGCTTCGACGAACGGCCCCTTCTTTGTCGACCTGCTCATAGTCCTACTTCTTTCTCCGGCTGACGATCATCCTGTCACTCACCTTCCGGGTGCGGGTCTTGTAGCCCAGCGCCGGCTTGCCCCAGGGCGTCTTGGGGTGCATGCCCGTGGGGTTGCGTCCCTCGCCGCCGCCATGGGGATGATCGCGGGGGCACATGGCCGCCCCACGCACCGCCGGCCGTCTGCCCCTCCACCGGCTGCGCCCGGCCTTGCCCAGCTTCACGTTCCGATGGTCCGCATTGCCCACCTGACCGACGGTGGCCATGCAGCTGTTAAGGATGCGGCGCACCTCTCCGGAAGGCAGCCTCACCAGGGTGTACCTCTCCTCCCGCCCCACCACCACCGCCGACACCCCGGCGCTCCTGACGATCTGCGCTCCCTTTCCGGGCTGAAGCTCGATATTGTGAATCATGGTCCCTACCGGGATCCGGCCAATGGGCATGGCGTTGCCCACCTTGAGCTCCGCCTCGGGCCCGGAGACCAGGCTCTGACCCACCGCCAGCCCCAGCGGCGCCAGGATGTACCGTTTCTCGCCGTCGGGATACTGCACCAGGGCTATGTAAGCCGAGCGGTTCGGATCATACTCGATGCCCAGGACCTCGGCCGGCTCCCCCACCCGGTTACGCTTGAAGTCGATGATGCGCAGCATCCGCCTCGACCCGCCCCCGCGGTGCCTGACGGTTATCCTGCCCTGGTTGTTGCGGCCGGCGCTCTTGCGGAGCGAAACCAGCAGGGACTTCTCCGGCTTCTTCTTGGTGATTTCGTCGAAATTCGCGCCGACCATGCCCCGCCTGCCCGGGGATGTCGGCCTGTATACCTTAAGTCCCATCTCTAAACGCCCTCAAAAAACTCTATCTTCTGCCCCGGCTTGACAGTCACCACGGCCTTCTTCCACGGGGAGATCACCACGCGCCGGCGCCCGATCTTCCGGACGCAACCCGGGACGGTGACCACGTTGACACCCAGCACATCCACCTTGAATGCCGTCTCCACCGCTTCTTTGATCTGCGGCTTGTTGGCCCTCGGGGCCACCTCGAAGGTGTACTTGCTGCTGCCCTGGAGTATGAGGCTCTTCTCGCTCACTATTGGCCGACGCAGTACTTCGTAAATGTGCATTCCCTATCATCCCGCCGCGGCCGGCGCCTTGACCGCCAGGCCGCTCTCCACGGCCCGCAAGCCGTCCACGCTTATCACCACAGAGTTGTAGGTCAGCAGGTCCCTGACGTTGAGCAGGTCGGCCGGCAGGGTCCTGATCCCCCTGAGATTCTGGGCCGACCTCACTATGGCCGTCTCCGCCTTCTCGGTGACCACCAGGGCGGAAGAGGACACGCCCAGCGCCTTCAGGGCCCTGGCCATCTCGCCCGTCCTGGGCTCATCCAGCTTCAGGCGGTCCACCACCAGGATCTGGCCGGAGGAGGCCTTGGCCGACAGCAAGCAGCGCATCGCCAGCCGGCGCATCTTCTTCGGCATCCGCTGACGGTAGTCCCTCTGGTGGGGCCCGAAGGTTATGCCGCCGCCCCGCAGCAGGGGCGACTTGATGCTGCCCTTGCGCGCCCGGCCTGTGTGTTTCTGCTTGTACAGCTTCCGCGTGCTGCCGGCCACCTGCGCCCTGTTCTTGGTGCTGGCCGTGCCCAACCGGGCATTGGCCAGTTGTCTTACCATGGCCTGATGGACGACGGAGGTATTGAGGGGCACCTCGAACACGCTGCCGTCGACATCTATGCTGTCGACAACTTCACCCGCCAGATTACGAACCTCTAACTGCATCTTCACTACTTCTTCTTGATCGATTTCCTGATCAGCACGATGCCGTCTTCGGCCCCCGGGACCGCGCCCTTCAGGAGGACGATGTTCCGCCCCGCATCGGTCTGGGCCACCTCCAGGTTGAGCGCCGTGACGCGCTCATTGCCCATGTGGCCTGCCATCCGCGTTCCCTTCCACACCTTGGCAGGTGTGGTGGTGCCGCCCACCGACCCGGGCGCCCGGTGCCGGTCCGACTGCCCGTGGGTCTTGGCCCCGCCGCTGAAGTGATGGCGCTTCACCCCGCCGGCAAATCCCTTGCCCTTGGATATGCCGATGACGTCCACCCGGTCGCCCTTCTTGAAGAGGCCGGCGTCCAGGGCCTGGCCCACCTTAAGGGAAGTGGGGGCGTCCACCCTGATCTCCATCAGGTGCCGCAACCGCTTCCCGGCGGCCTTGAGATGGCCCTTCTCCGGGGAGTTGAGCTTCCTGGCCTCACCGTACCCCAGCTGGACGGCATGGTAGCCGTCCTTTTCAACGGTCTTGATCTGGGTGACGAAGCACGGCCCGGCCGCCACGGCGGTGACCGCCTTCAGCCGCCCGTTCTCGTCAAAGATCTGGGTCATGCCCAGTTTCCGGCCTATGATACCCTCGGCTTCAATCATGACTGAACCCTGCTATCCCAATCTTCCCCTAGAGCTTGATCTCCACGTCGACCCCGGCCGGCAGATTCAGCCGGGTCAGCGCCTCGATGGTCTTCGTCGTCGGATCCAGGATGTCGATAAGGCGCCGGTGCGTCCGGATCTCGAACTGCTCCCGCGAGTCCTTGTCGATGAACGGGGAGCGAATGACGCAGAACTTCTCTATGCGCGTGGGCAGGGGCACCGGCCCCGCCACCCGCCCGCCGGTCTGCTCCGCCGTCCCGGTGATCTGCGCCGCCGACTGGTCCAGTATCCGGTGGTCGAAGGACTTCAGCTTGATGCGGATCTTCTGCTTGGCCATCCTATATCACTCTACCTTTGGCTCTCATTGTGATCTGCTCCATCAGAGAAGGCGGCACCTCCTGGTAGTGATCGAACTCCATGGAATGGGTGGCCTTGCCCTGGCTCAGCGAGCGCATCACCGTGGTGTAGCCGAAGGTCTCCCCCAGCGGGACGCAGGCCAGTATCTCCCGGTAGTCCTCGGTGGACCTGATGTCCTCGATGCGCGCCCGCCTTCCGTCGATGTCGCCCAGGATGTCCCCCAGGAACTGCTCCGGCACGTACACCTCCAGCTTCATGATGGGCTCAAGCAGCGTCGGCCTGGCCCGGCGCACAGCCTCCTTGATTGCCAGCGACCCCGCCATCTTGAACGCCATGTCGGACGAATCCACGTCGTGATAGCTTCCGTCCAGAAGGGTGACCTTGATATCCACCAGGGGGTAGTTGGCCAGGACCCCCCGGCGCAGCGCCTCCTCGATACCCGCCTTCACCGCCGGGATGTACTCCTTCGGTATGGCGCCCTGCCTGATCTTGTCCACGAAAGTGAAGCCGCTGCCCGCCTCACCGGGCTGCACCTCGATCACCACGTGGCCGTACTGGCCCCGGCCCCCGAACTGCTTGATGAACCTTCCCTCGGCCCGGGCCGTGTCCTTGATGGTCTCCTTGTAGGCCACCTGCGGCTTCCCGGTCTTGGTGTCCACCCGGAACTCCCGCCGCATGCGCTCCAGGAGCACCTCCAGATGCAGCTCTCCCATGCCGGAGATGATGGTCTGCCCGGTCTCTTCATCATAGTGCGTCTGGAAGGTGGGGTCCTCGTCGGTGAGCTTCTGCATGGCCTCCCCTATCCGGTCCTGGTCCGCCTTGGACTTCGGCTCGATGGCCACGGAGACTACCGGCTCGGGGAACGAGATGGCCTCCAGGATGATGGGGGCCGCCGGGTCGCACAGGGTGTCGCCGGTGAGGGTGTTCTTCAGCCCCACCGCCGCCACGATGTCTCCAGCCGACGCCGCGGCTATCTCCTCCCGGTGATTGGCATGCATGCGCAGCAGCCGCCCCAGCCGCTCCTTCCCCCGCCGGGCCGAGTTCAAGAGGCGGGTCCCGGTCGCCGCCCTGCCGGAGTAGATCCGCAGGTAGACCAGCCGGCCGACAAAGGGGTCCGCCACCACCTTGAAGGCCAGCGCCGAGAAGGGGGCGTCATCTTTCCCGGGGCGGCTGGCCGCCTCCCCGGTCTCGGGCACCGTGCCCTCCACCGCGGAAACATCCAGCGGCGACGGCAGGTAGCTCACGATGGCATCCAGCAGCTGCGGTATGCCCTTGTTCTTCAGCGCGGTGCCGCAGAGCACCGGCACCACCCTCCCGGCCAGGGTCGCCCGGCGCATGGCCGCCCTGACGTCCTCCGGGCCGGCGGTGCGCCCTTCCAGGTAGATATGCATCAGCTGGTCGTCTTCCTCCGCCAGCTTCTCCACCAGCAACTCCCTCTGCTCCCGCACCCGCTGCACCCAGGCCTGGGACACGGGCAGTTCCACCGGCGGCGTGTCCGCGTTGTCGGAGCAGACCCAGCCCTTCTCCTCAATGAGGTCGATGACCCCTTCGAAGGCCTTCTCCTCGCCCAGCGGCATGTGGACCGGCAGGGCCTTGGCTCCCAGCACCCGGCGGATCATGTCCACCGTGCGGTTCAGGTTGGCGCCGACACGGTCCATCTTGTTGACGAAGCAGATCCGGGGCACACGGTACCGGTTGGCCTGCCGCCACACGGTCTCGGACTGGGGCTGAACGCCGGCAACGGCGTCGAAGACGACCACCCCGCCGTCCAGCACCCGCAGGCTGCGCTCCACCTCAGCGGTGAAGTCCACGTGCCCTGGCGTATCTATGATGTTGATGCGGTGCTCCTGCCAGTAGCAGGTGGTGGCCGCCGACGAAATGGTGATGCCCCGGTCCCGCTCCTGCTCCATGAAGTCCATGACAGTGGTGCCGTCATCCACGTCGCCGATCTTGTACGTGCGGCCGGTGTAGTAGAGGAGCCTCTCGGTGACGGTGGTCTTGCCGGCATCGATATGGGCTATGATCCCGATGTTTCTGACCCTGTCCAGACTGAAGCCCTCAGACATTTTGCCCACACCGTTGCTGCCAGTGGCGATCTCGGGGGATAGCGCGGTTCCGGAACGTTGTCTCACTGCCAATGACTTCTCTAGAATCTGAAGTGCGCGAAGGCCCTGTTGGCCTCGGCCATCTTGTGAGTATCCTCACGCTTCTTGGCCGCCGTACCCTGGTTGCGGGAAGCGTCGACGATCTCCGCGGCCAGCTTCTCTCCCATGGACTTGCCGGTCCGCGACCGGGCGGCATCCAGCAGCCACCGTATGGCCAGCGTGGTCCCGCGTTCACCGCTGACCTCCATGGGAACCTGGTAGGTGGCGCCGGCCACCCGCCGCGCCTTGACCTGCAGGAGCGGCGTCACGTTCTTGAGGGCCTGCTCCAGCACCTCGACCGGGGCTTTCTTGGACTGCTGGGAGGCCATCTCCAGAGCGCCGTACACTATCCCTTCGGCCGTGCTCTTCTTGCCGCCCTCCATCACCTTGTTGGTGATCTTCGACACCAGCACGCTCCCGTACTTGCTGTCGGCCTTCGGGACTCTCTTGGTTACCCTACCTTTTCTTCTCGGCATTGCTCAGTCTCCAACCCACAAAAAAACCCGGGTGCTCCTTCGCTTCCCAGCTCTGGACAGTCCAGAAGTCCTAAGCCCCCGAGGACCCCGAGCCCTTGGCTTGCTTCGCGCCGTACCTGCTGCGGCCCTGGCGCCGGTCAGCCACCCCGGCGGCATCCAGGGTGCCCCTGATGATGTGGTAGCGCACCCCGGGCAGGTCTTTCACCCTGCCGCCGCGGATCATCACCACCGAGTGCTCCTGCAGGTTGTGGCCCTCACCAGGGATGTAGGCCGTCACCTCCAGGTGATTGGTGAGTCGCACCCGGGCGATCTTGCGCAACGCGGAATTGGGCTTCTTGGGGGTCATGGTCTTCACCTGGATACAGACCCCGCGCTTCTGCGGCGACCCCCTGGACTTGGTAGCCCGCCGCTTCAGAGAATTGAACCCGACCCGCATCGCCGGAGCATTGGTCCTCCGCAGCTTGCTCTTGCGCCCATGTCTTACCAGTTGGTTTACAGTCGGCATCTCTTCAGTCCTTCAAGACACGCAAAGTGTAAATATAACATCTGCCGTGATCGCAGTCAAGGTTGCGTGACCACCCCGCCCCATCCTACGGACTGCCTGTGGAGCTCACGACTAGCTATTATATATCAAAGGCGGGCCGCGAATCCAGCCGGGGGCCGCGGGCGCAGCGGCGCCGGGCATGAGACGCGAGGTGGGCCAGCGCCCGGGCGGCCCGCCCCACGGAGGGGAACACCGGGAACCCGGCCTCCAGGCACTGCACCTGCACCTGGGCGGCTATGCTCTCCGCCTCCGCTATGCCGGCTGTTGAGAGCACCACGGCCAGGGGCTTTCCGGACCCTCGGCCGGCATCGAGGACCGCCTCCACCTGCCGCGCCAGCTCCGCCACGCCGCGCCTGACGGCCTGCACGCAGGCGAACGATACCAGGACGATATCCACCCCGTCGCATTCGGAGACCAGCCTGACCGTCTCCCGGTAGAGGACCGGCTCCCAGTAGACATCCGGGGAGGTGTCCACCGGGTTGGCTATCCCCGTCCCCGCCGGCCTGGTGAAGGCCCGTAACTGGCTTCGCAGCCCCGGTGGAAAGGCCGGGACCACCAGGCCCGCCTTCTCACAATCGTCGGCGGCCTGCACGCTGGCGCCTCCGCCGATGCCCACCACGGCCGTCCGCCGGCCCCGCGGCGGGCGCAGGTACGTGAAGGCCGCCAGGGTATCCGCCAGCTCGCCCATGTCCCCCACCTGCATCACGCCCGCCTGGCGGCAGAGGGCGTCCCAGACCCCCCCGCTGCCGGCCAGCGAACTGGTGTGGGACATCACCGCCCGGCTGCCGGCCGGCGTCCTGCCGCCTTTGAGGACCACCACGGGCCTGGCCGCCGCGGCCTTCCGCAGCGCCTCCAGGAAGGCCCGTGGCCGCTTGACTCCCTCGATGTAGGCCGCCACCACCCTGGTCTCCGGGTCGCCGGCGAAGTACTCCAGGAAATCGGCCTCGTCCAGGTCGGCCGCATTGCCGTAGCTGACCGCCTTGCTGAAGCGCAGGCCGCGTCGGGCGCCGGCCAGGACCAGCTCCCGGGTGTTCCCGCCGCTCTGGGAAAGGAAGCCCACCGGGCCGCCCCCCGGGGCGCCCCCGGCCTCGAAGGTGTAGCCGATGGCCGGGTGATGGACCCCCAGGCAGTTGGGCCCCAGCAGCCGCACTCCCCCGGCCCGGGCGATGTCCAGCACCTGCCGCTCCAGCCGGAGGCCTTCCTCCTCACCGGTCTCGCTGAAACCGGCGCTGAAACAGGTGACCGCCTTCACCCCCGCCCGGGCGCACTGTCCCACGAGCCGGGGCACCAGGGCCGCCGGCAGGCCGCAGACCACCGAGTCCACCCCGCCGGGTATGTCCATGACGCTGGGGTAGACCGGCAGGCCCATGATCTCCTTCAGGCGGGGATTGACCGGGTAGATCCTGCCCCGGTAGCCGCACTCCAGCAGCGGCTTCAGGAAGTTGCGGTTGGTCATGGAGTCGGTCACCGAGGACACCCCCACTATGGCCACCGAAGAGGGGCGGAAGACGAAGTCCAGGCCGGCCATGAGATCCCCTCACTCCCCCATGACCTGCAGCACCACCTCCCTGGAGCGGGGCCGGTTGTCGAAGTCAACGTAGACGATCTGCTGCCACGTGCCCAGGAGAAGCCTCCCCCCGGCAAACGGCACGGCCAGCGACGGCCCCAGGAGCGAGGCCCGCAGGTGGGAGTGGCCGTTCCCGTCGCCCCAGGCCCGGTTGTGGCCGTATCCCGAGCCGGGCGGGACCAGCCTGTCCCACATCTGTCTGAAGTCGGCCACCAGCCCCGGCTCGTGCTCGATGGTGCTCACTCCGGCAGTCGAGCCCACGCAGAACACGGTCACGGTGCCGCTCTCGAGGCCGGTACCCCGGACCTCGGCGGCCACCCTCTCCGTCAGGTCTATGATGTCGCAGTTGCCGGATGTCTTGAACTGCAGCGTCTTGCTCTTGACCATGTTCCCTCCTACCAGGTGATGTCGCCCATCTCGAAAACGGGGCCGTCGTGACAGACCCGTTTCGGCCCGCCCGTTGTCCTCACCACGCAGCCCAGGCAGGCGCCGAGACCGCAGGCCATCCTCTCCTCCAGCGAAAGCTGCACCGGCTTCCCCTTCAGGCACTCCAGTCCCGCCATCTCCCGGTACATCCCGGCCGGCCCGCAGGCGAAGACCTGCTCCGCCCCGGCGGCGAACTCCTCGACCAGCCCGGTCACCAGGCCCTGCCTCCCGCAGGAACCGTCATCGGTGACGCAGACAACGGCGGCGCCCGGCGGCAGGCAGTGCCGCGGGCAGAGCAGCGAGCCGGTCCGGGCGCCCTGCAGCAGGCCCACCCTCGCCCCCGCACCAAGGGCCTCATCCGCCAGGAAGGCCAGCGGCGCGATGCCGATGCCTCCGGCCACCAGCAGGATGTCCCGGCAGCCGGGGGCGACCCGGAAGCCGTTGCCCAGGGGCCCGAGCAGGTCCACCGGGTCCCCGGGAGCGCGCCCGGCCAGCCAGGCCGTGCCCCTCCCCACCATCTCGAAGAGCAGGGCCAGGCCGCCCCGGCCGTCGGTCCTGTGGATGCTCAGCGGCCGCCGCAGCAGCGGGTCCGCCCCGTCTCCGCAGCGCACCATCACGAACTGCCCCGGCCGGGCCGCGCCCGCTAACCGGGGCGCCTCCAGCCAGAGCAGCCGCATCCCCGGGGCCGGCTCGGAGCTCGATATGACCCGCGCCGTCACCCGGGCCCTGCGGCCCGGGCCATCCCCGTTCGCGGGCGGGCAGGCCCCCCGGCCGGCGGCGCTCACCCCTCCTGCAGCTCCTGGTGGTACTCCTGCAGGGACCGGGGCACGATCTCCGACCGGGCCATAGCCTCGATGCCCTCCGCGGTGGCCTCCGCGGCCGTCATCGAGGTCACATACGGGACCTTGTACTGGATGGCGGTCTTGCGGATGTAGCTGTCATCATACATGCCGCTGCGCCCCACCGGGGTATTGATCACCAGCTGGATCTCCTTGTTCATGATGGCGTCGGCGATATTGGGCCGCCCCTCGTGGAGCTTCTTAATCCTGCGGGTCTCCACCCCGTCGTCCTGCAGCAGGCCCCCCGTCCCCTCGGTGGTGTACAGGTCGAACCCCAGGCCCCTGATCCTCTTCGCCAGGGGAGAGACCTCGGGCTTGTCCCTGTCGGCCACCGTCAGCAGGACGTTCCCCTTCAAGGGCAGCCTGGTGCCCGCCGCCTCCTGGGCCTTGTAGAAGGCCAGCCCGAAGGAGTCGGCTATGCCCATCACCTCGCCGGTGGACCTCATCTCCGGGCCCAGGACCGGGTCCACCTCAGGGAACATGTTGAAGGGAAACACGGCTTCCTTCACTCCGAAGTAGGGCAGCGGGCGCTTCACCAGCTCCGGGAACTCTCTGAGCTTGTGGCCCATCACCAGGTAGGTGGCGATGCGGGCCATGGGAATGCCCACCACCTTGGAGACGTAGGGGACCGTGCGGGACGCCCTGGGGTTGGCTTCGAGGATGTAGACCCGGTCGTCGCATATGGCGTACTGGACGTTGACGAGGCCGATGGCCTGGAAGTCGCGGACTATCCTGGCCGTGTAGTCCTCGATGGTCCGCAGGTGCTCGGGGCCCACGGTCCGCGAAGGGATCACGCAGGCCGCATCCCCGGAGTGCACGCCGGCGAACTCGATGTGCTCCATGACGGCTGCCACGAAGGTGTCCTCTCCGTCGCACAGGGCATCCACCTCCGTCTCGATGGCGTGCTCCAGGAACCGGTCGATGAGCATGGGGTACTCCGGGCTGACCTGGATGGCCTCCTCCGCGTGCCTGATGAGGTCCTCCCGGTCGAAGATGACCTTCATCCCCCGGCCGCCCAGGACGAACGAGGGCCGCACCATCACGGGGTAGCCGACGCTGTCCGCGATGGCCACCGCCTCCTCCAGGGACCTCGCTGTCCCGCTCTCCGGCTGCGGTATGTCGAGGGCGATCATCCGCTCGCGGAAGCGCTCCCTGTCCTCCGCCAGGGCGATGCTCTCGGGGGTGGTGCCCAGGACGGTGACGCCATTCTCGCAGAGCTCCCGGGCGATGTTCAGGGGGGTCTGGCCCCCGAACTGGACGATGACCCCCTCCGGCTTCTCCTTCTCGTAGATGTTCAGCACGTCCTCGACCGTCAGCGGCTCGAAGTAGAGCTTGTCCGAGGTGTCGTAGTCGGTGGACACCGTCTCCGGGTTGCAGTTGACCATGATGGACTCGCACCCCATGTCCCGCAGCGCGAAAGCGGCGTGGACGCAGGTGTAGTCGAACTCGATTCCCTGGCCGATCCGGTTGGGGCCGCCGCCCAGGATCATCACCTTCCGCCGCTGCGACACCGGCACCTGGTCCTCCACCCTGGCATACGTGGAGTAGTAGTAGGCCGCGTTGTCCACTCCGCTGACCGGGACGGCGCCGTAGCTGGCCCGCACCCCCAGGGCCAGCCTCCTTTGCCGGACCTCGGCCTCGGCGACATCGAAGAGGCCGGACAGGTAACGGTCGGAGAACCCCCACTCCTTGGCCCGGGCCAGTATGGCCCCGGGCAGGTCCGGCCACCCCGGCTTCTTCATCTCTTCCTCGAACTCCACCAGCTCCCTCATCTCGTTGAGGAACCATGGCCCGATGCTGGTCAGGCGGTGGAGGTCCTCCACCGGCATGCCCTGGCGCAGGGCCTCGTATATGAGAAAGAAGCGCTCGCTGGAGGGCACCGCCATCTTCTCCCGCAGCTTCTCCAGGGAGAGGCTGCGGAAGTCCCGGGCGCCGCCCGGCCCGTATCTCCCCACCTCCAGGGAACGCACCGCCTTCTGAAACGCCTCCTTGAAGGTGGCGCCGATGCTCATCACCTCGCCCACGGCCTTCATCTGGGTGCCGATCACATCCCTGGCCTGCGGGAACTTCTCGAAGGCCCAGCGGGCGAACTTGGCCACCACGTAGTCGCACCCGGGCTCATACCTGTCCAGCGTACCCCTCTTCCAATACGGGACCTCGTCCAGGGTGATGCCGGCCGCCAGCTTGGTCGACACGCGGGCGATGGGGAACCCCGTCGCCTTGGAGGCCAGGGCAGACGACCGGGAGGTGCGGGGGTTGATCTCGACCACCGCCAGGCGGCCGTCATCCGGGTTGTGGGCGAACTGGATATTGGTGCCGCCGACGACACCGATGGCGTCCACGATGCGGTAGGCGACCTCCTGCATCCGCCGCTGCAGCTCCGCGGGGACCGTCAGCATGGGCGCCACGCAGAAGCTGTCCCCCGTGTGCACACCCATGGCATCCACGTTCTCTATGAAGCACACCGTGATCTTCCGGTCCTTCTGGTCCCGGACCACCTCCAGCTCCAGCTCCTCCCACCCGTAGACCGACTCCTCCACCAGGACCTGGTTTATCAGGCTGGCCGCCAGGCCGCGGCCCACGATGCTCCTCAGCTCCTCCACGTTGTAGGCGATGCCGCCCCCCGTCCCGCCCAGGGTGTAGGCCGGGCGCAGGACCACCGGGTACCCCAGCTTCTCGGCAATCCGCTCCGCCTCCTCCACCGAGTAGCAGGGCGCGGACTGGGGCACCGCCACCCCCAGCCGGGCCATCGCCTGTTTGAAGGCGATACGGTCCTCGCCGCGCTCTATGGCGTCGGCCTTGACGCCGATGACCTCGACGCCGTACCGGTCCAGCACCCCGGCTTTATGCAGGCTGGAGGCCAGGTTCAGCCCGGTCTGCCCGCCCAGGTTGGGCAGCAGGGCGTCCGGCCGTTCCCGCTCGATGATCCGGGCCACGCTGTCCACGGTCAGCGGCTCGATGTATGTCCTGTCGGCCATGCCCGGGTCCGTCATGATGGTGGCCGGGTTGGAGTTGACCAGCACGATCCGGTAGCCCTCTTCCCGCAATGCCTTGCACGCCTGGGTGCCGGAGTAGTCGAACTCGCAGGCCTGGCCGATGATGATCGGCCCCGACCCCACGATGAGTATCTTCTCTATGTCATCACGTCGCGGCACTGGCCACTCCTTTCCTGGTGCATCCGGGCATCACAGTACACGATCTCCCCCGCCACTACGGTGGCCATCACCCTGCCCCGGAGGGGCCGGCCAGCCCAGGGCGTGTTCCTCCCCTTCGAGGCGAACCGGGACGGGTCTGCCACCCAGCGGTATTCAGGGTCGAACACCACCAGGTCTCCCGGGGACCCGGGCCTGAGGCCCCCCAGCCCCAGGGGCACGGGATAACCGGCGGGCGTCCGGCCCCCCGCTCCGGAGAGCACCGCGGCGGGGCCCGCCGTCATCCGGGCCAGCAGCGCCGGCAGGCCCAGCCGGCCTTCATGGACCAGGGCCAGCACGACCGGCAGCGCTGTCTCCAGGCCGCTGATGCCGAAGGCCGCCAGGGCCAGGCCCCCGTCCTTGTCCTCCTGCGTGTGGGGGGCATGGTCGGTGGCCACGGCGTCGATCACCCCGTCCCTCAGCGCCTCGACCAGCGCCGTCACGTCGCGTGCCGTGCGCAGCGGGGGGTTCACCTTCGCGTCGGCGCCGGCCTCCTCCACAATATCCTCGGTCAGGGTCAGATGGTGCGGGGTGGCCTCGGCGGTGACCCGCGCCCCGGCCTCCTTGCCGCGGCGGATGGCCTCCACCGAGCCGGCGGTGCTCACGTGCTGTATGTGGACCCGGGCCCCGATCATCTGCGCCAGCTCGATGTCCCGGCGCACCATGCTCTCCTCGGCGGCGGCCGGCATCCCCCGCAGCCCCAGCCGCGCGGCCGCCGCCCCGTCGTTCATCACGCCCCCGGCCACCAGCTGCGGGTCTTCACAGTGGTCCATGACGGGCAGGCCCAGGGGGCCGGCCCGCTCCAGGGCGCGCCGCATGACGCCGGCGTCGGCCACCGGGCTGCCATCGTCGCTGAAGCCCACCACCCCGGCCTCCGCCAGGGCAGGCATGTCCGTCAGCTCCACGCCCCGGCGCCCCAGGGTCACGCAGCCCACGGGGAACACGCGCACCCTTCCCCCGGCCCGCGCCCTATCCCGCACCCAGGCCGCGGCGGCGGGGGTGTCTGTGGGCGGGGAGGTGTTGGGCATGCAGCACACGGCCGTGAAGCCGCCCCGGGCCGCCGCCTCCGTGCCGGTGGCGATGGTCTCCCTGGCCTCAAACCCCGGCTCTCTGAGGTGGCAGTGCAGGTCAATGAAGCCCGGCGACACCACCAGGCCATCGGCCCGCAGCACGGCGCACCCCTCGGCGGCCGCGGGGCCGCCGCCCGGAGGCCCCCCTCGCCCGGCCGGCCCCAGCCACTCCACCCGTCCCTGCCGCACCAGGAGGTCCCCTGCCAAATCTATGCCGGCGGCAGCATCGATGATGCGTCCCCCGGCCACGTACAAGCACCCCTGTTTCAAACCGGCATCACTTCTCGGCATACTTCCCCGGCAGGAACCCCCTGTCCCGGGCCTCGCTCCTGGAGTCGAAGATGATGAGGTTCTCCGGCTTGATCTTCTTCATCCAGCGGCTGTCGGAGCTGTGGTAGCGCTTGCTCCTGGCGGTGCCCTCGTGCCATTCCGCGCTGGCCACGTACATGGGGAAGGCCTCGTGCTCACAGTACAGGCAGCGCAGCGTCAGCGGCTTTTCGCTGACTATGAGGAACTCGGGCTTGACGTACTTGTCTTCGTTGACCGACACGCAGTTCCGGTTGCGGCACCTGACGCCGTAACCGCGGTCGTAGACGGGGTACCGGGCCGGGGCGCCGGCCGCCTGGCCGCCCCTGCCGGCGGCGGCCTTCCTGGCGCCGAGCAGCAGGCTGATCAGTGCCATCCGGACGGGCACGCCCCGCGCCGCCTGCTTGAAGTACATGGCCCGGCGATCGGCGTCCAGGTCGCAGGCCAGCTCATCCAGCCGCGGCAGAGGATGCATCACCAGGGAGTCCCTGAAGGTCCTCCCCCTCAGCAGCTTCTTGTCCACCACGGGGTACTCGCCCCCGTCATCCGCCCCGCCCCTGGAGGGCCCCCGGCGCTCCTTCTGCATCCTGGTAACGTAGATGGCATCCACCCCCTTCTCCAGCTCGACCTGGAGGCTGACGTCAGGCATCATGGCCAGCTGGTGCGGAGTGCTGGGCGTCACGTACACCGCATCGAGGGAGAAGAGCCCCCCGGCCCCCACCCTGTCCGCCGCGCCATACCGCCTCAGCTCGCCGCCGTACTCGCCGGTCAGCTTGCGGACCACGTGGTCTGGTATGCCCAGGCCGGGGGCGGGGCGAAAGAGGATAGTGGCCCCGAACCTGGCCAGCGCGTAGGCCAGCGAGTGGACCGTCCGCCCGTACTTCAGGTCGCCCCAGAGGGCCACCTTCAGCCCCTTGATGGTCTCCCTCTCCTTCTTGATGGTGTACAGGTCCAGCAGGGTCTGGGTGGGGTGCTGATGGCCGCCGTCGCCGGCGTTGATAACCGGCACCCCGGCGTAGTCGGCCACCACCCTGGCCGATCCCTCCCAGGGGTGCCTGATGACGATTATGTCGGCGTAGCTGCCCACCACCCGGGCCATGTCCGCGATGCTCTCCCCCTTCGCCAGTGACGTGGCCCCGATATCCACCGCCGTGATCACGAGGCCGCCCAGCCGCAGCATGGCGGCCTCGAAGGACATCCTGGTCCTGGTGCTGGGCTCGAAGAAGAGGCTGGCCATGATCTTGCCCTGGCAGACCCCCGACTGCTCGGCAACTGCCTCCGCCATGGTGTCAGCCACCGAGAACACCGCCTCGATCTCGTCGTTGGACAGGTCGTCCATGGTCACCAGACTCCTACCTGCCAGGCTCATGACGCCTCCTTGTTGCCACTTCGTTCCGCTCCGTCCCTCCCCCGACCGCAGCCCAGGAGGGGCCGCCGATGACCACTTCGTCCCTCCCGTCCACCTCCGCCACCCGCACCACGATCTGCTCGGTCCTCGAGGTGGGCACGTTCTTGCCCACGTAGTCCGGTCGGATCGGAAGCTCCCGGTGCCCCCGGTCGACCAGCACCGCCAGCTGGACGTGCTGCGGGCGCCCATGGTCGACGAGGGCGTCCATGGCCGCCCTGATGCTGCGGCCGGTGAAGATCACGTCATCCACCAGGACCACCCGCTTGCCGGCGATGCCGTGGGGCATCTGGCTGGGGCGGACGGAGGGCGGCTCCTCGAGGTAGAAGAGGTCATCGCGGTAGGGGCCGATATCCAGGGAGCCCACCGGGACGTCGGCTCCTTCAATCCGCTTGACGATGCGCGCCAGGCGCGCAGCCAGGGGCAGCCCCCTGGTGTACAGGCCCACGAAGACCAGCCCGTCGCAGCCGTGGTTCCGCTCGATAACCTCGTGGGCGATCCGGGTCCACGCGCGCCCCATGTCCGCGGCGGTCATGATCATCTTCTCAGGCACAAAAAAACCTCCTGCCGGGCCGGCAAGAGGTCCCTGGACGCCTGGCTCGCGACTCCGGTGGCGAGCGCCTCTCCCTTGCCAGCCTCTCAGGACTGACTTAAAGGTCCTGGTCCCCGATTGTTAAGCTGACAAATGATACCACGCCTTCACCCCCCTGGCAAGCGCCCTGGCCCGGCCGCAGAAATTCCGCAACTTCTCCGGGTGGGGTGGGGGGGAGGGCACGGGACCGGCC
>CAZBJX010000001.1:89472-174722 GCA_964492335.1 uncultured Dehalococcoidia bacterium | reverse complement strand
GACACGGTCACCGGCGTCAGCCTGAGCTGCGCCGGGGCCGGGGCCGTGTCCCCCGTGGGGACCTACGACATCGTACCGGGCGCAGCGGCCGGCACCGGCCTGGCCAACTACACCATCAGCTATGTCCGCCGCACCCTGACCGTGGCCCCCAGTCCCCTGACCATCACCGCCAAGGACCGGGGTAAGACCTACGGAGAGGCCGTCACCTTCGCCGGGACGGAGTTCGCGGCTGCCGGCCTGGTCAACTCCGACACGGTCACCGGCGTCAGCCTGAGCTGCGCCGGGGCCGGGGCCGTGTCCCCCGCGGGGACCTACGACATCATACCGGGCGCAGCGGCCGGCACCGGCCTGGCCAACTACACCATCAGCTATGTCAGCGGCACCCTGACCGTGGGCCGGTCCGGCGCCGGCATCTGGACCGTGACCTGCTCGCCCGCACGGTCCGCCGAGGGCAGCCCGGTGACCATTACCGCCACGGTGAGCAATGCGGAGGCCACCGGCATGGTGACCTTCATGGACGGCGGCACCGTGCTGGGCACCGCCGTCCTCAGCAACGGGGTGGCCACCTTCACCACCTCCGCGCTCTCCGCCGGCAGCCACTACTTCACCGTCCACCACGACGGGGACGCCAACTTCGATGGCGGGAGCTCTCTGGCCCATATCCACATCGTGACGGACCGGGCCGGGCTCAACTGGTGGTGGGTCATCATCGCCGGTGCGGCCGCCGGCGGCTTCCTCCTCTTCCTCCTGGTTCTCCGCCGCCGGCGGAAGCGAGGGGGGCAGGGGGAGGCAGCGGCCTAGCCGCCGGCCGGCGGCAGGCAGCCCCCACGTCGCTGGCAACGGCCCCGGTCCCTCGCGCCCCGCGGCGGGAGCCGGGGGCAGCCCAGCACGCGCCGGAAAGAAGCCGGGCACTCGTGATACCATTGTAAGGGATTGGCAGGGCGTTGCCAGACTAACACTAGGAATGCGGTACCTTCTTCGGTCCATCACTGCCCTTCGGGCCATGCCGCGCAGCGGACAGAGGAGACGGGGGCCGGTCCCGGCACTCTGGCTGGCCCCGGCCCTGGCGCTGCTGCTGGTGGCGGGCGTCCTGGCCGCCATGCCCGGGAGCGCCTCGGCGGCCACCATGGGGCCCCATTACCCCGGCAGCGGCGCCAACGTGAACGGCCCCGGCACCCAGGCCTGGTCCAACCCCGGCTACATCACCGCCCCCGATGCCAGCTACGCTACCGCCACCATGGGCGCCGGGGGCGTCTCCGAGTACCTTCAAGGGACAAGCTTCGGCTTCACCATCCCCCTCAATGCCACCATCAACGGCATCACGGTCTCCATCATGCGCAAGGACAGCGGCCCCATCAGGGACGAGGAGGTGCGCCTGCTGAAGGCCGGCAGTCCCGTGGGCAGCAACCGCGCCTCCAGCACAAACTGGCCCACCTCCATGGCCCTGGCCACCTACGGCAGCGCCTCCGATCTCTGGGGGACCACCTGGACCCCGGCCGAGATCAATGCCGGCAGCTTCGGGGTGGCCCTCTCCGTCCAGAACACGAGCGTGTGGTGGTGGTTCCCCCAGACGGGGACCGCTTATGTGGACTACATCCGGGTGTCGGTCACCCACACCCCGGGCCCGCTGGCCATAGCCACCGGCTCGCCGCTGGCTGCGGGCAGTGCAGGCGCCGCCTACTCGCAGATGCTGGCCGCCTCCGGCGGCACCCCCCCGTATGCGTGGTCCATAGACTCCGGTTCCCTGCCCGCCGGGCTGGCTCTTGACGGCGCCACCGGCGCCATCACTGGCACGCCCACTGCGGCCGGGGGCCCCGCCGACATCACCTTCAGGGTGACGGACAGCGCCGCTGCCAGCGCCACCAAGGCCCTGACCATCGCCATCGCCAGGGGGACGCCCGTCATCACCTGGGCCGACCCGGCCGATATCACATACGGCACTGCTCTGGGCGCCACCCAGCTCAATGCCACCGCCTCCGTGCCCGGCACCTTCGTCTACACCCCGGCAGCCGGGGCACTGCTGCCCGCGGGCAGCGGGCAGGCCCTGCACGCCGACTTCACCCCATCCGATATCGCCAACTACAACACGGCCCAGGCCCGGGCCGCCATCAACGTCAACCCCCTGGCCATCACGGTGACCGCCGCCGACAACAGCAAGGTCTACGGCCAGTCCGATCCGGCCCTGACCTACACCTGCAGCCCGGCCCTGGTGGCCGGCGACAGCTTCAAGGGCGCGCTTGGCCGCGAGGCCGGCCAGGGCGTGGGGACATATGCCATCAACCAGGGGACGCTCTCCCTCTCCAGCAGCTACACCCTGAGCTACACGGGCGCCAGCCTGACCATCAGCCCGAAGGCCCTGGCCATCACCGCCAGGGACCAGGCCAAGACCCAGGGCGACACCCTGACCTTCGCGGGCGATGAGTTCACGGCTGTCGGCCTGGCCTACTCCGACGCCGTCGCCAGCGTCACCCTGACCAGCGCCGGCGCCGCGGCCCCCGCCCCCAAGGGGACCTATGACATCGTGGCCAGCAACGCCGTCGGCACCGGCCTGTCCAACTACTCCATCACCTACAAGAACGGCACCCTGACCGTGAGCACCTACGGCCTCACCATCACCGCCGCGGGCGCCAGCAAGACCTACGGCGCCACCTATACGTTCACCGGCACCGAGTTCACCGTCACCGGCCTGCAGGCCGGTGACTCGGTGGACAGCGTCACCCTGACCAGCGCCGGGGCCGGGGCCTCCGCCGCCGCGGAGACCTATGACATCGTCGCCGGCAACGCCGTCGGCACCGGCCTGGAGAAGTACACCATCGTCTATGCCAACGGCATCCTGACCGTCGGCCCCAAGAACCTGGTGATCATCGCCAGCAACGCCACCAAGACATATGGCGACACGCTCATCTTCGCCGGGACCGAGTTCACGACGGCCGGCCTGGTCAACGCCGACACCGTCGCCAGCGTGACCCTCTTCAGCCCCGGGGCCGGGGCCGCCGCCGCCAAGGGGACCTATGACATCGTGGCCAGCAACGCCGTCGGCACCGGCCTGTCCAACTACTCCATCACCTACAAGAACGGCACGCTGACCGTGAGCATCCACGCCCTGACCATCACCGCCAACAGCGCCGCCAAGGTCTACGGCGACAACCTGACCTTTGCCGGCACCGAGTTCACCGTCACCGGGCTGCAGGCCGGGGACTGGGTGGACAGCGTCGCCCTCAGCAGCGCCGGGGCCGGCGCCGGCGCCGCCACGGGCTCCTACACCATCGTCATCGCCGCCGCCACCGGGACCGGCCTGTCCAAGTACTCCATCGCCTATTCCAACGGCATACTGACCGTCGACCCCCGGGGCCTGACGATCACCGCCGACAACCTCACCAAGCCCTGCGGCGAGGCGCTGGCCTTCACCGGGAAGGAGTTCACCCCGGCGGGCCTGGCCAACTCGGACACCGTCGCCAGCGTGACCCTCACCAGCGCCGGGGCCGGGGCCTCCGCGCCGGTGGGCGGCTACGCCATCGTGCCATCGGACGCCATCGGGACCGGCCTGGGCAACTACAACGTGGTCTTCGCCAACGGCTCGCTCCAGGTGAAGAAGGGCATCATCATCACTGCCGGCAGCGCCAGCAAAGTCTACGGCGAAAACCTGACCTTCGCCGGCACCGAGTTCACCGTCACCGGCCTGGAAGGCGGGGATACGGTGACCAGCGTCACCCTCACCAGCGCCGGCGCCGGCGCGGAGGCCGCCGCCGGCGCCTGGGACATCAGGGCCAGCGCCGCCGTGGGGACTGGCCTGGACAGCTACCACGTCAGCTATGCCAGCGGCGTGCTCACCGTCACCCCCAGGGCCCTGCAGATCACCGCCAGCAGCAGCACCAAGTCGGGCGGCACCACGGCCACCCTGACCGGAACGGAGTTCAGCGCCAGCGGCCTGGTCAACGGCGACCGGGTCCTGCTGGTGACCCTGACCAGTCCCGGCGCCGAGGCCGCCGCCCCGGGCGGAACGTACGACATCGTGCCCAGCGGCGCCATCGGCCAGGGGCTGGACAACTACGCCGTAACCTACGTCAACGGCGCGCTCACCGTGGACAGGATCGCCACTGTGTGGAGCATCACCGCATCGCCGGCGCAGGCAGCCAGGGGCGAGCCGGTGACCATCACCGTGACCATCACCCCCACCATCGCCTGGAGCGTGACCCCGCCATCGGTCTCCAACCTACCCGAAGGGGGAGACCCCATCAGCTACGACATCAAGCTGACCCGCTCGGGCGCCATCGGCACGTTGACCCTCAACTACCTCGGGGTCATGATGACCGCCAACGTAACCTATATCAAGGCCACCGGCAGGGTGACCATCTGGGACGGTGATACCGCCCTGGGCACCGCCCGCCTGGTGAACGGCACGGCCACCTTCACCACATCCGACCTGTCCGCCGGCAGCCACCGCATCACCGCCTCGTATGACGGGGACGAGGTCTTCGAAGGCGGGACCACCCTGGCCCACGTCCTCACGGTGGAACCGGGGCCCGGCCCCAACTGGTGGCTGATCGGCGGGACCGCCGCCGGGGCCGCCACCCTCGGCTTCTTCCTGCTGCTCCTGATCTTCCTCCTGTTCCGCCGCAGGCGGCGACGGAAGGCCACAGCACAGGCCTAGCCGCGGCGCGCCGGGTGCCGACGATGGCCGGACGGGAGGCGCCGGGCCACGCAGAGATCGGGGTCACAGACCAGCCCTCGCCGGTGTGCGATAATGGGTGTTATCGACGCCATGAAGGAGGGTGATGCGATGCCCCTTTACGAGTACGTGTGCCGCAACTGCGGCCGGGTCTTCGAGGCCCGCCGCGGGTTCGACGAGGACGACTCCGGGATCGAGTGCCCCACCTGCGGCGCCCGGGACGCCAGGAGGGTGTTCTCCACTTTCTCCAGCAGCAGCTCGGACGCCGGGTGCGGCCCCGGGGGGTTCAGCTGAGGCAGCGGCTGAGGAGACAGGCTGTCTCCAGCGCAGGGCCAACATGATACAATGACATCGGACAACACAGGGCAACCGCCGGAACGGAGGTGGACGAATGGAGCCGGTCGCAGGGCTGACCATCCGCAACATGACGGAGCGGGACTTCGGCAACATCGATGACGTGGACAAGCGGATCACCGGGCGGGAATGGGCCGGGGTCGCGGGGCGCAGGGCCAGCACCCACTTCTGGGGCTACTACCCTCCCCTTTCCTTCGTCGCCGAGATCGAAGGGCGGACAGTGGGCTTTCTGATCGGCGCCATGGGTGGCCCGGAGTACTCCCTGCCGGTCAGCGGCTGGGTCACCGTGGTGGGCGTCGACCCGGACTACCAGGGCCGGGGCATCGGCAAGGCACTGCTCAGGGCGTTCGTCGACGTCTGCGACATCAGCCGGATCCCGTCCCGCCTCTTGATCCCCCACAACGAGGCCTTCGAGAGGATGCTGCTGGGCCTGGGCTTCGAGCTCGGGCACCTGGTGGAGTACGTCAAGCGCGTCAAGTGACCGACAGGCATCGCCGGCGGCGCCCTTCTAGCGCAGGCCGGAGACCACCTTGCGGGCCTGGGCCTCCAGGGCCTCCAGGGAGGCCTCGTTGACGATGGTGAAGTCGGCCATGGCGATCGGGCCACCCTTGGCCAGGCCCTCTATCTCCGCCACATCGCGGCTGGCCGCCTCCCCGGGGGTCAGCGGCCTCACGGGGCGGGCCGCCAGCCTCCGGTACCGGGACCGGGGGGAGGCCCACACCGCCACCACCACGAAGCGCTCTCCGTAGCGCTGCTTCATCAGGGTGTACTCCTCCCACGAGTAGAGGCCATCCACCACGGCATCCCCCGACTCCAGTATGCGGTCGATCGCCGGAAGGCTCAGCAGGGCATAGGCCGCCATGCCGTGCTCGGCCCTCATCTCCTGTCGCACCAGCCGCTCGTTCTGCTCGTTGAGGGGGAGGCCCCTGCGCCTGACTTCGTTGTCGGTGATGTCCCCGAACCGCACCCTGGCGAAGCCGCTGCCCTCGAAGACCCGGGCCGCCTCCGACTTGCCCGATCCGGCCATGCCCACGATGGCCGCCACCCTCGTCGGCCGCTGGCGGCCGCCCATCAGCCCGCCCCCGGCCGAAGGGCCTGGCTGATGCTCTCTTCCTCCTGGGCCAGGAGGCCCTTCAGCTCATGGAGGTCGTAGCTCCTGACCCCGACGCCCTTCTCTCTCATGTGCACCCTGGCTATGCCGGCGTTGATGATCAGCTTCTTGCAGATCATGCAGGGCCCGTAGATACGCTCCTGCTCCCCCCGGCTGCGGTCATAGGCGTCCTGGTACCTCTCGCTGGAGAGGTACATCTCCCCGTCGACTATGCTGACGCCGGTCCTGGCGGCGTTGATGATGGCGTTCTGCTCGGCGTGGACGCTGCGGCAAAGCTCGTACCGCTCACCGGGGCCGATGTTGAGCTCCCGCCTCAGGCAGATGCCGGTGTCGATGCAGTGGTCAGTCCCCCGGGGGGAGCCCACGTACCCCGAGCTGAGCTCCACGCCGTCTCTGCTGACGATGATCGCCCCTATCTTCCGCCGCAGGCAGGTGCTCATTTCCGACACCACCTCGGCCCGATTCAGGAAATGCTCGAACTTGTCCGGCCTCTTCACCCTGGGCCAGCGAGTAGTCACTGCTCACCCCCTCTACTGGAGACGCTCTGCACCACCCCTCTCCTGCAGCATGCGGCGCGCCCGGTCCACCATGGGCTGCGGGTCGAAGCGCTTCTCGCCGCAGATGCCGCACACCGGGGCCCCGCCCCGGCTCACCCAGCGGTGCACGTGGTCCAGAATGAGGCTCCTGGACCACAGGCAGAGATGCGCGTGCAAGTCCGCCAGCACATCGGGGCCGGCCTCGGGCAGCGGCGGGTACTCCTCGTGCCCCAGGAGCCGCCAGCAGAACATGCCCATCAGGACGTAGGCCAGGGTCTTCTCGTTCTCGTAGTCCCACCACCTGGCGCCCGAAGGCGCCTTCTCCTGCATTCCCCCGGCCCAGTCCCAGTACTTGAGGGACTCCTGCAGCCCGTCCAGCGCCCCCATGGCGGCGTACTTGCGCACCACGTCGGGCAGCCCGAATGCCTGGTTGAGAATGTCCTGAGCCTCGTCCCGGGTCAACGCGCCTCCTTGTCGGGGCCCGCCCGGTCCCGGCCGGGCCCCTTCCTCCCTGTGGAATTATAGCATCCCGGCCCCGCACGTAAAGGGGCCCGGGCCCTCGCGGGCGGGGCGGACGGCATGAGGAAGGGCCGGCGCCATGGGCGCCGGCCCGTTGAGTGAGGATGCGAGAGACGAGACTCGATAGTGCTTGACTGTCACCGGGGCCTGGCAAAGGCCGGGCGCCGGGCTAGTTGCGGGAGCCGGCCAGCGACACGTTCGCGTAGCCTTCGCGCATCTGAACCGCCATGACATCGGAGATGATGCCCTCGATGACCGCGGCTTCCTCGCGGCTGGTCTTCCGGGCCTCATCCCGCAGGGCCAGCAGATGGCCCACAATGTTGCTGTAGGTCGCTACGCCCTTTGCTTCTTCAGTCGTCATGGATCTCCTCCTTCTCCGCTGCCGGACTTGCACCGGTTTCGCCGGCACCTCACCGGGCGCGGCCAGGACCTTTCAGCTTGCCGACGCCCTCCGGCGTTCGGCGTGCGTGTCTCTGGCTCCCCGGCATATCCTTCATCTGCATCTATGATGCCATAATCCGGCGCGGCCGGACATCCACTGGACTACGTATTTCGCTGCGGGGGACACCGTATTTGGGGCGTGTCGGACTACTTAGCCATGCGATATCTCGGCCGCCGCCCGCGACCGCGGCCTATCCCCTGACGCGGCGCAGCTCGATGGTCACCGCGTTGGCCTTGTCGATGCACTCCCACTGCATCACATCCGGGTCCCCCCAGGGGAACCCGCCCCCGTACTCCAGCATGATGATGAATGGGAAGATATCGTGATAGAAATACCCGCAGAGGCCACCCGAGGAGTAGCCACTGAGCTCGAACTGGTCCCCCACCTTGTGGCCGACGGTGCAGGAACCCCTGGTGCGCTTGATGGTGCCGATTACCCGGCCATTGCCGCTGGACATCTGTTAAGCCTCCTGAGCCGATCTTGCGAGGACGGGCGCGGTCGCCCGGGGCGGCCCCGGGGCGGCATCGTTCCTCTGCCGTGATTCTAGCACAGCGCAGGCGGGCCCGGGCCGGGCGGCGCTACGCCCCGGCGGCACGCCGGGCGGCGATGTAGCCGAAGACCATCGACGGCCCGATGGTGGCCCCCGCCCCGGCATAGGAGTGGCCCATCACTGAAGCGGAGCAGTTGCCCGTGGCATAAAGCCCATCCATGGGCGCCCCGTCCCGGCCGAGCACCCGGGCCTGGCTGTCGGTCACCAGGCCACCCTTGGTGCCCAGGTCGCCCGGCCAGAGCTCGAAGGCGCTGTAGGGAGGCGTGTCCAGAGGGGCCAGGCACGGGTTGGGCCGCACTGAGGGGTCGGCATAGAAGCGGTCGATGGCCGCCTCTCCCTTGTGGAAGCCAAGGTCCCGGCCCGTGGCGGCGTAGCCGTTGAGCTTCTTCACCTCGTCCGCCAGTCCCTCCGGGTCGATGCCGCACTTCGCGGCCAGCCCCTCAATGGTGTCCGCCACCTTCAGGTAGCCGCTGGCCACGAACTGCCGGCCGCTGGTCCCGGGCATGAGGGGCCCGGCAGGGTACTTCCGGCGAAAACGGGCGTCCATGATGAAGCTGGCCGGTATGGCCTCCTCGCCCCTGGCGTGGCTGGCGTACTGGCTCTTGACCACATCGATGTAGGGCGCGGCCTCATTGGTGAAACGCCTCCCCCGGCGGTTAACGATCATGCAGCCGGGCAGCGAGCGGTCGACTATGCTCATGAAGGGCATCTCGGCCCCGGGGGCCACGCTGGTGGGCATCCACCAGGCGTCGTCCATCAGGTCCACCCGGGCGCCGGCTTCCAGGCCCATGCGGATGGCGTCGCCGCGGTCCTCCGGGCAGGCGACGGTCCAGGCATCCGAGACGGGCGGTCGCTGGTACTGCTCCCGCATGGCCCGGTCCCGGGCGAACCCCCCGGCGGCCAGAATGACGCCCTTCCTGGCCCTGATGCGCAGGGCCTGCCCGGCCCTCACAGCCTCTACCCCGGCCACGCGGCCCCCCTCGACCACCAGGCGCTCTCCGGCCGTGTCCAGCCACAGCCCGACGCCACGGTCGGCCAGGGACAGGCGCAGCCGGCCAATCAGGGCGTTGCCCAGCGTCAGCCGGGTGTCAGTTCTGGCCAGGCAGCGGAATGGGTTCAGGAGGTAGGCGCCCACGATCCCGGCCGCCACGGCCCGCCCCCGAAGAGAGGAGTCCACCATGCGGTGGGCTTCGCCGGCGGTGGCCATCATCCTCCCGAGCAACCGGGCCTGGCAGGGCAGCGGCTGCATCTGCGCCCGGTGGGGGCCCAGCTTCCCGGCGTTCAGGGGCACCGCCTCGATGGTGCGGCCGCCCCCCGGCCGGGAGCCGGGCAGCCCGGGGTAGTAGTCGGAGTAGCCCGCCACCAGCTGGAAGTGCACCCGGGACTTCTCCTCCAGGTACCGCACCATCTCCGGGGCGGCGCTCACATAGCTCTGCAGGCGCTCCCCGGGGACCCGGCCGGCGGTAACCGCGGCCAGGTACGCCAGCGCTTCGTCCGGCGAGTCGGCAAGGCCCGCCTGCCCGGCCAGATGATTGCAGGGCACCCAGATGGAGCCTCCGGACATGGCGGTCGAGCCGCCGTAGAGGCGGCCCTTCTCGATCACCAGGGCCTCGGCCCCGCAGTCCCGGGCGGCCAGGGCCGCCGTCATTCCCCCGCCACCGGACCCCACCACCAGCACGTCCGTGGCATGGTCCCACGCCTTGTCCATCAGCCGGATTCCCCCCCTCTCAGCCGCCGCCCCGGCCAGGACCATCTCAGCTGCACATCACACCTCACCCGCGGGCAAGCATTACGTGGCCGCCCCGCGCCCGGCCGCTTCCATGTCGCCCCAGTTGGGGCCAGCCTTCACTTCCACCTTCAGGGGAACGGAGAGCTGCATGGCCCCGAACATGACATCCTGGAGCAGCGCGGCCGCCTGCCCCACTTCCTCACGGGGCGATTCCAGCAGCAGATCGTCGTGGACCTGGAGGATCAGCCGGCTTCCCATGCCTCGCCGGTCTATCTCTCCCTGAAGGCGTACCATGGCCACCTTGATTATGTCCGCCGCCGTCCCCTGCACCGGCATGTTGATGGCCATTCGCTCCGCGGCCTCCCTCACCTGCCGGTTGCCCGAGTCCAGGCCGGGGATGTAGCGCCTCCGGCCCATCAGCGTCTCCACGTAGCCCCGCTCCCTGGCCTGCCCCCTGGTGGAGTCCAGGTAGCTCTTCACGCCCGGATACCGCTCGAAGTAGGCGGCGATGAACCGGGCGGCCTCCCCCCGGGTGAGCTCGGTGGCCTGCTCCAGCCCGTAGTCGCTCATCCCGTAGATGATGCCGAAATTGACCACCTTGGCCACTCGGCGCATGTCCGGGGTGACCTGGCCGGGGGGAACGGCGAACACCTCGGAGGCCGTGGCCGCGTGGATGTCCCTGTCCTCGCGGAAGGCCACCAGGAGGCGCGAGTCCTGAGAGAGGTGGGCCAGGATGCGCAGCTCGATCTGCGAGTAGTCGGCGCTGACCAGCAGGCAGGAGGACGGCGCCACGAAGGCCTGCCGCACCTGCCGGCCCAGCTCCCCCCGTATGGGGATGTTCTGCAGGTTCGGCTCGCTCGAAGAGAGGCGGCCCGTGGCCGTGGCCGCCTGGTTGAAGGTGGTGTGCAGCCGGCCCGTCCGGGGGTCGACCAGGGCCGGCAGGGCATCGATGTAGGTGGAGCGCAGCTTGGCCAGCTGGCGGTACTCCAGTATGAGCTTCACTATGGGGAAGGCCTCCTTCAGCCCTTCCAGCACGGAGGCATCGGTGGAGTAGCCGGTCCTGGTCTTCCTCCCCCCGGGGAGGTGCAGGTCCTCAAACAGGACGGCGCCCAGCTGCTGCGGCGAGTTGATGTTGAAGCGGCGGCCGGCCAGGGCGTAGACCTGGCCCTCCAGCGATGCCAGCTGGCCGCCCAGCCGCCCGGACAACTGCCGGAACAGGTCCGTGTCCAGGGCCACGCCGTTTCGCTCCATCCGGGCCAGCACCGGCACCAGGGGCATCTCCACTTCGGCGAAGAGCTTCGAGAGCCCCTTCTCGGACAGCTCCGCCTCCAGCAGGGGCTGCAGGCGGCCGATGGCCCGCACCTCGGCAGACGCGATCCTGGCCCTCTCCTCGACATTCACCAGGGTGAACAGGCCGCGCCCGGCTGGAGGCGGAGGCGCCTCCAGCTCCAGCCCCAGCCTGGCCAGGGCCAGCGAGGGGAGTTCCGCCCCCTTCTCCCCCAGCAGATACGCGGCAATCATGGTGTCGCACTCCAGCGGGCCCAGGGCCACCCCGTGCCCGGCCAGCGCCTTCATGGCCTCCTTGCCGTCGTGAGACACCTTGGCCACCGCCTCCCCGGCCAGCAGCGGGCGCAGCCGCTCCAGCGCCACCTGCGGGTCCAGCCCGTTGCTGCCAAGGGGAAGATACCAGACCTCCCCGGTCGGGGCCCCCAGGGCCAGCCCGGCCACCTCGAGGCCCTCCCGGTCCCGCCGTTCGACCACCAGGCGCACCACCAGGCGCCGGGCCTCCGAGAGCCCGGCCGTCATCTCCTCCAGGGCCGCCGCCGTGTCCACCAGCGTGCAGCGCACGTCCTCCGCCGCCGGGCCGGGGGCCGCCGCCGAGCCGCCCGCCCCCAGGTCGGGCAGCCTGCTGAGGACCTTGAAGAACTCCAGCTCCCGGAACAGCCCCACCACCGCGTCGCGGTCGTAGCCCGCGGCGCGGCAGCTTTCCAGGTCAAAGGATATGGGAACGTCGGTGACGATGGTGGCCAGCCGCCGGCTCTGCCTGGCCTGCGCCTCCTGCGCGCGGAGGGTCTCCCGGAGCTTCTCCGGGGCCACCTCGCCGATGCGCTCGTAGATGCCGTCGACGCCGCCGAACTGCCGCACCAGCATGGTCGCCGTCTTCGCACCCACCCCCTTGACACCGGGGATGTTGTCGGACGGGTCGCCCTGGAGCCCCTTCAGGTCCGGGACCTGATCCGGCCGGACGCCGTACTTCTCCTCCACCGAAGCCGGGTCGTGCAATACCGAGTCCGCGAAGCCCCGCCGGGGCAGCAGCACCTTCGCCCTGTCGGAGACCAGTTGCAGCTCATCGTTGTCGCCGGTGACGATGATGGTATTGACGCCCCGGGCCGAGGCCTGGCGGGAGATGGTGCCGATGATGTCGTCGGCCTCGTAGCCGTCCATCTCGAAGACAGGTATGTTGAAGGCCCGAACCACGTCCCGCACACGCTCAATCTGGCGCACCAGCTCGTCGGGGGCCCGGGGCCGCTGCGCCTTGTACTCCTCGAACTCGAGGTGCCTGAAGGTGGGGGAAGGGCGGTCGAAGGCCATGGCCAGGTGGGTGGGGCGGAAGTCCTGGAGCACCTTCAGGAGCATCAGGACGAAGCCGTAGACGGCCCCGGTCGGCTCCCCGGTCCTGCTCGCCGAGAGGGCCGGCAGGGCGTGAAAGGCCCGATGCACCAGGGCATGAGCGTCAAAGAGAATCAGCAGGGGCTCATCCAAAGGGGCGGCCTCCTTGCGGCTCACGCCCTATTCTACTCGAACCCCCGCGGGCTAACAAACCAGGCGCCGCACCGTCAGGCCGGACGGGGGGCACCGACGGTCTCCGTCCCACCGCCGCGGTTGACGGCCCCGGGAGAGAGTGCATATACTGGGGGCCCGGGCCCACCGTTGCCCACCGATCAGGGCGGGCGCCCCCACAATACGGACTGGAGCAAGCCGTGAGACCGGACCTCTACCGCGTCGGCATTCACTCGGACCTCGGTGAGTTCGCCATCCTCTGGCGGGACGGCACCGATGGCCCCAGGGTGGTCCGGGTGCTCCTCCCCGGAGAGCCAGGCAGGAAGAGGCGTTCCCCGGCCCCCGGCGGCGCAGCCGCCCCTTCGGACCCCGACATCGAGGCGCTGGCGGACCGAATGCGCCGCTTCCTGGCCGGCGAGCCGGCGTACCTGCCGGCAAGCCTCATCGACCTCGGGCAGTGCTCCGGCTTCCAGAGGAGGACCCTGCTGGCCGAATATGGCATACCGCGAGGCCGGGTGAGCACCTACGGGCGCATTGCCGCGGGCATGGGCGCCCCGGGCGCCGCCAGGGCCGTGGGCACGGCCCTGGCCCGAAACCCCTTCCCCATCATCATCCCCTGCCACCGCACCGTCAGGGCGGACGGCCACCCCGGCGGGTTCCGGGGAGGGGCCAGCCTGAAGCGGGCCCTGCTGGAGCTGGAGGGGGTGGAGTTCACCCCGGCGGGCAGGGTGGCCCCCCGCTTCATCTGCTGAAGCGCCGCCCCCATTGCCAGCCCGGGCCCCCTGGTCTACCATGGGCGGGAAGACCGCCGACGGCGCCAGGCCCTCCCGGCACCGCCGGGGACCGCCGTCGGGCTGAAGGGGGAGGCATGTATGGAATACCGCAACCTGCAGTTCGAAGCCCGCGACCACGTGGGGTGGCTGACGCTGCAACGGCCGGAGCGCGGCAACGCCGTTTCACTGGAGATGGCCCAGGAGCTGCGCCACTTCTTCGCCGGCCTGGAGCAGGACCTGGACATCCGCGTCGTCGTCATGCGCGGCGCCGGAAAGCACTTCTGCACCGGCCTGGACCTGATGTCCAGCTTCGGGACGGGGCAGAGCGAGATCAACCCGGCGGGCGGCCTGGCGCCCACCCGGTTCGACCCCCGCGGCTGCCGCATAGCGTGGGACTTCAACGATATCGTCATCAAGATGAGGCAGGCCCCGCAACCCATCGTGGCCTCCATGACCGGCTCCGCCCTGGGGGCCGGCATGGGCATGGCCCTGGCCTGCGACATCCGCCTGGCGGCCCGTTCGGCCCGTCTCAACGTAGGCGCCCCCCGCATCGGCTTCTCCGGAGGGGAGATGGGGATGTCCTACTTCCTGCCCCGCCTCATCGGCCTGTCCAGGGCGGCGGAGTACATGTTCACCGCGCGCTGGATAGACGCCCCCGCCGCCGAGAGCATCGGCCTGGTCTCCAGGGCGGTGCCCGATGACCGGCTGGCGCAGGCCACCGCGGACCTGGTCGAGGAGATGCTGGCCGTCTCGCCCTTCGCCCTGCGGATGACCAAGGAGGTCCTCTACGCCAACGTGGACGCCCCCGGCCTGGAGCAGGCGTCCAAGCTCGAGTGCCGTACACAGCTCATGTGCGGCTTCACGCAGGATGCCATGGAGGCCATCAAGGCAGTCTATGTAGACAGGCGCCGCCCGGTCTACGAGGACAGGTAGGCGGCGAAGGCCAGGCCTCCCGCGGTCCGGCTCTGCCCCTGGCCAGGCTGTCCAGGAGGGCCCCGGCCATGAGGGGCAGCGACCACTTCCGCACCTCCAGGCCGATGCCGGTCTCCATGGACAGTATGCCGGGGACGGCGGCCAGCTCCTGCCACAGGAAACGGGAGGCCTCGTGGGGGCCGGCGAACACGGCCCCCACGACCAGGTCGTGCCGGCCGGACACCCTGGCCACCCAGAGCACGCCGGGGAACGACTCGGCGCGGGCCGCAACCGCGCCCGCCTCACCCGGAGAGACCTTCATCCCGACCATGGGGAAGAACCCGGCGCCGGCTTCGAAGGGGCTGGCGCCCACGGCCACCCGCACCACCCCGTCCTCCATGAGGCTGCGCAGCCTGCCAGAGGCGGACCGCTGGCTGACGCCCACCTTCCTGGCCAGGGCCGATACCTGCTGCCGGGGGTCAAGCTCGATCTCCCTGAGTATCTTCAGGTCAACCAGGTCCAGGCCCGTGCCGGCCCCATCGCCCTTCATGCCGGGACCGCACCCCTCAGGGCCGCCCCGTCCAGCCGACGGAGCGGGCAGCAGGGAGCGGAAGCCGGCGCCCGGCCCGCAGGCGCCATCGCGCACCCGCCAGTCCGACATGATCAGGGTCTCGGTGGACCGCACCCCCGGCACCCGGCCCAGGTCCTCGGCCAGGAAGGCGGAGAGGTCCGCGGCCGAGGGGAACAGCGAGAACATGACCAGGTCCTCCCGGCCGGAGGCGGTCATGAGCTGGCAGACGCCGGGGAAAGGGCGCAGGGCCTCGACGGCGGCGGCCATCCCTCCGGGCACCACGCGGATGCCGGTCATGGCCCCTGCGCGGTACCCCAGGGCCACCGGGCTGCTGAAGGCCCTCACGCTGACGCCCTTCCGTTGCAGCAGGGCCCGCAGCTTCCGGCTGGCATAGGCCCGGCTGATGCCCAGCTCCCGGGCCAGGTCGGACGCCGAGCGCCGGCCGTCGAGGCTGAGCCCTTTGAGCAGGGCGGCATCCGTGGAGTCCAGGCCCCCCTTCCCGCCCCACTCGGCGGGCCCGTCAATCACGCTCAGTGCGGCCATAGGCCCTCCCTTCCACAATGGCGCCACCTGTCCACTATATCACATGCCGTATACCGCCGGGGGCCGTGGGCCCGGGTCAATTTGTATACCGCAGCCCCGGTGTTGAGTTGACAGGCAAGATCCCTGATGCTAGGCTGGCAAGAAAACGGACCGGACCGGTCTGCGGAAGGAAGGTCGTAATGGGCAATCGGCTGAAGGACAGGGTAGCCATCGTCACCGGCGCCGGCCGCGGCATAGGCAGGGCGGAGGCCATCGCCCTGGCTGCTGAGGGCGCCAGGGTGGTGGTCAATGACCTCGGAGGAGGCCGGGACGGCTCCGGCGCCGCCCTGGCATCGCCGGCGGACGAGGTGGTGGCCGAGATCAAGAAGATGGGCGGCCAGGCCGTGGCCAACTGCGACTCCGTGGCCACCGCCGAGGGCGGCGAGAACATCGTCAAGGCGGCCACCAGCGCGTTCGGCCGGCTCGACATCCTGGTCAACAACGCCGGTATCCTGCGGGACAAGATGATCTTCAGCATGTCGGAGCAGGACTGGGACATGGTGATCAAGGTGCACCTGTACGGGCACTTCCACACCACCCGGCCGGCCTGCGCCATCTTCCGCCAGCAGCGCAGCGGGCGGATCATCAACACCTCCTCCCAGGCGGGCATAGGATTCGCCGCCGGGCAGACCAACTACGGCGCGGCCAAAGAGGGGATCATCGGCTTCACCCGGAACCTGGCCCGGGACATGGGCCGCTACGGGGTGACCTGCAACGCCATCCGCCCCAGCGCCGGCACGCGCCTCACCCTGAATGAAGACATCAGAAAGGCGTGGGAGGCCTCGGGCATGAAGGGCGCCGCCGAGTTCATGGAGAGCCTGAAGCCCGAGGACGTGGCCGCCCTGGTGGTCTGGCTGGCATCGGATGATGCCGCCAACGTCAACGGCCGGGACTTCTGGGTCTCCTCGGGCAAGATCGCCCTGTACTCGCTGCCCGTGGAAGAGAAGGTCCTGTTCGGCTGGAAGAACGCTGATGACCTCTTCCAGCTCATGCCGCAGTCTCTGGCTGCGGGCCTGATCAACCCGGCGCCGCCGCAGCCCAAGTAGCGGCCCCGCGTCCCCAGCAAGGGCGTGCCAGTGAAGAGACTCCTCCTGCTGTCGCTGCTGGCGCTGATGGCGTCCGGCATCTGCGGCCTCCTCCGGCCGCCGGGCGCCGTGCTGGCCGGCACCGGCGAGGTGGTCTTCGTCGAGGCCCTGGTCGACCTGGCCAGCGACGGCTCGGCGGTGGTGGCCTACACCGTGCAGTGGGAGGTGGTGTCCGGGGACCTCCACGGCTTCTACTTCGAAGAGCAGGACGACCTCCGGATCGGCACGGTCTCCACGGACTCCTATGCCCTGGACTCGGAGGGCCGCCGCTACCGCCTGGAGATCACCGAGCCCTCCCCCGGACTGCTGGACATCGTCCTGGCCGATGACCAGGGGGTCTCCTCCGGGGCGGTGACCTATTTCTTCTGGTTCACCACCAGCTTCGCCGAGGCCGGCTACGTGGCGCCGACAACCTCCGGGAGTGGCTCCCCGCTGGTGGCCTTCAACTGGTCGCCCATGGTGTGGGAAGAGGCGCCGCACCAGGACCACTACACCCTGAAGGTGCTCACGCCGTACGTCCTGCCCGCCGGCGTGGACCCCGCCTCGCACGTGGAGCAGGGCGGGCTGGTGCTCACCGAGGACTTCATGAACGAGCAGTACCTCATCGACTACCAGCGGGGGGAGGGGGACCGGCTGCGGCTCGTCTTCCACAGGGACAGCCCCCCTGACGGGTATCACATGCGGGCCCAGCTCTACCTTCCCGCCGCGTGGTTCGACCTCCCCGCCGAAGGGGCCGTCCCCCGGGAGACGTGGGTCGACAGGGCCGGCAGGTGGCTCCCCTGGGCCGGCGAGCTCATCCTCATGGTGGCCTTCTACTTGGTGGTCACCGCCAAGCACCGCTCCATGGTATCGGCCCACCGCGGCCTGGACCGGGTGCGCTGGGAGAACCTGGACTGGACGCCGCCCAGGCTCATCCTGTCCAACTTCCGGGTGCCGGGCAAGGTATGCGCCGACCTCACCCCGCTGGAGGCCGCCTTCTACCTGGAGGTCCCCTTCAAGCAGATCGTCAGCGCCATGGTCCAGTCGCTGGCGGCCGAGGGCTACCTCAAGGTCATCTACGCCACCCCCGTGCTGCACGCCAGGGTGCTCCGGCCACCCGACCCCGGCCGGCTGGACCCCTACGAGCGGCTGCTCCTGGAGTCCTTCCAGGATGACGGGGAGCTGTCGCAGCCCGAACTGGAGGCCCTGATGGACCTGGCCGTGGCCAACATCCAGCGCAAGGCCTGGGACTGCGACGTCGGGGCCACCCAGGAGCACTTCCGGGGCCGCATCGCCGAGTTCGAGAAGGAACAGCGCCAGCAGGCGGAGGAGGGCCACCCCGCCCGGGAATACGACCGGTGGTACTGGTGGTACCACAACCAGCACCCGTTCTTCCACACCCGCTACGCCTACGGCTGGGACCCCTGGGCGCATGAGACTGCGGTCCCCATGGACACGGACCATGTCCTGAAGGGCCCGGTGGACACCGCCCTGGCCCTCAACCTGAACGTCTGCCACGATGCCTGCCACTCCGCCTGCCACTCGGCGTGCCACTCCGCCTGCCATTCGGCCTGCCACTCGGCCTGCCACTCGGCCTGCCACTCGGCCTGCCACTCGGCCTGCGTCAGCGGGGGCTCGCACTAGGCCTGACAGGGAAACCGGAATGAGAATTGCCGAAAGGGCCAGGAGGCTGATAAGGGGAAGCCCGGCGGATGCCGGGGCGCTCCCGCGCCGCAACTCCGGCGCGGCGGACCTCTCCTGGGCCGACGAGTTCATCCGCAGGGTCCGGCCCTACATCTTCGTCCGCGAGGAGGACTGCCTCCTCATCAAGAAGCCGAACCAGGCGCACCGCCTGAACCCCCAGGGGGTCCGGGTGCTCAAGTTCCTGCTGGATGGCGGCACCGCCGGGCAGCTGCTCGCGCAGCTGGGGCCGGAGGAGCAGCGGGCCGCCGACGTGGCCCTGTTCCTGCACGAGGTGCGGCGCTGCCTGGACGGCACCCTTCGGGAGACCAACCACACCCGGGCCGTGGAGTTCCGGCCGCTGGAGGTCAACTTCTCCCCGCTGCCGGTGCTCTCCGAGGTGGCCGTCACCTCCCGCTGCAACCTGCGCTGCGCCTTCTGCTACGGGGCCTGCGGCACCGGCCGCCCGGCCGACGCCGCAGGGGAGATGACCGCGGAGGAGATCGAGACGGTGCTGTCCCGGATCGTCCGCCAGGCCCGGGTGCCATCCGTCAGCTTCACCGGGGGCGAGCCCGCCATCCGGCCGGACCTCTGCCGCCTGGTCAGCCACGCCAGGGGGCTGGGGCTGAGGGCCAATCTCATCACCAACGGCACCCTCATCACTGCGGCGCTGGCCAGCGACCTGGCCGCCGCCGGGCTGGACTCGGCGCAGGTGAGCCTGGAGGGGGTCACCGCCGCCACCCACGACGCGGTGACCGGCGTGCCCGGCTCCTTCGCCCACACGCTGGCCGGCATGAGGCACCTGGCGGGCTCGGGCATTCCCGTCCACACCAACACCACCCTCAACCGCCGCAACCTGGAAGACTGCCGGGGGATGCCGCGCTTCGTCCGGGACGAGCTGGGCCGGGACAGGTTCAGCATGAACCTGGTCATCCCCAGCGGGACGGCCCTGGCCCACCAGGGCCTGCTGGTGCGCTACAGCGAGGTGGGCCCCGTAGTCGAAGAGGTCCTGGAGGAGAGCCGGCGCCAGGGGGTGGAGTTCATGTGGTACTCACCGACGCCCCTGTGCCTGTTCAACCCCATCATCCACTCCCTGGGCAACAGGGGCTGCGGCGCCTGCGACGGGCTCCTCTCCGTCGACTCCCGGGGTAACGTCCTCCCCTGCTCCTCCTGCGCGGACCCGGTGGGCAACCTGCTGCGCAGCGATTTCGCCGACATCTGGGGCTGCGGCCGGGCCACGGCCTACCGCCTGAAGCAGCTGGCCCACCCCCAGTGCCGAGAGTGCGACAGCTTCGCCGCCTGCCACGGAGCCTGCCCGCTGTACTGGAGCCACTTCGGGTTCGGCGAGCTCTGCACCAGCCGGGGCTTCCGCCCGGTTGACTGGCATGACCTTGAGGAGAGATTGCCGTGCGCGGCAGGGCGCGGGGCCCTGCCAGGCAACGGGCCCCGGGGGGAATGGCCTCAGGGATGAAGGACCGGACCACATTCTACCGCATCTCCACCTCCGATCGGGGCATCGTGGTGTTCCTTCTCTGGCAATCGCTGTCCTACAGGAAGCGACTGGTGCTGGCCTTCGGCCTCATCCTGGCCGGCTTCGCGGTCCAGGCGGTCAGCGGGCTCTTCCTGCCAGGCGCCCTCCCCGTCCTGGCCGGGAACTCGCTCCTGCTGGTGAAGGGGTACAACAACCGCGTCGACTTCGGCCGCTACGATGCCGCCGCGGCCTGGGAGGCCGCCGGCGTCGAGAAGCTGGACGAGCTCATCAGCCTGGACCGCAGGATCCGCCAGTGGGACTCGAGCCTGCTGGACGTCAGCAACCTGGGCGGCGGGTGCCTCTTCGCCGGAGTGCTGGCCGCACTGGGGCTGGCCGCCATGGCCACCGGGGGCTTCGCCCGGGTGCTGGCGCTGGACGCCATGGTCCTGCTGCTGCCGCACTGGATCACCGGGATCCAGTCCACCCTGCTGCTGCCCCGCCTGCTGGTCAAGGTCAAGACCGTCCGGGAACTGCTGGACGACGCCGGCCAGCAACTGAAGGACCACAGGGTGGAGCTGATGGTGCTGCTCAAGGGGAAGGAGAAGCGGCTGCCGGACGACATCAAGCTCCGGGTCACCCTGAAGGGCCAGCACCGGGACTTCCTGGGCCTCCACGCGCAGGTGGTGGTAAACGCGGTCAACGGCACCTCCCACCCCTACCTCTACGTGGTCCTCATCGCGAAGAAGGGCTACGGGCTGCGCAGCGCCTTCGAAGGGCACCGGGCCGGGCCGGGGCTGGTCAAAGAGCTCAAGGACCAGGACGAGGTGCAGGTCCTGGTCATCCGGCAGCAGACGACGGCCCGGTCGGGCTACTCCACGGACCGCCAGGCGGCCTGCCGGATCTTCCTGGAGGGGCTTTCCCTGGCGCAGGCGGTCGGCCTGGACGGCCAGGCCGGAGACCGTGGCGGCTAGAGATCGTAGCGGCGGCCCTGGAGGAAGGGGTTGGCCTTGCGCTCGAAACCCACGGTGGTGGCCGGCCCGTGACCGCAGTGGACCCGCGTCTCGTTGGGCAGCACCATGATCTTCGTCTGGATGCTGTCGATGAGCTGGTCGTAGTCCCCGCCCGGGAAGTCCGTCCGGCCGATGCTGAAGTTGAAGAGCGTGTCACCGCAGAAGACCACCCCCGGGCCGGACAGGCAGATGCCGCCCGGGCTGTGGCCCGGCGTGTGAAGGACGGTGAACCGCAGGTCTCCGACGTCGATCTGGTCCCCGTCCTTCAGCTTCCAGTCCACCGGGGGAATGCCGAGGGAGGAGCGCCCCATCATGGCGCTCAGCATCATGCTGGCGCCATCGATGTAGTCCTTGGAGGACTCCGCCTCGTGGACGGCGAAGGGCGCGCCGGTGGCCTGCTTGACCTTGGCCAGCGCGCCGATGTGGTCGGCGTGCATGTGGGTGGCCACGATGGTCTTGACCGTCAGGCCCGCGCTCTTCACCTCTTTCAGGATGCGCTCGGGCTCGGCCCCCGGGTCAATGATCATCGCGTCCTTCGTCCTGCGGCAGCCCACGATGTAGCAGTTGGACATGTAGGGGCCGACTTCCAGACTTCTCAGAATCATGGCCTAATTGTGCGGTATTCCAGACGGCCCAGTCAAGCCTTGGCTCGCTTTGGCCGTGCAAAGCTGATAACATAATTGGCAGCCGTCACCAGCGACACCATGCAGGAGTTGAGCAAATGAGCAGCGTCGACATGGAGACCATCGTTTCCCTCTGCAAGAGGCGCGGCTTCATCTTCCAGTCCAGCGAGATCTACGGCGGGGCCGGCGGCTGCTGGGACTACGGTCCGCTGGGCGTGGAGCTGAAGCGCAACGTGAAGGATGCCTGGTGGAAGGCCATGGTCCACGACCGGGACGACGTCGTGGGGATCGACGCCGCCATCCTGATGAACCCCCAGGTCTGGGTGGCCAGCGGCCATGTCGCCCAGTTCTCCGATCCCCTGGTGGACTGCAGGTCCTGCAAGAGCCGCTTCCGGGCCGATCAGCTCAAGGAGAACAAGTGCCCCGACTGCGGCGGGCAGCTGACGGAGCCGCGCATGTTCAACCTCATGTTCAAGACGTTCATGGGCCCGGTGGAGGACGAGGCCGCGGTGGTCTACCTCCGGCCGGAGACGGCCCAGGGCATCTTCGTCAACTTTCAGAACGTGATGAGCACATCGCGGCGCAAGCTCCCCCTGGGTGTGGCCCAGGTGGGCAAGTCCTTCCGCAACGAGATCACCACCGGCAACTTCATCTTCCGCAGCCGGGAGTTCGAGCAGATGGAGATGGAGTACTTCGTCAAGCCGGGTACCGATGACCAGTGGTTCCAGCACTGGCTGGAGGAGCGCTTCAACTGGTACGTCAAGCTGGGCATCAGGAGAGACAGGCTGCGCCTGCGCCCCCACACCAAAGAGGAGCTGGCCCACTACGCCAAGGGCTGCTACGACGTGGAGTACCTCTTCCCCATGGGCTGGTCGGAGCTGGAGGGCATCGCCAACCGGGCCGACTACGACCTGGCGCAGCACTCCAGGTTCAGCGGCAAGGACCTCTCGGTATTCGATGAGGAGACCAAGGAGCGCTTCGTCCCCTGCGTCATCGAGCCCTCGGCCGGGGTAGACCGCTCGGTACTGGCCTTCCTGCTGGATTCCTACCACGAAGAGGTGGTGGAGAAGGAGAAGAGGGTGGTGCTGCGGCTGCACCCGGACCTGGCCCCCATCAAGGCGGCGGTGCTGCCGCTCTCCCGCAACGAGAAGCTGCTGCCCCTGGCGGCGAAGGTGCATTCCTTGCTGCGGGGCTGCTTCGCCACGCAGTACGACGACTCGCAGAGCATCGGCCGCCGCTACCGCCGCCAGGACGAGGTGGGCACGCCGTACTGCGTCACCATCGACTTCCAGTCCCTGGAGGACAACCAGGCCACCATCCGGGACCGGGACTCCCTGCACCAGGTCCGGGTGCCCATCGATGTGCTCAGGGCCACCCTGCTGGCCAAGCTGGCCGGGGAGGACTTCGATGCCCTGCCGCCGGGCGCATCAATGGTGTCCGGCGCCAGGGGCTAGGCGCCGCGCTTCCCCGGCAGGCCCGGCAGCATGTCTAGTCCCCGAAGCACGTGTCCAGGGACCGCGCCGTGGCCACCAGCGGGTCAGAGGGGCGCACCGTCCGCTGCCCCCGGGCCACGTCCTTGAGCGCCACCTTCGACAGGCCGTTGCCCTTGACCGCCACCATGTAGCCGAAAGCCCCGGCCTCAATCAGGTCCACCGCCTTCGAGCCCAGCCTGGTGGCCAGCACCCGGTCGAAGGGGGTGGGCGTGCCACCTCTCTGAAGGTGCCCCAGGACCACCGTGCGCGTGTCGATCCCCGATATCTTCTCGATCTGCGCGCCGACCACGAAGCCCACGCCCCCGAGGCGGACCGGGTCGGTGCTTTCCTTGACGATCCGCTTCACCACCACGTCCCCGCCCTTCGGCCTGGCCCCTTCGGCCACCACCACGATACTGAAGCGCCGGCCGTAGCGGTTCCTCTCCTTCACCTTGGCGGCCACGATCTCGCCGTCATAGGGTATCTCCGGGACCAGGATGATGTCCCCCCCTCCGGCCACGCCCGAGTGCAGCGCGATCCACCCGGCATTGCGACCCATGACCTCTATGATCATCACCCGGTGGTGCGACTGGGCCGTGCTGTGCAGCCGGTCGATGCCCTCCGTAGCCACCGTGACGGCGGAGTCGAAGCCGAAGGTGGTGTCGGTGCCCAGGAGGTCGTTGTCGATGGTCTTGGGTATGCCCACGATGGGCAGCCCGTCCCGGAAGAGATCGCTGCTGATATGCATAGTGCCGTCCCCGCCGATGCACACCAGGCAGTCAACGCCCAGCTTCCGGGCGTTGGCAATGGCCTTCTTCGACAGGTCCTGGAACTCCATCCGGCTGCCCTTCTTCACCGGGTAGCGGTAGGGGTTGGCGGAGTTGGAGGTGCCCAGGATGGTGCCGCCCAGCGTGAGTATGCCCGACACGTCATTGTAGCCCAGCCTGACGCTCCGCTCTCTGACCAGGCCATCGAAGCCGTCCTGTATGCCGATCACCTCGGCCCCGTGCTCCAGGATCGCCTTCTTGGTCACGGCCCGGATGACGGCGTTGATGCCAGGGCAGTCGCCGCCACCCGTCAGAATCGCGATTCTCTTCTTCGGCATCGGCCACACCTCCAGACTGCAGTGTCATGCCGGCCCATTCTAGCGCGAATTCCAACCGTTTGCACCGGGGCCCCCCTCTTGACATGTCACCGCCATTTCAGCGATCATGGTGCCGCCCGGCAGGGCCGGGGAACGGCCCCGGCATCAACGCCATCGTCCGCGCCGGACAGGCTGTCGCAGATGGGGGGTGAACCATGAAGATGAAGGCCGCGGTGCTCTACGGGGCCAACGAGCCCCTGCGCATTGAAGAGGTCACCCTGGACGACCCGCAGGACAACGAGGTAATGGTCCGGCTGGTGGCCACGGGGATATGCCACAGTGACCTGCTGCTGGTGAAGGGCGATGTGCCCACCCTGTACCCGGTGGTGGCCGGGCACGAGGGGGCCGGCGTAGTGGAGAAGGTGGGTCGCGGCGTCTCCACCGTCAGGCCCGGAGACCACGTGGTGCTCCCGGCCATCATGAGCTGCGGCAAGTGCCGGCCCTGCATCCAGGGCCGGCCCACCCTGTGCCTGGAGGCGCTGCCGGCCCACCTTGCGGGCGGCATGCCGGGAGGCGGCAAGCGCCTCCACAATGACCGGGGGGACATCAACGTCTTCTACAGCCAGGGGTCCTTCGCCCAGTACGCGGTGGTCCACGAGAGCTCGGCCGTCAAGGTCCGCGCCGATGCCCCGCCCGACGTCGTGTGCCTGCTGAGCTGCCGGATCACCACCGGCGTGGGCGCGGTATCCAGGAGGGCCGGCGTCCGCGCCGGGGAGAGCATCGTCATATTCGGCTGCGGGGCGGTGGGGCTGGGGGCGGTCATGGGGGCCAGGCTGTCCGGCGCGGGCCAGATCATCGCGGTGGACATGGTGGAGGGGCGGCTGGAGACGGCCCGGCAGCTGGGCGCCGGGCACACCATCAACGCCTCCCGGGAGGACCCCCGGCAGAGGGTCTTCGAGATCACCGGGGACGGGGCTGACTATGCCCTGGAGTGCATCGGGAACACGGAGGTCATGAAGCAGGCCTTCAGCTGCCTGCACAGCACCGGCACCCTGGTCATAGTCGGAGTGCCGCCGGCGGCCGACGTGGTGAGCTTCTTCCCGTTCGAGCTCCTGTTCGGGAAGACCGTCAAGGGCACCTTCCTGGGCAACGTCCAGCCCCGGCTGGACGTCCCCCGGCTGGTGGAGCTGTTCATGGATGGGCGGCTGCCCATGGACCGGCTGGAGCCCACCGTCTACCGGCTGGAGCAGATCAATGACGCCATACAGGCCGTGGACCGGGCCACGGTGACGAGGGCGGTCATCCGCTTCTGAGCGGGAGGCGGACGCCCGCCCTCCGGGCGCGATCGGAGGAGTGAATGGTCAGGCAACCTGCACTGCTGGAGGGAATCCGCGTCCTGGACCTCACGGACCAGAAGGGCCTGCTGTGCAGCAAGGTCCTGGGCGACTTCGGTGCCGACGTCATCAAGATCGAGAGGCCGGGAGGCGACCCCGCCCGCAGCATCGGCCCCTTCTACAAGGACATCCCCCACCCCGAGAGGAGCCTCTTCTGGTTCGCCACCAACACCAGCAAGAGGGGGATCACCCTCAACATCGGGACCCCTGGCGGGCAGGAGCTCTTCCGAAGGCTGGCGCAGAGCGCGGACATCATCGTGGAGTCCTTCCCGCCGGGCTGCATGGACCGTCTGGGCCTGGGATATGCGGGCCTGGCAGCGATCAAGCCCGACATTGTCTACACCTCCATCACGCCCTTCGGCCAGACGGGGCCGTATGCCTGCTACCAGGCCACGGACCTGGTCGGCGCCGCCATGGGCGGCATGGCCCGCATCCTGGGGGACCTGGGCCGGCCGCCGGTGCGCATGGGCGCCGACCCGCAGTCCTACTTCCACGCCGGTCTGCAGGGCGCCCTGGGGTCCGTGATGGCCTTCTACCACCGGGAGATGACGGGAGAGGGGCAGCACGTCGATGTGTCCATGCAGGATGCGGTGGAGCTGACGCTGATGAATGCAGTGGAGATCTTCGAGCTGCTCAAGGCCAACCTGGTCGGCCTGGGGCAGTTCTTCGTCTCCGTCAGGCCGAAGGGCGACCCGTTATTCACCCGCACCGTGGTCCCCTGCAAGGACGGCTACGTCACCCTCATGTTCGGCGGCGGAGCCTTCGCCGGGGTGACAACCTCATCGAGGGCGCTGGTGGAGTGGGCCAACACGGAAGGGCACTGCCTGGAGCTGCGGGACTACGATTTCGACTCCTACGATGCCGCCACCCTGACCCAGGAGCAGAGCGACGCCATGGATGCCCCTGTCGCCGCGTTCCTGAAGACCAAGACCAAGGCCGAGCTGTACGAGCAGGCAGTGGCCAGGGGAATCCTCATGGCCCCCTGCGCCACCATCGAGGACGTCCTGCAGAACGTGCAGCTCGAGGCCAGGGGCTACTGGGAGATGGTGGACCACCCCGAGCTGGGTGACACGGTCAAGTACCCGGGGGCCCCGCTCAGGATGGAGCAGACACCGTGGAGGATCGGGCGCCGGGCCCCTCTCATCGGGGAGCACAACCGGGAGGTCTACGCGGAGGAGATGGGCCTTTCCATGGAGGAGCTGGCCGTGCTGGCGGCCAACGGGGCCATCTGACCCGCGCCGACGCATCGGGCAGCGCGTCACCGGGGACTGACCGGACGGCTTGAGGGAGGAACGATATGGCAAAGCAGATCTTCGAAGGACTGAAGATGGTCGATTTCAGTTGGGCCGCCGCCGGGCCGCAGGTCAGCCGGGAGCTGGCGGAGCACGGGGCCAGCGTGATCGTCATCGAGAACCACCGGCACCTGAGCCCGCTGCGGACCTTCGCCCCGTTCAAGGACGCCCAGCCGGGCATCGACCGCAGCGCCTTCTACGCTGAGTACAACACCAACAAGCGGTCCGTGGCCCTGGACATCACCAAACCCCGCGGCAGAGAGATCACCCTGGCCCTGGTCAAGTGGGCCGACATCGTGGCCGAGAGCATGACGCCGGGCACCATGGCCAGGCTGGGGCTGGACTACGAGAGCTGCCTGAAGGTGAACCCGGGGGTGATCTACCTCAGCACCTCGATGCAGGGGGCCTCCGGACCCCACCATCTCTTCAAGGGCGTGGGGCACCACATCAATGCCGTCAGCGGCTACTCCGCCACCACCGGCTGGCCGGACAGCGACCCCACCATGATCTTCAGCGCCTACTCCGACTTCATCGCCCCGTGGTACTCGCTGATCGCCATCACGGGAGCGCTGCTGCGGCGACGCCGGACGGGCCAGGGCATGTTCATCGAGCAGTCCCAGATGGAGAGCGGGGTAAGCTTCCTGGCGCCCCACCTGCTGGACTGCGCCGTGAACGGCCGACACCTGGGCCGCCGGGGCAACCGGGACTCCCATATGTGCCCCCACGGCGTCTACCCCTGCCGCGGCGCCGACCGCTGGGTGGCCATCGCCGTGGAGGACGAGATGCAGTGGCAGTGGTTCTGCAACGTGATCGGCAATCCGGCGTGGACGGCCGACCCCCGGTTCTCCACCGTCCTGGGCCGCAAACGGAACGAGGGTGAGCTGGACAGGCTCGTCGGCGAGTGGACCGGGGCCTTCACGCCGGAGCAGGTGATGGCCATGATGCAGGAATCGGGCGTGCCGGCCGGCGTGGTGCAGACCTGCGAAGACCTCTTGAGCGATCCGCAGATGAGGCACCGCAGACACCACCGGGCGCTCCAGCACCCCGTGATCGGGGAGCACTCATACCACGCGCCGGCCTACATCCTGTCGAAGACCCCGTGCGACATCAACCGGCCGGCGCCGACCCTGGGGCAGGACAACGACTATGTCTACAAGGAGGTCCTCGGCCTCACCGACAACGATATCGCCGACATGCTGGCCGAGGGCGTGATCACCACCGAGTACGACGCGCCGTTCAAGTCGACGTGGTAGACGGGCGGGAGCCATCCGGGCCGGCCATCCTGGCACCGGCGGGCCGGCCGGCTGAACCAGAAGGCGAAGGCCGCAGGCCCCCGGCTTCAGGCACGGGGGGTGTCACCGCCCCCCCTAGAGGAAGGTCATCACCTCGAGCTTCTCGATGCCGCTTCTCTCGAACTCGGCAGCGTATTTCCTCCTCACCGGCTCATCGGCTTCCCAGCGCTCCTCCAGGGACATCTTCACCAGCTTCTCTGTGCCATACCGCCGGACCAGGTCCCGCAGCACCAGGCGGTCGATCAGCTCGTCCCAGAAGGTCTCGTTGTTGTACTCCTCAACACGCTCCATGACCGGGCCGTCTTGCAGCTCCCCGGCGGGGAAGTACTCCTTAAGGTCTTCATCGTACTCGATAAGGTCTTCGCACTTCATGGCGCCTGCCAGCGAGTAGACCTTCTGCTCCAGCCGGGCGTACCGGTCCTTGGAGCTGTCCTCCGGGACCCTGTAGGCGTTCAACACCCATTCCGCAATGAAGACCATCTCCATCAGGCTCCGGAATTCTTCACTGGAGAACGCTATTTTCACAAATCCCCCTTCCTGCGTATCCCTACCGGCGCCGGGCGTTGGCCTCGAACCCCTCCAGCGCCCCGAAGTCCAGGGTGGCGAAGTAGTCCTCCACCGTCTCCGCCCGCCGGACCTGCACCACCTGGCCGTCCTCGCGCAGCAGCAGCTCCGACGAGCGCAGCTTGCCGTTGTAATTGAAGCCCATGGCGTGGCCGTGGGCGCCGGTGTCGTGTATCACCACCAGGTCCCCGATCTCGATCTCGGGCAGCGGCCGGTCGACGGCGAAGCGGTCGATCGACTCGCAGAGAGAGCCGGTGACGTCATACACGTGGTCCGGCGGGCGGTCCTCCTTGCCGGCCACCGTGATGTGGTGGTAGGCGCCGTACATCCCCGGCCTCATCAGGTTGGCCATGCTGGCGTCAAGGCCGATGTGGGTCTTGTAGATCTCCTTCTTGTGCAGCACGCGGGACACCAGGTACCCCGCCGGCCCGGTCATGGCCCTCCCGGACTCGGTGAAGATGGACACGGGGTGCAGGCCACCGCCCCGGACCTTCTCCTGGTACTTGCCGCGTATGCCCTCGCCGACCTGCGCCAGGTCCACCTTCTCCTGGTCCGGCCGGTAGGGGATGCCGAAGCCGCCGCTGATGTTGACGAACTCCACCCGCAGACCCAGCCTGTCCCTTATCTCCAGCGCCAGGTCGAACAGCATGTCGGCGGTGGCGACGAAGCAGTCGGGATTGAGCTCGTTGGAGACGATGAAGGTGTGCAGCCCGAACCTCCGGGACCCCTTCTGGCGCAGCAGGGACACCCCCTGGAGCACCTGCTCCCGGGTGAAGCCATACTTGGCGTTCTCCGGGCTCCCCATGATGAAGCCGCCCTCCCGGAGCCTGCCGGGGTTGTAGCGCACGGAGATTGTGTCCGGGATGCCGGCGTGCCTCTCCAGAAAGGGTATGTGGCTGATGTCATCCAGGTTGATGATGGCATCCAGCTCCCGGGCCTTGACGAACTCGCCGGCGGGGGTATCGTTGGAGGTGAACATGATGTCGTGGCCCGCGATGCCCGCCCTCTCGGACAGGAGCAGCTCCGGCAGCGAGCTGCAGTCAGTGCCGCACCCTTCGCTCTTCATGATCTTCAGGATGAAGGGGTTCGGCGTGGCCTTGACCGCGAAGTACTGCTTGAAGCCCTCGTTCCAGGCAAAGGCCCCGATCAGCTCCCGGGCGTTGGCCCTGATGGTCTTCTCGTCGTAGATGTGAAACGGGGTGGGGAAGGCGGAGGCGATTTCCTCCAGCCGGTCCCTGGTAAACGGCAACACCTTGGTGGACATCCTGCGCTGACTCCCTTTCCTGGATTCTGCGGGTGGCGCGGGCCCGGGCCCGCACTCACCGGCACTGATACCATCTTACCGCTTTCGCGGCGAAAACTCCCCGCGGGACCGCCCCGGGCCGCCGTCACGTTCACCCGGGCCGGTGCATTGACCGGTCAGGGCCCCCGCCAGACAGACAGGCCCCGACAAATCCCCGCTGGCCCCTGAGGAATTCGGCGGCGCTCATGGCGCGCTTGCCCTCGAGCTGCAGCCGCACCAGCCCCAGGACGCCGTCCCCCGTCTGGACCCCCGCCGGGGCCCGCCCATCACCGGTGGCCACCACCCGGCCGGGCGCCCCTTCACCCGGGAGCGGGACTGCCTCGATGATCTTCACCTGGCGCCCCTCCCAGTCAGTGAAGCAGCCGGGCCAGGGCTGGAAGGCCCGCACCCTCCTCCACAGCTCAACCGCCGGCTGGCCCCAGTCCATGAGGCCCTCTTCCTTGGAGACCATCCTGGTGTAGGTGGCCTTCCCGGCGTCCTGGGCCTGCGGGACGAGCTTCCCGTCCAGCCACCGCGGCAGGGTCTCCATCAGCAGCTCGGCCCCCATCCCGGACAGCTTCTCGGAGAGCGCCCCGGCGGTGTCCCGGGGCAGAATGGGGACCCGGCGCTGCGCCAGGATAGGCCCGCTGTCCATCTTCCTGGTAACCAGCATGATGGTCACGCCGGTCTCCTCGTCGCCCGCCAGGATGGCCCCGGCGATGGGGGACGGGCCCCGGTGGCGGGGCAGCAGCGAGGCGTGGATGTTGAGGCACCCCCGCGGGGGCACCCCCAGCAGGGGCTCCGGCAGGATCTGGCCGTAGGCCGCGATGACCACCACGTCCGGGCGCAGGCTGGCCATCCGCTCCAGCTCGCAGGACCCGCGCAGGGACGCCGGCTGGTGGACCGGGATGCGGTGGCGCAGGGCCAGGCCCTTCACCGGCGGGGCCACCAGGGCGCGGCCGCGGCCCGCCGGCTCGTCCGGCCGGGCGAACACACCCACCACCTGGTGGTCGCTCTCGATCAGGGCCTCCAGCGCCACGGCAGCGAACCCGGGCGTGCCCATGAAGACAACGCGCATGGCGGCTAGATTCTAGCACGCCGGTTCGCGGCCAACAAAGCGGATGGGAGAAGCAAGAAAGCCCATTTGTGATGGGCTTTCTCTGCTCAGGAGTTGGGTGCCTCTGAGCGTCAAGTCTTAGGTTGGCTTAATTCTATGCCTGCGGCCGCCCCCCGGGTATCCGTATCCCTCCGTAGTTTGGGCGAAAATCTCCCGTAACTGCCTGAGCCCCAGAGGTAGCCAATAGGGAGCAGGCGCAGCACCGGCCTCGGCCTGAAACGCGGAATGAGTGTCTGCATGACCGGGAGGGCGCGGACGCGCAGGAGTCGGGTGCTGTGGTGACACCCTCTCACTCGCTGAGGTGTGACGAGGCCACGTGAGCGAAGTTCATCTTCCTCGTATCCATGAAGATGTTGGTCTCTATGTCGGTGATCCCGGGTATCGTCCCCAAGTGCGTCCCCAGAAACCGGGAGAGGGCGATCGGGTCCGGCCATGCCGTGAGAGCAATCAAATCGTAGCGGCCAGCCACGCTGGCCACCCAGTACACGCTCGGCAGGGAGCGGACCTCTGCGAGCACGGCGTCGACCTTGTTGGGCAGCGCCCTGATACCCACCATGGCGACTGTGGGGTAACCTATGCGGAAGGGGGTGACGAAGCCGACCACCCTTGTGATTTCCTCATCCAGGAGCCGGCGCAATCGAGCGGCGGCGTTGGGCCGACTTATACCCAGTCTCCTGGCCAGGGTCGAGACGGACTGGTCTGGCTGCTGTTCGATTTCCTTCAGGATGGCCACATCGATTCGATCTACGCCGAAACCAGGCCCTTCCTCCGCTGGTCCCAGAGAGTCTCCCGGCTCATCATGCTGTAGACCGGCAGGCCGCAGCTCGGGTGAGAAGGCCATCCTTTTCCAGCCTGGCAGTGACAGGAAGGACCGGCGGACCCACCAGTCAAAGACAATCATAGTCTCGTTGGATATGATTCCGGGAATACTGCCCAGCTCCCTGGTCAGGAAGGCCGTCAGCCCGGTGGGATCGGCAAACATCGACAGTGTGATGATATCGTTCTGGCCGGTGGAGGTAACCACGAGCAGTACGTTGGGAAGGGTCTTGATCCGGTCAGCCACTGGATGCAGACTCCCCGGGGTGACCCGTACTCCGGTGATCGCCAGGGTGCGGTAGCCCAGCGCGCGGGGGTTGGTGAAAGCCATGATGGCGACCAGCTTGCGGTCCCGCAGTGAATGGAGCCTTCGTCTCAGCACATGCCGGCTGACGCCGGCCTTCTTTGCCAGCTCCGATAACGGTTGTCTGGCATCTCCCTCCAGCTCTCTGAGGATGGCCAGGTCAATGGCATCCATTTCGTGGCTCGTTCATCCTACCCTCAACGCTGCCAACCCAGTATACCATATGTTGCATGCGGCGCGCAGAAGGGGCGAATCCTTGCACTATATATAAACAGAATGGCGTTGCGGCTGACGTATTAGGCGGCCGGTGCGCACGTTCACTTGACAGGTTGTCAAACAGATGATAGCATCCCCGTAAGGGCTGGCTACCGCGGGGGGAGTGTCTCGCGGCCCATCTCCGGCGGGGTCATCGAAGCGCCGCCTCCGTAACCGGGACGGTGAAGGGTGAGCAGCCGCTTTGAGGAGTGTGTCCATGCCTGAACAGGCCAGAACCGCCACCAGAGCCTCACGCAAGTCCCTGAAGGCGGCGGCCCGCGGGTGGCAGTTCATTCAGGATGACTTCGCCCAGGGCCATACCCACAAGACCGCCGGCAAGCCTGTGGTCTGGTCGTGCGCCCTGGTGGAGAAGGAGATCTACTATTCCATGGGTCTTCACCCGTTCTACCCCGAGCAGTACTCCGCCCTGACCGCGGTGCGGCGCAAGACCCCCGATGTCGAGAAGGACGCCGTCAGGTTCGCCAGCATAGCCGAGCAGCATGGCTACTCCACGGACCTCTGCGGATACTATCGCACCTTCATGGGATACGTCATCAACGGCGATCTGGCCGACGGGCCTCTGGGAGGGGTGTTCGTCTACGAGCCTACTTACGATCCTTACCCCTGGCCTGCCCGCAACCCCCGGGACCCCCTGGGCGAGATGGCCTTCCGCACCCTGCTGCCGGAGACCGAGCTGGTGCGGGGATCGGTGGAGGGCTACCGCGAGCTGTGCCGCGAATACCAGGTGGACGGCGTGGTCATCAACAGCGTCTACACCTGCCGCCCGGTCTATCTGCCGCTCCTGGAAATGGTCTCCTTCGTCGAGAAGAAGATGGGCATTCCGGCGGTGGTCATCGACTGTGACCTGGTCGACGAGCGGTCCTACCCCGAGGGCCAGGTGAGGACCCGCCTGGACGCCCTGGCCGAGCGCATTGCCGCCAAGAAGGGAATCCGGCTTTCAGAGGGGAAGTCATGAACGACACTTTCCAGCGCTATGCCCGGGCCCACCACGAGGCCGTCAGGCAGTGGAAAGCCGAGACCGGCAGGCCGGTGATCGGCTATCTCTGCTGCGTGGTCCCGGAGGAGATCATTTGCGCCGCCGGCGCCGTGTTCGCCGAATCCTCTATCATCTCCCAGATCCACCGGGGCGAGCCGGTGGAGAGGATTGCGGCCGGGGTGGTGTGGGGCGTAGCCATCCGGGTGACCGATCTCATCAAGCGGGTGGGGGTGAGCGGGGACCTGGTGCTGGTGGGAGGCGGGGCCCGGAACCCGGCGCTGGTGAGCGACATCGAGGGTATGGCAGGCGTCCGGCCCGTGGTGCCGGAGCAGCCTCACTTCGCCACCGCCATCGGGGCCGCCATCGGGGCCCATAGAGCGGAAGCCAGCCTCGTCGGACGGCAGAGCGGGAGGAGCTAGCCCCATGTACGTTACCGGCATCGATATCGGTTCTTCCACGACCAAGGTGGTGGTGCTCAACGAGCGGGAGACCATAGCCGCCCTCATCACGGAGACCACGCCCGAGAGCAATGAACGACAGGTGCGCGGCGGGGACGGGGCGCTTCCTGGAGATGATCGCCCACACCATTGGCGTACCCCTGGATGAGTTCGGCCCGCTCTCGATCGAGGCCGGGAACCAGCTGCGAATAAGCAGCGTCTGCACCGTCTTTGCCCGTTCGGAGGTGGTCCGCGCCCTCAGAAAGGGTGTCCCCAGGCCGGACATCGCCGCCGGCATCTGCGAGGCCACGGCGGAGCGGGTGGTGACCCTGCTCAAGCGCGTGGAGGTGGAGCCGGAGCTGGTCATCTCAGGCGGCATCGGCAAGAACATCGGCGTGGTGAAGCGTATCGAGGCCAGGCTGGGGATGACGGCCAGGATTCCGCCGGAGCCGCAGTTGATGGGCGCCCTGGGGGCGGCGCTGTTCGCAAGGCAGTCGCCGACGACTGCGTGACTTCCTGTGACCTCCCGCTCTGGAGGAAGGTGCGCGTGGCGGGATTTCCGGTCGGATACAGCAAGACTCCCTGTCGCATCCTGTGGGAGGAGAGGAAGCCCACCTTCAACATCCCGCCGCCCGGGCATTGCTACCCGGGCGGGCCGACTGCGGCCTACCTGGACCGGGTGCGGGTGGCCGGCGCCAGCGCTTTGTTGCGGGGAATGCATGATGCTATAGTTTCTGGTAGAATCCCTGACATGTCCGGGTCAGCAATCAGCAGGGGTGATGGGCAGTGATAATCATCGGTGAGAGCATCCACATCATCTCGAAGGCGGTCTCGAGCGCCATCGAGGCCCGGGACGCCAGGGCCATCCAGGACCTGGCGGCGGCCCAGGCCGACGCCGGGGCACACTACATAGACCTGAACCTCGGGCCGGCCACCAGGGACCCCATCGCCATGACCGAGTGGCTGGTGAAGACGGTGCAGGGGGCCGTGGACCTGCCCCTGTCAATAGACACCCTCAGCCCGGTGGCCATGGACGTGGGGCTGAAGAACTGCCGCAGGAGGCCCCTGCTGAACTCGGTGTCCGGGAGGACGGACAGCCGGGAGCAGATGCTGCCCCTGGCCACGAAGTACCGGGCGGAGGTGGTGGTGTCGGTGCTCACGGACAGGGGGTGCCCCCGGGACCTGGCGTCGCGGTCCGAGAGCATCATCGACACGGTGTCCCGCATCAACGAACTCGGCATCCCCAACGAGGACATCTGGGTCGACCCCATCCTGCTGCCGCTGAGCGCCGACCAGGAGCAGGCCATGGAGGTGCTGGAGTTCATGAAGGTGCTTCCCGACTTACTGCCCGGCATCAAGTCCACTCTGGGCCTGTCCAACATCTCCAACGGCTCGCCGCCCCAGCGCCGGGGGATCATCAACCGCACCTACCTGATCATGCTGGCCCGTCACGGCATGTACTCGGTCATCGCCGACGCGCTGGACAGGCAGCTCATGGCCCTGAACCGGGGCGAGGGGCCGGACGCGGTCAGGCTGGTCCACCGGGTGATGGACGGCGAGGACGTCGACCCGGGCCCGCTGCCGGCGGACCAGCGCGACTACGTCAAGACGGCCATGGTCCTGACGGGACGGAAGCTCTACTCGCACTCCTGGCTGGAGGAATAGGACCGGAGAGAAGACATGCAGTACAGAGCGCCGGTGGAGTCCCATGCGGGGACCGTCAGAGAGGTCACCATCGGGGCGGGGAGCAAGGCCCTGAAGCTGGGGGGCGAGACCGCCCTCCCTTTCCATTTCTTCGACGAGGGCGCCATTCCCAACCCGCCCCGGCTGGCCCTGGAGATATGGGACACGGCCCCCGGGGACTGGGCCCCCTGGGTGACGGAGCCGTACCGGGACGTGCTCTCCGATCCCGTCGCCTGGGCCCGCAAGTGCGCCTCCCTGGGCGCCGCAGCGGTCTGCCTGCACCTGGCCGGCGCCGACCCGACGGCCGGCGACACCCCCCCGGAGGCCTGCGCGCAGCTGGTGAGCGCCGTGGCCGAGGCCGCCCCGGTCCCGCTGATCGTCTATGGACCGCAGGACGAGAAGAAGAGCGCCGCGGTCATCGCCAGGGTGGCCGAGGTCTGCCGGGGGCAGAACCTGCTGCTGGGGCCGGCGGTCAAGGAGAACTACGAGGCCATTGCCAGGGCGGTGCTGGACAACGGGCACTGCCTCATCTCGCAGACGTCGCTGGACATCAACCTCATGAAGGAGCTGAACATCAAGATCTGCAAGTCCTTCCCGCCCGAAAGGGTGGTGATCGACCCCGAGAGCCCGGCCCTGGGCTACGGCCTGGAGTACAGCTTCAGCATCACGGAGCGGGCCAAGCAGACCGGAGTGATCTTCAAGGACGCCATGACCCAGATGCCCATCATCGCCAACCTGGGGGGCGAATGCTGGAAGACCAAAGAAGCCAGGGAGGACATGACGCAGGGCATCCTCTGGGAGGGCATGACGGCCGTCTCCCTGCTCCTGGCCGGGGCCAACATCGCTGTTCTGCGCCACCCGGATACCCTTCGTTATGTCAAGAATGTGCTGGGGTTGAAGTGATCTATGGCTGATTCGGAAGAGACCAGGCCCCGGAAGACCCGGAGGCGGCAGCGGGTAGAGGAGACCATCCGCGCCGGCGACCCCTGGGAGCCGGTGGGCCAGACGCCCATGCCGGGGATCCCGGACCTGCGCAACTGGGACATGCGGCTGATGAGGACCTATTCGCCGGTCTACGCCCCCCCCTGCGACATCTGCTTCCTCTGCACCTACGGGAAGTGCGACCTCACCGCGGGGCGGCGCGGCGCCTGCGGCATCGGCATGGCCGGCCAGCAGGGACGCACCACGCTGCTGGCGGTATGCATGGGGCTGTCGGCCCACGGGGCCTACGCCCGGCGGGTCATCGAGCACCTCATAGAGCAGCACGGCGACGGCCTCAGGATCGACCTGGGCAGCAGCGTGGCCGTGGAGGCCCCCAACATACGGCTGGTCATGGGGGTGAAGCCGGAGACGCTGGCAGACCTGGTGACCGCCCTGGAGTACGTGGAGGGTGAACTGGTCCACCTGGTCTCCTCGCTCCACACGGGCCAGGAGGCCAGCCCCCTGGACTTCGAGTCCAAGGCCCTGCACGCCGGCATGCTGGACCACGTGGCCATGGAGGCCGCCGACATCGCCCAGATCGTGGGCTTCAAGTTCCCCTCCTCGGTAGCGGACACGCCGCTGGTGGACCTGGGCTGCTCCACCCTGGACGCGGACAAGCCGGCCATAGTGGTGGTGGGGCACAGCCCCCTGGCCTCGACCGCCATCATCGACTACCTCAGGCGCAACGGCCTGCGGGACAGCGTCGAAGTGGGAGGGCTGTGCAGCACCGCGCTGGACACCAGCCGCTACGACGAGCAGGCCCGGGTCATCGGCCCCCTCTCGCGGCAGCTCTTCTACATCAGGACGGGCATCGCCGACATGGTGGTGGCCGACGAGCTGTGCGTCAGGACCGACCTGCCGGACGAGGCGCGCAAGGCAGGCTCCGGCTTCATCGCCACCTCGGACAAGGCCTGCTACGGCCTGGAGGACGCCACCGACAAGGACAGCGACCGGATTGTGCGGGAGATGCTCGAGGAAGGCAGGCAGTTCCTCATCCTGGACCCGGGGAAGGCCGGCGAGGTGGCGGTCAGGGTGGCGCAGGCGCTGGCCCCGCAAAGGAAGAGCCAGTTGCTGAGCGTCGCCCGGGCGCAGGAGCTGGCCGGCAAATGCGTCCAGTGCGACATCTGCGAGCGGGTCTGCCCCAACCTGCTCGACGTCGGGGCCGCCATGGGCCAGGCAGCCGGCGGGGACATGGGGCCCATGACGGAGGTCTTCGACAGGTGCCTCGGCTGCGGCAAGTGCCAGGAGGAGTGCCCCTACGGCGTTCCGGTCCTCCAGATCATGCAGGCGGCCGCCCGGACGGATGCCTACAGGATGAGGGCCGGCCGGGGGCCCATCATGGACACCGAGATCCGCAACGCCGGCGCCCCCATAGTCCTGGGGACCGTCCCCGGAGTGGTGGCCTTCGTCGGCTGCTCCAACTACCCCGACATGAACGACCTGGCCGAGATGGCCGAGGAGTTCGCCAGGAGGAAGTACGTGGTGCTGCTCAGCGGCTGCGCCGCCATGGCGGTGGGCATGAAGAAGGACGCCGAGGGCAGGAGCATCTACGAGAGGTATCCCCCGGCCTTCGTGCCCGGCGGGGTCATCAACCTGGGCTCCTGCGTGTCCAGCGCCCACATCACCGGGGCGGCCATCAAGATCGCCAACATCTTCGCCACGCTGCCCCTGCGCGGCAACTACGAGGTCATCGCGGACTACATACTCAACCGCGTGGGCGCCGTGGGGGTGGGCTGGGGCGCCACCTCGCAGATGGCCGTGAGCCTGGCCACCGGATGCAACCGGCTGGGGGTCCCGGTGGTCCTGGGGCCGCACAGCGCCAAGTACGGCCGGATGTTCCTCTCCGGGAAGGAAGCCGGGGACTGGAGCGTCAGGGACGGGCGCCGGGACGAGATGGTCGACACCGGAGAGCCGTCACCGGAGCACCTGGCCTATGTCACGGAGACCAGGGAGAGGGCCATGATCACCATCGCCAAGCTCTGCATCCGCAAGAACGATACCCCGCAGGGTCGGGCGGTGAAGCTGAACCACTACATTGCTCTGTACAGGAACCACATGGGCGGGGGCCTGCCGCCGGACCTGCACCTCTACGTCCGCACGGACAAGGACCTGCCCATAGTCTACAAGAAGGAGGCCACGGCCTACCTCAAGGATGTCGGCTGGGAGCCGAAGCCCGTGCTGACCCTGCCGACCCTGATCGGCACCTACCCCAGCAAGGTGCCCCCGGATGCCGTGATTCGCTAGATGTCGATGAGTCTTCTTTGGCAGTCAGGTGGCAGCAGATGATCATGCCTTTCCACAGAGTCAACACCCTCACCGGCACCAGGCCCGCCGTCGCCCTGGGCAGCGCATCGGAATACGCCGCGCTGATCAAGAGGGCGGAGCGCCCCCTGCTGGTGCTCGGGCCCGGGGTGCTCGCGGGCTCGCTGGGCGGCCGCGGGCTGCTGGATTGGGCCCTGGATATCGCCCGGGCGGGCGGCATGCCGGTCTGCGCCACCGCCCACGTCAAGGGCGGGATGATATCCCTGGGGGCGAAGCCGGACAGCGAGTCCGACGCGGTGGAGGTCCTCATTCAGCTGGCGGACCCCGCCTGGCAGGGAGTGAGGAAGCAGGGAAACCACGACCTGGTCATCTTCCTGGGGTTCCGCGCGGATTTCGGCAACCAGGGCCTGTCGGCGCTGAAGCACTTCGCCCCCCACCTCAAGACAATGACCCTCTGCAGGTACCTCTACCCCAACGCGGACTACGGCCTTCCCAACCTCAGAAGAGACGAGGACTGGCAGAGGTTTCTGGAGGACCTGCTGTCCTGTTTGAAGGAGAAAGACTAGCATGGAGTTTCACGCGGACATAGGGCCCCAGTATGAAGGCGAGACCATACGCAAGGATGACATGCAGGTGGAGTTCGGCGGGCCCAGCATCAAGGCCAAGTTCGAACTGGTCAACCTCAGGAAGCCGGAGGAGGTGGAGCACGAGAAGGTGGAGCTGGTGGGCCCCGACATCAAGGACATGAGGCAGGGCAGCAGCCAGCCCCTGGCCATTATCGTGGACATCGCCGGCCAGGCCCTGGAGAAGGACATGGAGCCGGTCATCGAGCGCCGCATCCACATGTACGCCAACTACGTCGAGGGCATCTACCACATGAACCAGCGCAACGACATCTGGATGCGGCTGAGCAAGGAGGCCTACCAGAAGGGCTTCGACTCGCTGGTCGAGCTCGGCCATGTGCTGGTCTTCCTGTTCACCTCCGAGATCTCCGCCATCGAGAAGATATCCGTCACCCTGATCACCGACAAGAGCAAGGTGGAGGAACTGCTGCCCGGGGCCATGAGCATCTACCACGCGCGGGACGAGCGGTTGCGGGGGCTGCGGGAAGAGGACGTGGACGTCTTCTACGGCTGCATCCTCTGTCAGAGCTTCGCCCCCACGCACTGCTGCATCATCACCCCGGAGAGGACCGCCAACTGCGGGGCCATAAGCTGGTTCGACGGCCGGGCGGCCCAGAAGCTCGACCCGGAAGGGCCCATTTTCGAGGTGCAGAAGGGCGAGATGGTCGACCCCGTCAAGGGCGAGTACACCGGCCTCAACCAGGAGGTGGCCAGCCGCTCCCTGGGGCAGTACGACCGGATGTACCTGCACAGCGCCTTCGAGCACCCGCACACGTCCTGCGGCTGCTTCCAGGCGGTGACCTTCTACATCCCCGAGGTGGACGGGTTCGGCATCGTGCACCGCGACTTCATGGGGTTCACCGTCATCGGGCAGACCTTCTCCCGCATTGCCAGCGCCACCTCCGGGGGGAGGCAGGTCGACGGCGCCGTGGGCATGGCCCTGGAGCTCATCCGCTCGCCGAAGTTCTTCCAGGCAGACGGCGGCCTGCGCCGGGTGGTCTGGATGCCGAAGGAGATCAAGGAGGCGTACAGGGAGGCCATACCGGCTGACCTCTATGACAAGATCGCCACCGAAGAGGACGTCAAGGACGTGGAGCAGCTGGCCCAGTTCCTGGAGCGGACAGGCCACCCCTGGCTGAAGGGCGAGGTGGCCCTTCCCGGATAGATTGGCAGGAGGCTCTTCATGGCGCTGAAAGGCACCGACTTAGTCAAGAAGCTCCCGGAGCTGGGCAAGAAGAACTGCAAGGAGTGCGGCTTCCCCACCTGCTTCGCTTTCGCCATGAAGCTGGCCGGCGGGGGGACCACGCTGGACAAGTGCCCCTACCTCTCGCCCGAGACCAGGGAGGAACTGCTGGATGCGCTGGCCCCGGCCATCAAGCTGGTCACCATCGGCGCCGGCGAGGGGGCCCTCCAGATCGGCAACGAAGAGGTGGTCTACCGCCACGAGAAGGCCTTCCTGCACCCCACCGGCGTGGCCCTGCTGGTCTCCGACAGCGAGCCGGAATCGTCCGTGGCGGACAAGGTGCGCAAGATGGCCGAGCTGCGCTTCGAGAGGGTGGGCATCCAGATGGCGGCCAGCCTGCTGGCCCTGCGCCATGACTCCGGTGACAGGTCGCGCTTCGCGGCCCTGGCGCAGAGGGCCTGCGCCGGGAGCGGCGGCAGCGCCCCGAACGCTGCCTCCAGCGACACTGCGGCCGGTAGCGCGGCGCACACCGCTGGCGGCCATGCCGCTCCCGGCATCATGCTCATCTCGGAGGATGTGGACGCGCTTCTAGAGGCGTGGGACGCCTGCGCCGGCCGGCGCCCGCTCCTCTACCCGGTGACCGCGGAAAACATCGACCGCATCCTGCCGAAGCTGCGGGAGCGGCCCACGCCCGTGGGGGTGAGGGCCGGCAGCGTCGACGAGCTGGTCCCGCTCACCGCCAGGCTGAGACAGGAGAAGCTGGACGAGATCGTGCTGGACCCCGGCTCCCGGAGCCTGATGGACGGCATCCGGGACCAGACCCTCATCCGCCGGGCGGCGGTCAGGCAGAGCTTCCGGCCGCTGGGCTATCCCACCGTGGCCTTCCCCTGCCTGATGACGAAGGACCCCATAGAGGAGGCGCTGCTGGCGGCGGCCTTCATCGTCAAGTACGCCGCCGTCGTGGTCCTCTCCGACTTCGACCGGCACACGCTGCTGCCCCTGCTGGTGCAGCGGCTCAACATCTACACCGACCCCCGCATGCCCCTCTCCGTGAAGGAGAAGGTCTACGAGATCGGCGAGCCCGGCCCCGATGCGCCGGTGCTGGTCACCGCCAACTGGGCCCTGACCTACTTCATCGTGTCCTCGGAGGTGGAAAGCAGCAAGGTGCCCTCCTTCCTGGCCGTCAAGGACACCGAGGGGCTGGGGGTGCTCACCGGCTGGGCCGCCGGCCGGTTCACCGGGGACAGCGTGGCCGCCTTCATCAAGGGCTGCGGCATCGAGGAGAGGGTGAAGACCCGGACGTTGCTCATCCCGGGCATGGCCAGCCGCATCCGGGGCGACCTGGAGGAGGCCCTGCCGGCCTGGAAGATCGTGGTCGGGCCCAGAGAAGCCGGCGAGATCCCCGCCTTCCTGCCAGGGTTCGCCGCCGGCCTCAAGCCATGACCACCACCATCGTTGTGGCCGGCAAGGGAGGCACGGGCAAGACGTCCATCTCCGCCCTGCTGGTGCTGGCCCTGTCCTCGAAGGGCGTGGTACTGGCCATCGACGCCGACCCGGCCACCAACCTCAACCAGGCCCTGGGCGTCGAGGCGGGCAGCACGGTGGGCCGGATACGGGAGGACATGACCCGGGACATCCAGTCGGGGGCCCTGTCCCCCGGCATTTCGAAGCCGGAGTACCTGGAAGGGCAGATCCGGGCGGCCCTGGTGGAGTCCAAGGGCTTCGACCTGCTGGCCATCGGCCGGCCCGAGGGGCCGGGCTGCTACTGCGCCGCCAACAACATGCTGCGGATGGCCATCGACAGGCTGGGCCGCGGCTACCGCTACGTGGTCATCGACAGCGAGGCCGGCATGGAGCATATCAGTCGCCAGACCACCCGGGATGTCGATGTGCTGGTGATCGTCTCCGACCCGACGCAGCGCAGCCTGCGCACCGCGGGCGCCATCAGGGGGCTCATCGGAGAGATGCGGGCGCGGGTGGGGCAGATCGCCCTGGTGATCAACCGCTGCCCCGACGGCCTGCCGCCGGAGCTGGCCCGGGTGGCGCAGGAACTGGGATTCGACAGCCCCCTGACCATAGGCCAGGACCCCAACCTGGCCGCCCTGGAGATCGCCGGGCGGCCCACCACCGGGCTGCCTCCGGCTTCCCCGCTGCGGCTCGGGGTGGCGGAGTTGGTCTCCCGGATGGGGCTCTAGAGGCTCGAGCAGCGCCCATCGCACCGCGGGCATGGGTTTGACTCCCCGTTCGGCCCCAGCGTATCATTCGCTCCGTCACCGCCGGTGCGCGCAAGCGGGCGCCGGCCATCGGAGGAAGCCATGAAGAAGCGATCGCCCCCATCCAACAAGCGCCAGGCCCAGGAGGCTCGGCGCCGCGCGAAGCAGCGACGGCTCTGGACCATCGGCGCGGCCGCGCTGGTCCTGGTGGCCGTGGCTGGCGTGATAGTGTACTTTGCCGTTCGCGGCGAAGGTTCCACAGAGAACGCCAAACCACAGGTCACGGAGCTGGTTGTCGAAGACCTGGTCCAGGGCACCGGGGAAGCGGCCCAGGCCGGCGACCTGTTGAGCGTGGACTACACCCTCTGGCTGTATGAGGACGATACGCAGATCGAGTCCAACGCGTACCAGTTCACCCTGGGGGCAGGACAAGTGATCAAGGGATGGGACCAGGGGCTGGCAGGCATGAAGGTCGGGGGCACTCGAAGGCTGACCATACCGCCCAACCTGGCCTACGGCGCCACCGGGAGCGGCGCGAAGATCCCGCCGAACGCCGCCCTCGTCTTCGAAGTAGAGCTGCTGGCCATCGAGTGAGAGACCTGTGAGGGACAAGTCAGCCAGGACGCTCAAGCGCTCGCAGAGAGAGTCCCGGAAATTCGCGAGGAAGGGGCGGCTCCTCTTCTTCATCGGGCTCGCGGTGGTCCTGGCCGTGGCGGCGGTGATCGGCGTCCTGGTGTGGAAGTTCGCCATAGACCACTCCCCGGGGCTGGTGATTGAGGACCTGAAGACCGGCGATGGCCCGGAGGCCGTCGAGGGCAGCGCGGTGAGCGTGGACTGCACCGTCTGGTCGGAGAACGGCACGTTGCTCATGGACTCGTCCATGGGGATGCCCCTGGTGTTCACCGTGGGCCAAGGCCAGGTCATCGAGGGCCTGGACCGGGGCGTGGTCGGCATGAGGAAGGGGGGCAGGCGGCAGCTGACCATCCCCCCCAACCTGGGCTACGGCGACCAGGCCTTCCCGGACCTGCCGGCCAACTCCACCATCACATGCGAAGTGGTGCTGCTGTCGGTACGCTAGGAGGTCGGCCGGTATGAGCTACGAGACCATCAGGTTCCGAGAGGAAGAGGGCTACTGCGTCATCACCCTCAGCAGGCCCGGCGCCCTCAATGCCATCAACACCAGCATGTGGCGCGAGCTGGACAGCGCCATCGACCAGTGGCTGGGCAATGAGCGCGCCGGCGCGCTGGTCATCACCGGAGGGCCCAGGCGCGACGGCCGGCCCTGCTTCTGCTCCGGGGTGGACCTCAAGCAGAGCGAGGGAGAGGTGAGAGCCGGCGACCCGTCCTTCGTGAGAAGGGGCTCACCCACCGCGGCGCTGTGGGACCAGCGCCGCCTGAGGCTGCCCATGGCCTCGACCCTCGTCAACCTGGCCTGGGCCCCGAAGGTGTCCATCGCCGCAGTCGACGGCGTCTGCACCGCCGGGGGCCTGGAGCTGGCGCTGGCCTGCGACATCATCCTGGCCGCGGAGACGGCCGAGATCAGCGACATGCACGTGAAGAACCTGGGCTGGACCGGCGGAGGCGGCGCCGCCACCAACATCGCCTGGCGCGTCGGCGCCGCCAGGGCCCTGGAGCTGTGCCTGACGGGCGACCCCATCGACGGCCGGGAGGCCTGCCGAATCGGCCTGGCGAACCGGGTCTACCCCTCCGCCCACCTCCTGGCGAAGGCCGAGGAGATGGCCGGGAAGGTCGGCCGCTCCCGGCCGGCAGCCATCACGGCCACCAAGGACGCCTGCCGGGCGGCGCAGGACATGGACCGGATGTCCTCCTGGCTGCGCTCCGACGCCGCCTTCCGGGCCCTCTTCGACGAGCCCGACGCCGGGGAGTGGGGACCCGGGCGGTGGCGCCAGGGCCGGTAGCCGCTGACGCGCCGGAAGGCGCCCCGCCCCGCCCCGCCGGCGGCCGGTCAGGCGCACCCGCGCGCCCAGATCGGGTAGAATGGAGGCCGGGAGGGGCGCGCGCCATCAGGGTGCCGGGCGCCCTCCCTCAGAGGGCAGCGGAGATGGGCCTGAAAGACAGGGACCTGATCACTCTCAAGGAGATCGACGGCCCGGCGACCCCCCACGACGCCTTCCTGAAGCGGGCGGTGGGCCTGCGCCAGGAGGCCCTGGCCTGCGTGGACGATGTCGCCCGGCTGGCGGAGTACGTGGGCGGGGAAGTCGAGGGCCTGGGGCTGCACGAGGACTGGGCCCTCTCCAAGGAGGTCTTTCCCGGAGTCAGGCTACACTTCGTCTTCAGCCGGGCCGACGGCGAGTTCCCGGCCAGCCTCCGGGTCCTCTACTCGGGCGGCCGCATCCGGAAGATCAGCGGCGAAGATCTCATCGAGTTGACCATGGCCTGCCTGAACCATATGCTGAGATACGTCAAGGAGACGGCGGCCGACCCGCCGGAGATCTGCCGGAAGGTATGAAGGACAGCGCCCGGATCAAGGAGCAGCTCCAGGAGGTCCTGGCCCGTTACCGGGGGGAGAGGGTGGAGCTGATCCTCATCCTGGAGGAGGTGCAGGAGCGGCTGGGCTACCTGCCCAGAGAGGCCCTGCTGGAGATCGCCGATTTCGTGCACATGCCGCCGGCCTCCATCTACGGCGTGGCCACCTTCTACAACGGCTTCCGCTTCACGCCCATCGGCCGGCACCCCATCCGGGTGTGCATGGGCACGGCGTGCCACGTGGCAGGCGGCGCCCTGGTCATGGAGGCCCTGGAGCGGGAGCTGGACATCAAGGTGGGCGGCGTCACTCCGGACGAGGAGTTCAGCCTGGACCGCATCGCCTGCGTGGGCTGCTGCGTGCTGGCCCCGGTCATCGTCATCGACCGGGAGGTCAGCCCCAGGATGACGCCCTTCAAGGTGGAGGAGGTGCTGGCCGGGCTCAAGCGGCCGCCGGAGGCGCCTGAGGACCGATGAACTTCGAGACCATCCGCAGCCAGGCCAGCGCGGAGTGGGAGCTTCTCAACCAGAAGACCCGCATCCTCATAGGCACGGCCACCTGCGGCCGGGCGGCCGGGTCCGGGCCCGTGGCCCGGGCCTTCGAGGCGGAGCTGGCGCGGCACAATGCCGAGGCCCCGGTCAGCTGGGTGGGGTGCATGGGGCTGTGCTCTGCCGAGCCCCTGGTGGTCATCCTGAAGCCCGGCGAGTTCAACGTGTGTTACGGCCAGGTCACGCCCGACATCGTGCCGCGGCTGGTGGAGGGGTACGTCCTGGGCGACGACCCGCAGCTGGACCTGGCCCTGGGCACCTTCGAGGTGGCCGACGGCCAGGCCCCGGTCATACCGGAGCTGTCCCGGTTTGAGCACGAGATGCGACTGGTCCTGCGCCACTGCGGCTACATCGACGCCGAGAGCATCAGCCAGTACATCGCCCGCGGCGGCTACAGCAGCCTGGCCCGCGCGCTGCGCATGAGCCCGGAGGAGATCATCGAGGAAGTCGGGCGCTCCGGGCTGCGGGGCCGGGGCGGGGCGGGGTTCCCCGCCGGGCGCAAGTGGGACCTGTGCCACCGGGCCGCCGGCGAGACCAAGTACGTCATCTGCAACGCGGATGAGGGCGACCCGGGGGCCTTCATCGACCGGGCCCTCCTGGAGAGCGACCCCCATTCGGTGATCGAAGGCATGATCATCGCCGGGTACGCCATGGGCACCTCCCGCGGCATCATCTACGTCCGCGACGAGTACCCGCTGGCGGTCAAGCGCTTCAACATCGCCCTCCGGCAGGCGGAGGCCGCCGGCATCCTGGGGCACAACGTCCTGGACAGCAGCTTCGGCTTCGGCGTATACGTGGTGCAGGGCGCCGGGGCCTTCGTGTGCGGCGAGGCCAGCGCCCTCATGTACTCCGTGGAAGGCCGGCGGGGCATGCCCCGGGTCCGGCCCCCGCACTCCACCGAGGCGGGGCTGTGGGGAAAGCCCACGCTGCTCAACAACGTGAAGACCTTCGCCTGCGTCCCCCTCATCCTGGAGCGCGGCGCCGACTGGTTCGCCGGCATCGGCACCCCCGGCAGCAGCGGCACGGCGCTCTTCGCCCTGGCGGGAAAGGTGGCCCACACGGGGCTGGTGGAGGTGCCCATGGGCACCACGCTGCGCCAGGTGGTCTTCGACGTGGGCGGCGGCATGTCCGGCAAGAAGGCCTTCAAAGGGGTGCAGATCGGGGGCCCGTCGGGCGGCTGCCTGGCCGCCTGCGCCCTGGATACCCCCATTGACTTCGACTCGCTGGCCGAGGCCGGCTCCATGATGGGCTCCGGCGGCATGATAGTGCTGGACGAGGACAACTGCATGGTGGACACCGCCCGCTACTTCCTGGACTTCATCCAGAAGGAGTCCTGCGGCAAGTGCACCCATTGCCGCCTGGGCACCAAGCACATGCTGGACATCCTGACCGGCATCACCGAGGGCAAAGGGGACCTCGAGGACCTGGACCTCCTGGCGGACCTGGCCCGGGACGTGAAGGCCGGCTCCCTGTGCGGCCTGGGCAAGTCGGCCCCCAACCCGGTGCTGACCACCCTGCGCTACTTCCGCGGCGAGTACGAGGCACACATCGTCGAGAAGCGCTGCCCGGCCCTGGTTTGCAAGGAGCTTATCGCCTACTATATACTCCCGGACAAGTGCTACAAGGGCTGCGACCACTGCGTGCTCTCCTGCCCGGTGGATGCCATCATCAGCGACGACAAGAGGGGCATCAAGGTCGTAGACCAGGCCAAGTGCACCAAGTGCGGCAGCTGCATCCTGGTGTGCCCGCCCGAGTACGATGCCATCATCAAGCTCTCTCCGCCGGGCCTGGTGCCCCAGGACGAATGAGGAGGTCCCCATGAACAATGCGGCAAGCTCCCTGGACGCCGTTTTCAACCCCGGATCGGTGGCGGTCACCGGGGCATCGCCCGGCAAGCAGGGGCAGCTGTTCCTGGACAGCTTCCTGGCATCGGGCTTCGAAGGCCGTATCTACGCCGTCAACTCCCGGGGGCAGGAGGTCTCCGGCATGAAGGCCTATGCCGGCATCATGGAGCTCCCGGAGCCGGTGGACCACGTGGTCTGCTGCATTCCCGCCCCCGCCGTCCCGGGGTTTGTCCGCCAGTGCGGAGCCAAAGGGGTGAAGGCGGTGTCCATATTCACCGCCGGGTTCTCCGAGACAGGGACCGGGGAAGGCAGGCGCCTGGAGGGGGAGGTGGCCCGGGCTGCCCGGGAGACCGGGGTGAGGGTCATCGGCCCCAACTGCCTGGGCGTCTATGTCCCCAGGATCGGGTTGTCCTACACCAGCGATTTCCCCAGGCAGAGCGGCAGCGTGGCCTACATCTGCCAGAGCGGCGGCAACTCCGTCTACGTCACCCGCGCCGCCGGCTACCGGGGAGTCCGCTTCAGCAAGGTCATCTCCTACGGGAACGCCTGCGACATCAACGAGAGCGAACTCCTGGAGTACATGGCCCGGGATGAAGACACCAGGGCAGTGGCCATCTATATCGAGGGCGTGCGCGACGGCCCCCGCTTCTACCGCGCGCTTTCGCAGGTGGCCCGGGAGAAGCCGGTCGTTGTGCTCAAGGGGGGCCACACCGGGGCGGGGGCCAGGGCTGCCGCCTCGCACACCGGCTCGCTGGCCGGCTCGGACGAGGTGTGGCATGAACTGCTGCAGCAGGCGGGCGCCATCCGCGTCTACAGCCTGGAAGAGCTGGTCGATGTCCTGGTCACCATGTCCCTGCTGCCCGCTCCCGCGGGGCGCCGCCTGGGCGTCTTCGGGGGAGGAGGCGGGGCCACCGTCCTGGGCGTCGACGACTGGTCCAGGCACGGCTTCGTGCTGCCGCCGCTGCCGCCCGCCATCCTGCAGGAGATCCGGGCCTCGGTCCCCACCGAGGCCGGCCTGATCCTCCACAATCCCATCGACCTCTCCAGCTTCGCTTACAGCGAGCGCTTCTACGGCCTCATCAGGACGCTGATGACATGCCAGGACTTCGCAGATCTGTCCGTGATCCACATCGGCTTCGGGCAGGCCGCCTGGTTCTCCACCTCCGCCTTCGATGCCGAGATCAACTTCTTCCGGGAGGCGGTCATCAAGCTGAAGAGCGAGACCAACCGCCCGCTGGCCCTGGTGATGCAGTACCTCATCACCGGCTGGGACTGGCAGAAGGGCATCGATGACCTGCAGCAGGGCTGCGCCGAGGCAGGGGTGCCGGTCTATCACTCGATGGCCGGCGCGGCCAGGGCCGTCGACCGGGTGCTGCGGCTCCATGAGAAGCGCCGGGCCCGCACGCACGCCCAAGTACACGTTCGAGGTGCCGAATGACCAGGAGTCTCGATGCGGTATTCTACCCCACCTCCATCGCCATCGCCGGGGCCTCCCCGGGGAAGTCCGGCCAGTGGTTCCTGGACAGCATCCGCACGTCCGGGTTCATGGGCCCCATCTACGCCATCAACCCGAAGGGCTCCGACGTCTCGGGGCTGGTGGCCTACAAGGGGGTGAAGGACATCCCGGGACCGGTGGACTTCGTCATCAGCTGCATACCGGCCCCTTTCGTGCCGCAGCTGGTCCGGGACTGCGCCGCCAAGGGGGTGAGGACCATCTCCCTGTACACCTCCGGGTTCTCCGAGGTGGGCACCGAGGAGGGGCGGCGGCTGGAGGGCGAGATCGTGCGCCTGGCCAGGGCGGCCGGGATACGCCTGGTCGGCCCCAACTGCCTGGGCGTCTACTCCCCCAGGACAGGCCTCACGTTTGCCTCGGACTTCCCCCGGCGGGCGGGCCCGGTGGCCCTCATGGGGCAGAGCGGCGGCAACACCTCCTACCTGCTGCGGGCCTCCAGCCAGCGCGGCGTGCGCTTCAGCAAGGCCGTCTCCTACGGCAACGCCTGCGACATCAACGAGACCGACCTCCTGGAGTACTTCGGCCAGGACCCGGAGACGAAGATCATAGCCGCCTACATCGAAGGCGCCAGGGACGGCGAACGCTTCCACCGGGTGCTGGCCGATGTCTCCGCCCACAAGCCCGTGCTGGTCCTCAAGGGCGGCTACACCAGGGCCGGCGGCGAGATAGCCGCCTCGCACACCGGGTCGCTGGCCGGCTCCTCCGAAATCTGGGACAGCCTCATTCGCCAGACCGGGGCCATACGGGTGCGCAGCCTGGAGGAGATGGTGGACCTGCTGGTCACCTTCGCCCTGATGCCCCTGCCCCGGGGCCGCAACGTGGGGGTGTTCGGGGCCGGCGGCGGGGCCAGCGTACTGGCCACCGATGAGCTGACCCTGGGCGGGTTCAACGTCCCCCGGCTGCCGGAGGGGCTGGTCAAGGAACTCATGGGCAAGTTCGGCAACACCGCCGGCATGATCTTCAAGAACCCCATCGACCTCTCCATGGTGGGTTACAGCGAGGGCTTCTACGATGTGATCAAGCGGCTGATGACCTACAGGAAGGGGCAGTGGTTCGACTTCGGCCTGATCCACGCCGGGTTCGGGCAGGCGGCCTGGTTCACCTCATCAGCCTTCGACCAGGAGACCGCCCAGTTCCGCGATTTCGTCCACCGGATCTACCGGGAAACGAACAAGCCGCTGGCGCTGGTGCTCCAGTTCCTGATCACCAACTGGGACTGGCAGAGGGCGCTGGACCTGCAGCGAGGCTGCAGCGACGCCGGCATGCCCGTCTACCACTCCATGGGGACCGCCGCCCGGGCCATCAGCCGCTACATCGCCTACCACGAAGCGCCCGGGGCGCCGTCCGGGAGCGGATAGGTCAGGAGGCCCATCAGGGCGAGGGCCTGACCACTATCGTCACGCCCGTGGTGCTCTGGAGGTGCGGACAGGGCTGGAGGCCCTTCAGGGCGGTGGACGATTGCCTGCACCCGGCCCCGTCAGTCAGGGCCCGGGGCCATCGGAAACCGGGGCGGGCCGCCCCGGGCTAGAGGTCGTAGCGCCCGGCGGCCTCCGGCTGGTAGAGGATCTGCTTGACCCTCCACCGGCGCTTCCCCGCCGGCACCTCCCACTCGAAGACGTCGCCTTCTTCGTAGCCCAGCATGGCCGTGCCGATGGGAGCCAGGACGGACACCTTCCCCTGCACGGCGTTAGCCTCTTCGGGGAACACCACCGTGTACACCTCTTCCTCCCCGGTATCCAGGTCCTCCAGGCACACCCTGGAGTTCATGGTGACGACGTCGCCGGCCACCTTGGGGCTCTCCACGACCTCCGCGCGCCCCAGCTCCGACTGCAGGTGGGAGAGGTACACGCTCTTGCGGTAAGTGGTGCGCTGGGCGTCCAGAAGGAGCTTCTTCAGTCGCTCCAGATCAAATGCCGTGATCCGTATGGGCTTGCCGCTCATGGTGTCATCTCCCCGCTACCCGCCGGACAGCGTGTATCTCTTCCAGTTGCCGTGGATATCCAATGCTAGCTCGCCGCCGCGTTGCATGTCAAGCCGCCGCACACCGGTTGTTGTTGTCCTGCGATTGTGACTCCGGCCCCGCGGTATCAGCAGATGCCGCCGCTCACGCTGAGGGTCTGGCCGGTGATGAATCCGGCCCTGTCCGAGGCCAGGAACATGATGGCGTCCACCAGGTCCCGGGGCTCCCCCAGCCGGCCCAGGGGATAGGGCCGGGCCAGGCGCTTCTCCTTCTCCGGCGTCAGCCAGCCGGACTCCACCATGACGGGGACCCTGGTCAGGCCCGCGTTCACCACATTGATACGCACCCCATGAGGGCCGATCTCCTTGGACAGGCCCATGGCGAAGTTCATCACGGCGGACTTGGCCGCCCCGTAGACCACCTCGCCGGCGCCGTCAAGGCTGCCTCCGCCGATGCGGCCCGCGTCCGACCCCAGGCAGACGATGCTGCCGGACCGCTGTTCCACCATGGTGTCCAGCACCGCGCTCACCGAGTTCACCACGCCCCAGAAGGTGACATCGAAGGTCCTGTGCCACTCCTGCGGGCTGGAGCCGGCGAACCGCCCCAGCCTGACCCAGGCGGGTATGGTGACCAGGACGTCGATCCTGCCGAACTCCGCCAGCGCCTGCGCCGCCATGGCCCGGCAGTCATCCAGCCGGCTGACATCGGCGCAGGTGGCAATGGACCTGGCGCCCAGGCCCCTCACCTGGCCCGCCACCCTGTCGGCCCATGCCCGGTCGATGTCGTTGGCCACCACCGAGGCGCCCTCCCGGGCCATCTCCAGGCAGACCCCGGTGCCCATGGCATCGCCGCCGGCCCCGGTGACAAGGGCCACTTTCCCCCTGAGCTTCAGGTCCATGCTGAGACCCCCCTTTCGTACCGTTCACCTGCATCTTCGATATTGACATCTATATCGATATCATCTATGATAACTAGCATGAGAACAGCAGTCAAGGGCCGCGTGCCCGGCAGCCCCGGGCGCGCGGCCAGCCCCACCACCCCATCTGCAGCGCGGGCCCGGGGGAGACCCTCGGGATGGTAGCCAGAGCGGAAACGCCGGCCATGCTGCCCCCTGCCGAGGAGTACGAGCTCTGGTCCCTCCTGGGCCAGGTGAACGACGGCATGCTCAGGGCCAGGGACAACGAGCTGCGGCAGTTCGGCGTCTCCACCGTCCAGGTGGCCATCCTCTACGCCATCAAGGCCCTGGGGCATCCGCCGACGCAGAGCGAGATCGCCCGCTGGGTGGTGCGCAGGCCGCACACCGTGGCCGCCGCGCTGGAGCGTATGGAGCGGCAGGGACTGATCAGGCGGGTGCGCAACACCAGGGGGAAGAGGCGGGTGACGGTGGAGATCACCGCCAGGGGCGAGGAGGCTTACCGCCGGCAGCACCGCCAGAGGCGGGTCATATCCGCCATCCTGGGCTGCCTGGACCCGGAGGAGCGAGAGCTGCTGCGGGCCACCCTCAGGAAGCTGCGGGACTGCACACTGTCGGAGCTGGCCCCCAGGCCTCCTTTCCCGTGAGGGGCCGGCGGCGGGAGCAGGCGGTGCGCAATCCGCCGGGAAGGGTAGTGAAGAGATGGGCGTGATATACGAGAAGAAGGACATGGTGGCCTGCCTCACCATCAACCGCCCCGAGCACATGAACAGCATCGACCAGCCCACGTTCCGGGAGATGAAGGCGGCCGTGGATGACTTCCGGGATGACGGGGCCCTTCGCGCCCTGATCGTGACCGGGGCCGGAGAGAAGGCCTTCAGCACCGGGGCCGACCTGAAGGCCGTCATGGGCGACGTGAACGTCAGCAGCGCCGAGTGGACCCGGTCGCGCTGGTTCGAGGGCGTGTACAAGCCGGTCATCGCCGCGGTGAACGGGCTGTGCTTCGCCGGCGCCCTGGAGATCGTCCTGTTCACGGACATCAGGATCGCATCGGAGAACGCCGTGTTCGGCATGACGGAGGCCAGGTGGGGCGTGTCCCCCTGCGACGGCGCCATCACCCGGCTCACCAGCCAGGTGTCCTGGTGCCACATGATGGAGCTCCTGGCCATCGCCGACCCGGTGACGGCCCAGGACGCCTTCCGCATGGGCCTGGTCAACAGGGTGGTCCCCCTGAAGGACCTGATGCCCACCGCCGAGAAGATAGCCCGCCGCATGGCAGAGAACACGCCGCTGGCGCTGGCCAACATCAAGGAGGTGGCCCTGCGCTCGCTCAGCATGCCCATGGACCAGGCCTTCGCCCTGGAATGGGCCATGGGGACCAGGATCATGACCACCGAGGACGCCCGCGAGGGGCCGCGGGCCTTCGCCGAGAAGCGGAAGCCGGACTACAAGGGCCGGTAGGCGGCGCCACACAGGCGCCGCGTCAAGAGGGGTGATGGAGATGATACTGGACAGGTTCTCCCTGGCGGGGAAGGTGGCCATAGTCACCGGCGCCGGGAGGGGCATCGGGCAGGGTATCGCCCTGGGGCTGGCCGGGGCCGGGGCCGACATCGTCTGCACCGCCCGTACGGCGGACCAGATAGAGGCCACCGCCGCCAGGGTGCGCCAGGCAGGGCGCCGGGCCCTGGCGGTGGCCTGCGACGTGCGGGAGGCCGGCCAGGTGGAGGGCATGGTCCAGGCTGCCGTGGCCGAGCTCGGGCGCATCGATGTCCTGGTCAACAACGCCGGCGGGGGCCTGTTCCGGACGGTGATGGGGGCCAGCCAGCGCTCCTTCGAATCGGACCTGCGCACCAACCTGGTCAGCGTGTTCCTCTGCATCAAGGCGGTGGCCCCGGTGATGCAGCGGCAGATGGGCGGGTCCATCATCAACATCTCCAGCCGGGAGTCCCAGATGCCCTCTCTGGGCATGGGGGCCTACGGCGCGGCCAAGGCCGGGGTCAACAGCATCACCCGGACCCTGGCCTGGGAGCTGGCGCCCCACATCCGGGTCAACGCCATCGTGCCGGGCTCGGTGCTCACGCCGACCAACATCGACTACCTGGGGCCGGTGGAGGGCCTGCTGGTCCAGGCCACCCCGGCGGGGCGCACCGGGAAGCCGGAGGATATCGCGCTGGCGGCCATATACCTGGCCTCCTCCGCTTCGGAGTGGATGACGGGCAAGCTCCTGGAGATGGACGGGGGGATGGAGTTCTCCTACAACATACACCGGCAGCTGGGCGCTGCCGGGGCCCCCGGCGGCTAGCAGCCGGAGATCAGGTCACGGAGGAGACGATGAGAACGGTAAGGCCATTCACATTCAGGAGCATCGGCAAGTACCACTGCGACTGGCACTTCGAGCTCAACGACAAGGGCAAGTACTGGGACTGGCTGTGGCTGGACGGCTGGACGGAGGAGGGCTACTGGTACGGCCTCACGCTGGCCTGGAGGATGGAGATGCTGGAGCACCGGGTGGGCTACGAGAAGAAGGACTGGCCCATCGTCGACCTGCTGATCACCAATCCCGAGGGCAAGACCCACCGCGCCATCCAACCCTTCCCGCGCGAGCAGTTCAAGGTGGAGGATCCGTGGGGGTGCAGCATCGGCGGCAACTACCTCAAGGGCACCGCCGACAAGCACGGCAACCCCACGGGCTACCGGCTCAAGGTGGCCCTGGAGGACGCCGGCATCGACGTCACCTGCAAGGGCGTCACCCCCGGCATGCGCTTCGTGGAGGCGGACCACGGGTTCACCTTCTACCGCCCGAAGGAGAACCTGGCCGTGGGGTGGTGGCCGCTGCTGAGCCGCTCGGACATGGCCGGCACCATGACCTACCAGGGCCGCACCGCCGAGGTCAAGGGCCTGAGCTACGTGGAAAGGCAGCTGGGCAACGTCATGTTCTGGGGGCTCATGCCCCACTGGTCCTACGGCCACTTCTTCGCCGGGGACTACACCGCGGTCTGGATCGACAACACGTCGGCGGGCCCGGGCTACCGCCACTTCTCTCCGCTGGTGCTGTTCAAGGGGGAGCACCCCATACTGAGCACGCACAACCTCAACCTGCACCAGGAGAAGTTCGTGCTGGACACGGAGCATGGGAACATGCCCTATCCGCCCATTGAGACGCTGCACGCCACCGAGGGCCACACCGAGCTCACCACCCAGACCGAGCCCGGCCACATCGTGGCCTGGGAGTACGTCACCGAGCTGCCCGGCACGGACGTGTCGGAGGCCAATCCCGTGGGGTACCACCGGCAGTACGGCCCCATCGATGTGCAGATCCGGCGCTGGGACAGGCTGGAAGAGCTGAAGGGAGTGGTGCTCCGGGAGTTCGACTGGATGACCGAGTGGTTCCCGTTCCCGCGCAAGTAACCGGGGAGGCGATGGCGCCGGCCGGGCTGCGGGCGGCCCGGGCCGGCGAAACCACGGTCGAACTGATATCATACCTGGTGAGTAACGTGCAAGGAGAGCTATGAAAGAAGTGACCGCCGGCAAAGACGACCTCTACGTGCAGATGCTGAAGAAGATCGGCTACTCAACCCCCAATTCGAAGTTCCTGCTGGGCATACTGCGCAAGATGGCCTCGCCGGACGATGCCCGGCTGATGCTGGCCCTCCCCGCCGAGATGCCCGTCCTCACCGGTCAGACCGGCATGGACGAGGAGGAGATCGGGCAGCGGGTCAAGGTCCTGGCCGAGAAAGGGCTGGTCATCACCTCGAAGAGGGGCCCCCGCATGTTCAACAGCGTGACGCAGCTGCACGATGCCAACCTGGCCAGCTCCGAGAAATGGGTGGACACCGAGCTGCTGGACCTGTGGAGGGACTACTACGAGCAGGAGCAGTTCCCCACCATCGCGGACACGCCCTGGGACCAGTACGTGCAATACATCCGCACGGTCCCCGCCTGGACAGCCGTCCGCAAGAGCCCGGGCCTGCCCCTGGAGAAGCTCCCGCCGGAGGAGAACCTGCTGGGCCTGGTGCAGGGCGCGGAGCTGATCGCCGTGGTGCCCTGCACCTGCCGCCGCTCCATGCGCCGTTGCGACGCCGACGTGGACAACTGCGTGGTCTTCAACCGCGGCGCCGAGTACGCCATCGAGCGGGGGGCCGGGCGCCGGATCACCGTCGAGGAGGCCATGGCCATCTTCGAGAGGTCGGAGGAGCAGGGGCTGGTCCACACGTGGCCCTTCGCCGCCTCGGCCCGCCTGAACGAGATATGCAACTGCTGCGCCGACTGCTGCGGCATCTTCGACGGCGGCATCAAGTTCGGCAACCTCGCCCAGATCCTGCAGAAGAGCCACCTCAGGGCCACCGTGGACGCCCAGTTGTGCAACGGCTGCCAGGACTGCGTGGAGCGCTGCCACTTCAGCGCCATCGAGATGGCCCGGGTCTCCCCTGGCAAGAAGCTCAAGGCGGCCATTGACGAGGAGAAGTGCTGGGGCTGCGGGGTGTGCGCGGCGGTCTGCCAGGTGGACGCCATCACCATGAAGCTGGCGGAGGCATAGGCCATGGCCTTCCAGAGGATAGTGGTAGACCAGGCCGGGCACGTGGTTACGCTCACCCTGGACCGCTCCGACAAGTACAACGCCATGGACCTGCTCTTCCTCAGGGAGTTCGCCCAGTGCCTGCAGGGCCTGGCCGAAGACAGCGAGGCCAGGGCCATCATCATCACCGGCGCCGGCCAGTCCTTCTGCCCCGGCCTGGACGTGGAGGCCGTGGGGCAGGCCGCCGCCGACCCCATCGGGTCCGGGATGGGCCGCGGGACCCTGGACAGGCCCTTCGCCCTGTCCCAGAACGTGCCGGACTCCCTGCGGGCCTGCCACAAGCCGGTGATCGCCGCCATCAACGGGGCCACGGCCGGCATGGGGCTGGCGCTGGCCGCCTTCTGCGACTACCGCATCGCCTCGGAGCGGGCCGTCTTCACCGCCGGCCTCATCAGGCTGGGCCTGGCCGCCGAGATGGGGCTCACCTACATCCTGCCGCAGCTGATCGGCCTGCCGGCCACCCTGGAGTTCCTCAGCACTGGCGAGAAGAAGGACGCCCGGTGGGCACAGTCGGCCGGGCTGGTGCGCCAGGTGGTACCGCCGGAGGAGCTGCTCCCTGCGGCCCGCGCCCTGGCGGGCACCCTGGCCTCGCTGCCGCCGCTGGCCATGCAGATGGTGAAGCAACTGGTCTATGCCAGCCCGGGGAACAGCTACCAGGCCCAGGTGCTGATGGAAGGCTTCGCCGGGTCCATCCTCAGCCAGACCGCAGACCACCGGGAAGGCATCGCGGCCTTCCTGGAGAAGCGGCCGCCGTCCTTCAAGGGGGTGTAGGGCGCCGTATCAGGCGCCGGCCGGGCATGGCTGTGGGCCCGCCAGCCCCGGGCGCGGCGCGGCCGGCGTGGCTCCTAGATGGCGAACAGGTCGGCGTCCGTGGTGATGGCGCCCTCGGCCATCAGGTCTGCGACGTCATCCTCGCAGTAGCCCAGCATCTCCTTCAGGACCAGCATGTTGTGCTCCCCCATGCACGGGGCCGGCCTCACCATCTTCCACGGGGTCCGGGACAGGCGGTAGGCGGGCGCGTTGTAGGAGTGCGCCCCCATCTCGGGGTGCTGCAGCACCTGGTAGTGCCCCCGGTGCGCCAGTTGCGGGTCACGCAGGAGCTCCTGGCCCCGCTGCACCCCACCCGACGGAATGCCCGCTTCCTGCAGCCTGGTCATCACCTCCTCCGCGGTGAGGTCCTTCGTCCACTCGCCGATCAGGCGGTCCAGCTCGTCCTCGTTCTGCTTCCGGCCGAGGAGCGTGCGGAACCTGGCCTCCCGGGCCCATGGCCGGTCGCCGAGGACCCTGCAGAAGCTCTGCCACTGGCCCTCGTCCTGGACGGCTATGGCCACCCACCGCCCCTCCCGGCACGGGTACGCCCCGTGGGGGCACATGTAGCGGTCCCGGTTGCCCATGCGGCCGGCGACACGGCCGTTGGCCGCGTAGTCGAGCAGGTGGGTGCCCATCATGGTCAGGCCCGACTCCAGCTGCGACTGCTCGATGTACATCCCCCTCCCCGTCTCCCGGCGCTTCGCCAGGGCGCCGACCACGGCTATCACCGCATACCACGGGGCCACGAAGTCGGAGTACTGCGTGCCCATCATGGTCGGCCCGGACTCGGGCCAGCCGGTGCACTCGCTGAAGCCACTCAATGCATTGGTGTGGAAGCCGGTGCCCATGAAACTGCCGTGAGGGCCCCACTGGCCCAGCATGGAGGTGCTGCAGTAGACCAGCGACGGGTTCAACAGCAGGCAGGCGTCATGCGCCAGCCCCAGCCTGGCCATGGCCCCCGGATGGAGGCTTTCCACCACCACGTCGGCCCACTTGACCAGCCTCTCGGCCACGTCCTTGCCCCCCGGCGTGGTGAGGTCGATGCTGATGCCGTACTTATTGGTGTTGACCGAGGCATAGAAGGCGCTGCGGTTCCACCCCGGCTTTCCGTCCTTGAACGGGGTGGACATGCGGATCATGTCGGGTCGCTTGTGGCTCTCTATGCGGACCACCGTGGCCCCGTTGGCGGCCAGCTCCCGGCCGATCTGCGGGCCGGCGGCCACCCACGAGAAGTCAGCCACCTTTATCCCTTCGAGGACCATCTTCGACATCTTCGCATCTCCCGTCATTTCGTTGCCCGCCGGCGCCGCTCTATATGACGTTCTGGCCCTTCAGCACCGCCAGCTCCTCCGGGCTGAGCCCCAGTTCGCCGCAGTAGACCTGGCCGTTGTGCTCCCCCACCAGCGGCGCCCGGCAGCGGACCCTCCAGGCATCCGAGCTCATCCTCAGCGGCGCCCCGGGGTAGGTCAGCTCCCGGCCCAGCTCCGGGTGGGCCACCTCCTCCCAGAAGCCCCTGGCCTCAAGATGGGGGTCCCGGCTGATATCCGCCGTCGTGTTGCAGGGGGCCATCCAGATGCCCTTCTCCAGCGCGGCCTTGAAGAGCTCGGCCTTGGTCTTGGTCATAAGAAACTCCGTCAGGGAGCGGACCAGGCGGTCCTGCGTCTCCTGAGGGAAGGTCATGACGTTCCACTCGATGAGGTCGATATCCAGGATGTCGCGGCAGTACCCCTCTTCGTTGGCCCAGGCGATGAATGACCGGGTCGACCGGACGTAACCGGGGTGGCCTCCGGAGGCCATCAGCAGGACGTGACCGTCCTTGCAGGGCAGCAGGTAGCGGATGTAGAGAGGTCCCAGGGGCTGCGGCCGGGCCGTGAAGTAGTAGGGGCCGGTGGCGCCGACATTGACCTTCATGAACTCGTAGGTCTCGGCCACGATGGGCAACGTCAGGACCACCGCCTCCTGCATGGACACATCGACGTGCTGGCCTTCGCCGGTAACCTGGCGGTGATAGTGGGCGATGACCGAGGCCATGGCCGCCTGGAGCCCTGCCTGAAGGTAGGCCTGGGGAACGGCGCTGGTCCGCGCCGGTTGGCCCTCCTCGCCCAGTATGCTCATCAGCCCGCCCATGGCCTGGCCCACGATGTCGGTGGCCCGGTAGCCCGAATAGGGCCCATCCTGACCGAAGGGCGTGATGGAGGTCAGGATGATGTCCGGCCTGATCTCCGCCAGGTCCGCGTAGCCCAGCCCCAGGCCCTGCATGTGCCCCGGCGCGGCGGACTCCACCACGAAGTGGGCCGTCTTCGCCAGCCGCCGGAATATCTCCAGGCCGTCGGCCTGTGTCAGGTCCAGGGTTATGCCCCTCTTGCTGGTGTTCAACGCGAACCAGAAGAGGCTCCTCTCCGGGTGGGGAACGTCCCCGAAGAACGGCCCGATGCTGCGCGCGCGGCTGCCGCCCGGCGGCTCGACCTTGATCACGTCCGCCCCGAAGTCCCCCAGGACCTTGCCGCAGAAGTCCCCCGTCTCGTCGGTGAGGTCCAGGACCCTGAAGCCCGTCAGCAAACCTTCATTGCGGCCCATGTCTTCCTCCCATCCAACAATTATGGCACGCCGCCGGGCGACATGTCTGTAAGGGGTTGGAGGATTAGCCTGTCGGGGGAGCCCTGACTGCGGGCCCGCTGTCCTGACCGGCGCACCGGGCGTGCCCCGGCGGCCGTCACGGACCGCCTCACAACCCGGGGCCAAGGGCCGGCGGCCGCCACCAACCGCCGCGCGCCCCGAAGCCCGAGGCCGCGTTCAGCCGGCAGATGGCCGCCTTCTTCAGTCCCTTGAAGGCTACTGCGGCTGGCAGAGCGCAGTCAGGCCGTCCAGCATCTGCAGCAGGTGGGCCCTGATGGTCTCGGTGACCTCCGTTTCGCCCGGATTGCCCGACTGCAGCTCCAGGACCGCAAGGTTGTTCAGGATGTCACCGTACGCATCCAGCTCTGTCTTTGATGCGCAAGCCGTCGCCATCATCATTGTCCTTCTCCCTTCCCGATCAGGCATCTCATCCCGGCCGGACCGACGGCGCCGCGCGGGAAGAACTGGGCCGGGAGAATCGGCGCTGCCGCAGGCAGCAGGTCGGGAAGGAGACTGGCGGCAACTCTATTTTACACCCCCGGGCACGATGGGCTGTCAATAGCCCGAAAAGGCTCATGACGAGTGCAGCCGGAACTGGGGGGTCGATGCAACCGCCGGCCGCAGCGGGGGCTACGCCCGGCCGAATTCCCTCTGGAGCCGGCCGGTGCTCAGGTGCACCATGGTGGGCCGCCCGTGGGGGCAGGTGCGGGGCGAGGCGGCCTGCTCCAGCTGCCGCACCAGCCCCTTCATCTCGTCATGGCTGAGGACTTGGCCCGCCCGCACCGAGCCATGGCAGGCCAGGGAGCGGGCGATCCTCTCGTCGCCGCTGGCCCCGGCCGCTTCGCCGTCAAGGGAGTCGATGGCCTCCTTCACGGCATCGGCCAGGCCCTTGCCGGCCAGCATGGCCGGCACCGAGCGCACCAGGCAGGTGCGCTCCCCGAAGGGCTCGATGGCGAACCCGAATCCCGCCAGGGCCTCCCCGCCGGCCCGCAGGGACTCCACCTGCTTCAGGCTGAGCTCCAGTGCCAGCGGCTCCAGGAGGGGCTGGGCCTCCGCGGCCCTCCGGCCCTGCTGCGCCAGGGCCCGCTCATAGAGCACCCGCTCGTGGGCGGCGTGCTGGTCGATGAGGTAGATGCCGTCAGGCCCCTCGGCCACTATGTAGGTCGCCGATGCCTGCCCCAGGACCCGCAGGATGGGGAGCCCGGCCCCCCCGGGCTCCGGCAGCGGCGGCTGCTCAGCGGCGGGCCGTTCCCTGACCAGTGAGGGCAGCCCCGGGGCCGGCCACCTCTCCAGAAGGGGGGCCCCGGCCATCCCGGGCGGCCCCGGCACCAGGGCGGCGGGCCCGACCCCGGGGACCGGCGCCTGCTCCGACAGGGCGCGCCGCAGGGCGCCGCAGACGGCATTGAAGACAACCGGCTCCTGCGAGAAACGCACCTCCCGCTTGGCGGGGTGGACGTTGACGTCCACGGTCTGCGGGGGCATGGTGAGGTTGATCACCGTGATGGGGTGCCGCCTGGCGCCCAGCCATCCCTCGTAGGCCTTGACGACCGCCCCGGCCAGCAGGCGGCTCTGCACCCAGCGCCCGTTGACGAAGAAGCTCAGGTAGCCGCGAGTGGCCCGGGTCAGCGAAGGCGGGCTGGTGTAGCCGGTGACCACCGGCATCATCCCGCCCCCGGCCTCCGGGGGCGCCTCTCTGATCTCCAGCATGGACCGGGCCACGTCGAGGCCGTAGACCCGGGCCATGGCGTCCTTCAGGCTGCCGCTGCCCGGCGTCCGCAGGACCTCCCGCCCATCGGCGGTCAGGGTGAACTTCACCCCCGGGAAGGCCAGGCAGTACTGGCTGACGAGGCTGGTGATCTGGTTGCCCTCGGTGGCGGCCGACTTGAGGAACTTGAGCCTTGCGGGGAGGTCCCGGAACAGCCGCCGGACGGTGACCGTGGTGCCCGGGGCCGCGGCCCTCACGCCCCGGTCGGTGACGGCGCCGTTGCGCAGCGCGACGCGGGTGCCGGAGGGCTCGTCCTGCGTCCGGGTGAGCAACTCCACCTCGGCCACCAGGGCCACGCTGTGCAGCGCCTCGCCCCGGAACCCCAGCGAGGTGCCGGTGTCCAGGTCGGCCAGGCTGCGGATCTTGCTGGTGGCGTGCGGCCGGAAGGCCAGCTCCACCTCTTCTGCCGGAATGCCCCTGCCGTCGTCCCGGACCCGGATGAGGTCCACCCCGCCGCCGCGGACCTCAACTGCTACCTGCGAGGCGCCGGCGTCCAGCGAGTTCTCGATGAGCTCCTTGACCACGGAAGCGGGCCGTTCCACCACCTCGCCGGCGGCGATCCTGGAGACAACGTCCGGGGAGAGAACTTCAATAGGCATCTGCCGTCGGTCCGCCTGCAGGCCATTGTACCACAGGCTTCTCGGGGCCGGGAAAAACCACTATAATGTGGCACGCCATGGACATACCCAAGCTGCTGATCGGCATTGCCCTCATCGTCGGCTACGTGGTGCTGCGGCTGTTCTGGACCTACAAGCAGGACGCGAAGCGCCGGTCGAAGAAGCAGACCGTGGGGGAGCGGCTCGAGTTCGGCATGCTGATGCTCCTGGGGGTGGCCATGCTGGCCGCGGGCCTGTACTTCATAGTGCTGTCCATGTAGCAGGGCTGCGGCGCCATGCGCCGGGGCGAGCAGCACAGCGTGCTGTCCATGCAGCAGGGCCGCGCCGGCGCTATGCCGGGTGCATCCGGCAGTGCTGCCTGACGCTGGCGATGGCCCTGGCCGCCCTTGCCATGCTGGGGAAGACCGCCGTCCCCATCTCGGTCAGCCTGGCCTCCACCTCCAGCCGCTCCCGGTCCACGGCGCCCGGTGGGGAGACCACGATGACCGGCTTGCCGTATTTTCGGCCGGCGCGGGCCACCACGTCGTTCATCATGTTGCACATCTGGGGGCCCACGAAGGTGACCAGCAGGTCCACATTCTCGTAGACCACGATGAGGTCAACGCCCGGCTCCGCCGCCACCAGCTCGAAGGTCTTCTCGAAGGCCCCCAGGTCCCCCGACCGCTGGCTGACGTCCACCGGGTTGACCAGCACGCTGCCCACCTGCCCCAGCAGGCCCAGCAGCTCCCGGCGGGTCCGGTCGGTGAACGGGACCACGTCGATGCCGTGGGCCGCGCAGGCATCCGCCGCCAGCACCGCCTCCCCGCCGCCGCCGTCCGTCAGCCCGCAGATGATACCCAGGTTGGCCCTCTCCAGCCGCCCCACCGCCTGGTACAACAGCAACGAGTCCGCCAGCTCATCAAGGTCGGCCACCTCCACGGCGCCCGCCTGCCGCAGCGCCGCCGACCAGATGCTGGCCGACGCTGCCAGCGCCCCCGTGTGAGAGCTGGCCGCCCTGGCCCCCGCCGCCGTCCGCCCGCCCTTCCACACGAAGACCGGCTTCCGGGGCGTGGCCCGGCGCATCACCTCGATCAGGCGGGCGCCGTCCCGCGGCCCCTCGAGGTACATCCCCACCGCGCCCGTCTTGAGATCGTGGCCCATGTACTCCAGGAAGTCGGCGCTGCCCAGGTCGCAGCAGTTGCCGATGCTGGCCACCTTGCTGAAGCCGATGCCGCGGGTGAGGGAGAGGGCCGCCATCTTGCCGGCGTGCCCGCCGCTCTGCGATATGAACCCGCTGGCGCCCACCCTGTTGATCATGGTCGAGGGCCCATAGGGTATGCCCTGCTCCGGGCAACTGACGCCGATGCAGTTGGGGCCGATGATGCGGAAGCCCCCCGCCCGCGCCCGCCGGGCCATCTCCTCCTCCACCTCCGCCCACTTCGGATCACCCGTCTCCCGGAAGCCCGCGGTGAAGAAGTAGATGGCGCCGATCCCCTTCGCGGCGCAGTCGTCCAGGAGGTCCAGGACACGGTCACGGGGTATGGAGCAGATCACCAGGTCAACCGGCCCCGGGATATCGGTCAGCCGCCGGTAGATCGGGAGCTTCAGCAACTCGCCACCGCCGGGGTTGAGCGGGTACACCACCCCCTGGTAGCCGGCGGCGAGAAGCCCGGCCACCCACCGCGACCCCATCTTGGTCTCGTTGGTGGACGCTCCGGCCACGGCGATCGACCGCGGGGAGAAGATGCGCTGGAACTGCTTCAGGCGTGTCTCAGGTACGTCGTGCTGCACTGTACTGCCCTCCATCCCGGCACGCCCCCCCCGGCGCCGGCGCCGCCTCTATTCTAGCCTTTCCACAACATCGGGACCAAGTTGTGGTATCTTAGAGTCAGGGAGGTGCCTATGCCCAGCGGCGGAATTCCCATAGGCCGGCTCTTCGGCATCAACGTCAGGCTGCACTGGTCCTGGTTCATCATACTCTTCGTGATCACCTGGATGCTGGCCAGCTCGTACTTCCCCGAAGTCGAGGAGTACAAGGCCTGGGGCACGCCCACCCGCTGGGTCATCTCCCTGGCGACCAGCCTCCTCTTCTTCGCCTCGGTGCTGGCCCACGAGCTGGCCCACAGCCTGGTGGCCCGGGGGGCGGGCCTGCAGGTCAGCGCCATCACTCTGTTCATCTTCGGCGGCGTGTCGCAGCTCACGGAGGAGCCGAAGTCGGCCGGGAGCGAGTTCCGCATGGCCATCGCCGGGCCGGCCACCAGCCTCTTCATCGGAGGGGTCTGCTGGGGCGTCTTCTTCGCCACCCGCCACACCGCCTCCCCGGTGGCCGGCATGACCTTCTGGCTGGGGTACATCAACATAGCCCTGGCCGCCTTCAACATGATCCCCGGGTTCCCCCTGGACGGCGGGCGGGTGCTGCGCTCCATCATCTGGTGGCGCTCCGGAAACCTGCGCCGGGCAACGCGCATCGCCTCCCTCATCGGCCGGGGTATCGGGTACCTCTTCATCTTCGCGGGCATCGCCCTCATCTTCACCCCCTACTGGCCCAACGGCCTGTGGCTGGCCCTCATCGGCTGGATCCTGGAGAACGCAGCCGTGGGCAGCTACCGCCAGATGGCCCTCCAGGACATCCTCCATGGCCACAAGGTGTCGGAGGTGATGTCCCGCGACTGCCATGCGGTCCCGCCCACCATCGCCATTGAAACGCTGGTCAATGACCACATCCTGACCTCCGGGCGGCGCTGCTTCCCGGTGGTCGACGGAGAGCAGGCCCTGGGGCTGGTCAGCGTCCACGACGTCCGGTCCGTGGAGCGGCGGCAGTGGCCGTTCAAGACCGTCCGGGAGATCATGACCCCCATTAACAGGGTGAAGCAGGTGCGCCCCGACGATGACCTCTACAGCGTAATGCAGCTGCTCACCGAGCAGAACGTCAACCAGGTGCCGGTGGTGGCCGACAGCGCGGTGGTGGGCATGGTCTCGCGCGAGTCCCTGCTCCACTTCATACACCTTCGCGGCGAGCTCGGCCTGTAGCCGGCGGGCCGCTCCCGGGCGCCGCAGCCAAGGCCGTTGCTTGACCCGCCAGGGACCGCCAGACTACCATCTTGAAAAGGAGAATCTCTGTTGGCAAGCAATCACGACGGCCACCAGCCCCTGAAAGGGGTCCGGATACTGGAGTGGGGGGCCTTTCACGCCGGCCCCGGCTCGGCGGCCATACTGGCCGACCTGGGAGCGGAGGTCATCAAGATAGAGATCCCCAGGGCCGGCGACCCCATTCGCATGCTGGTCCGCTTCGGCAACTTCCCGGTGGCCAGGGACGGCCACAGCCTCTTCTACGAGGGGGCCAACCGCCACAAGAAGAGCATCGCCCTGGACCTCGGCAAGGAGGAAGGAAAGCAGATCGTCTACCGCCTGGTCCCCAAGTGCGACGTCTTCGTAACCAACTTCCGGGCCAGGGCCATAGAGAGCCAGCGCATGACCTATGCCGACCTGCGGCCGCTCAACCCCCGGTTGATATACGCCAGCGTCTCGGCCTTCGGGTCCCGGGGCCCCGACCGGGAGGCCGGGGGCTTCGACTTCCTGGGGCAGGCCCGGTCCGGCCTGATGCTGTGCGCCGGCGAGCCGGACATGCCGCCGCTGATCTCCCAGTTCGGCCTGATCGACCAGATCACGGCCATCACCACCAGCCACACCATCCTGGCGGCCCTCTACGCCCGCGAGCAGACTGGCCGGGGGCAGGAGGTCAGGACCTCGCTCCTGGGGTCCGCCATGTTCCTGCAGTACTTCAACGTCCTCAACGGCCTCATCATGGACGCGGACGTGCCGCGCCACCAGCGCCGGTCCACGGACCCCCTGCGGAACTTCTACCGCTGCCAGGATGACAGGTGGCTCTGCATGACGGTGGCCCACCACCCCTCGGCCTGGCGCAACTTCTGCCTGGCCATTGAGCGCCCGGAGCTGATACACGACGCCCGGTTCGAGGCCCGGGACCGCAGGTACGAGAACCGGGAGGACTTCATCGCCTTGCTGGACACGGTCTTCATCAACCGGCCGCGGGACGAGTGGATACGCGTCCTGTCGGAGCACGACGTGTTCTGCTCTCCGGTCAACTCGGCCTCGGAGGCCGCCCGGGACCCCATGGCCGCGGCCAACGACTACGTCTTCGAGACCAACCACCGCCTCTTCGGCAGCATCAAGGTGCCGGGGTATCCCGCCGAGTTCAGCGAGACGCCCGCCAATCCCGGCTTCACGGCCCCGAGGCTGGGCGAGCACACCCGGGAGGTCCTGCGGGACATCGGCGGCTACAGCGAGCAGGAGATCGCCGCGCTCCAGGAGAGCGGCGTGATCGACGGGGCCGCAGCGCCATGAGATTTGCGGCGGAAGTCACCATCCGGGCCACCCCGGGCGCCATCTGGGAGACCGTCGCCGACCCCGAGACCTGGCCCCGGTGGACCCGGGCGGTGCACCGGGTGAAGAAGCTCTCCGAGGGCCCGCTGGGCGTCGGGGCCCGGATGCGCATCACCATCATGTGCGGCATCCCGGTCTGGCTGCACATGACCGTCACCGAGTTCCTGCCGGGCGAGCGGGTGGCCATGGAAGGCCGGGCCCTCCTGGGCCGGACCACCCGTTACTACGAGCTCCAGCCCCTGCTGCAGGGCACCCGGGCCATCGCCGGCGGCGAGGCCGGCGGGCCCCTGGCGCCGCTGATCTGGCTGGTGGGCCAGGTGCTGTCCAAGGAAATCGTGCAGGCGCTCAAGATCAAGATCGAGGGGTAGCCCCTCGGGCCAGGAGGGAACGACATGTCATCTGCCGCCAGGGAACTGGAGACCAAGGCCGCGTCCGCCAGGGCCGCGGCCAAGAAGCTGGCACGCCTTTCCAGCGAGGTGAAGGACCGGGCTCTGCTGCGCCTGGCCGACGGGCTGGCGCAGCAGAGCGAGGAGATCATGGCCGCCAACGAGCGTGACCTCACCGCGGCCCGGGAGGCCGGGATGAGCGCGGCCATGCAGGACCGCCTGCTGCTGAACAGCGCCCGCCTGGCCGGCATCGCCGCCGACGTGAGGACCGTTGCCGGCCTGCCCGACCCGGTGGGCGACGTCTTCGACACGCGCACCATGCCCAACGGTCTTCAGATCGGCCGCCGGCGCGTGCCGCTGGGGGTCATCGCCACCATCTACGAGAGCCGGCCCAATGTGACGGTGGACATCTCCGCGCTCTGCCTGAAATCGGGCAACGCCGTCATCCTGCGCGGCGGCAAGGAGGCCATTCACTCCAACCTGGCCCTGGCCGGCATCGTGCAGAGGTCGGCCAGGGAAGCGGGCGCCCCCGACGGGGCCATCCAGATCATCGAGTCCACGGACCGGTCCGTGGTGGACCACATGCTGAAGATGAGCGGGCAGATCGACCTCATCGTGCCCCGGGGCGGGGCGGAGCTCATCAGGTTCGTGGCGGGACAGGCCACCATGCCGGTGCTGGCCGGGGGCATCGGGGTCTGCCACACCTACGTGGACCGGGCCGCCAACGTGGACAACGCGGCGGCCATCGTCTACAACGCCAAGGTGCAGCGGCCCACCGTGTGCAACGCACTGGACACCATCCTGGTGCACGCGGAAGTCGCCGAGACCTTCCTCAAGCAGGTGGGCCCGGAGCTGGCGAAGGCCGGCGTGGAGATGCACTGCGACCCGGCTTCCGGCAGGCTCCTGGCGGGCACGCCTTCCCTGAAGATCGTGCCGGCCACCGACCAGGACTGGGGCCGGGAGTACCTGGCGCTGATCGCGGCGGTCAGGGTGGTGAAGTCGATCGACGAGGCCCTGGAGCATATCGACCGCTTCGGCTCGGGGCACTCCGAGGCCATCGTCACCGAGGACTACTCCAGCGCCATGCGCTTCCTCAACGAGGTGGACGCGGCCTGCGTCTACGTCAACGCCAGCACGCGCTTCACCGACGGGGGGCAGTTCGGGCTGGGAGCGGAGGTGGGCATCAGCACCCAGAAGTTCCACGCCAGGGGGCCCCTGGGGCTGAAGGAGCTGACCAGCTACAAGTGGACCATCATGGGCAGCGGGCAGACGCGGGCCTAGCCGGCGGCCCGCCCCAGCAGGGCGTCCAGCTCGGCGAGGGTATCGGCTATGTCGTCCCGCACGTGTATGGTCTGCATCCCCAGGGAGGCGGCGGACTGCACGTTCCCTTCGCAGTCGTCCAGGAAGACGGTCCGCTCCGGCGTCAGCCCGCCCAGGCGGTCCAGGGTGAGACGGAAGATGGCCGGGTCCGGCTTGCGCACCCCCTCCAGGCTGGAGTCCACCACCAAGTCGAACAGCTCGTCGACCGGGACCAGGGAGCGCCACAGGTCCCCGTACTCCCGGATGTTGTTGGTGATCATGGCCGTGGGGTAGCCTTCCCTCCTGAGCTCCCTCACCCGGTCCACCAGCGGCTGGCGCACGGCGGGGGGCATCCCGGCGAAGACCTTGAAGATGTCCACGTCCAGGCGGTAGAGGCGCCGGCCCCGCTCCATGATGTCCTCGCGCGCCTGGAGAAGGCTGATCTCGCCGCGCTCCAGGCGGTGGTAGGGGTGGTCGCTGTCCTCAAGCAGGGAGCCGAAGATGATGTCGCACAGCTGCCCCGGCAGCAGGCCCAGCCGGGCCCCCATGCCTTCCAGCACCGGATAGGGTGACTCTATGAACACCCCGCCAAAGTCGAAGATCACCGCCTCAATTCGCATCGCCCGCAGCCCTTTCCAGGGTCAATCTTACACCAAAACCGCGGCCACCCCAAGGCGCCTGAGGGGCCGTCCGCCCCGGGCGGACCAGGCCCCGGCAGGCCCTTGGGGTTTGGGGGCAACCACGCTATACTGTTATGCACATGAGAAGGGACATGGCGGCGTCATCACAGGGTGCCGCCGGCATCAAGGGCAACGTAGAAGCCATCCGGGAGCGCATAGCCGGGGCGGCCGCCAGGGCCGGCCGGCCGCCGTCGGAGGTGACCCTGGTCGGCGTGACCAAGGCCATCGGGCCAGCGGCCATCCAGGAGGCCTTCGCCGCCGGCCTGCTCCACTTCGGCGAGAGCCGGGTCCAGGAGGCCGCCGAGAAGGTCCCCTCGCTGTCGTCCCTGGGGCCGCAGGCGGTGTGGCACCTGGTGGGCCACCTGCAGACCAACAAGGTCCGGGCCGCGGTGGGGCTGTTCGACGTGGTCCAGACCGTGGACTCCATCAGGGTGGCCGAGTCCATCAGCCAGCACACCGGCCGGGACATGCCGGTGCTCCTCCAGGTCAACGTGGCGGGAGAGGCCAGCAAACACGGGTTCACCCTCCAGGAGGTCATCCCGGCCCTGGAGCGCATCGCCCGCCTGCCCCGCATCCGCATCAAGGGGCTGATGACCATTGCCCCCTGGGCAGACGACCCCGAGGAGGCCCGCCCCGTCTTCCGCCGGCTGCGGCAGATGCGCGACGCGCTGGGGCTGGAGCACCTGTCCATGGGCATGAGCAACGACTTCGAGGTGGCCGTCGAGGAAGGGGCCACCATGGTGAGGATCGGCCGCGCCATCTTCGGCACGAGAGAGGTGTAGGGCCATGAAGATAGCCTTCATCGGCGGCGGGAACATGGGCGAAGCCATGATACGCTGCCTCATCGAGAAAGGCGTGGCCGGCGCCTCCGGCATCACGGCCGCAGACGTTGCCGGGGAGCGCCGGGCATACCTCAAGGAGCGCTACGGCATCGCCACCACCCCCGGCAACCGCGAAGCGGCCGGGGCGGCCGAGGTCATCGTGCTGGCGGTGAAGCCCGGCGTCATGCCCCTGGCGCTGGCCGAGCTCAAGGGCATGACCGGGGACGATCAGACGGTCATCTCCATAGCCGCCGGCATCACCCTCTCCAGGCTGCGGCAGAGCCTCGGCCGGGACTCCCTGGTGCGCGCCATGCCCAACACCCCTGCCCAGATAGGGGAGGGAGTGACCGTCTGGACGGCCACCGCCGAGGCCACGGAGGCGGACAGGGAGCGGGCCCGGGCCATAATGGGCGCCATGGGCCGGCAGACCTTCGTCGCCGACGAGAAGTACATCGACATGGCCACCGCCGTCAGCGGCAGCGGCCCCGGGTACGTGTTCCTGATTATCGAGTCCCTGGTGGATGCCGCGGTGCGCATCGGCCTGCCCCGGGACATGGCCCTGGACCTGGTCCTGGAGACCATGTCCGGCTCGGTCCACCTGGCCCAGAGGTCGGGCAGGCACCCGGCCGAACTGCGCAACATGGTGACCTCCCCCGGCGGGACCACGGCCGCGGGCCTGCACGAGCTGGAGGAAGGGCGGCTGCGGGCGCTGCTGGCCCGGGCGGTGATCGCCGGATACGAGAGGGCCAGGGCGCTGAGAGACGACTAGGCGATGGAGTACTTCGTCAGGGGCGTGATCATCCTGTGCTACGTTCTCATTGCGGCCATCGTGGCCCGTTCCCTCCTGTCCTGGTTCAACCCGGACCCCCGCAACTTCCTGGTGAGCCTCATCCACACCATCACCGAACCGATCCTGGCCCCGCTGCGGCGCATCATACCCCGGCTGGAGATGATCGACTTCTCCCCCTGGGTAGCCGTAATCATCCTGACCATAGTGACCATAGTCCTGCGGCCCTATGCGGGCTGACCGGCACGGGGCTGCAGCATGCCAGTGAAGGACAGTGACCTGACCGCGGGAGACTCCAACGTGCCGGCCGGGCGCTGCAGCATGCCGGGCAGGCAGGGGTTGACCTGCCCTGCGGCCCGCGGGTACCATACAAGTACTTCTGACGGCGGCAGGACGAAGGGAGGCGGCAAGTGAACTGGGTTGACATCTCCATCATCGTGGTAGCCATCATCGGGGCCATTGCCGGCTACAAGCAGGGGCTGATCGTCTCGCTCTTCAGCTTCCTGGGGCTGGTGGCGGGGGTGGCCATCGCCGGTGCGGTCTCCGACAGCCTGGCGGAGAAGCTCTCCACCAGCGGGGCCCTCTGGGCCTACGTTGCGTCCTTCGCGGTGGTCGTCATAGTGGTCATGGTGGTCTTCCACATCCTGGCCATCATCGTCAAGGGGTTCCTGAAGGTGGTCATGCTGGGCTGGATAGACTCGTTCGGCGGCGCCATCCTGGGCCTGTGCGTGGGCGCGCTGCTGATGGCAGCCGTGTTCATTGCCATCGGCAAGTGGGCCGCCGGAGAGCCCGATGCCACCAGTGTGGGCAACGCCATCGGCGCCTCGGCCCTGGCCAACTTCCTGATACACGAGTTCCGCCTTCTGCTGGGGCTGCTGCCCCCCAGGTTCGACAGGGTGGTCTGTCTCTTCACCTAGCCGAAGATACCGGCGCGGCGCCGGCTGCCAGATGTCCCCTGTCGCACCGGGCGGAGGCCCCGGCGGCGGGTGGGCCTTCAAAGTGGACTTCGCCCTGGACTTACCCCCCCCCAAGCACCAGACTGCGACGCTCCGCTTAGGAAACCACCGGTTCCTTGCCCGGGTTCTGCTCTCTCCACTTCGCCAGGAGCTGCTCCCTGGTCTCCTTGTGGTCCGGGTCGGGCACGCAGCAGTCGACCGGGCACTGCTCCACGCACTTCTGGGTAGCATACCAGCCCACGCACTCAGTGCACTTGACAGGATCGATCACATAGATCGTTTCGCCTGCCTTGATCGCGTCGTTCTTGCACTCGACCTCGCACGCGCCGCAGTTGATGCACTCCTCGGTGATCTTGAACGCCATCAGCAACCCTCCTTCTATCTTCTCTTGCGCTTTGATGAGACCTTCGCCGGCTTGTCCGACGGAATATAGAGCTTCTTCATCAGGGCCTGCGCGGAGCTCTCGGGCACGAACACCCGGATATCGCCGCCCCCCTGCGCCGCTTCCTTCAGCAGGCTGGAGCTGATGAACTGGAACTCAGCGCTGGACATCAGGCAGATGGTATCGATGTCCGGGGCCAGCTTCCGGTTCATCAGGGCCATGTCGAACTCCCGCTCGAAGTCCGAGCCCATCCGCAGCCCTCTTACGATCGAGCTGGCGCCTATCTGCTTGGCGAACTCGATTGTCAGGCAGTTGTAGGATTCCACGGTCACGTTGCGCACCCCCGCCAGCGCCGCCTTCACCAACTCCACCCTCTCGTCGGTGGTGAAGAGCAGGTGCTTGGGGGGCGCGTCGAAGACGCCGATGATCACCCGGTCAAACAGGGCAGCCGCCCTTATGGCAACGTCCACGTGCCCCTTGGTCACCGGATCGAAGCTGCCTGGATACAGAGCGGTTCTCAACTGCGGGCCTCCTGTCGATAGAATGTAATGCTGGTGTCACCGTAGCGCCTGGTCTTCTGCAGATGGAACTCGCGGAGGTCCGCGGGAAGCCGTTGGCGCGTTGAGCACTGGACAACAACGGTCGTCCCCGGGCCGACCAGCTGCGAGACGAAGAGAGCATCCAGCGTCGCCGGGAGAGACGCATCGTCGTACGGGGGGTCCAGGAGGACCACGTCATAGGTCCGGTCAAGCACGTTCAACGCCCTGTCCACACTGAGGCAATACACCCTCGACCGTGAGAGAAATCCCGCAGCCTCCAGGTTCTGCCTGATGGCATCGCAACACTTGCGATTCTGTTCCACGAAGTCGGCCCGCCTGGCGCCCCGGCTCAGGGCTTCTATGCCCAGGGCGCCGGTGCCCGCATACAGGTCGAGGGCCTCCCACTCCTCATCCGGAAGGGGACGGAGGATGGAGAATATGGCCCCACGCACCAGCGCGGTCGTTGGCCTGACTGAAGTCCGGGGCGACCGCAACCGCCTCCCCTTCCCCTCCCCTGCTATGATCCTCATATCCCCAAGCATAAATTATAGGCCTATACCATCCTTCGTCAAGCAAGAACGCCCGCCTTGAGCCCGCGGGCCCCATGTTGTAGTATGGCCCTGACCCCTATGAGGACCCGAATAACCGACCTCCTGGGCATCAGGCACCCGGTCATCCTGGCGCCCGCCAACTACGTGGGGACGCCCCGGATGGTAGCCGCCGTCTCCAACGCCGGCGGCTTCGGCATTCTGGCCTCCGGGCGCCTGGCGCCGGACGACCTCAGGGCGGACATCGGGGAGGTCCGCAGGCTGACGGACAGGCCCTTCGGCGCCAACCTCATCTTCGGCAGCCCGGGGTTCGAGGAGCAGGCCCGGGTGCTCATCAGCCTCGAAGTCCCCCTCATCTGCCACTCCCGGGGCAATCCCCGGTGGATCATCGATGCGGCCCGCGGCCGGGACATCAAGGTCATGGCCATGATCGGCTCGGTCAAGCACGCTCGGCGGGCCCAGGCCGACGGGGCGCATGCCCTCATGGTGCAGGGGTCCGAGGCGGGCGGCCACATCGGCGACGTGTCCTCCATGGTCCTCCTGCCACTGGTAGCCGGCAATGCCGCCATCCCCGTGGTCGCCGCCGGCGGCTTCTGCGACGGCCGGGGCCTGGCAGCCGCGCTGGCCCTGGGCGGCGACGCCATAGCCATGGGGACCCGCTTCGCGGTGACCATGGAGAGCCCGCTGCCGGAGAGCACCCGGAAGCGCTACCTGGAGGCCACCGAGAACGACACGGTGGTCACCTCGAGCATCACCGGCACCCGGCTGCGAGTGATCGGCAACCAGTTCACCGGCATGCTCGACCAGGAAGGCCGAAAGCCGTCCTGGGGCGAGCGGCTCCGGGGGGCCGGGGAGGCCCGCCGGATGCTGGGGGTCTCCTGGTGGCGCTTCCTGGCCGGAGGCTGGAGCATGCGGCGGGAGTACCGGGCCTCCATCGCCGCGCTGGGCCATCTGGCAGCCGGCGGCGTGCGCATCAAGAGGGCCATGACAGACGGCGACGTCGATATGGGGGTCATGCCCGCGGGCCAGGTCTGCGGCCGCATCGAAGACACCCCCACCGTCGCGGAGCTCATCGGCCGCATCGTCGCCGAGGCGGAAGAAGCCCTCAGATCGCTCAACGCCCGGCTCTGAGCGGGGCGCCCCGGGTCAGCCCCCGCCGTGCCGGCGCCGGGGCCGCCGGCCACTACGCGCCGATCCCCTGCGCGATGGCGTCCCCCATCTCCCGCGTACCCAGCCGGGCCTTCCCCTCCTCCATGATGTCGTAGGTGCGGCAGCCGGCCACCAGCGCGCCCAGCACGGCCGCTTCCACCGCCGCGGCTTCCCTCTCCAGGGCCATCGAGTAGCGCAGCATCATGGCCGCGCTCAGTATGGTGGCGATGGGGTTGGCCAGGTTCTGCCCCGCCCTCCCGGGGGCGCTGCCGTGGATGGGCTCGTACATGCCGTAGGACATCCGGCCCGCCTTCGGCACCTCCGCCAGGCTGGCCGAGGGCAGCATCCCCATCGATCCGGCCAGCATCGAGGCCTCGTCGGTGAGGATATCGCCGAAGGTATTCTCGGTGACCATCACATCGAAGTAGGCCGGCCTCTGGATGAGCCGCATGGCGCAGGCGTCCACCAGCATGTGCTCCAGCTCCACGTCGGGATAGCCGGCGGACACCTCGGTGGCCACCGTCCGCCACAGCCGCGAGGACTCCAGCACGTTGGCCTTGTCCACGGACACCAGCTTCCGGCGCCGCTGCCGGGCCAGCTCGAAACCGACACGGACGATGCGCTCGATCTCCTGCTCGGTGTAGAGCATGCTGTCCACCGCTCTGCGGCCTCTGGCCGTAGTCCAGCGCTTCTTGGGCTTGCCAAAGTACAGCCCGCCGGTGAGCTCCCGCACCACCACCATGTCCACCCCAGCGATGACCTCCGGCTTCAGCGTGGTGGAGTCCACCAGCATGGGGAGCACCTTGACCGGGCGCAGGTTGGCGAAGAGGGCCAGCTTGTGGCGCAGGTCCAGAAGGCCGTCCTCCGGGCGCACCTTGTTCAGGGGATCGTCCCACCTGGGGCCGCCCACGGCCCCCAGCAGCACGGCGTGGCACCGCCGGCACATCTTGAGCGTGGCCGCGGTCAGGGCCTCGCCCGAGGCATCAATGGATATCCCGCCGATCAACCCCTCCTGGAAGCGGAACTCGTGCCCGAACCGCTCCCCCACCGCCCTCAGCACCTTGAGCGCCTCCGCCACCACCTCGGGGCCCACCCCGTCACCCGGCAAGACGGCAATGTCGAACTTCATCTCGTGGCTCTCCTTCTGGTCCTGGCCAGCCTCTTCTTCGTGTGCTCAATCAGCCCTCCCGCCGCGATCAGCTCCACCATGAATGGAGGGAAGGGGCTGGCCCTGCAGGTCTTGTTTCGCGTCAGGTTGGTGACCTCTCCGGCATCGAGATCGATCTCCATGATGTCGCCGGTGCGCGCGGCGTCCACCGCCCCGGGGCACTCCACGATGGGCAGCCCGATGTTCATGGCGTTGCGGTAGAAGATGCGGGCGAAGCTCGCCGCCACCACGGCCGAGATTCCGGACCCCCTGAGGGCCAGGGGCGCGTGCTCCCGGGAGGACCCGGAGCCGAAATTGGCCCCCGCCACTATGATATCCCCCGGCCTGACCCGGCCCACGAAAGCGGCGTCGATGTCCTCCATACAGTGTCGCGCCAGGTCCTCGGGCTCCGACAGGTTCAGGTGCCGCGCCGGGACGATGGCATCCGTATCGATGTTGGCGCCGTACTTGTGGACTCTGCCCTCGAGCTTCATCTCATCACCTCTTCCGGCCCGGCGATCCGCCCGGCGATGGCGCTGGCCGCGGCCACCGCCGGGTTGGCCAGGTAGACCTCCGACTTGTTGCTGCCCATACGCCCCACGAAGTTGCGGTTGGTGGTGGACACGCAGCGCTCCCCGGCCGCCAGGACCCCCATGTGGCCGCCCAGGCAGGGCCCGCACGTCGGCGTGCTGACCACCGCCCCGGCCTCGATGAAGCCCCGCACCAGCCCCAGCTTCACGGCATCGAGGTAGACCCGCTGCGAGCCGGGGATGATGATGCACCGCACGCGGGGATGCACCTGCCTCCCCTTGAGGACCGCGGCCGCCGTCTTCAGGTCATCCAGCCGCCCGTTGGTGCAGCTGCCAATGACCACCTGGTGGACCCTTACCTCCCCCGCCTTGCTGACCGGCCTGGTGTTCGAGGGCAGGTGCGGGAAGGCCACCTGCGGCTGGAGCTTCGACACGTCATACTCAACCACCCTGGCGTATTCCGCATCCCGGTCCGGCCTGTAGGCCGTGTACGGCCGCATGGCCCGCCGCCTCAGGTAGGCCCTCGTCCGGCCGTCGACGCAAAAGAGGCCCGCCTTGCCGCCGGCCTCGATGGCCATGTTGGCCATGGTGAAGCGGCTGTCCATGGGCAGCGCGTCGACGGCCTCTCCGGCAAACTCCATGGCCGCGTAGAGCGCACCGTCCACGCCGATATCGCCGATGGTGTGCAGAATGAGGTCCTTGCCCGTGACCCACCTCGGGAGTTGGCCGTGATAGACGAACCTGATGGTCGGCGGCACCTTCATCCAGATGTCACCGGTGGCCATGGCCGCGGCGATGTCGGTGGAGCCCATGCCCGTGGAAAAGGCCCCCAGCGCCCCATAGGTGCAGGTATGGGAGTCCGCCCCGATGACCACGTCGCCCGGCACCACCAGGCCCTTCTCCGGCAGAATGACGTGCTCGATGCCCATCTGGCCTACCTCAAAGTGCACCAGGCCCTGCTCCCGGGCGAACTCCCGCATCAGCTTGGCCTGCTCCGCCGACAGGATGTCTTTGTTAGGCACGAAGTGGTCCGGCACCATCACGACCTTCCTGCGGTCGAAGACCTTCTTCACGCCAATGCGCCGGAACTCACGGATGGCGATGGGCGCCGTGATGTCGTTGGCCAGCACCAGGTCCACCCGGACATTGACCAGTTCGCCCGGCGAGACCTCCTTCCGGCCGCAGTGGGCCGCCAGTATCTTCTCCGCCAGTGTCATCTCTAGCTCCTCTTCTTGGCCGCCAGCAGCCTGTTGAGCGCGTTCATGTAGGCCCGGGCGCTGGCCACAATAATGTCGGTGGCCGACCCGCGCCCGGTGTAGGTGACTCCGTCGCTCTCGATCCGGATCAGCACCTCGCCCATGGCGTCGATCCCCGCCGTGACCGAGTTGACGCTGAACTCGATGAGCCGGTTGGGCACGCCGATGATGCGGTTGATGGCCTTGTACACGGCATCGACCGGCCCGGTGCCCAGCGCCGCGTCCGCGAAGGTCTCGCCCCCCGGGCCGACCAGTCGCACGGTGGCCGTGGGCACGCTGTGGTCGCCGCAGGACACCTGGACCACATCCAGGTGGTAGGTCTCCGAGACGGTGCGCATCTCCTGGGCCACCAGGCTCTCGATGTCCCGGTCGGTGACCTCCTTCTTCTTGTCCGCCAGCTCCTTGAAGGCCACGAAGGCCCGGTTGAGGTCCTCCGCGGTAAGCACGTATCCCAGCTCCGCCAGCCTCTCGCGGAAGGCGTGGCGCCCGGAGAGCTTGCCCAGCACCAGGCTGCTGGCCGGGATCCCCACGTCCTTGGGGTCCATGATCTCGTAGGTCAGCGCCCGCTTGATGACGCCGTCCTGGTGGATGCCCGACTGGTGGCGGAAGGCGTTATGCCCCACGACGGCCTTGTTCGGCTGGACCGCGAACCCGGTGTGCTCGCTCACCAGGCGGCTGGCCCGGTAGATCTGCGAGGCGTCCACCCGCGTCGTCAGCTTGAACAGGTCACCGCGCGTCCTGATGGCCATGACGATCTCCTCGAGGGCGGCGTTGCCCGCCCGTTCCCCGATGCCGTTGACCGTGCACTCCACCTGCCGGGCCCCCTGGCGCACCGCCTCCAGGCTGTTGGCCACGGCCAGGCCCAGGTCGTTGTGGCAGTGCACGCTGATCACCGCCCGGTCGATGTTGGGCACCTTCTTGAACAGGCTGCGGATGAGCTTCCCGAACTCGTCCGGCAGGGCGTAGCCCACCGTGTCCGGGATGTTCACCGTCGTGGCCCCCGCCTCGATCGTGGCCTGGACGATGGTCCTCAGGAACTCGGGGTCGGTCCGGCTGGCATCCATGGGGGAGAACTCCACGTCCCCGGTGTAGGAACTGGCACGCTTCACCATGGCCACGGCCAGCGCCAGCACTTCGTCCCGGTCCTTCTTCAGCTGGTGGGCCAGGTGGATATCGGAGGTCGAGAGGAACACGTGGATGCGCGGCTGCCTGGCCCCTTTCACCGCATCCCAGGCCGCGTCAATGGCCGCGGGGTTGGCATGGGTCAAGGCGCAGATGGACGAGTCCCGCACCTCCCTCGCCAGCAGCTTCACCGCTTCGAAATCGCCCGGGGAGCTGGCCGGGAAGCCGGCCTCGATGACATCGACCCCCAGCCTCTCCAGCTGCGTGGCGATCTCCAGCTTCTCCTCCATGTTCAACATGGCCCCCGCAGCCTGTTCCCCGTCACGGAGGGTGGTGTCGAAAATGATGACCTTCTCCATGCTTCTTCTCCTGCCTCGATTCCGGCCCTGCCGTCGAGTCGATCCATCAATTCTACATCAAGCGGCGCCCGCTTTGCCGCGGCCCCGTCGGCAACCGCCGAAATGAAGGATGGCCGGCCCCGGCACGCCGGGCCGGCCATCCTGGACTGCCTGCCTCTGCGGCTAGCTCCGCAGCCAGGGCATCATCGCCCGCAGCTCGGCGCCCACGATCTCGAGGGGGTGGCTGGCATCCTGCTTCTTCAGCGCGTTGAAGGAGGGACGGCCGGCCTGGTTCTCCAGGATCCACTCCCTGGCGAAGCTCCCATCCTGTATCTCGCCCAGGATGTCCTCCATCTCCTCGCGGACCAGCCCGTTGATCACCCGGGGGCCGCGGGAGTAGTCCCCATACTCGGCGGTGTCGCTGACCACATTGCGCATGTAGGTCAGGCCACCCTGGTAGATCAGGTCGGTGATCAGCTTCAGCTCGTGGCAGACCTCGAAATAGGCGATCTCCGGCTGATAGCCGGCCTCGATGAGCGTCTCAAAGGCGGTCTTGATCAGCGCCGAGACGCCGCCGCACAGGATGACCTGCTCGCCGAAGAGGTCGGTCTCCGTCTCCTCAGCGAAGGTGGTCTCGATAACGCCGGCCCGGGCCACGCCTATCCCCCTGGCATAGGCCAGCGCGATGGCCCTGGCCTTGCCCGTGGCATCCTGCTCCACCGCCACCAGCGCCGGGGGGCCCTTCCCCTCCGTGTAGAGCTGGCGCAGCATCCGGCCGGGGCTCTTGGGCGCGATCATGGTAACATCCACGTTTGCCGGAGGCACGATCTGGGAATAGTGGATATTGAAGCCGTGGGCGAACATCAGCATCTTGCCCCGGGTCAGGTTCTTCTCGACGGACTCCCGGTACACCTTCGGCTGGAGGTTGTCCGGCACCAGCATGACGATGACGTCCGCGGCCTTGGATACCTTGTCCGCCGCGGCCACCTCGAAGCCGTCCTTGACCGCCGCCTTCCAGCCCGGGCTCCCGGGCGCTTCCGCCACCATGACCTGGCAGCCGCTATCCCTCAGGTTGTTGGCATGCGCGTTGCCCTGGCTGCCGTAGCCGATGATGCCGATGGTCTTGCCCTTCAACAGCTCCAACTTGGCATCCTTCTCCCGGTAGATCTTGGCCATCACACCTCCTCAACGAACATCAGTCGCGTGAAATACAATTTGTAGCACAGGCATGCACGGCGGGTCAAATGGCCCGCGGGGCGCACCGGCCCTCTCCGGTGCCCGGCAGCGGCAGCGCTCGTCCGGGCGCTAGGCCGACGTCCCGGAGTACCGCCGCAGCCCCAGGCGCCAGAAGGCCCGAGAGGCCACCAGCAGCGCGGCGGCCAGCGCCACCGCGCCCGCCATGGTCCACCCGCTCAGCCGGCTGGTCAGGGCTTCTGCAGGGACCGTGGTGGCGAAGGCCACCGGGACCACGAAGGTCAGCCCGTAGCGCAACCAGCCGGGGTAGAGGCTGATGGGCCACCGGCCGGCCTCGTACATGCTCTGGAAGATCACCAGGATGTTCTCCACGCGAACGAACCAGAAGGAGAGCGTGGCCAGGACCAGCCAGAAGCTGTAGATGATGAACCCGCCGGCCACCAGCATGAGGACGAACACCGCCGCCTCCCCCGGCCCGATGCTCCCGCCCAGCCGCGCCAGCGCGGCGCCCAGGACGATGACCCCCATCAGAACATCGATGATCTTCCAGACGTCGGCCCGCCAGATGGTGATCAGGAACTGGGCGTCCTCCGGCTTGGTCAGGACGAAGTCCAGCGTGCCATCGCGCACCGACTCAATGAACTCCTCCATGCCCGGCTGGACCATCAGGCCGATCACCCCGCCGACAAGGAAGTAGACCCCCACAAGGGCCAGCACCTCGTCCGGCCGCCAGCCGCCCAGGGTATCGGTGAAGGAGAAGACCACCGCCAGCCCGCCCAGCGACATGCCCAGGTCAAGCAGCGACTGGAACAGCTGGACGAAGAAGTTGGCCCGGTAGGCCAGCTCGCCCTTGAGGCTGACCCGGAAGAACGCCGCCAGCAGCCGGAGGTGGTTCATGCGCCCACCGCCGAATAGACGCGCAGCCCCGCCCGCCACACCACCCGCAGCAGGGCCAGCCCGATCACCACCCAGGCCACCTGGATTCCCAGCCCCATCAGGGCCTCGCCCGGAGTCATGCGGCCCAGCAGCAGCTCCACGGGGAAGCCCACCATGGCCCGGAAGGGCAGCACCGTGGCCACCACCTGGACTGCACGGGGCAGGAGGCTGACAGGCGCGATCTGGCCGGAGAGAAACAGCAGCAGGACAAAGTAGGTCTGGTTGATGGCGCCGACCCGGGTGGTCCAGAAGGCCGCCTGGCCCAGCGTCCACTCCAGCAGGAAGCGCACGATGAAGGCCAGCCCCAGGGCTGGGACGAACAGGGCCATGGCCCACAACTCCAGGGACAGGGCCGGGCGGAAGAGCAGCGCCAGCAGGCCGGCGACGCCCAGGATGAAGGGCATGGTGATTATCTTGGTGGACACGTTGTCGGCGAAGTCCCAGTGTATGGGGTGCACCGGCCGCAGCAGCTCGAAGGAGAGGGCCCCGTGCCGGATGCGGTACTCCAGCTCATACATGAACCATGTGTAGGTCACGTGGTTGACCAGCATCAGCACGATGAAATAGGCGGCGAAGTCCCTCTTCGCGTAGTCGCCGACGCTCTCGCCCCCGCCGCTGGCCACCACCGACCACACGATGAGGTAGACCAGCGGCTCCATCACGTGCCCGATCATCCAGATGAGCAGCGAGGCCCGGTACTGGAACAGCATGGCCAGCGTTGTCCGGAACTGCTGGACGTAGAGCCGGGCCATGCCTCTCATCGGCTCCCCCGGGCGAAGACCCTCTCGATGACCTCCTCGATGGGCGGGTCCTCGACGAGCAGATCGGTGACAGGCAGATCGGCCAGGATCCGCCCGGTGATCTGGGCCGTCTGGCTCCGGGGCACCCGGAGCTTGGTCTGGCCGTCCGAGCAGGAGACCACCTCCCCGTAGTCCCCCAGGTCCGCCTGGCACTCGCCCAGCTTCACCACGATGGTCTTGTGCTCCGTGAAGCGCTGCACCAGGACCGACAGGTCGCCGTCGAAGAGCAGCCGGCCGTGGTGGATGACCACCACCCGCCGGCACAGCACCTCCACATCAGCCATGTAGTGGCTGGTGAGCAGGACGGTGGCCCCGAAGCGCCGGTTGTATTCGGCGATGAAGGCGCGTATCCGCCGCTGCATGGTCACATCCAGCCCGATGGTCGGCTCATCCAGGAATACCACGCGGGGCCGGTGCAGCAGGGCGGCCGCGATCTCGCACTTCATCCGCTCACCCAGCGACAGGTTGCGCACCGGCTTCTTCAGCAGCGGCCCCAGGTCCAGCAGCTCTGTCAGCTCGCCCAGCATGCGGCGGTAGTCCTCCTGCGGGATGCGGTAGACGGCCCGGTTCAACTCGAAGGAGTGGATGGCGGGGATATCCCATACCAACTGGTTGCGCTGGCCCATGACCAGCGTGATCTGCCTCAGAAGCGCCTTCTCCCTCTTCCAGGGGACCCGGCCCAGAACGGTGACCTCGCCCGCCGTGGGGTGCAGCACCCCGGAGAGCATCTTGAGCGTGGTGGTCTTGCCGGCGCCGTTGGGGCCCAGGAACCCCACGATCTCGCCTGATGCCACATCGAAGGAGATCCCGTCCACGGCGCGGACCTCCTGCCTTCGCCGCCGCACCAGGTCCATCAGCGCCGCCCTGGCGCCGGCTGCCTGCCGGGTGACGACGTAGGTCTTCCGCAAGCCGCGGATCTGAATGGCCGGTGACATCCTGCCTGATCCCTCCACCTGGGCTACCTCATAGTGTACTCCATCGGCCTCCCCCCCCAATTTGCCACCCGGATTTCCACCGTGGTAGACTGTCGTGGCATCTTTAACAGAGTCACCTGGCCGGTGCCGGGAGCGGGCGAAACGGGAGGGTATCGCCGCCGCCCGGGGCCAGGCGGCGCAACCCCAAGGCGACCACGGCATGGAGGGCGCCCATCTGTCCGCATGGCGGGAGACAACCCCCCTTGCCAGGGTGGGTATAATGGTGAGGACCTTCGCCAGGGCCTGTCCGAAGGGGAACCAGACGGGCCACGTCGGCGTCATAATAGACAGACTATGGAATGGAGATCCAGGCCTGAGTCAGCGATAAGCAGGAGCCTTTCTCTCTGCTTTCAGACCGCCGCCGCCACCGGGGCCGTGGTGGCCATGGGCTGCTACTCCAGCATCAGCGCCACGCTGGCCCTGGTCCTGGCTACGTTCTTCTGCGACCCCGCAGTCGAGGCTTTCGCGGAGCGCCTCTTCCTGCCAATGTGGCAACGGGTCCTCCGCTACCGGCCGGCAGTGGAGGTCCTGAACTCGGCCCTCCTGGACCCCACCTCGACCCACCGCCTCTGCACTCTCCCTCAGAACAAACAACACTCCTACTCCACCCCCAATGTCAGGATCATCCGCAGCCGCGCTCCGCCCCGGGCGCTCTGAACCCCAGACAACATGCAGCATCACACCCTGATACACCCAGCCCCACGCAGATGCCTGGCACAGAGATCCTGTTGGCATTTGGTGATTGACCCGGCTGGGTCCCGCTCACGAGCACCCGGCAAGCCCGCGCTCCCGCGTGATACATAATCACGGGCAGCGCCGCCGGGGCCCCGTAGAGCCAATCGGGGAACGCTACTTAAGCAAAGGAGACTGACAAACATGTTGGCAAGACACAAGGCAGTTGCCTGTATCGTAGCGGCCTTCGCCATCCTGGCAGCCCTGATCGCCGTCCCGTTTGTCCGGGGCCCGGCGGTCCAGGGGGCCACCCAGTACGGCGCCGGCGCCGGCACCTCAAGCAACCCCACGGGCGGCGGCCAGGGATTCCGGTCCAGCCATGGCTACTCCCAGTCCTCGGCGAACTACGTGGTTTCCACGGCCGGCGAGCTGACCGACGCCATCAATCGGGCCACGTCGGGCCAGGTCATCTGGATCAGGGGCGGGGCCGTCATCACCCTCTCATCCGAATACGCCAAGACCCTGAAGCCGGGCGTTGCCCTGGCCTCCAACCGCGGAGAGAACGGAGCGACGGGCGGCAAGATCAAGACCACCTTCAGGGCGGGCTCCTTCATGTGCCCCATACTCTGGCTGTCCTCGAACTGCGTTGTCTCGGGGGTCGTCTTTGAAGGGCCGGGGGGCGTGGCCGCCACGTCAGGGCCCAGAAACTGCGCCCTCAGGGGACTGAGGGGCGCCAAGCGCATTGAGATAGAGAACTGCGACATAGGCGAGTTCGCCGAGGGAGGCATCTACTTCTTCGGCGGGGGCATGGCATGGAACGATGACAGCTCCAATGGCCGCCACTGGATCCACCACTGCTACATCCACAATATGCAGAAGCACGGGTTCGGCTACGGGATCAGCGAGGAAGGCGGCTGCAGCTACCTGGTCGAGCACTGCATCTTCAGGGCGTGCCGGCACCACATCATGGGCCAGGCCGGCTACAACAACTACGAGGTGCGGTACTGCGACTTCGGCGACTCCATCTACTACATCAGCGGCAAGCTCTACTACAACCACCAGATTGATTGCCACGGCGCCGGCGCCAGCGCGTCTCCCAGCGCCGGAGGCACCCTGATGGTCCACCACAACACCTTCAGCGCCAACGGCGGTCACCCCAACGTGGGGGTCAGGGGGATCCCGGCCAGGGAATGCCGGGTCTACAACAACTGGACCAAGAAGACCACCCGCTCCGGGCTGTGCTCCGAGACAGCACCCAACGCCGCCTTCACCCTGCTGGCAAGCGGCGGCAGCGCCTGGGGCAGCTCGGCCGCCATGTCCAAGTACAACATGTACGTCTACGACAACTGGTACGGGACGGCAGCGCCTTCCGGGAGCAATTCCGGCGGCACGTACACCCCGGACACGGACTCCGGCAGCAATTCCGGCGGCACGTACACCCCGGACACGGACTCCGGCAGCAATTCCGGCAGCACGCACACCCCGGACACGGACTCCGGCAGCAATTCCGGCAGCACGCACACCCCGGACACGGACTCCGGCAGCAATTCCGGCGGCAGCACCACCATCACCACCAGGCCCGCCGCCCCGAGCCTGGACTCGCCATCCAACGGCGCCGGCAACCCCGGGACATCGGTCACCTTCAAGTGGAGCCCGTCCACCGGGGCCACCAAGTACTTCCTGGTGGTGAGCACCAGCCCCAGCCTGACCATCACGCAGTCGAACGGCAGCGTGAGAAAGGTCTGGAAGGAGCTGGGCAACGTGACGCAGTACACCGCCGCCGGCTTTGCCGACAGCGGCAAGGTCTACTACTGGTGGGTCTTCTCCGGCAACTCCTACGGCTGGAGCACCCAGGCCCAGGTAGTGGCCAACGGCGGCTGGAAATTCGTCAGCAACAGCAGCGGGACGGCAGCGTCTTCCACCAGCACATCGGGCGGCACCACCACCACTATCACCACCAAGCCCGCCGCCCCGAGCCTGGTCTCGCCGGCCAACGGCGCCCGGCGGTCCGGGACGTCGGCCACCTTCAAGTGGAGCCCGTCCACCGGGGCCACCAAGTACTTCCTGGTGGTGAGC
>CAZBJX010000001.1:61144-89372 GCA_964492335.1 uncultured Dehalococcoidia bacterium | reverse complement strand
CACCTTCAAGTGGAGCCCGTCCACCGGGGCCACCAAGTACTTCCTGGTGGTGAGCACCAGCCCCAGCCTGACCATCACGCAGTCGAACGGCAGCGTGAGAAAGGTCTGGAAGGAGCTGGGCAACGTGACGCAGTACACCGCCGCCGGCTTTGCCGACAGCGGCAAGGTCTACTACTGGTGGGTCTTCTCCGGCAACTCCTACGGCTGGAGCACCCAGGCCCAGGTAGTGGCCAACGGCGGCTGGAAGGTAGCCTAGAGCCGGCAGGCGGACCAGAGAACAGATCAACGGCTGACCGAAAGGGGAGGGCCCCGGGGCCCTCCCCTTTCTCTTTGCCCACCCCGCACCGCGGCCTTGGGTGGCCCCTGGGAGGCCGCCCCACCATCGCCCCCGGCAACCATATCGCAGTTGATCCACTCGCTGACACCCGTCTTCGACGGCTCCACTTGCCCGCGCGGCGGCGGCATGCTATGATGAGATCACTGGTCAAAGTTCAGGTTGTCAATAGTCTGTAAGCCCCCCAAAGGCGCTGCGACGGGCTCTGGATGACCGCCACTCTAGCCAAGTATGCCAAGAAAGGAGGTCATCACGTGAGCTTCGCAGACAGACCCCTGAAGTGCTCCGACTGCGCCGCTGATTTCATCTTCACCGTCGCTGAGCAGGAGTTCTTCGCCAGCAAGGGATACACCAACGACCCCAAGCGCTGCCAGCTGTGCCGGGCCACGAGGAAGGCCAGGAGCAGCAGCTCCTCCTCCGGCTATTCCCAGCCCCGGCGGCAGATGTACCCCGCAACGTGCGCTCAGTGCGGCCAGGCAACGGAACTGCCCTTCGAACCCAGAAACGGCAGGCCGGTGTATTGCCGGGAGTGCTACGACCGGGTCAGGCCCAGCGCCGCCCGGTACTAGAGGACTCTTCGAGGGCGGGGCCACCCGCCCTCTACTCATTCCTGGCTGGAAGAGCAGGGCGGGCCCTTCTCTCCGGAGGAGCGGTTGCAGGCATTGAACACCTTCTCCGGGTGCCAGAGCCCGGCTTCGGTCCTGGTCAGGACCGCCAGGAAGCGGCCATCCGGGGAGTAGGCGCGGCAGCGGCAGCCCGCAGGTCCGCCGTCCCCGGCGAAGTACAGTTCCACATCCACCCCACTCCCGACCATGGCCTCCAACCGGCTGTCCAGGATGGCCGCCGGCCAGTGCAGCAGCACCTCGTCCATGGGGTGCAGGCAGGCCCGCCAGCCATCGCCGGAGAAGGCCGCCTCCAGGGACTCCAGGGGAGTAGCGCCGTCAATGTGAAAGGGCTCGCTCCTGAGCCGCACCAGCTTCCGAAGATGGGCGCCGCAGCCCAGGGCCAGCCCGATGTCATGGGCCAGCGATCGGATATAGGTGCCCCCGCTGCAGTCCACCTCAATGGTGATCCCCGGCGGGCGCCACTCCAGCAACTCCAGGCGGAAGACCTCCACTCGGCGGGGCTCCCGGTCCACTTCCAGCCCCCTGCGGGCCAGCTCGTAGAGCCTCTTCCCCCTGTAGTGAACGGCGCTGTGCATGGGCGGCACCTGGGCCAGGATGCCACGAAACACGCCCAGCACCTCCCGCACCCGGTCCTCCCGGACCGCAGAAGGGTCGCACCTGCCGACCACCGTGCCCGCCGCGTCATACGTGTCGGTGGTCACCCCCAGCTCGATTTCGGCCCGGTAGGACTTGGTAGCCCTGGCCAGGTACTCCACGATGCGCGTGGCCTGGCCCAGGCAGACGACCAGTACTCCGGTGGCATCTGGGTCCAGTGTCCCGGCATGGCCCACGCGGCGCTCCCCGCTCCAGCGGCGCACCAGCGAGACTACTGCAAAGGAGGTCTTGCCGGCCGGCTTGAGGACGTTGAGGATCCCGTCAACGCTCACCCGTCTCCCGCGTCGCGGATTCGCTGGCCCTGACCTGGTCTATCAGATGGATGACCTTCCCCGCCTGCTCCATGGTGTCGTCATAGACGAAGCTCAGCTCGGGGGTATGGCGCAGGGTCAGCCGTCCGGCCAGCTCCCGCCGGAGGAAGCCGGAGGCGGCATGCAGGCCTTCCACCAGGCCCTTCTTCTCTTCCTCCGTGCCCATGACGCTGACATAGACCCTGGCATGGTGCAGGTCGGCGGAAACGGCGACCCGGGTAACGCTGACCATGACGGCCAGGCGGGGGTCCTTGGCTTCGCGCTGGAGCAGATCGGTGATCTCCTGACGGATCAGATGATTCAAGCGCTCAGTGCGCCGGCTCATCCTACCTTCTCTCTCCGATAGGCCTCAATGATATCGCCCGGCTCGAAGGCGTTGAATCCCTCCAGCGCCAGGCCGCACTCGGTGCCGGTGGCCACTTCCTTGACATCGTCCTTGAACCGCCTGAGGCCGGCGATCTTCCCCTGGTGGACCACCTGCCCCTTGCGGATGACCTTGACCAGGGCGTCGCGCCGCAGCTTCCCTTCGCTGACTATCAACCCGGCCGCCTTGTCCTTCTTGCCGGCGGAGAAGACCGCCCTGACCTCGGCCCGGGCCTCCACCACCTCGACATACTCGGGCTCCTTCAAGCCCTTCACCGCCCGCTCGATGTCCTCGATCAGGTTGTAGATGATGTCGTACAAGCGGATGTCCACCCCCTCGGCCTCCGCCATGCGCTGGGCGCCGACGGTGGGGGTGGTGTGGAAGCCTATGATGACGCCCTTGGAGGCCAGCGCCAGCAGAACGTCGCCCTCGGTGATATTGCCGGCCCCGGTATGAATGATCCTGACGTTGATGCCCTCGGCCCCCAGGCGCTCTATGGAGTCCTTGATGGGCTCGATGCTCCCCTGAACGTCGGTCTTCAGGATCAAGTTCAGCTCCTTGGCCTGGCCCGCCTTGATCTGGGCATACACGTCGTCCAGCTTCACCGGCCTCACCGGCCGGATGATCTTCTGCTGCCTCTCCATGAGCCGCTTCTGGGCGGTGGCCCGCGCGTCCCGATCGCTGGGAGCCACCACCAGGGTATCGCCCGCCTGGGGAGCGCCGGAGAGGCCCAGTATCTTCACCGGCGTCGCCGGCCCGGCCTTCTTAACACGCTTCCCGGCGTCGTTGAACATGGCCTTCACCTTGCCCCACGTCTCGCCCACCACCAGGGCATCGCCCGGCTTCAGCGTCCCCCGCTCCACCAGCACGGTGGCCATGGGGCCCTTGTTCTTGTCCAGGCCGGCCTCGATGACCACCCCGGCGGCGGCGCAGTCGGGGTTGGCCTCCAGCTCCAGCATCTCGGCTACCACCAGGATGCTCTCCAGGAGGTCGGTGATGCCCTTCTTCATCTTGGCCGAGATGGGGACGCAGACGGTGTTGCCTCCCCACTCCTCCACCACCAGCCCCACCTCGGCCAGCTGCTGCTTGACCCGGTCCAGGTTGACGCCTGGCTTGTCGATCTTGTTCAGGGCCACCACAATGGCCACGCCGGCCGCCTTGGCATGGTCCACGGCCTCCAGCGTCTGCGGCATGACCCCGTCATCCACTGCCACCACCAGCACCGCCACATCGGTGACCCTGGCCCCCCTGGCCCGCATGGCCGTGAAGGCCTCGTGGCCCGGGGTGTCCAGGAAGGTGATCTTCCTCCCCTGGACCTCCACCTGGTAAGCGCCGATGTGCTGGGTGATGCCGCCGGCCTCAGAGGCTATCACGTTCGTCTGGCGGATGGCGTCCAGCAGCCGGGTCTTGCCATGGTCGATGTGGCCCATGACCGTGACCACCGGCGGCCGGGGCTGCATACCGGCCCGGTCTTCTTCGCAGACCGCCGCCTCCACCTCTGCTTCGGCCTTCTCGGTGACTTCGTAGCCCAAGTCCGCGGCGATGATGGCTGCCGTAACGTAGTCGATGGACTGATTGATGCCGGCCATGACGCCGTTCTGCATCAGCTGCTTGATCACCTCAACCCCGCTGATGCCCAGCGCCTCAGCCAGCTGTTTGACCGTTATCGTTGGAGGCAGCTCGATCCGGCGCTCGCCTTCAGAGGGCGGGCCCTGGTTTGCGGTGCTCTTGGCCATTACCTGACCTCTCCCATCCGGTCCGACTCATCCCTGGACTCCCTGATCGTGATCGCCCCTCCCATCTCCATGAGTCTGGCCCTGTCTTCGACGCTGAGCCTGCTTCGCAGGGCATGCTCCAGCTTCCCTCTGTTGACCCCCTTCTGCCAGCACTCCGGCGCGCAGCACAGGTAGGCCCCCCTGCCCGGCCGGCGGCCCGACAAGTCCACTTCCACCACACCCCCCGGGCCGCATACAAGCCTCACCAGCTCCCGCTTCGGCTTCACCTCGCGACAGCCCACACAGGTCCTCTCCGGGACGTGACGGCGGATTGCGGGCCCGGCCGCGCTACTGGTCTTCCTCAAACCCCTCTTCCTCAAACCCCTCATCCTCAATCAGGTCGTCCCCGGCCAGGTCGTCCCCAGCCAGGTCGTCATCGTCCATGAGGTCCTCGTCCTCAACGGTAACGCGGCGCTTGGCCGCCTTCTTGGCCTTGGGCTTCACCCCCGGCTCCTCGTCAGCCTGACCCGTCTTCTTGCCCTTCTTGGGCTTGTTGTCGATGACTATGCCTATCTTGTCATCGACAACACGGCGGGGCCGCCCGCGGCGCTCCGGTATGGCCTCCAGCTGGGAGAGTACCTCCTCGAAGGTAAGGGTCCTGGGCGCGGCCTCCTCCTGGGGCGGGGCTGCTTCCTCCGGCCTGGCCCTGGGCGCCGGCCTGGCCTGCACGGGGGCTGGCTTGACCTCCTCCACGACAGGCGGGGGCTCCCCGGCTTCCACCGCCGGAGCCTCTGCCGGCCCGGCCAGCGCCTCCACCGCCTCCACCGCGGCCACGGCTTCGGCCGCCGCCTCCACCGCCTCTGCCACCTCTGCCACCACCACCGCCTCCTCGGCCCCGGGCACCTCTTCGGCCTTCGGGGGAGCCGCAGCTTCAACCATCGATGTGCTCTTTATGTCAATCCTCCAGCCGGTGAGCCTGGCCGCCAGCCGGGCGTTCTGCCCGCCCTTGCCTATGGCCAGGGACAGCTGCCTGTCCGGCACCACCACGCTGGCGCTCTTCTCGTCGCCGCTGACCTCAACGCTGGTGGTGATCGCCGGGCTGAGGGCGTTGCCGATGAAGACGGCGGGATCGGGATGCCACTGGATGACGTCGATCTTCTCTCCGCCCAGCTCCTTGGTTATGTTCTGGATCCGGATACTGCGCAAGCCCAGGCAGGAGCCGACCGCGTCGACGCCCTCCTGGCTGGCGACCACGGCCACCTTGCTGCGCACCCCCGGCTCCCGGGCAACGGACTTGATCTCCACCGTGCGGTTGAAGATCTCGGGGACCTCCAGCTCAAAAAGGCGACGCAGCAGGCCCTGGTGGGTCCGCGACAGCATGAGCTGGGTCCCCCTCGCAGTGCGCTGGACCTTCAGCAGGTACAGCTTCAGCCGCTGCCCGATGCGGTAGTGGTCCGCAACCATCTGCTCGGTTGACTGGAGGATGCCCTCCGCCTTGCCCAGGTCGATGGAGACATGCTTGGCCTCCACGGCGTGCACCACGCCGCTGACAATGTCTCCCTCTTTGTCAACATACTCCCCGTAGATGGCATCGCGCTCCGCCTCGCGTAGCCGCTGCAGGATGACCTGCTTGGCGGTCTGGGCGGCGATCCGCCCGGCGTCCTCCGGCGTTGCCTCCACCTCCAGGACATCACCCACCTGGGCTTCGGGCTTGTGCTTCCTGGCCTCGGAGAGGAGCATCTCCAGGCGCGGGTCCCGGCGCCGCTTCACCACGGTCTTCCGGGTGAACACCTTGACCTCGCCGGTCTGCGAGGAGATCCTGACCCAGATCTCCTGGTCCTTGGCGAAACTGGTCTTCTGGAAGATGGGGACCAGGGCCGACTCCATGGTCCTGAGGATGACTTCCTTCGGCAGGTTCCTCTCGGCCGCCAGCTGGGTAAGAGCAATAACGAACTCGGTCTTCACCTTCTCACCAGCCCTTCAGTTCTTCGTCCACCGCCAGTCATGCTCACATCATCCAACAACCAAAAAGAGTGGGGAACACCCACTCTGCTCACGAGCCGTGTTTAGCGCTAATTTATCACAAACGCCCTTGGGAATGCAACTGCACGCGCCCGCCTGTGCGGCACCCGCCGGCGTTGCGGCCGCCGCCCTCAGAGGCTGTCCTTCAACCTCCTGGCCACGGTCTTGTTCATGCCCCGGACGGAGCCCAACTCCTCTACGGTGGCCCGCCTGATGCGGTCCACCGAGCCGAAGGCCCTGATAAGAGCCCTCCTGCGCCCGGGGCCGAGGCCGGGTATGCCGTCCAGCGACGAGGCGAAGGAGCGCTTCAGGTGCACCTTCCGGTAGTAGCCCACGGCGAAGCGGTGAGCCTCGTCCCTGGCCCTCTGCAGGAGGTGCAGGGCAGCCGATTCCCGGGGCAGCCTCAGGGGCTCTCCCCGCCCCGGCAGGAACACCAGTTCCTCCTCCTTGGCTATGCTGGCGGCGGGAACGCCGCCGACGCCGGCCTCCTTCATGGCCTGGAGGGCCGCATTCAGCTGCCCGCGGCCCCCGTCGATCAGCACCAGGGCCGGCAGGGGGGCCCAGGCGCCGCCCGCCCCGTCATCCGTCGAGGCCCTCTTGAAACGCCGCCGCAACACCTCGCCGATCATGGCGCAGTCGTCGGCGCCCTCCACCGTCCTGATCCTGAAGCGCCGGTACTGCGACTTCCGCGGGGCCCCGTCCTCGAGGACCACCATGCTGCCCACAGCGGATGTCCCCTGCACATTGGAGATGTCGTAGCACTCCAGCCTTCGGGGGAGTGCCGGGAGGGACAGCTCCCTCCGCAGGTCCTCCAGCGCAGCCGCCACCATGCCCGGGTCCGCCGCCGACCTGATCCGGCCCAGCTCCATGGCCCCCCGCGCATTGTCGGCCACCATGGCCACCAGGTCCCTGCCCCACCCCCTGCGAGGCACCCGCAGCTCCACCCGGCCCCCTCTCCTGCCCTCCAGCCATCCCTGTATGACCGGCGTTTCCTCCAGCGGGTACTGCAGCAGGACCCGCCTCGGGACGCACTCCGCCGAGCTGTAGTACTGCTGCACGAAGCCGGTCATGATCCGGGACGGCTCCTCGTCCCGGGTCCCGTCCAGGGTGAAGCACTCGCGCCCCGTCAGCCTGCCCTGGCGCACCTGGAAGACCAGCACCGCGGCCCGGTCCTGGTCCTGAACGAAGGCCACCGCATCCAGATCCCCCTGCGCCCCGGCGATCTTCTGCTTCTCCACCACCGCTTCCACGGCCCTGATCTGATCGCGCACCAGGGCCGCCTTCTCGTACTCCATCCTTTGCGCGGCGCCGGCCATCGCCGTCCGCAGCCCCTTCAATACCGAGCCCTGCCTCCCTTCCAGGAGCAGGACCGCCTGACGGACCGCCTCCCGGTACTCCTCCCTGGTCACGGCCCCCACGCAGGGCCCGGAACAACGGTTGATGTGGTACTCCAGGCACGGCCGGCGTTCCTGCCCGGTGATGGCCTTGCGGCATGAGCGCAGGCGGAAGACCCTCTCCAGCAGCGCCACGGTGGTGTGGACCGCGGCGGCGCTGGCGAAGGGCCCGAAGTACCGGGCCCCGTCCCGGACCATCCGCCGGGTCAGGTGCGCCCGGGGCCAGTCTTCATTGACCGTCACCTTGAGATAGGGATAGGTCTTGTCGTCCTTGAGACGGACGTTGTAGTGCGGGCGATGCTTCTTGATCAGGACGCACTCCAGGAGGATGGCCTCCTGCTCCGACGCCGTCACGTAGTAGTCCAGGTTGGACACCCGCTCCACCATCCTGGCGGCCTTCGCGGACAGGCCCCTGGCGGCGCCGAAATACGAGCCCACCCGCTGGCGCAGGCTGGACGCCTTGCCAACGTAGAGGATGACGTCGGCAGCATCCTTGAAGAGATACACCCCCGGCCGCGAGGGGAGGGCCTCGAGCTGCTGTTTGAGGCGGCCGGCCTCCATCTCCACGAGAGAGATTTTACACCCCCGGCATTGACTGCGCCATTCCTTATGTCTAGAATGGTTGTGTTTTCCAGCCTACTTCCTTCATCAGGAGACCATTGAATGAGACAACAGATCGAGGCCTTCCTGCAGCAGTTGTCCACGGAGAAGAGGTTTTCGAGCAACACCGTCGCCGCCTACAGGAACGATCTCCTGCAGATGACGGACTTCTTTCAGGAAAAGGGCCTGCAGCGCTGGCCGGATGTGACCCGCGACCTGGTGCTGGGATACGTTACCGACCTGAAGAGCAGAGGGTACGCGCTGACCACCGTGGCCCGGAAGACCGCGTCGGCCAAAACGCTGTTCAAGTTCCTCGAGAAGTCGGGGGCCATAGCCAGCGCCCCCATAGAGGACGTGGGCTCTCCGAAGGTGGCCAAGAACTCCCCGCACCGCCTCTCGGATGACCTGGTCCGGGACCTGCTGCGGCAGCCCGACCGGTATCCGACGCCTGAAGCCAAGCGGGACAAGGCCATGCTCGAGCTCCTGTACGCCAGCGGCATGCGCATAAGCGACATGATGTCGCTGGACATCGACGACGTCCGCCTCAATGGGGACACCGCCTCATTCGCCATCAAGGACGCCAGGCAGCGCGGCGCCACCGTGGCCATCAAGCACGTGCCCGCGTTGAAGAAGTACCTGAACGAGTCCCGGCCGCAGATGGTACACGACAAGTCCCAGAGGGCGCTCTTTCTCAACCGGCTGGGCGAGCGGCTCACCAGGCAGGGCCTGTGGCAGATCGTGAAGACCTACGCCAAAGAGGCCCGGCTTGACGGCCAGGTAACGCTCCGCGCCCTCAGCCACAGCTTTCCCGCCAATACTGCGAAGGTGAAGGCCTGAGCCTTGTTCACCGAGGCGCTTCCCCCGGCCGGTCCTTCCGGCAGTGCCACTTGCGCCGGGCCCCGCGGGCCCGGCTGACTCCATATCAACAAAGACAGAAGGAGGACTAAACATGGGATTCCTGTACGAAAAGAGGGGCAGGATCGCCTACATGACGATAGACCGGCCCCAGGCGCTCAACGCCATCGATCCGCAGACCTTCCAGGAGATGAGCCAGGCCCTGGTCGATTTCCGGGACGACAGCGAGCTGTGGGTGGCCATCATCACCGGGAGCGGGGACCGGGCCTTCTGCGTCGGGGCGGACATCGGAGAGATGCTGCCGGTGCTGCACCAGATCCGCAATGAGTGGTGGCGGGTGTCGCCCACCCTGTTCCGCGGGCTGGAGCTGTGGAAGCCCGTCATCGCCGCCATCAACGGGCATGCCATGGGCGGGGGCCTGGAGGTGGCCCTGGGCTGCGACTTCCGGGTGGCGGCCGAGAACGCCATATTCAGCTTCCCCGAGGTCACCCTGGGGATCATCCCCGGGTGGGGCGGCACCCAGAGGCTGCCGCGCCTGATCGGCATGGCCAAGGCCGCCGAGATGGTGCTCATGGCCGAGCGCATCAACGCCCAGGAGGCCCTGCGCATCGGGCTGGTGAACAAGGTGGTGCCGCGGGACCAGGTGATGCCCGCCGCCGAGCAGTGGGCCCGGCGGCTCTGCGAGATACCCCCCATAGCCGTCAGAGCGGCCAAAGAGGCCATGATGAAGGGCATCGACATGGCCCTGGAGGAAGGCCTGAGGTACGAGACCAGGCTCGAGGACGCCTGCACCCCCACGGAGGACCATGCCGAGGCCCGGGCGGCGTTCCTGGAGAAGAGGAAGGCCAACCTCAAGGGCCAGTAGCCCGCCGGCGGCGCCTCCGGGCGCCAGGACACAGGAGGGAGACAACGACATGGAGATCAAGAAGGTCGGCGTAGTCGGTTGCGGCCTCATGGGCGCAGGCATCACCGAGGTCTGCGCCCGGGCCGGGTACGATGTGGTGACGCTGGACATCAAGCAGGAGTTCCTGGACAAGGGACTCGGCGGCATCAGAACGTCCATGGAGCGCGGGGTCAGGAAGGGGCGAATAACCGAGCAGGAGAAGGACTCCATCCTGGGGCGGATCAGGGGCACTCTCAGCATGGAGGACTTCGGGGACCGCGACCTGGTGATAGAGGCGGCCATCGAGAACATGGATGAGAAGAAGAAGGTCTTCGCGGGCCTGGACCGGGCCTGCCCCCCCGGCGCCCTCCTGGCCTCCAACACGTCCTGCCTCTCCATCCTGGACCTGGCCGTCGTCACCGGGAGGCCGGCCCAGGTAATGGGGCTGCACTTCTTCAGCCCGGTGCCGCTCATGCACCTGGTGGAGGTGGTCAAGACCCTGGTCACATCAGAGCAGGCCGTGGAGGCGGGGCAGGCCTTCTGCAAGTCCCTGGGCAAGCAGCCCGTCCTCTGCCAGGACACCCCCGGCTTCCTGGCCAACCGCCTGGGGGTGGCCTACCTGGCCTACGTGTACGGCTGCTACGAGCAGGGCCTGGCCTCCAGGGACGACATCGACAAGGCCATGAGGCTGGGGTTCAATCACCCCATGGGGCCGCTGGAGCTGTCCGACTTCATCGGGCTGGACACCATCTACTACATCATGGCCTCCATGTACGAGGAGCTGAAGGACCCCCGGTTCGCGCCGCCGGTGATCCTGAAGAAGATGGTCACCGCCGGGCACCTGGGGAGGAAGACCGGCAAGGGCTTTTACGATTACAGGTAGGGCCCGCCTGACGGCGGCCGCATCCGGTTCCCGAGCCTTTGCGTGCCCGGCCCCAGCCTCTTGACAGGCGCGCCGGGCACTGGATATCATACTGGCCTGGATTATCGTGCAGGAGGTGTCATCATGTACAGGAGAATGGCCGGGACGATACTGCCGTTGGTGCTGCTGGCCGTCATAGCCGCTCTGACCATCGGCTGCGGGACCGGCTCCGGCGGGTGTGTGCCGAAGTCCATCTACATCGCCTTCTGAAACCCCCTCTGACACGAAAGTGTAATGGCCACCGCCCCCGTAACCCTTGACTCACCTTGGCGTCATCTTGTATCATTGCACCCAGGCACACAACAGAAGGGGGGGACTGATGCACCGTAAGCTTGCGAAGGCGGTCCTGTCGCTGCTCCTGGTCACTGCAATAGCGGCCCTGACCATCGCGAGCGATGTCACCTGCTCGTGGTTCCCCACGGCTTGAACCCGCAGTGGAGTGCGGCTATCAGTGGAATCGGGCCTGCCTGTGCACAGGTTGCCCATAGTGGGTCGAATCATATCTTAGAAGGAGGGTCTCATGTTCAAGAAGGTACTTCTCCCGCTGGCCGTACTGGCTGTTGTAGCAGCGCTGACCATCGCAGCCATGTGCTCCATACCGGCAATGCAGCTTGAGATCCCGCAGATCTGCATCGGGCCTTAGGGCTGAGAGGGATGATCCCTCATTAGCGCGTGTGTCTCGCGCCTCGTCAGGCGAGGGTCCTGACAAGGAATATGGAAGGAGGGTCAATGTACAAGAGAATCGTCCTGCCGTTGCTCGTCCTGGCCGCCATAGCCGCAGTGGCCGTCATGTCGGTCGCCTGCTGCTTGCCGGCAATATCCCTTAACCTGCCAGAGATCAAAATCGGGTAGAGAGGCAGCCGTCCACCCGAAGAGCCGCCGCCTGCCCGTCCGGGGATGGCCAGGCAATCGTCCTATCTCGGCATCCGGGCACATGTCAGATGAAGTGGGATGCCGGCGGACTTGAATTCAAGTCCGCCGGTTTGATCCCCATTCCTCTCGGAATCGGGCTTGAGGGGCTTGAGTGGTTGCACCGCCAGGGCTAGCCTCATGGGCATGCGAACCATATTGCTGGTTGCAGAAAGGAGGGCTTCATGAAGATCGTCAAGGTTCTACTCCCCCTGGTGCTGCTGGCCATCGTGGCTGCGGCAACTGTTGCCACCCAGTGCTGCTTCGGGGATATCTGTATCACCAAAGGATAGCACTTGCCGGGCACCACCCCGGTGCGGCCCTCCGCCGAGTTTACGCGTTACCGGCGGCTGGTGATTGGTCAACCTGATAGATGCAGAGGGGCAGAATACACTGCGCGCCGCTGGACGCGGAGACAGGTCCGGCGGCCCCCGGACTCTGGGGGCCGCTTCGGTTTGGGCAGCGCGCCAGGCGCATGGGGGGGGCGCATGTGCCAGTGGTGGACAGGCGCAGCGGCCTGACCACCTCACTGGCCGTCTTCTCTGATGCACCGCGCTGGTGTATTATGTAAAGTCTGCTTGACTTCGGCGAAGGCCGAAAGTATGATATCGGGCCAGGCCACAGATTGGGGGGTGCCCTGTGCAGCGGATCGGCAGAGACCATTCTTCTGCCCATGCATCTCCGGTCTGAAGCTTTGGGCGAGTTCTGTGATAGAGGACCAGACTGCCTGGAGAAGGGAGGGGGGATGTTCAAGAAGCTGGTGAAGGTAGCCATTCCGCTGGTGGCGCTGGCCATCATACTGGCGCTGACCATCGGCGTAAAAGGCGAGTGCGCGATCAGCATACTGGGCACCGGCCAGGTCCCGGCTTCATAGGAGCCTGAGCGCGCAGCGCGCACAGCAGGCTGCTTCCTCTGTGAGGCTGCAGGCCCTGCGGGCCTGAGTTGAGAATCTCGGAAGAAAGGGGGCTAACGCATATGAAACTGGTGAAAGTGGGGCTTCCGCTAGTGGTGCTGGCAATCATCGCCGCGACCACCATCGGCTCTGCGTGCGATATCCTCAGCCTGCTCTTCGGCCCTGCGTAGAAGCCCGCCAGCCGGCCACTGACGCAAACAGCCAAGAAGGGCGGACACTTCTGTCCGCCCTTCTCTCTTAGTCGCCGCAACGCCTACCGCTCAATAACCATGGCCATGCCCTGCCCTCCGCCGATGCACAGGGTGGCCAGGCCCCGCCGGGCGTCCCTCCGCTCCATCTCGTGAAGCAGGGTCACCACTATCCTGGCGCCGGTGCAGCCCAGCGGGTGCCCCAGGGAGATGCCCGAGCCGAGCGGGTTGACCCGGTCGCAGCCGGGATCGTTGAACTCCTGGCTCTCCCCGTACCGCGGGAGGCCCAGCTCCTTCAGGCAGGCGATGGCCTGTGAGGCGAAGGCCTCGTTGAGCTCGATGACCTCCATGTCCTTCATGGTCAGCCCCGTCTTCCGGAGCAGCTTGCGCGTGGCCGGTATGGGGCCCAGGCCCATGTACTTGGGGTCCACGCCGCCGGAGGCATAGCCCCTGATCGAGCCCCTGACCCTCAGCCCGTGCCTGGCGGCAAACTCCCTGGAGGTGACCAGCAGGGCGGCGGCCCCGTCATTGATTCCCGAGGCGTTCCCGGCGGTCACTGTGCCCCCCTTGACGAAGGCTGCGCCCAGTTTGGCCATCTTCTCCACGTCCGTGTCCATGGGCCGCTCATCGGTGTCCACCGAGAGGGGCGGCCCCTTCCTCTGAGCGATCTCCACAGGGACGATCTCCTGCTTGAAGATGCCCGCCTTGATGGCCTTCATCGCCCGGTGATGGCTCTCCGCACCCACCTCATCCTGCTCCCGCCTGGAGATGTTGTAGTCCCGGGCGATGTTCTCCGCGGTGACGCCCATGTGGTAGTCATAGAGAATCTCCCAGAGCCCGTCGAACACCATCAGGTCCAGGGCGTCCCCCTTGCCGGTGACATCCATGCGATATCCCCAGCGCGCCTTTGGAAGCCCGTAGGGCACGTTGGTCATGCTCTCCATGCCGCCGGCCAGAATGGCCTCGGCGTCCCCGGCCCGGATGGCCTGGGCCGCCAGCGCCAGCGCCTTCATGCCGGACGCGCAGACCTTGTTGACGGTGGTGACATTGGTCTCCTGCGGGACCCCGGCCCTGATGCTGGCCTGCCGGCCGGTATTCTGACCCAGGCCCGACTGCAGGACATTGCCCATGATGACCTCGTCGATATACACCGGCTGGAGCGCCTGGTCCCAGTCCATGCAGCGGGCTTCGATCTCGCTCTTCTCGACATCCCGCAATATGGCGGGCCTGACCTCCCTGGCATACTCCGGGGCCACCGGCCTGACGCTTGCCCGCCGCAGGGCCTCCTTGATAACCGTCCGGCCCAGGTCCACGGCGGCCACGTCCTTCATGGCCCCTCCGAAGGATCCGATGGCCGTCCTCACGGCGCTCACGATCACTGGCTCTCTGGCATCCATGGCTGATGTTCCTCCTTCAGCGCAATTCCGGTCCGTTCGAGCGGGCGGTCTGGCCCCGGCGCCACCTGCCGGAGCGGGGACACAGGCCGGCCGGCTACGTACCTCGTTTTTCGTAGTCGGGGCAGGAAGTGGCGTTGGGGCGCTCGGGGTGATGGCAGGCGCTGCGCCAGTCCCACTTGCACGTGTCGCAAAGGATGACCTTCATGCCCAGCAGACGCTTGATGCGCACCCTGGCCCTGCCGAGCCATCCGGGCCCGCTCCCTATCTTCCCGGGCATGGCCTGATCACTCCACCGGCACCGTCTTGATGAGTCTATTCTAGGCAGCGTGCCCTTCGAAATCAAATTCGCGCACCGCAGGGGCGGGGCGGGCCCCGACGGCCCTTTGACTATCGACCTGAGCACGACTACAATACACGCAGGAGGTCCCGTGGAGCATATCTGGGCGCCGTGGCGCATGGAGTTCATCCTCAATGACAAGCCCGCGGAGTGCATCCTCTGCGAGAAGCCGGCGCAGGATGACGACGAGGGCAACCTCATCCTGTTCCGCGGCCGGCTGAACTTCGTCATCCTGAACAAGTACCCCTACAACCCCGGGCACCTGATGGTAGCCCCGTACCGCCACATCGCCACGCTGGAGGACATGGACGACGACGAACTGCTGGACCACTTCAGCATCGTCCGGCAGTGCACCCGGGCCCTGCGCGCGACCTTCCGCCCGGCCGGCTTCAACATCGGCATCAACCTGGGGAAGGTGGCCGGCGCGGGCCTGAGCGATCACGCCCATACCCACATCGTGCCGCGATGGTCAGGGGACACCAACTTCATGCCGGTGCTGTCCGACGTCAGGGTCCTCCCCGAGGGGCTGGCGTCCACGTTCACCAAGCTCAAAGGGTGCATCTAGGGAGGGCGGCCCCCGCACAAAAACAACGGGGCAGGGCCTTGAGGCCCTGCCCCGTTCTCACTTGCTTCGAACAGGACGCGTATACCCGGGCTACTTCAGCTTCTTGCCCTTCGCGGCCCCCTTCACGGTCCCCTCCCGGATCTGGTCCTTCTCGTGGAAGGCAGCCCTGGCCCCCTTCTCCCTTCTCTCGCGGAAGAAGTTGAACTCGCCGGGCTCGTGCTTCACGTTGGTGAACAGGGTGTGGGTGATGTAGCCGTAGGTGAAGGAGTCGGTCAGGCCCATGCGATCGTAGAAGAGCTCGCGGCAGGCTTTGCCGATGCGGATGCCGTCTCGCGGCATCAGGCAGAGCTCCTTGGCCAGCTTCTTGACCTCGGCCTCCAGCTCGCCCGCCGGCACCGACTTGCCAGCCAGGCCGATGCGCTCGGCTTCCTTGCCGTCTATCTGCCGGCCGGAGATGTAGAGGTCAAGGGCCCGGCGCATGCCGACGGTCATCATCAGGTGGCCGAAGGAGTGCTCGCCGCCGCCGGCGAAGCCGATCCGCTGGCCGGGGAAGCCCATCTTGCAGTCGTCAGAGCAGATGAAGAAGTCGCACATCATGGCGATCATCAGGCCTGCTTCGAGGGCGTAGCCATGGACCTGGGCGATGGTCAGCTTGGAGCAGAAGAAGAACCTCTTGTAGCCGTCCACCATGCCCATCCGGTCCATCTTCAGCCGGATCCGCTGGCTGGGGCGGGCATCTTCCTTCTTGGTGCCGAAGCCGTACACGAAACCCACCTTGCCCAGGTCCTGGCCGGCGGAGAAACAGCGGCCGGCGCCCTTGAAGATGATGACCTTGATCTCGTCATCCTCTTCAGCGCGGGTGATGGCGTCCAGGACCTCCTGGAAGTCCTCGCCCACCGAGATGATGACGTAGGAGTTCATCTTGTCGGGCTTGTCGAATGTGATGGTGGCAATCTCGCCTTCTTTGTCGTACTTGACGTACTTGTAAGCCATTCCGCCTCCATTATTATGATTGTCCTCAATGCTAGCATCCCGGCGTTTCATATGTCAATTTGGCTCGTGTTCGACCACAACGCGGATTGACCCGCCGCGAAAGCAGGGTGTAGAATGCGACTAGGGCCCAAGGAAGATAAGAGAGTGAGCCTGCACGAGTCCTGCGGCATCTTCGGCGTCTATGCGCCCAGGAGAGATGTGGCCAGACTCACCTTCTTCGCCCTGTTCGCCCTGCAGCACCGCGGCCAGGAGAGCAGCGGCATAGCCACCACCAGCGGCAGCGGTCTCTTCCTACACACCGGCATGGGCCTGGTCTCGCACGTGTTTGACGAGGCGGCCCTGGCCCGGCTGCCGGGCACCATCGCCATCGGCCACAACCGCTATTCCACCGCCGGGGCCAGCCGCCTGGCCAACGCCCAGCCCACCGTCATCGACACGCCCGAAGGGCAGCTGGCCTTGGCCCACAACGGCAACATCATCAACGCCGCGCCGCTGCGCCAGGAGCTGGAGCAAAGGGGCAGCCGGTTCGTCACCACGTCCGACTCGGAGGTTATCGCCAACCTCATAGTGACTTCCCCCGGGAGCACCCTGGAGGAGAGGGTCGCCAGCGCCATGAAGCGGCTCCAGGGCGCCTACTCCCTGGTCCTGCTGACTGACCAGACCCTGATCGGCGTGCGCGACCCCATGGGGGTGCGGCCCCTCTGCCTGGGCCAGATAGAGAACGGGTGGGTGCTGGCTTCCGAGTCCTGCGCCCTGGACCATATCGGCAGCACCATGATTCGTGAGATCAGGCCCGGCGAGGTGGTGACCATCGACGCCGGCGGCCTCCGGAGCCTGCAGGCGGCCGAGCCCCAGAGGCAGGCCCTGTGCGTCTTCGAGTTCATCTACTTCGCCCGGCCGGACAGCGTCATCAGCAACCGGCTCCTCTACCGCTCCCGCGAGGGCATGGGGCGCGCGCTGGCCCGGGAGTACCCGGTGGAGGCCGACCTGGTGGTGGGCGTCCCCGACTCGGCCACGGTGGCCGCCATGGCCTACTCCAAGGAGTCCGGCATTCCCTTCGAGGAAGGGCTGATCAAGAACCGCTACGTGGGGCGCACCTTCATTCAGCCGGACCAGCGCATCAGGGAGCTGGGGGTCGGCCTCAAGTTCAACCCGCTGAGGGATATCATAGCCGGCAAGAGGCTGGTTCTGGTGGACGACAGCATCGTCAGGGGCACCACCACCCCCCGCGTCATCAGCCTGCTGAAGAGGGCCGGGGCCAGGGAGGTGCATATGCGCGTCTGCGCCGCGCCGATCTGCTACCCGTGCTTCTTCGGGGTGGACATGGCCACGCGATGGGAGCTGATAGCCGCCAGGAGAACGGTGCCGGAGATCAAGGAGTACATCAACGCCGACTCATTGGGCTTCCTCAGCCTGGACGGGATTATCCAGGCGGTGGCCCTGCCCAGGGACGGCCTGTGCCTGGCCTGCCTCACCGGGGACTACCCCATCCCGGTCCAGCTGGAAATGGACCGGCTGGCGCTGGAGGCGCTGCCCGTGGAGGGCGTTCACTCCAAGTAGGACCCCCGCGACGGGCCATGCCCGGACAGGCGACGGCGCCCTGGTCGGACAAGTGACGGCGCCCCGGTCAGACAAGTGAGAGAGAGCAACAAGACATACTCCGCCGCCGGCGTGGACATCAGCGCGGCCGACCGGGCCAAGAAGCTGATCAGGAAGCACGTCCGGTCCACCCTGCGGCCGGAGGTGCTGAGCGACATCGGCTTCTTCGGCGGGGCCTTTGAGTTCAAGGGCTACCGGGAACCGGTCCTGGTCTCCAGCACCGATGGCGTGGGCACCAAGCTCCGCATCGCCTCCGTCATGGGGAAGCACGACACGGTGGGCATCGACCTGGTGAACCACTGCGTCAACGATATCCTGACCTGCGGCGCGGAGCCCCTCTTCTTCCTGGACTACATCGCCCTGGGCAGGATGGTCCCGGAGACGGTGGAGGCCATTGTGAAGGGGCTGGCCGAGGCCTGCCGGGCGGTCCGCTGCGCCCTGATAGGGGGCGAGACGGCGGAGATGCCGGGCATGTACGCTGAGGGGGACTACGACCTGGCGGGCTTCATCGTGGGCGTGGTGGAGAAGGGCCGGCGGCTCGACCCGGGGCGGGTGAGGGAAGGCGACGCCATACTGGCGCTGCCCTCCAGCGGCCTGCACACCAACGGCTACTCGCTGGCCAGGAAGGTCCTGGGCGAGACGCCCGCCGCCCTCAGAAGGCGCCACCGGCAGCTGGGGGGCAGCGTGGGAGAGGCGCTGCTGGTGCCCCACCGCTGCTACTTCAACGACATCCAGCCGGTGCTGCCCCGGGTGAAGGCCCTGGCCCACATCACGGGCGGCGGGTTCGAAGGCAACGTGCCCCGCGTCCTCCCGAAGGGCCTGGGGGCGCGCTTCGAGAAGAAGTCCTGGACCGTTCCCCCGGTCTTCAGGTTGATCCAGCGGCGGGGCCGGATCGCCGACGATGAGATGTACCGCGTCTTCAACATGGGCGTGGGGATGGCTGTCCTCTGCGCCCCGGAGGACGCCGGCCCCCTGCACAAGTCCCTGCCGGGGGCCGCGCTCGCCGGCGAAGTGATCAAGCAGAAGGGCCGCACCAGGGTCCTCATCGAGTGAAGGGCCTCAAGGCCCCGTCCCGTTCACTGCCTGCCGATTCTGGGAAAGGAGCGATGACATGCGAGCGATCCTGAGCGTTTCCGACAAGGCCGGGCTGGTTGACTTCGCCAGGGGCCTGGCCAGCCTGAACATCGACATCTTCAGCACCGGCGGCACCAGCGAGGCCCTGAAGAAGGCCGGCGTGCCGGTCCGGGGGGTCTCCGATATCACCGGCTTCCCGGAGATCCTCGACGGGCGGGTCAAGACCCTGCACCCCGCGGTGCACGGCGGCATCCTGGCCCGGCGCAGCAACAAGGGCCACATGGAGCAGCTGGCCGAGAAGGGCATGGGCACCATCGACATGGTGGTGGTCAACCTCTACCCGTTCATCCAGACCATCGCCAGGACCGGCGTGACCCTCGAGGACGCCCTGGAGAACATCGACATCGGCGGCCCGACCATGATCCGGGCCGCGGCCAAGAACTTCCCCGACGTCCTGGTGGTGGTGGACCCGGCCGACTACGCCCCGGTCCTGGAGCAGCTGGGCCGCGGCCAGGTGGGGCTGGAGCAGCGGCGCCGGCTGGCCCAGAAGGCCTTCCAGCACGTTGCCTACTACGACACCGCCATCGCCGGGTACCTGCGGGGCGAGGAGAAGGGCTTCCCGGAGGTGATGACCATCGCCCTCAGAAAGCGGGCCAGCCTCAGCTACGGCGAGAACCCGCACCAGCAGGCCGCCTTCTACGAGGAGGAGTCACCAAAGAAGGCGGCCCCCAGCCTGGTGGCCGCCACCCAGCACGGCGGCAAGGAGCTGTCCTTCAACAACATCCTGGACCTGGAGTCGGCCGTCAACTCCGTGATGGACTTCCCCCTGCCGACCGTGGCCATCATCAAGCACAACAACCCCTGCGGGCTGTGCAGCAACAGCGACCTGGCGGAGGCCTACCGTCGGGCCCTGGCCGGCGACCCCCTGGCCGCCTTCGGGGGCGTGGTGGCCTCCAACCGCACCATCGACATGGCCGCCGCCCAGGAGATCCACAAGACGCACTACGACGCCATCATCGCCCCGGGGTACGCCGAAGACGCCCTGGCGCTGCTCAAGCGCAAGAAGGACTTCCGCATCATCGCGCTGGATGCCGAGATGGTGCCCGCCGGCGGGGAGCCCGGCTACCTGGACTTTCGGCGCGTCAGGGGCGGGCTGCTGGCCCAGACCCCCGACTACGTCACCCCGAAGGAGATGGCCCCGAAGACGGTGACCAACCGCGAGCCCACCCCCGGCGAGCTGGAGGAGCTGTTCTTCGCCTGGCAGGCGGTGAAGGCCATCAAGTCCAACGCCATCGTCCTGACGAAGGATAAGACCCTCCTGGGCATGGGCGCCGGGCAGCCCAGCCGGGTAGTGAGCGTGCAGCTGGCGCTGGAGAGGGCCGGCGACCACTCGCAGGGCAGCGTCCTGGGCTCGGATGCCTTCTTCCCCTTCCCGGACGGCCTGGAGCTGGCGGCGAAGGGGGGCGTGACCGCAGTGATCCAGCCCGGCGGCTCCATCCGCGACCAGGAGGTCATCAAGGCCGCCAACGAGCACAACATCGCCATGGTCTTCACCGGGGTGCGGCACTTCCGGCACTAGGCGGGGCAGCCCAGAGCGGGTCGTAAGGGCTGACGAGAATGGAAATGCCTCCCACGGACTCCGCGCCCGGATGCTGCAGTCCACCCCCCGGTTGATGCCCGAAGTAGCGCCGGCGCCGCCGCCGGAAGCCGGTCAACCCCCGGGCCCGGGCCAGGGCCCGCCCGCGCCCGGCGGGCCGTATCTTGACAGCAGACGAGTACGCCTGTGCTAACATAGCCGTGCCCGCCCGGGCCCCTGCCCCTTCCTCGAGCATCCCCGGAGGGACACGGCCAGGGGGCCTCGCACAGAGTGGCCGAAGAGAGAGGGTAGGATGGACTTCGAGTTCAGCGAGCAGGAGCGGATGTACCGCGACAGCCTCCGGGAGTTCCTCAGGAAGGAATTTGAGCCCATCGTCGACAGGAGGGACGCCGCGGGGCCCCTCACCAGGGCGGAAGCCATCGACATCATGAAGAGGTTCCAGGCCCTGGGCATCGGCCTGGACCCGGACAACGCCAGGGCTTTCGTGGGCAGCCCCATACTGTTCGGCATCTTCGCCGAGGAGGTGGGGCGGGTGTGGCCCAGCCTGCTGACCCTCTTCGGGATGGGAGCGCTCCCCGCCATCTTCGTGCCCGTGGCTGCGGAGGAGGCCCGGTCCCGGCTGCTGCCGCGGCTGGAGGCCGCCGAGTTCATCGGGTGCTTCGCCGAGACCGAGCCCGAGGCGGGCTGCGACACCTCGACGCTGCGGACCACCGCCCGCCCGGAGGGGGACCACTTCGTGGTCAACGGCTCCAAGACCTGGATCAGCAACGCCACCATCGCCGACACCGCCCTGGTGGGCGTCACCAACACCGATACGGGTATGCAGACCTTCCTGCTGCTGGACCGGGAGGTGTCCCCGTGGGAAGCCCATGAGCAGCACAAGATCGGCTGGAAGGCCTCTCCCACCGGGGAGATGTTCTTCGAGGACTGCCGGGTGCCGAAAGAGAACGAGCTCTCCGTGCTGATGGGGAACGCGCTGGCCCTGGGGCCCCGCCTGCAGGAGGTGCTGCCCCTCTCCGATGGCTTCATGAAGCTGCTCACCCAGATGGAGCCCTTCACGGCCATGATGACCCTGCCCCGCGCCGGGATGGCGCTGGCCGCCGTGGGCATCGCCCAGGCCTCCTTCGACGCCGCCCTGGCCTACGCCAGGGAGAGGAAGCAGTTCGGCAGGCCCATCGGAAAGCACCAGTTGATCCAGGAGGCGCTCTACGACATGGCCGTGTCCATCGAGACCGCCCGGCTCCTGGGGTACAAGGCGGCGGACGCCATCGTCAGGGGGGAGCCGGACGCCAGGAGGCTCTCGGCAATGGCCAAGGTGTACGCCGGGGAGATGTCGGTCAGGGTGACGTACCGCGCCATGCAGGTCCACGGCGGGGCCGGCCTGGCCACGGAGATGCCCCTGGAGCGCTACTTCCGGGATGCCCGGATGATGACCATACCCGATGGCACCAGCGAGATGATGAAGCTGGTCACGGGCTACACGCTGCTGGGCAAGGGTTTTTCCGCCTACCGGTAGCGGCCCCCGGCAGGAGGCAACGAGAAAGGAAGCGGTTATGGAGAAGATGCTGTACCTGGTCTGGAAGCAAGAGGGCGATTCCGAGGCGGACTTCAGGCAGAGGCTGCTGGGGCCGCTGGCCGGCCGGGCCCTGGAGGCCGGTGCCCGCCGCCTGCGGATAGCGGTGGCCGACGCAGACGTGGCCCCCGCGGCACGGCTCCGGATGGAGACTACCAGGCCGGCGCCGGCAGGGCTGGTCTCCATCTGGGCGGACACCGCGGTGCGGCGCCAGCCCTTCGAGGAGGCCATCGGGGCCGCCGTGGCGCGAATGGCCGGCTACCTGGTGACGGAATCCGAGCCCATCGTGAACACCAAACACATCGTCGCCGACGGCCAGAGGACCCCGGGCATGTGCCAGGTCGCCATCCTCAGGAAGCCCCCGCGTCTCAGCTACGAGCACTGGCTGGAGGTCTGGCTGGGGAGCCACACGCAGATCGCCATCGACACGCAGTCGACCTTCGGCTACCGCCAGAACGTCATCGTGCGCCCGCTGACCTACGCCGCGCCTCCCTACGACGCCATCGTCGAGGAGCTCTTCCCGGCGGAGGCCATGGCCGACCAGTCCGTGTTCTACGACGCGGTGGGCGACGACGCCAAACGGAAGGCGAACCGCAGGTCCATGAACGACAGCTGTGTCCGCTTCATAGACTTCGACAAGATCGATGTCGTGCCCATGAGCGAGTACACCGTGCGGGCCTGAGGCCGGTGCCTCGCCTGCACATCATTCGCTTGACTCCCAATAATCGCTGTGCTACCCTCAGTCCCTGCCGGCAGGGGGGCACCTCCGGGGGTCCAAACAGACGCAGCAGGCAGGGCTCACCGCTATGGGACTGGATCGGCTTTCTCTGGCCTGGGCAGCGGCTTCCGTCATCCTGGCCGTCGCTGTGTCCCTGACGCTCCTCGCCGTCCCGGCGCTGCGCCCGGCCGAGGCCTGGTCCGGTGGCCCGGCGCTCAACACCATCATCTGCGCCGCCACCGACGAACAGGACTGCCCCGCGGCCGTTACCGGCGGCCACGGCGGGGCCATCGTCGCCTGGCAGGACCACCGCGGCCCTGACCAGGACCTCTACATCCAGAGGGCCCAGGGCTCGGGCATCCTGGGCCTCCCGCCGGGCCGGCCCTCCAACGTGTCCCCGGCGGCAGGAGAGCAGGGTATCAGCCTGGCCCCGACTCTTCAGTGCTCGGCCTTCTCCCCCGGCCAGGCGGCGGATACCCACGCGGCGTCTCAATGGAGAATCACCACCACGGCCGGCGACTACGATCGCCCCGTGTTCGATTCCGGGGCGGACAGCCTCGCCCTGCTGGAGACAGGGCCCGGCGCCCTGGAGCTCAGCGGCGGCACCACGTACTACTGGCAGGTGAGGCACCAGAGCAGCAATGGTCTCTGGTCAGCCTGGTCGGCGGAGTCCTCATTCACCACCCTGAACCGGCCGCCGTTCCCGCCGGATGCAGCGGCCCCGGCGGCCGGCGCCGCTGGCGTGAGCCGGCATCCCCGGCTGGAATCCTCGGCCTTCTCCGACCCCGACGGCCCCGACATGCAGTCGGCCTCCCAGTGGCAGATCTCGACGGAGCCGGGAGACTACCGCGACCCGGTCTTCGACAATGCCCGCCTGGCAGGGTCTCCCCTGAACTGCATCACGGTGTCCCCGGGGCTCGACCCGGGCACCACCTACTACTGGCGGGTGAGGTACCGGGACAGCCAGGGCGCGTGGTCCGAATGGTCGGAGGAGGCCTCCTTCACCACGGGCGCCGCAGAGCAGGCCGGCGCCGACAACGGGATGTCGGCCGCCTCCTGGGTATACATCGCCGGGATAGCGCTGGCGGCGCTCGCGGGCGTGGCGGCGGTCCTCTGGCTGAATGCCAGCGCCGCCAGGCCAGCGCCCCCGCCGGGCCCTCAGTAGCGATGGACATCCGGAATGCATTTGGGGTAATCTATCGGCAGACCGGTGTGCGGTCCGCGGAAGGCCGCGCCTTCCGCGGGCAGGGAGCGGCCATATGTACGTGATCACCAAGGACAGAGTGGAGTCCCTGGTCAGGAGGCTCGCGGAACCCGGCGAGGCCGGGGACTGCCGGCGCGAGCTGGAGAAGATGCTGGAGATCAAGGAGGCGCTGGCCTGGCGCTCCGATGCCGGCCCTTGCTCCGTCGCCCGATGCCTGTCGCCCGGCCTGTTCGGGGAGACCCAGCTCATTCAGGCCGCCCTGGACGCCCTGGACAGGGGCTGCCACCAGGAGGCCGCCGCCCTGGTGAGCGAGTTCTCCCACGAGGCCGAGCGCAACGGCTCATACCGCATATGGTGAACGGCGTTGAACTGGCCAAGAAGATCGTCGAGGCGGCGGCCGACAAGCAAGCCACCGACGTGGTCCTGCTGGACACCAGGAAGATCTGCTCCTTCGCGGACTACTTCGTGATCTGCAGCGGGGAGAGCGACCGGCAGCTGGAAGCCATCCACCGCGCCGTCATCGATACCCTGAAAGAAGCCGGGGAGACCTTCTACCACTCCGAGGGCGCGGCCGCCTCGGGATGGATGCTGCTTGACCTGGGAGACATCGTGGTCCACATATTCACCACCGGCGTAAGGGACTTCTACCAGCTGGAAAACCTCTGGAGCGCGGCCCCAGTAATAGTGAAGATGATCTAGTGGCGGTGAGCGATGAAGCGGGACCTCCGGGAGGCCATGCTCTACGAGGCGCTGCCGGATTCGCGGGTGCGGTGCAACGTCTGCCAGTGGCGCTGCAACATCGGCCCGGGCAAGCTGGGCGTGTGCCGCGTCCGCCAGAACAGGGAAGGCCGGCTCTACCTCCTGAACTACGCCCAGGTGTCCTCGACCGCCGTTGACCCCATCGAGAAGAAGCCGCTGTTCCACTTCTTCCCGGGCAGCGAGGTCCTCTCCCTCGGCGGATGGGGCTGCAACTTCCACTGCCAGGACTGCCAGAACTGGGAGATCGCCTGCACGGACGTGCCCGCCGGCGCCTCCCGGCTGCTCAGCCCGGAGGCTGCCGTGGAGACCGCCCGGCAGCACGGCTCCGCCGGCATCGCCTGGACCTACAACGAGCCGGCCGTATGGCTGGAGTACACGCTGGACACGGCCAGGCTGGCCCGGCAGCACGGGCTGTACACCGTCTACGTGACCAACGGCTACTCCACGCCCGAGGCCCTGGATGCCATCGGCCCCTACCTTGACGCCTGGCGGGTGGACATCAAGGGCTTTTCCGACGCCTTCTACAAGAAGCTGGCCAGGGTGACCCGATGGCGGGGCATCCTGGACGTGGCCCGGCGGGCGAAGGACAAGTGGGGCATGCATGTGGAGGCGGTGACCAACATCATCCCCACCATGAACGACGACGATGAGCAGCTCCAGGGGATAGCCGGGTGGATCAGCTCCGCGCTGGGGGAGCTGACCCCCTGGCACGTTACCCGCTTCTACCCCCACCACCGCATCGCCCACCTCCCGCCCACGCCGCTGGAGACGCTGGAGCGCGCCATGGACATCGGCCATCGGGCGGGGCTGCGCTTCGTCTATGCCGGAAACATCCCCGGCCACGCCAGCGAGAGCACCAGGTGCTACTCCTGTGGTAAGCTCGTGGTGAAGCGGCAGGGCTACCGGGCCCGGGTGGTCGGCCTGGACGGGTCCCGGTGCCGCTTCTGCGGCGCCGATCTCAACTTCAGGGTCTGACAGAGGGGCGGCCCCGGGAGCCGCCCGCCGAGGAGGCCCGTGCCGAGAGGTGGACTATGGAACCTGCGTCCCCACCCCGGAAGCTCCACCCCCTGGCCCGGCTGGCCAGGGACACGGTGGAGAGCTATGTCAAATCGGGCTACATGGTGACGCCGGGGCAGATGACGCCGGAGATGAGGGAGCGGGCCGGCGTCTTCGTCTCCATCAGGAAGGGCGGCCAGTTGAGAGGCTGCATCGGCACCTTCGAGCCGCAGCAATCGAACGTGGCCGAAGAGATCATGCACAACGCGGTCAGCTCGGCCACCCAGGACCCCCGCTTCCCGCCGGTGACGCCAGCCGAGCTCCCCCACCTGACCTACAGCGTCGACATCCTCACCAGGCCGGAGCCGGTGGAAGGCCCGCAGGACCTCGACCCCCGCAAGTTCGGCGCCATCGTGGAGTGCGGCCACCGCAGGGGGCTGCTGTTGCCCGACCTGGAGGGCGTGGACACCGTCGAGGAGCAGATCAGCATCTGCCGCCAGAAAGCGGGGATCGGTCCCCGGGAGCCGGTGAAGCTCCACCGCTTCCAGGTCAGGAGGTACTCGACCCTCTAGCCACGCCTCAGCCCCCCGGCCGGACCTCTCTCCGGCCGCGCCCGGCATGCGCCTCAGCCCTCTGACCGGGGCTCCCGGCTCCGCTTGCGCCAGGTCCAGAGGAAGTTGGCGCCGAAGTTCCAGGCCATCCCCACCACGATGGCGATGGCATAGGCCATGAGCTTGGTCTGGCCCGACACCCGCGTCAGCGGCCAGTAGGTTGCCAGCCTGTAGGCCAGCGGCGGCAGGCTCACCAGGGCGTATTTGGCCAACCGCGTCAGCGCGGAGGTGCCGGTCTCTCCCCGCCGGTCATGGAAGGTCCAGCGGTCGTTCAGCATGAAGTTCCAGACCGTGGCCGCCGCGTAGGCCGGGAGTATGGCCGCGAGGTCGTACAGGCGCGCCAGCTGGACGAGGGCCCAGAAAATGGGCATGTCCACCAGGACGCCGCTGGCCCCCACCAGGGCGAAGCGCAGGAACCGCCCTATTCCGGTGGGGCCGGTGACCAGGGAAATCAGGCGTGCCGGAAGGCTGGCCCGCCTGGAGCCGTTGCCGGGGCTCTCCTCACTCACAAGAGCCTAATGGTAGTCACGGCCGGCAGGCCTGTCAAAGAAGGCGCCGCCGCCTGGACAGAACCTTGACACAGGCCTTATAATGATTATGAGCATATGTTCACAATAAGGCGATTTAGCACAGCGGATCATAAATACGAGAGGACATTGTGGGAAGACGGCACAGATGGCGCCGGGTGGCCTTTGTCCCGCCGGTGACCCAGTTCAGGCCCACCCAGGTACCGCCGGAGGAACTCGTGGAGGTCACCCTTCTGGTTGAGGAGGCTGAGGCCCTTCGCCTGAGTGACCTGGAAGGGCTGGAGCAGGAGGACTGCGCCCGGAGAATGAACGTGTCCCGGAGCACCTTCTCCCGGGTGCTGGATTCCGCCCGGCGCAAGGTGGCCGACGCCCTGCTCAACGGGAAGGGAATCCGCATCGGGGGAGGCAACTACGAGATGGCGTTCCGCCGCTTCAGGTGCGTCAGCGGGCATGAGTGGGAAGTGCCCTTCGAGCGGCTCATAGCCGGCCCCCCCGACACGTGCCCCAGGTGCGCCACCCCCAGCGTCATGCCCCTCTTTCCGCCGGGCATGGGGCGGGGAGGCGGGTGGCGCCACGGAAGAGGCCCCCGCCGCTGAAGGAGAGAGACAGCCATGAGGATACTCGATGACATCCTTTCGGGGTTGAAGGCAGAGCAGAGCGTCAGGGACATCCGCCTGGGGCTCTTCCACACCGCCGTGCTCACCGGCAACTGCGGCCTGGCGGCCACGCTGCCGCGGGACAGCCTGCGGCAGGAGCCGCCCCTGGTGAGAGGACCGGGGTCCCTGCACCAGAAGAGCGCGCTGGAGCTGGCCCGGATGTGCTACTCGGAGAGGATACCGGAGGCCGCCATCGGCATGGCTGCCATCAACTCGCTGCTGGATGTCGACCAGGGGAGGTGCCAGGAGCTCAACGCCCGGGAGCTGCTGATCGAGAAGGGCAGGGGCAGGGTCGTGGCCATTGTCGGCCATTTCCCGTTCGTGCCCCAGCTGCGCCAGGAGGTCAGGGAGCTCTGGGTGATAGAGAAGAACCCGCGGGAAGGGGACCTGCCCGAGGGAGAAGGCGAGGCCCTCGTGCCCCGGGCCGACGTGGTGGCCATTACGGGGACGGCCTTCACCAACCACACCATGGACAGGCTCCTGGCCCTGTGCAGTCCGGGGGCTTTCGTGGTGGTGCTGGGGGATACATCCCCCCTGTCACCGGTCTTGTTCGACCACGGGGTGGACGCCATATCGGGCACGGTGGTAGCCGACCCGGACCTGGCGATGCGCTGCGTCAGCCAGGGGGCCAACTACCGCCAGATCAAGGGACTGCGGCAGTTGACCATGATGAAGAAAGACTGGAGGCCATGAAGGCGGCCCCAGGAGGGCGGTGTCCGCCGTTCACGAGGAGAGGAGGAAGATGATGGTGCACTACGGATTTGGAGGAGGCAGGGGTGCCGGCAGGGGCTTCGGCCTGGGCTACGGCAGGGGCGGAGGCTACGGCAGGGGCCTGGGCCTGGGCTACGGCAGGGGCGGAGGCTACGGCAGGGGCCTGGGCCTGGGCTACGGCAGGGGCGGAGGCTACGGCAGGGGCCTGGGCCTGGGCTACG
>CAZBJX010000001.1:0-61044 GCA_964492335.1 uncultured Dehalococcoidia bacterium | reverse complement strand
CGGCAGGGGCCTGGGCCTGGGCTACGGCAGGGGCGGAGGCCGCGGCAGGGGCGGGCTGCCGAGATGGTGGCACTTCATGGACGGCGTCGCGGACTGCGGCCCCTGGTACGGCGCCCCCTTCTACTGGCCGGGCATGGCCGCCCCGGGGTACGCGCCGTATGGGGCGGGCATCGGCTGGGACGACACCGTCTACCTCAGGGAACAAGCCGATGCCATCAAGTCGGACCTGGACGCAATCGAGACCAGGATACGCGACCTGGAAGCCGGGAGCACCGCCAACCCGGGCAACTGACGACACAAGGAGGTGCAAGCATGCCTCACTTTGACGGGACAGGCCCCCGCAGCCGGGGCCCGATGACAGGCTGGGGGAGCGGCTACTGCGCGGTACGGATATGGGGCCCTGAGCAGGAGATCGAATACCTCAGAAGGCAGGCCATGATACTGAGAGCAGAGCTTGACTGCATCAGGACCAGACTGGAAGCACTGAGCACAGAAAAGGAGGAAGACAATGCCAGGATTTGATGGGACCGGACCAAGAGGAATGGGACCGATGACCGGAGGAGGCCGGGGGTTCTGCGGCCCCAGGGGCGGCAGGGCCGGCCGGGCGCCACGATGGGGAAGGGGCCGGGGAGGGTACGGCTACGGCTATGCCTACCCGGGACAGTGGTCCCCCCCGGGCTTCGCCTCTCGCGAGGAGGAAATGGCCTGCCTCAAGAGCGAAGCCGAGGCCCTCAAGAACACCCTGGACGGCCTGGAGGCCAGGATCAGGGACCTGACCGACAAGTAGCCGGCAGCAGCCGGATCGGGCGCGGGGTGTGGCTCGCCACACCCCGCTAACGCCGGGGCAGGCAGCAGCCTGCCGGAGGAGCGGGGTATATGCAGGAACTGATCAAAGAGTTCATGGAGCAGAAGAGGTTTGCCGTGGTCGGCGCCACCAATGATGCCGGCAAGTACGGCAACAGGATTGTGAAGGACCTCAAGGCCCGGGGGTACGAGGTATACCCGGTCAACCCCGGGCAGGAAGAAGTGGAAGGCCTGAAGTGCTACCCCAGCATCGCCGCCCTCCCGGTGGCCGTGGACGTCGCGGACTTCGTAGTGCCGCCGGCGGCGACCGAGGAGGTCCTGCCCCAGTGCGCTGACATGGGGCTGCGCAGGATATGGCTGCAGCCCGGGTCAGAGAGCGAGCGGGCCATTGCCTTCTGCGAGGGCCATCAGCTCAAGGTGGTCCACGGCGTGTGCGTGATGAGGAGCTGAGAGCGCATATGGACGGAGTCGTGACGGAGCCGGCACTCGGGAGGGCCGGGAAGCACCTGGCGCACGCCAGCCGCACCCGGGGCGTCCTGCCGCCCTTCGCGGACCTGGCGCCGGAGTACGACCGGTGGTTCGATGGCGATGGCCGCAGCGTCTTCCAGACCGAGCTGAGTGCGCTGGCGGAGGTGTCGGCGGACCTGCCGAAGCCATGGCTGGAGATAGGAGTCGGCAGCGGCCGTTTCGCCCATGCGCTGGGCATCGAAGCCGGCGTGGACCCGTCCCTCAAGATGGTGGAGCTGGCCAGGAAACGGGGAGTCAATGCCTTCGTCGGTCGCGGAGAGCAAAGGCTCTTCGACGAGGAGTCCTTTGGCACGGTCTTCCTGATAGCCACCCTCTGCTTCCTGAAGTCGCCCAGGGGCGTTTTCAAGGAGGCCCGCCACGTGCTGGCGCCGGATGGGAGGCTCGTGCTGGGCCTGCTTCTGAGGGACGGCCGCTGGGGCCAGCTCTACCAGCAGAAGAAGGAGAAGGGCCACCGCTTCTACCGCTATGCCACCTTCTACAGCTTCGACGAGGTGACCGCGCTCCTGGAGCAGGAGGGCTTCGTGACAGAGAGGGTGGTGTCCACGCTGCTGGCGAAGCCGGGCCAGGCAAAGCACCTGGAGGAGCCCCGCGAGGGCTATCACCCCGACGCCGGCTTCACCGTTGTCCTGGCAAGCAGGCTGCCGGCCCGCCGGAAACGACGGAGAAGGGCGGCCTGACACCGGCCCCCCGGTGGGAGACCGGGCCCCGGTGCGGCCCGCGCCAGCGGTCATCAAGGCCTGCCGGGGCCGGTCAGCCGCTATCGGGGCAGAAGCGCGCCACATACCGCGGCAGTATCCGGGCCACCTGGCAGCTGTCGTGCGCGTGACCACCCTGCCGACCTTGTTCTTGAACGGGATGCGACCCAGGTCTCTTGACAGCCTTCCCCGGGCGAGTCTATCATGATTATGAGCGTATGCTCAGAATGTTGCGCCACGGGCGCCCGGAGAAGAGAAAGTGCGAGGCAGACCCCAGAGGTTCCGGCGAGTGTCCTTCGTCCCGGAGGCTACCTACTTCAAGCCGGCCGGCACGCCCATGCGGGCCCTGGAGGAGATCACCATATCCCTGGACGAAGCAGAGGCCCTGCGCCTCAAGGACCTCGAGGGGCTGGAGCAGGAAGAAGGGGCGGACAGAATGGGCGTGTCGCGGCCCACATTCCAGCGGATACTGGCCTCCGCGCGGCAGAAGATCGCCGATGCCCTTCTCAACGGCAAGGCAATAAGGATAGACGGCGGCAACTTCGAGCTGGCCATGCGGGCCTTCAGGTGCGCGGAGGACGGTCATGAGTGGGAGGTCCCCTCCGGGAACGCCCTGGCCGGGCCCCTGGTGTGCCCCCGCTGCCACAGCCCCAATGCACTGGAAACGGACTTGCGTCGTCCGGCAGGGCAGGCCGACCACCCTGGACCGCTGCCGGGGACAGAGGGAAGAGGAGGTACCATGAGAATAGCCATTTCAGCCACAGGAACCGACCTGACTGCGCAGGTCGACCCCCGGTTCGGCCGGAGCCCGCACTTCATCATCTTCGATCCGGAGACGTCCCTGCACGACGCCGTGGACAACGCCAGCGCCAGCGCGGGCGGCGGCGCAGGGATCGCCACGGCCCAGATGATCGTCGACCAGGGCGTCCGGGCCGTGCTGACGGGAGACTGCGGGCCGAACGCCTACCAGGTGCTCTCCGAGGCCGGCGTCCAGGTGATCACCAACGTGACTGGCTCGATAAGGGACGCCATCGAGGCCTACAAGGCGGGCAAGCTGCTGGCTTCCTCGAAGCCGTCGGTGGACGCGCATCACGGCCAGCAGAGGCGCGGAGGGGCCTAGCGCGGCAGCGAGAGCGGCTGCCGGCTGGCGCATGCTTGACGGCAGCCCGGAGTGATTTGCAGGAGGTAGGACAATGCCATTAAGAGACGGGACCGGGCCCCCCGGCGGGGGCGGCCCGGGAACAGGCAGAAGAGGTCGTGGAGCGGGAGGAGGCCGCGGGCGAATGGGAGGCACCAGGGCGGGGGCCGGGCCGGGCGGGAACTGCCTGTGCCCCGGCTGCGGGACCACGGTGCCCCACCAGGTGGGAACGCCCTGCGCCAACATCAGCTGCCCGAAGTGCGGCAAGGCCATGGTCAGACAGTAGCATGGTCCTGTCGGTTGCCAGCGGCAAGGGCGGCACGGGGAAGACCCTGGTGGCCACCAGCCTGGCCCTGTCCCTGAAGGACAGGCTCCCGGTGCAACTGCTCGATTGCGATGTCGAGGAGCCCAATGCGCACATCTTCCTCAAGCCGGAGATAACGGCCAGAGAAGCTGTCTGCATTCCGGTGCCCGTGGTGGACGAGGAGAAATGCACCCACTGCCGCCTCTGCGCCGAGGTCTGCGCCTACCGGGCCATCGCCGTGCTGAAGACTAGGGTCCTGGTCTTCCCCCAGCTCTGCCACGGCTGCGGGGCCTGCGCCTACCTGTGCCCCGAGCATGCCATCACCGAGCAGGGGAACGAGATAGGCGTGGTGGAAGTGGGGCGCTCGGACGGAGTAGACTTTGTCCATGGCCGACTCACGGTGGGCGAGGCCATGGCCTCGCCCGTGATCAGGAAGGTGAAGGAGCATATCGACCCGGGCAAGGTGGCCATCATAGACGTGTCGCCGGGGACCTCCTGCCCCGTGGTGGAGTCCCTGCGGGGCAGCGACTTCTGCCTGCTGGTCACCGAGCCCACGCCCTTCGGGCTCAATGACCTGGTGCTGGCGGTGGAAGTGACCAGGAAGCTGTCCATACCGTGCGGCGTGGTGATCAACCGGGCCGGGGTGGGCGACGGCACGGTGGAGGAGTACTGCGCCGGGGAAGGCATACCCATTCTGCTCACCATCCCGCTGGACACCCGCATCGCCGGGCTCTACTCCAGGGGGCAATCGTTGGTGGAGGGCATGCCCGAATGGCGGCAGCGCTTTCTGGGCATGTACGACGCCATAGCCGGCCGCCTGGCGGCCGGGGCAGCGTCCTCGACAAGGAGCGGGCAGGCCTCATGAAGCAACTGGTGGTCCTCAGCGGCAAAGGGGGAACGGGCAAGACCAGCATTGTCGGCTGTTTCGCCGCCCTGGCCACGAACAAGGTCCTGGCCGACTGCGATGTCGATGCCGCGGACCTGCACCTGCTCCTGCGGCCGTCGGTCAGGGAGAAGAGGGAGTTCTGGAGCGGCCAGGTTGCCTCCATAGACCGGGAGGCCTGCACCGAGTGCGGCCTCTGCGAGTCCGTCTGCCGCTTCGACGCCGTGAAGGACTTCGCCATCGACCCCCTGTCATGCGAGGGCTGCGGCTTCTGCGCCCGCGTCTGCCCGGAGACCTGCATCACCATGAAGGAAAGGATGGCCGGGCACTGGTACATCTCCGACACGCGCCATGGCCCCCTGGTGCACGCTCAACTGGGCATAGCGGAGGAGAACTCGGGGAAGCTGGTCACCGTGGTGCGCAACCAGGCCCGCATCCTGGCCAAGAAGGAGAACCTGACCCATATCATCATCGACGGCCCCCCGGGGATCGGCTGCCCGGTGATTTCCTCGCTGTCCGGGGTGGACCTGGCGCTGCTGGTGACCGAGCCCACCCTTTCGGGGATGCACGATCTCGACCGGGCCCTCGACCTCTGCCGGCATTTCAGCGTCCCGGCCATGGTCTGCATCAACAAGTGCGATGTGAACCCGGAGAACAGCCGCCGGATCGTGCAGGAGTGCGCCGCCAGGGGCATAGAGGTGGCGGCGCAGGTCCCCTTTGACAGAACGGTAACCGAGGCGCTGGTCAGGGGGCTGGCGGTGGTGGAGTACTCGCAGAACGGCGTGTCCGCCCTCATCAGGACGCTGTGGGACGACGTTCTGAAGAGGCTGGAGGAGGCGCGATGAGCATTGAGGACCGGGTGAACCAGAGGCTCAAGATGGTGATCGACCCGGAGACGGGCCTGGACGTGGTGGAAATGGACCTTGTCCAGCAACTGAGCACCACGCAGGACGGCGCAGTGAAGCTGGAGTTCCGGCCGTCCTCCTTCGTCTGCCCCCTGGCGCTGGACCTGGCCCAGGAGATAAGGCAGAGCCTGAAGGAGATAGAAGGGGTGAAGTCCGTCCGGGTCAAGGTAACCGACTGCATGTGGGCGGACGAGATCAACAGGGCCATCAGCGAAGAAGATGATGACGACTGAGGAGGCGCCGGATGCCGGTCTATGATTACAAGTGCCGTGACTGCGGGGTGGTGTCAGAGGTATTCTTGAGAAGCGAAGGTGCGCAGGTCAACGCGTGCCCGGGCTGCGGCAGCCCCAACCTGGAGAGGTTGATCTCCGGCACATACGCCGTGAGGATGGGCGGGAGCACCCCGTCAGGGGGCACCTGCTGCGGGCGCCCGGAGCGCTGCGACTCGCCGCCATGCCACGCCGAGCGCGGCTGTCACCGGGGATAGGCAAGTGGGCGAGATCGAACTGACGCCACGATACTCGACAAGGGAGATACCCGGCAGGTGCCTCAAGTGCCTGGCCGACCAGGAGTATGACGGCTGCCTGAGGGCGCTCCTGGGCGGAGAGGTTGACAACCAGGACATGCGACAGACCTACGAAGCCCTGGTGTCCTTCCTGGAGTCGCCCGAGATGGCCAGGTTCCGGGACGAAGCGGAGAGGCTCCTCTCTGACGGCAAGAAGGTGACCGTCACCATTTCCTGCAACAACGGCAAGACGGAATACGGATTCAGAATCCATGAGTAGACGGAGGTATCCATGAAGTACGCAGTACCGGTAACCGGCGGCGTTCTCTCGCCGCACTTCGGCCACTGTGAGCAGTTCGCCCTGATCGATGTGGACGAGGAAAGCCGCACTGTCATCAAGAAGCAACTGGTCTCCTCGCCGGAGCACCAGCCGGGGCTGCTGCCCGGTTGGCTGGCACAGCAGGGAGTCAACTTCGTGATTGCCGGCGGCATGGGCGCCCGGGCGGTGGACCTCTTCCGGCAGAACCGCATCGGAGTGGTGGTGGGCGCCATGGAGACCGACCCCGAGAAGGCGGTCCTGGGCCACCTCAGCGGCGTGCTGGCCACGGGCGACAACGCCTGCGACCACTGACCCGCATGACCGCAGAGCAGGGACATGCAGGCCGCGCGGCCCGGGTAGAGACCCCATTTTGGCTGGACAGGAGTGAACGCAATGGCAACTGAAGAGCAGGTCAGAGGCAGCCTGGAGGGAATCCTCGTGCCCGGGGCAATGCGCAGCCTGGCCCGGATGAACCTGGTCAGGGGCGTGGAGGCGTCGGACCACAGGGTCAAGGTGACCCTGGCATCGACGGCGCTCTGGGACGGCGCCCTGGAGTGGGTCAAGGGCAAGGTGGAAGAGACCGTGCGGGCGCTGCCCGGCGTGAGCGAGGTGGAGATCGACCTGGTTGCCGCCAGGCCCGCGGAACTGAACGAAGTCAAGCACGTGGTGGCGGTGATGAGCGGGAAGGGGGGGGTCGGCAAGTCCCTGGTCAGCGGCCTCCTGGCGCTCTCGCTGGCCCGGCAGGGCCTGGAAGCTGGGATCCTGGACGGCGACATCACCGGGCCCAGCATACCCCGCATGTTCGGCATGACCGTGCGGCCGACGGGCTGCGACTCCGGCATCATGCCCGTCTCCACCAAGAACGGCATCGAGATCATATCCATGAACCTCTTCCTGCCCAACGAAGATGACGCGGTGGTCTGGCGAGGCCCCCTGATCGGCAAGGCCATCACCCAGTTCTGGGAGGAGGTGCTCTGGGGCAAGCTCGACTACCTGCTGGTGGACCTGCCCCCGGGCACGGCCGATGCCCCCCTGACCGTCCTGCAATCGCTGCCCGTCACCGGCGTGGTGGTGGTCTTCACCCCCCAGGAACTGGCGGCCATGGTGGTGCGCAAGGCCCTCCAGATGTGCCGGGACATGAAGATACCGATCATCGGGGTGGTGGAGAACATGAGCTACCTGGCCCTGCCGGAGAGCGGCAAGAAGCTCGAGGTCTTCGGGAAGAGCCGGGCCCAGGAGATGGCCAGGGCAGCCGGAGCGCCGCTGCTGGCCCAGGTGCCCATCGACCCGGAACTGGCCAAACTGTGTGACGATGGTGATCTGGAGCTCTACAACTCGCCCCTTGTCGACGAGCTGGGCCGGGCCTTCGTTGCGGCCGTTTCGGAGAGGGGCCGCAAGGACCCGCAGGCCCCCGCGGCCAGTCCTCCGCCGAAAGGCAAGTGAGCGGCCAGAGACCTCTACGGGAGACGAGAGAGAAGATGGACCCCGTCTACTCCGAGACAGCCGTCGATCACATGAACAACCCCAGGAACGCGGGGATGATCAGCAGCCCCGACGGGCAGGCCTGCATCACCGGGCCCTGCGGGGACACCATGCAGATATGGCTCAGGGTCAGGGACGGCGTGATAGAGCAGGCCTCGTTCTGGACCGACGGCTGCGGCACAACCATCGCCGCCGGCAGCATGGTGACCGAGCTGGCCAGGGGAAAGAGGGCCCTGGAGGCATATAGCATCCGGCAACAGGACGTGCTGGATGCCCTGGGCGGGCTGCCGGACGAGAGCGTCCACTGCGCCCTGCTGGCAGCCAACGCGCTGAAGCAGGCCGTCCAGGACTACCTGGCCTACCGCAGGGAGCCATGGAAGAGGGCCTACGACAAGCGCTGACCCCGGGCAAGGGCGCCGGTTTCGCCGGGCGCCGCCGGGCCGGTGAGCGGCAGGCCGCCGGCAGTCGAACTGGAAGGAGGCATCCCGGATGAAGATATCCGTATGCGGAAAGGGCGGCAGCGGCAAGAGCGTGGTTGTGGCCCTGCTGGCCGCAGAGCTCAGGCGGCGGGGCTATGCCGTTCTGGTGGTCGACTGCGACGAGTCCAACTCGGCGCTCCACCGCATCCTCGGCTTCGACCAGCCGCCGGAGTCCGTCCTGGAGCACATAGGGGGGAAGGGCAAGCTCAAGGAGAGGATGCCGGCCAGGCCCGCTGCCGGGCAGCCGGCGCCCAGGACGCAGGTGCTGCCGCCCGACAGCATCCCGGTGGCCGGCATACCCGGCCAGCAGGTCAGGCAGGCTGACGGCCTGACCCTCCTCAGCATAGGGAAGATCGAGCATTCGCTGGAAGGGTGCGCCTGCCCCATGGGCGTCCTGTCCAGGGAGTTCCTGGACAAGCTGGCCCTCGGGGAGAAGGAGATCGCCGTCGTGGACATGGAGGCGGGGATAGAGCACTTCGGCCGGGGGATCGGCACCAGCGTGGACGCGGTGCTCATCGTGGTCGAGCCTTCCTTCGAGTCCCTGCAGCTGGCCGCCAGGATAGCGCAGCTGGCCGCCGAGTCGGGGGTGCGCCGCACCAGCGCCATCCTGAACAAGGTGGCCTCCCCGGAGATGGACGCCAGGCTCCGGAAGGACCTGGCGGCCAGGGGCATCCAGCCCGTCGGCACGGTGCGATACGATCCCGGGGTCTTCGAGGCCAGCCTCGAGGGCCGCCGGCTCGGCCAGGGCACCGCGGCGGCGGACATAAGGGGCATAGCAGATGCGCTGCTGGCGGCGCCCTGAGCCCGGCGCCCCGGGCCCGGCGCCAGTGGCATGCGCGGCCCCGGCCGGCGACGCGGGCGTTGGCGGTTGGCGATGGGCTCGGTGATCTACGGGCCCGTCGCCTCCTGGCGCCTCGGCAGGTCACTGGGCATAGACATGCTGTCCACCGACGGCAAGACCTGCTCCTTCGACTGCCTCTACTGCCAGCTGGGAAGGACCATCCATCCCCTGACGGAGCGCAGGGTGTTCGTGCCCCTGGAGAGGCTCGCATCCGAGCTCAACAGCATCGGGGCCGTGGAGGCCGACTACGCCACCTTCTCCGGCATGGGGGAGCCCACCCTGGCCGGCAACCTGGGCGACGCCATTGAGGCCGCCAGAAGGGGCCTGGGGCTCCCCATCGCCGTGCTCACCAACTCGTCTCTCATGCCGGACGAGGCAGTACGCCGGGAGCTGGCGCTGGCGGACGTGGTGGTGGCCAAGCTGGATGCGCCTTCCGAGGACATCTTCCACCTGGTCAACCGGCCGGCCGGCCCATTCTCCCTGCAGGAGGTCCTGCAGGGCATCAGGTCGTTCAGGAGACAGCACCAGGGCCTGCTGGCCCTTCAGATGATGTTCATCAGGGAGAACCGGGGCTGTGCGGCGCTGATGGCCAGGCTGGCCGAGGAGATATCGCCGGACGAGGTGCAGATCAACACGCCGCTTCGCCAATGCGCCGTTGCCCCCCTGCTGCCGGAGGAACTGGCGGCCATCAAGGAGGAGTTCAAAGGGCTGAAGGCGGTGACCACAGCATACGAAGCCCGCAGGCCCCGGGCGGCGCCCATGGATACCGGCCAGACCCTTCGCCGCAGGCCCGGGGAGAGACCGCAGGAGAAAGGAGAGCACCAATGGAATCACAGGCCACAACACTGAGCGAGAACACGGCCTTCGCCGTCCCCCGGGGGATGCTGGCGGAGTGGGGGCTGAGCATCCTGGTGGAAAGGGACAACAGGCGGGTGCTCCTGGACGCCGGGGCCAGCATCTCCGCCGCCCGCAACGGCGACATGCTGGGCATAGACTGGCGCAGCATCGATGACATAGTCCTGAGCCACGGCCACTACGACCATACCGGCGGCCTGGTCGAGGTCCTCACCAGGATCGGGAAGAAGACAAGGATCATCGCCCATCCCGACGTGTTCGCCGACAAGGTGGCGCAGTACAGCAGGGACGCCACGCCCGTCTACATCGGCATGCCGTTCAAGAGGGCGCAGCTGGAGAGCCTGGGCGCCGATTTCATGCTCACCACGGAGCCGGTCTGGCTGTCCCGGAACGTGGTCACCAGCGGGGAGATACCCATGGTCACCGACTTCGAGGCCATCGATCCCGGGTTGTGCGTCCGGGCCAACGGAGAGGTGGTCCCGGACCCGCTGGCGGACGACCAGGCCATCTTCGTGAAGACCGCGGCGGGGCTGCTGGTTGTCCTGGGCTGCGCCCACCGGGGGGTCATCAACACCCTGCACCACGCCCGGAGCGTCACCGGCCAGGAGAGGATACACTGCGTGATCGGCGGCACCCACCTGCTCCGGGCCTCGGACCTGCAGATGGAGATGACGATTGCCGCGCTGCGGGACTACGAGGTGGAGAAGCTGGGGGTATCGCACTGCACCGGTATGCCGGCGGCCATGCGGCTGGCCCAGGAGTTCGGGGCCGGCTTCTTCTTCAATAACGCCGGGAGCGTGGTGGTAGTCTAGGGCCCGGAGCGGGCTCCGGCTTGGCGCCATCCGGGCTCTGGAACGCCCGGTCTCCAAGCGAAGGCGATGAAGATACGTTAAGGAGCATCACGTGAAGAAGGTGGGAATCATACGATGCCAGCAGACCGAGGACATGTGCCCCGGCAACACTGACTTCAAGGTCGCCGCTCAAGGAAAGGGCTCTTCATCATGCGCAAGAGGTGACCCGGCGGGAGCCATGCCCGGCAGCGAGCAGACCGCCGGCAACAGGAGGACAGAAACGTGGGCAGAATCGGCATTCTGGGCGATGTGAGGGTGGTGGACCTGAGCCACGCCGTGGCCGGCCCTTCCGGCAGCCAGCTGCTGGGGGACCTGGGCGCCGAGGTGATCAAGATCGAATCGCCGGGCGGCGATTTCTCCCGTGGCTCCGCACCGCGTCTCGGGCCCGACGGGTTCTTCTACCTGGCGGTCAACCGCAACAAGAAGAGCGTGGTGCTGGACCTGTACTCGGAATCGGGCAGGGGTGCCTTCCACGACCTGGTGAAGGTCTCGGACATAGTGTTCGACAACCTCCGGCCGGGGGTCCTGGAGAGGCTGCAGGGGGACTACCAGACCCTCAGGGGCTTGAACCCCCGCGTCATATCGTGCTCCATCACCGGTTTCGGCCCTTCCGGCCCCTACCGGGACCACCCGGCCTACGATGACATACCCATGGGGCTCTCCGGGGCCTACAGCCTCTGCGGGGAGCCCGGAGGGCGGCCGATGCGGATGCCCCTGCACGCGGCTGACCTGGCGGCGGGCTTCTTCGCGGTGACCGGGGTCCTGTGCGCCCTCCTCAGGCGGGAGCGCACCGGCCTGGGCGGCAACGTGGCCGTGAGCATGCTGGACGCTGTCATGTACTACATGGCCTCGGACTTCCAGTCGTACTTCATCAGCGGCGACCCCCCGGCTGCCTCGGGGTCCAGGCACCCCAGGGCCCCCATGGTCGGGGTCTTCCAGACCAGGAACGGCTACCTGGTGCTGGGGCCGAGCTGGCCCCGCATCGCCAGGGCCATCGGCCGGGAGTGGATGATCTCGGACCCCAGGTTCGCCACCGTGGACAAGAGGTTCGAGAACAAGAAGGAACTGGAGGACCTGATAGAGGAGGGCCTGCGGCAGGCGGACACCGAGGACTGGCTGGAGATACTGCGGGCGGAGGACGTGGCCGTGGCGCCGGTCAACAGCCTCGACCAGACCGTCCGCGACCCGCAGGTGCTCCACAACCGGACCATCGTCTCCATGAAGCACCCCGCCCTGGGAGAGGTCCGGGGCATCGACTGCCCCATCAAGGTGGGCGGAGAGGAGGCGGGCGATCATGCACCGCCCCCCGTGCTGGGGCAGCACACCGAAGAGGTGCTCCGCGGCCTGCTGGGCTATCCGCCGGAGAAGATGGCGGCGCTGCTGGAGGAGCAAGAGGAGATGTGGAGATCACGGTCGGCAGGCGGAGGGCGCATGTGATGCGCATCGAGCTGGTCCCCGACCTCGAGCACTGCGTGCAGACCCGCGCCAGGCAGGAGCACGCGGCCGCCATGGGCCGGATCCTCTCCGGCGATGGGTCTCCCGGACTGGAGCAGCGGGTGGAGTTGCTCCACGCCTTCCTGGAGGAGGCCGACTTCAGCCGGCTGCGCCGCGAATCGGAGGAGCACCTGACGCAGGGCCGCCGGGTGAAGTTCCTGCTGTCCGGCCCTCCCGCGCCCGGCGGCTGGAAGGTGGAGATGGTGGTGGAGGGCCCGGCATGACGGAGGCGCCCCGCATCCGGCTGGCCGAGGAGAGGGACGTGCCGCGCATCGTGGAGCTGTACCGCGAGCTGACCATCTCCGATTCCGAGGTGGAGCACCGCCGCCACCCGTCGCCGGCCGACTACCAGCGGGTCTTTGCCCAGATCAGGGCCGACCCCAGGCAGCAGCTGTTCGTGGTGGAAGCCGGGGGCGAGGTGGCAGGGACCATCGTGCTCCTCACGGTCCCCAACCTATCGCACAACGGCACCCCCTGGGCCTTTCTGGAGAACCTCATAGTAACCGAGAGGCACCGCAGGAAGGGGCTGGGCCGCCTGCTGCTGGAGCACGCTGTGGCCCTGGCCAGGGATTCGGGGTGCCACATGGTAGAGCTCTGCAGCGACGTCAGGCGCCGGGAGGCGCACCGGCTCTACGCGTCCCTGGGGTTCGAGGCCCGGGCGCACTGCTTCCGCCGGTACTTCTAGGCTGCGCGCCGGACAGGAGGACCCATGGCCCTGCTCAGGAAGTACTTCCTCTACCTCATACGATGGCAGCTCTCCACGCCCATCCTGGCCGTCTGCGTGGTGTGGTTCGCCTCGATGGGGACCACGGTGGCCACCATCCTGGCCAACCTCATCGGCGGGCTTATCTTCTTCTGGGTCGACCGATGGATATTCCAGAAGACCACCATCCTCAAGGGCGAGGTGTGGGAGGTGCAGCAGGGCATCGTCTGCGCCGACTGCGGGCATCCGGCCGATCACGGATACCGGCTGGCCAAGAAGTCAGACTACGACAGGATGAACGACAAGAGGCCCGAGTTCCGCTGCCAGGACTGCTCCCGGCGCAAGTATGAGAAGCAGTTCGGCGGTGACGAGCCCCACTTCCACAGCAGCTGAGGGCCCCGCCGTCAAGGCGGCCGGCCCGCGCACGAGGGGCCACCCTGCCCCGGTGCGCCTGTCCGTCAGGCCTGGCCCGTGCCGGGCCCTTCCCCCCCGCCGCCGGCCCGCCCGGCCGCCTTGAGCCGCCTGGCCTGCGCCTGCGCCCCGGCCTTCAGCTTCTCCAGCAGGCGCCACAGCTGCTCATACTCCCTCTCTGAAAGGGAGCCGATCACCCGGTCGATGACGTCCTCTTCCATGGCGTCCCGGAGCGACGCCCGCCCCCTGCCGGTGAGCACCACCCTCTTGGATTTCTTGTTTTCGCGGACCGGGCGCCGCTCCACCAGCCCCCTGGCCGCCATGTGGTCCAGCTTGACGGATACCGTCGGCGGCTTCCGCCGGAACCATCGGGAGAGCGCGGCCGGCGAGGCCGATTCCCCCAGGGCGTCCACCAGGAACATGAGGTCGGAGTCCGCCGGCGTCAGCCCCATGGCCGCCAGCTGCGCGCCCCTGGCCTCGTGCAGCGCAGCCTCCGTCAGGTAGAGAAGCATGTGCAGGTTTCGCTCTCGCCCCACGAACGGGACGTACCTGGCGTAGTCCGTTTTCGTCTTTCGCGCTGCTGCCATTGACAACTCCATGGCGCCGGGGCCAGGGCGTCATTCCCCCGCGGGCCGGCATGGCGCCGGCGCTGCCCGGTGCTATTGACAGAGGCCCCGCAAAACCCCTAAACTGAGCACCAGAATAGTTAGTAAGCTAATAATACGGAGGATGCTGATGGCAGTCAAGAGGCTGGAGGGGTTTGATGTAATCATAGCGGGGGCCGGCCCCTGCGGCTGCGTCCTGGCCAAGGACCTGGCAAAGGCCGGCAAGAAGGTGATCCTGATCGAGAAGGGGGGCAACAGCCTCAAGGGCATCGGCACCATGATGGGAATGCTCAACGGGGAGCACATGGTGAGGGCCAAGTTCCCCAACATATGGCAGCAGACGCTGGAGGGCCATGGCGTGGTCCTGGGCACCGGCGTCGGGGGAGGCTCATACCTCTACGCCGGCATCGCCGGGATGCCGCCGCTGGAGATGTTCGACGGGATGGGGGTGGACCTCAGGCCACACCTGGAGGACGCCATGAAGGAGACCTGGGTCCACAGGACGCCGGATGAGTTCCTGGGGCCCACCACCAGGCGTATGCTGGAGGTAACCAACGCCATGGGCCTGCCCTTTGAGGTCGCCTACCGGCACATCAACTTCGACAAGTGCCAGTATGGCTGCACGACGTCTTCCTTCGGCTGCAAGAGCGGCGCCAAGTGGATGGGCTACTACGCCGCCCAGGAGGCCGCGGAGCACGGGGCCAGGCTGCAGGTCTACACAGACGTGCGCAATATCATAGTGGAGAACGGAGAGGCGGCCGGCGTCGTTGCCAGGGGTGTGAGGGATGGACAGGAATACGAGATACGGGGCCGCGCGGTGGTCTCCGCGGCTGGAGGAATAGGATCGGCCGGCATCATGACCAGGTCCGGGGTGAGGGGCGCCGGGACGAGGCTCTTCGGGGACCCGAGCTTCGGGTCCATCGGTCTCCTGCCCAGGGGAGGGGACCTCAAGAGCAACCTCTATGAGCACGGGAACTCGATATTCCTGGCCGATGACACAAACGGCACCTTCTTCGCCACCAATATCAGCTGGTCCCGCCTCTTCTGGTCCGCGTACCAGGTGATGGGGTCCGGGCTGAAAGGGTTCCGGAAGGTGTACAGCGACTATCCGCGGATGGTGAGCATCATGAACAAGATCCACGACGACGGGGTGGGGCGCGTCACCTACACCGGCCGGGTCTCCAAGACCATAACGACTGCGGACGAAGACAGGATGAACTACTGCCGCTACATCAACGAGAAGATACTGCTGGCCATGGGATGCGAGCGCAGGACCATCAAGCATGCCGGGTTCAGCCACGTCAGGGGGGGGTTGAGCTTCGGCCATCCCGGCGGCACCTGCCCCATGGGCGTGGTGGTTGACCAGGGCCTGGAGACGCCGATCAAGAACTGCTTCGTCTGCGATATCAGTTCCCTGCCGGGAGCGCCGTCGAGGCCGCCGGTCCTGACCCTGGTGACCCTGACCAAGTGGTTTGCCCCCCGCCTCCTGGAGAGGCTGGACGGCCCGCGCGGCAAAGCCGGCCCCGCCTCGTAGCCGGCGGCCCCCCTCCCTGGATGGCGGCAGGGCATGGTACCATTTCCCTGAGGCGGGCCTCGCGCCCGGGCCGGCGGAAGTCAGATGGCAGCCCTGAAGCACCTCTTCAGCCCAGTCGGAATAGGCACGCTCCGGCTCGAGAACCGGGCCGTCATGCCGGGCATGACCCTGGGCTTCGGCGTTGACGAAGACGGCTGCCCGGACCGGCGGCTGGTCTCCTTCTATGCAGAAAGGGCCAGGGGGCGGCCGGGAATGATCATCGTGTCCGGCACCATGGTGCACCCGGCGGGGCAGGGCGGGCCCGGCCCGCGCAGGGTGCCCCTGTGGGACGAGAGGGCCCTCCCCGGGCTGCGGGAGCTGGTGGAGGCCATCCGCCGGCACGGCGTTAAGGCCGGCATTCAACTGACGCAGACCGCCGGGGTGGAGGGACCTGGGATAAGCGTCGGCCCTTCGCACGTCCCGCCGATGGCCGCCGGCCGCCACGCGGCGTCGAGGGGCATGACCGGAGAGGAAATCGGGGAGGTCGTCCGCGGTTTCGGACTGGCGGCCAGGTTGTGTATCAGGGCCGGTTTCGACTACCTGGAGATCAACGCCGCCTTCGACTACCTGCTCAGCCAGTTCCTGATACCGTACTACAACAGGAGGGGCGACGAATACGGGGGCAGCCTGGAGAACAGGGCCCGGTTCCTGCTGGAGGTGGTGCGGGCGGTGCGCGAACAGGCGGGCGCCCCCACCCCGGTCGGGGTGAAGGTGAACGGGGACGACTTCCTGCCCGCTGCCGGCTGGACACTGCCCGACGCCTGCCGGCTGGCCCCCGTCCTCGAGGCGGAGGGGGCCAGTTGCCTGCACATAGCCGGCGGGGTGGTTGGCGGCCGGCGCTGGTTCGTGCCCTCAATGTACGAGGAGCAGGGGGCCTATCTGCACCTGGCCGCTGAGGTCAGGAAGCACACGTCCCTGCCGGTCATGGCCGTGGTGCGCATCAAGGACCCGGTGATGGCTGATGACATAGTCAGGCGCGGCGCGGCGGACCTGGTGGCCATGGGCCGGGCCCACATCGCCGACCCCTTGCTCATCGACAAGGCCAGGCAGGGCCGCCTGGCGGAGATCAGGCCCTGCATCGCGGAGTGCAAGGGCTGCATCGGCGCCTTCGACCGGCCAGCGGGCGGGGAAGTGACCTGCGCGGTCAACCCCCGGGCCGGCAGGGAGCATGCCATTGCCGAGGTCCGGGGTGAGAAAGCCTCCAGCCCCAGGAGGGTCCTGGTGGCCGGGGCCGGCTGCGCAGGGCTGGAGGCGGCCCGGCGGGCGGCCTTTGCCGGGCACAGGGTGATGCTCTGCGAAGGCAGGGGCCGGACGGGTGGCCAGCTGAGGTGGGCCTGCATGATGCCCGGGAGGCGGGAGATCGCGGACATCATCCCCTGGTACGAAAGGCAGCTCAACGCCCTGGGCGTGGAGGTCCGGCTGAACACGCCGGTCGATGGGCGCCTTCTGGAGGAGATGCGCCCTGACGTGCTGGTGGCCGCCACGGGGTCCCTCCCCGATGTGCCCCTCGGATTCGTGGCCGGCCTGGAGAACGTCAGGGACATCCGGGTCCTCGCGGTAGATGAGCTCCTGGAGGAACAGAGGCCGGCAGGTGATGATATCCTGGTAGTGGGTGGCGATCAGATCGGCCTCCAGGTGGCGGACTACCTGTCCGAGGGCGGCGCCAGGGTCAGCGTGGCCGCACAGGAGCGCCACCTGGCCACGAAGATGGCCATGGCCGACAGGCTCTACCTCCTGCAGAGGGTGCTGCAGCAGAAGGGCCTGCGGGTATATCGCGGCGCGGGGCAGGTCAGTATCAGGCCCTTCGACGAAGTGAGGATCGTGGACGGGGACGGCACGGAAAGCCCGGTCGAGGTGGACACCGTGGTGCTGGCCGGCCGGCGGCGCCCCGACAGGCGCCTGGCCGGGACAGCGGAGACCATGGGAATCGAAGTGCACTCGGCAGGAGACGCCAGGCGGGCTGCGGGTGAAGACCGGGGGACCATCCTGGCCGCGATCGCGGACGGATACGACATCGGGCGCCACATCTAGCCAGCGCCGGCGGGGACGGCCGCACAACCAGAGCACCCGCCAGGGCGGCCGTGCTGCCCTTTGAGGGTGCCGGAGAGAGGAGCCAGGCTGCTGATGAGCAATGACGCGGTATACCGATCACTGGTGGACATCGTTGGCCAGGACTACGCCTCCAACCGGCCCGAGGAGCTCTTCATCTACTCCATCGACTCCGGGACCGAAGGCCCGCGCAGGGTGGACTGCGTGGCCATGCCGGCCACGGTTGAACAGGTGCAGAAGATCGTGCTGCTGGCCAACCGGCACCTGGTGCCCATCACCCCGATGGGCGCCAACCTGACCCTGAACGGGCTCGGCCTGCCGGCCGATGGCGGCATAGTCCTGGACATGAAGAGGATGGACCGCATCCTGGAGCTGAACCGGCCGCGCCGGTACGTGGTGATCGAGGCCGGAGTGACCCAGGGGGCCCTGGGCTCCTACCTGGACAGCCAGTGCCCCGACCTGGAGCACTCCCGGCCGGAGGCGCCCCCCATGGCCACCGTCGTGGGGAACATGGTGATACGCGGGCACGGCAACCTCTCGCTGCGCTACGGCAACAACTCCCACCACATCAACGGGATGCAGGTGGTGCTGCCCTCCGGCGAGATCTGCACCATCGGGGGCGGCTCGGTCTCGGCGTGGCCCTTCTGCAAGGGCCCCCTGCCGGACCTGGCCGGGCTCTTCTGCGGGTGGAACGGCACCACGGGCATCATCACCAGGCTGTCCCTGAAGCTCTTCCCCCGCAGGCGGATACTGGATGTGGTCGGCTACTCCCTGAGGAACGTGGACCTGCTGCCGGACCTGCTCTACCAGGTCACCCACACGGACGTGGTGGACAACCTCTTCGTGGTCGGCTTCTCCTCGGCCGACGGCCTCCAGTCGCGCCAGTACGTCAGCGCCAGCATCACCGGGGACCTGGATGAGGAGATCGCCTACAAGAAGGCCCTGCTGGAGAGGATCGTGGCCGGGCCCGCCGGCGCCGGCGGGGGCCAGGTCTGGTACAGGTACCCCGTGCCCGACATCATCAAGGGCCGGTTCGTGGAGAAGCCCCCCTACGTCAGTCCGGCGCTGGCGGCCGACTTCCGGAAGGGCGGGGGCTACCGGTACTGCGGGGCCATACTCCCGGTAGACAGCATACCCGAGGGCTGGGCCGCGGGCACCCGGATCGCCTCCCGGCTGGGCCTGACGTTCCTGCCCGGGATCCAGATACTGGGCTACTGCCACAGCTGCATGTTCGGCTTCGTCTACCCCTTCAACCGGGCCGAAGAGGACTCCGTGGAACAGGTACGGCAGGCCATGAGAGAGACCAACGAGGCCGTCCTGGAAATGGGCGGAATACCCTGGAAGGCGGAGGTGTCCGCACAGAGGAAGATCGTGGAGAAGATGGACCCGGTCAGCCACCAGCTGATCAGCCGGGTCCGGGGGCTGCTGGACCCCAACGGGATCATGAACCCAGGGAACTGGCCCGGTTGAGGGGCCGGGCGGGCCCGGGCCCTCAACCGTTGACAGCGGCAGCGGGCAGATGGTAAGGTCGTAGATGACCCGTCTGACCAGTCACCATAACACAGCCAACCGCATTCTGGGGCCAGTCTGTCTGCAGACCAGTCATCACAACAGAAGAAGGAGGTGCTATGGCAGAGATGAAAGAGGGCTGCGTCAAGCCTGCCCGCGGGCCGATTCTGTCGGCGTCCGCGGCAGCCCCGGCAACCGGGACCACAACGTTGCAGGAGGAGAAGAGAGTGCAGGCACGTGTCGGGAAGGAAGCCATCGATTTCGAGGCCAATGCTTTCGTGGAGGGCTTCGGGTTCAAGCCGGTGAAGTTGTCGGACTACAAGGGGAAATGGATCGTCATTTGCTTCTACCCGGGTGACTTCACCTTCGTCTGACCAACCGAGCTGGCGGCGGTCGCCGCCAAGTACCCGGAGTTCCAGGCCCTGGGAGTGGAGTTCCTGGCCATGAGCACCGACAGCCGTTTCGTCCACAAGATCTGGCAGGAGCAGGAGCTGACCAAGATGGTCAAGGGCGGCGTGCCCTTCCCCATGCTGTCGGACGCCGGGGGGCAGATCGGGCAGATATACGGGGTCTACGATGAGGCTGCCGGAGTGGACATCCGCGGCCGCTTCATAATTGACCCCGACTTCGTCATCCGGGCCATGGAGTCCCTGACGCCGGAGGTGGGGCGCAACCCGGAGGAGCTGGTGCGGCAGATCAAGGCCTTCCAGCACGTGCGCGCCACCGGCGAGGTCACCCCCTCCGGCTGGCAGCCGGGGCAGGTGACCCTCAAGCCCGGGCCGGACCTGGTCGGCCGGGTCTGGGAGAAGTGGAAACCCTAGACAGATGGGATTGTAGGACTTCTGAGGGGCCGCGCCGCCAGGCGCGCTCCATCGGCTCTTCCTCGCGGCCCGGCATTTGCCGGGCCGCCTCCTGATATGCCCCGAATCGCGAAGTGCGACTGCGACATTGACCGGGGCATTGTCTAACTCAATATGTTGTGCTATCATAGGTTAAGAAACTCAAGTCTCTCGTTAAATCCCACGTAAGGCGGACGAGATGGCAAAGGAATGGCAGGAGCTGCTGAAGCTGACCCAGGGCAAGCCGGTCACGGTGGAGCGGGTGCGCCTGGTGGACGACGGCATCGCCATCGAGGGGAGCTTCCTGCTGCCCCCCCTGGCCAGCCTGTCGGCCGAGGAACAGGTCTTCCTCATGGCCTTCGTCCGCTCCCACGGGTCCATCAAGGGTATGGAGGAGATGTTCGGCATAAGCTACCCCACGGTCAAGAACCGGCTGAACCGCCTCGCCCGGCGGCTGGAGCTGGTGGAGACCGTGAAGGGCTCACCGGGCGAAGAGGTGCTGGACGGGCTGGAGCGCGGTGAGATATCGGTGGATGAGGCCATAAGGAGGCTGCAGGAATAAGGGGCAGAAGCCATGACCGACAAGAATGACAACAAGAGGCGTATCCTGGATCTGCTGGCCCAGAACAAGATAAGCGTCGACGACGCCTACCGCCTGCTCAGCGCCGTGGACAGCGCCGAGGGCGTGCGCGAGGCCGGCGGCAGGGCGGAGCCGGCGGTCAAGGGCAAGGCCAGGTACCTGCGGGTCACGGTGGTCCCGGACCCGGAGGCCAAGCGGACGGGCCACTGCGACCGGGTGAATATCCGCGTGCCCATGTCGCTGATACGGGCCGGCATCAAGCTGACCTCCCTGATACCATCTGAGGCCCGAGACAAGGTGTACGCGGCCCTGCACGAGAAGGGCATCGGCATCGACGAGCGCAACCTGAAGCCGGAGGAGATCGAGGACCTCATCGGCGCCCTGGGCGACCTGGAGGTGGATGTCGTCAGCAAGACCGGAGAGAAGGTCAAGGTCTTCGTGGAATAAGCGGGCTTAGCAGGAGGGGATCATGAAGGAAGCATCGTTCGGAGGGACACTCTGGTTTGCCGGCTGGCTGTTCACCATCGGCATCGCCCACATCAGCTGGTGGAAGGTCATTCTGGGAGTAGTGGTCTGGCCCTACTTCCTGGGCACTTATCTGGGCTAGGAGAGGCCGCAGGCAGAGGACGGCGGCCCGCCTTCCCGCAAGGGCGGAGCCAGGTCCTGCTGGCGGCGGGCTGTTAGACGGCCGGCCTGGGGCAACACGCCTTCACCCCGCACTAGATGAAGCGGTCGTCGGCGCGCCTCCGCTCCACCTCGGCGCGGGAGGCCTTCATCCAGCCGCACGCCGCCTGCGGCCAGCAGTCGAACTGGGGAACGTAGGGCTTGATATCGATGAGCGGCGTGCCGTCGAGCACGTCCAGCCCCCGGACCGTCAGCACGTTGCCGGCCACACTCAGGAGCTCGACCACGGATATCCCTATGCGGGCCGGGCGCAGCGGGGAGCGGGTGGCGAAGACCCCGCGCACCTGGGTATCCATGTAGGGCACGACCTGGAGCCGGGTCCTGGCCGCCTTGTGGAACTGGTACACCAGGTAGATGTGGCTGAAGCCATCCAGGTCCCTCAGGCCTTCCGCGAACCTCTCCTCCACCACCACCCTGCCCTCGGCGCACCCGGACCCGAGGGGCTGGACCGGCATGCCCTCCAGTTGCTGGAAGGGCGAATGGATGGTCCCGATGGTCTCCACCGCTAACGTTTCACTCATGACAGCTACTCCCGCATCATTCAGTTCAGGACCAGGTTGAGCAGGCCGCCGGTCACCAGCACGGCCAGCAGCATCACCGCGGTGGACTTGATCAGGTTCACCACGCCAAGCTCCTTGAGGAGGACCGTGAAGGTGGCGATGCATGGGAAGAACATGGCCAGCACCACGCTGCCGACCACCAGCTGATGGTCCGTCAGGTCCAGCGGGGCCATCATCCCCAGGGCCACGTCCTTGCGCAGGAAGCCGATCACCAGGGCCGACACCGCCTCCCTGGGGAGGCCCAGCACCGACGTGATCACCGGCGCGGTGACGCGGGCGATGGCATCGAACACACCCACCGAGTACAGGATGTTGATCACCAGGATGGCCGCCAGGATGATGGGGACGGCCTCAACCACAAACCCGCGCGTCCGCATCCACAGCTTCTGCAGCACGCTCCGCCAGGATGGCAGGCGGTACGGCGGGATCTCGATCAGCAGCTCCGGGGTGAACCCCTTCACCAGCCGGCGCAGAATAAGCCCCAGGACCACCCACACCACCAGGAGCGTCCCGTACACCATGGCCACATACCGGCCCCCCCGCTGGCCGACGAGGCCGAAGATCATGGCCTGAAGGGAGGCGCAGGGTACGGCGATGGAGATCAGCGTGGCGGCGATGAACCGCTCCCTCTTGCTCTCCAGCACGCGGGTGGCCAGCACGCCCGGCACGTTGCAGCCAAACCCCAGCAGGGTGGGGATGATGGCGAAGCCGTGCAGCCCCAGGCGGTGCATCACCGTGTCCATCAGCACCGCCAGCCGGGGCAGGTACCCGATGTCCTCCAGCAGCCCCAGCACCAGGTAGAAGGAGATGACGTAGGGGAGCACCATGCCCACGGACACGTACAGCCCGCTGGTGAGCAGGCCGAAGGCCTCGACGAAGTCTATCTCCCCCCCGCTCACCTGGCCCACCACGATATCATGAAGGAGGCCACCCCCTCCCAGCCACCCACTGATCTTGAGCACCACCGGCGCCCAGAGGTGGTCGAAGAGCGGGTCCAGCACGTAGCCGATGAAGCTCTCCGAGATCAGGCGCACCAGCGCGAATGTCCCCGCCAGGACGAACAGGGCAATGATGCCCCCCGTGAGAGGCTTGATGCTGGCATCGGCCAGCATCTCCAGCCAGGTGTGGTGGCGGTGCGAGACCCGCTGGACGTTGTCGATGATTTGCCCGACGGCCTGCCATCGCTCTTCACTGGTCCGGGGGGGATGGGTCGGCGAGCGCGCCTCCGGGATGCTCTCCACCAGCGCCTTGATGCCCTCGCCCCCCACCGCCACGGTGGGGACCACCGGCACCCCCAGCATCTCCTGCAGCCGGTCCAGGTCGACAGAGATCCCCCGGTGTTTGGTGTCGTCCCACATGTTCAGGGCCACCACCATGGGGACCTTCTTCTCCAGAAGCTGCAGGGTGAGGTAGAGGTTCCTCTCCAGGTTGGTGGCATCGGCCACGTTGATGACCACGTCCCCGGTCTCCAGCATCCGCAGGGCGATCTCTTCGGCTTCGCAGGTGGGCTCCAGGGTGTAGGTGCCGGGGACGTCGATGACCTCGACCTCCTGGTCCCCGAGCTTCATGGCCCCTTTGGTGTAGCCCACGGTGGTCCCGGGGTAGTTGGCGGAGACGACGTGCACTCCGGTGAGGCGGGAGAAGATGACGCTCTTCCCCACGTTGGGGTTGCCCATCAGGAGGACCTTCATCTGACGGCGTCTAGTCCGGCCGGACCACTATGTGCCTGGCCATGCCGAATCCGATGGCGATATCGGACCTGTCCACCCTCACGATGACGGGCCCGCGCATGATTTCGGAGCTGACCTTGGTGATCCTCTTGCCCGGCCTGATCCCCAGCGCCTCCAGGCGGCGGGCCAGGCCGTGCCCGCCGGCAACCGCCACCACCGTCCCGCGCCCTCCCGTGCCCATCTGGGCCAGGTTGCAGGTTCTCCCTTCAGGCATGGAGCATCCCCTCTCTCCGAGACTGTCGGCTGTCGCTGGCCGGGGTGGCTTCTCTATCATGATTTGTTAGCCTCGTCTAACATTAGCTCACAAAAAAAGGAGGCTAGGCTTCGCATGGCTGGCCCTCGGGCCGTCTCGCCGGGCACTCCTCGGGCAGAGCGCCCGACTCCGCATACCGCCGGTAGTTCTCCACCCAGGCCGGTCTCTCCTGGGGGCAATCGTCAGCGAACTCCACCAGCTTCAGGAGCCTCTCCAGGGTCACCGGGCTGACCGAGTGCTCCATGCGGCAGGCATCCTCCCGGGCGATGTCCGGCGCCACGCCCAGGATGCCCACCAGGAAGCGGCGCAGGACCTCGTGGCGGTGCAGCACGTTCCTGGCCATCTTCTCGCCCGCCGGCGTCAGCCTGACCTGGCCGTATCTCTCATGCTCCACCAGGCCCTCCTCCGAGAGCTTCCGCAGCGCGGCGGAAACGCTGGGCGCCGTTACCCCGAGCTCCTGACTGATATCCTTCACCCGCACTCCCCGGCCGCGCGCGCGCAGCATCACCACCGCCTCGAGGTAGTCCTCCATGCTGGCCGTCTGCTCACTGTGGCGTCTCCGGCTCATTTGTTAGCCTCTTCTAACATTTTCCTGCCGCCGCCGCCAGAAGTCAAGGCCAACCCGCACCGCACATCCTCTCAACCTCGTCTCACCCCGCCGGCGGCCTCCCCCCACCCCGCCCGGAGAAGTTGCGGAATTTCTGTCGCCCGCCTTCGGCTCTTGTGAGCCGCACGAACGGAATGCTATAATCTGCCGAAATGCCACCCGTCTTCATCGCCGTCATCGGCGGCAGCGTGTGCTCAGCCGAGGATGCCCGGATAGCGGAGGCGGTGGGGCGGGGGCTGGCCAGCCGGGGCGCGGTTCTGGTGTGCGGCGGTCTGGGCGGCGTAATGGAGGCCGCCTGCCGGGGCGCCAGGTCGGCCGGAGGGCTGACGGTGGGCATCCTTCCCGGAGATGACCGGCGGTCGGCCAATGCCGATGTGGATATCCCCGTGGTCACCGGCATGGGGCATGCACGTAACGCCATCGTGGTGAAGACCGCCCAGGCCGTCATTGCCATCGACGGCAGCTACGGCACGCTTTCGGAGATAGCGCTCGCGCTTCAGAACGGCATCGCGGTAATCGGGCTGGGCACCTGGGCCCTCTCCCTGGGCGGAAGGCCCGACCGGTCCGTGATCGAAGCCCGGGACGCGGACGAAGCCGTCGAGAAGGCCATCGCCGCGGCCGCGAAGAGGAGGGACTAGCCATGTTGTCAAGAACAGGGACCATCAGGGACGTGTCGGCCTGGGAGATACTGGACTCGCGGGGCAATCCCACCGTGGCCGTGGAGGTCGAGCTGTTCGACGGCTCGTCGGCCATAGCGGCGGTCCCCTCGGGGGCCAGCACCGGCATCCATGAAGCCCTGGAGATGCGGGACGGGGACAGGCAGCGCTTTCACGGGCTGGGCGTGCTTCGGGCAGTGAGAAACGTCAACCTGGAGATCAGGTCCGCCGTGGTGGGCCTCTCGGTTGCCGACCAGGCCGCCATCGACCAGAAGATGATCAACCTTGACGGCACGGAGGATAAGTCCCGCCTGGGGGCCAATGCCATCCTGGGCGTCTCGCTGGCGGCCGCCCAGGCCGCAGCCCGGTTCCTCAAGGTGCCGCTCTACCGCCACCTGGGCGGGGCCGAAGCCTGCACCCTGCCCGTACCCCTGCTCAACATCCTCAACGGCGGCAAGCACGCCCACGACTCCACCGACCTCCAGGAGTTCATGATAGCGCCTGCCGGGGCGGAGAGCTTCGCCGATTCCATGCGCATCGGCAGCGAGGTCTACCATGCCCTCCGCTCCGTGCTCGGGGAGAGCGGCCTCAACACCAACGTGGGGGACGAGGGCGGGTTCGCGCCGTCCCTGAAGTCCAACCGCCAGGCGGTGGAGCTGATCGTGAAGGCCATCGAGAAGGCCGGCTACCGGCCGGGCGAGGACGTCTTCATCGCCCTGGACCCGGCGGCCAGCACCTTCTACGAGGACGGGAAGTACCGCCTGGCCAGGGAGCGGGCCATCCTCACCAGCAGGGAACTGGTGGACTACTACGCCGGGTGGGCGGCGGCATTTCCCCTCATCTCCATCGAGGACGGCATGGCCGAGGACGACTGGGAAGGCTGGCACTCCCTGTGGGACAGGCTGGGCAAGAAGGTGCAGCTGGTGGGCGATGACCTCTATGCCACCAACGTGAAGCGACTGGAGCGCGGCATCGCCGGGCACGCGTCGAACTCGGTGCTGGTGAAGCCGAACCAGGCCGGCACCCTGACGGAGGCCATCAACGTCATCCGCCGGGCAAGGGAGGCGGGCTGGACCTCCGTGGTGAGCCACCGCTCCGGCGAGACCGAGGACACCACCATCGCCGACCTGGCCGTGGCCCTGAACACCGGCCTGATCAAGGCCGGCGCGCCGTGCCGCTCCGAGAGGACCTGCAAGTACAACCGCCTCATCCGCATCGAGCAGGAGCTGGGCTCGCGGGGGCGTTTCCCCGGACGCAGGGCCTTCTCCAGCCTGGGCAGGTAGCCATGCAGGTCCTCCCCGGCATTCACCAGCTGAAGCTGCCCTTCCCCCTGCAGCCCGACGGGCTGGCGGTCAACGCCTATCTGGTGGAGGGGGACCGGGGTTGCCTCCTGGTGGACACCGGCTGGAACATCAACCAGGCCTACTCGGCCCTGGAGCGCCAGCTGAAAGAGATCGGCCGGGGGGTGGCGGACATATCGCTCATCCTCATCACCCACTTCCATCCCGACCACTACGGGCTGGCCGGGCGCCTGGTGCAGGCCTCCGGGGCCAGGGTGGCCCTCCACCGCATCGAGAGGGACTTCATCGATGCCCGGTACATGAACATGGACGGGCTCCTGGACCAGACCGCCGACATCCTGCGGGCCAACGGCGTGCCGGAGCAGGACCTTCCCCGGCTGCAGAAGGCCTCCCTGGGCGTCAGGCAGTACGTGGCGCCGGTCACGCCGGACGTGGCCCTGGAGGGCGGCGAGACCATCGGCCAGGGGCCGTACCGGTTCGAAGTGCTCTGGACCCCGGGGCACTCGCCGGGGCACGTCTGCCTGCTGGAGCGGAGGGCGAAGGTGCTCATCTCCGGCGATCACGTGCTGCCGTCGACGTTCCCCAACATCAGCCTCCACTCGCAGTCCGGGCCTGACCCCCTCCCAGACTACCTGCATTCCCTCCGGGCCATAGAAGACCTGGACGTGGACCTGGTGCTGCCGGCGCACGAGCACGCCTTCAGCGGCCTGGCGCCGCGGGTCCGGCAGATACTGGGCCACCACCAGGAGCGCCGGGGGGCCATCCTGGCCGCGCTGGCCGCCGGGCCCCAGACCGCCTACGACGTGTCCCGGCGGATACCCTGGATCGTCAACGGCCTCACCCTGTCCTACGACCGGCTCCAGGCCCTGGACCGCCGCCTGGCCGTCATGTCGGCCATGGCCCACCTGGAGCCGCTGTGCCGCGAAGGCTCGGCGGCCAGGGCCCAGCGGGACGGGGTCACCGTCTACAGCCTGCCGGGGGCCCCGTGAAGCGCATCGGGATCACCACCACCGTCCCCATCGAGGTGCTCCTGGCCGCCGGCTGCCAGCCGGTGGACCTGAACAACATCTTCATCGGAGACAGGGACCCTGACCGCCTGGTGGGCATCGCGGAAAGGGCGGGCTTCCCGCAGAACTGCTGCACCTGGATCAAGGGCATCTACGGGGCCTGTGTCGACACCGGGCTGGACACGGTGCTCTGCGTGACCACCGGCGACTGCTCCAACACCATCATGCTCATGGAGGTACTCAAGATGCGGAGGTTCCGGGTGGTCCCCTTCGCCTACCCGGACCGGCCCGACGCCGCCCGGATGCAAGCCGGCCTGCAGGAGCTGGCCAGCTCGCTGGGCACTACGCTGGAGGCCGCGGCCGAGGTGCGAAAGGAGTTGGCTCCCTGCCGCCGGCTGGCCGGCAGCCTCGACCGCATGACCTGGAGCGACAACACGGTCAGCGGCTGGGAGAACCATTTCTGGCTGGTGTCCGCCTCGGACTTCGGCGGCGACCATGGCCGCTACCGGCGGGAGCTGGGGGAGTTCCTGTCCGAGTGCCGGCGGCGCCAACCGCGCTCCGGGGAGCTGCGCCTGGCCTTCCTCGGCGTGCCTCCTGTCTTTCCCGGGGACCTGCACCGCTTCCTGGAGCAGCACGGGGCCAGGGTGGTTTTCAACGAAGTGCAGCGGCAGTTCGCCATGCCCCGCCCCGGGCGGTCGCTGGCCGAGCAGTACTCCAACTACACCTATCCCTACTCCATCTTCGACCGCATCCGGGACATCAGGGCCGAGGTGCGCCGCCGGAGGGTGGACGGGGTCATCCATTATGTCCAGGCCTTTTGTCATCGGGCCATTGGTGATATCATATTCCGAGGGAAGCTTGACTTGCCCCTGGTTACCCTCGAAGGAAACGCCGACTACGTGCTGACTCCGCACCTGCGGACCAAGGTGGAGGCGTTCCTGGACATGGTAGGACGCGCCCGCCGTCAGACCCGGCAAGCAGGTCATTGCGTGAAAGGCAGGGTTCATGGGTTCAGTTCGTAAGTGGCGCCAGAAGAAGATGGCCAAGCACAAGCACAAGAAGATGATGAAGAAGACCCGCTGGGCGCGGAAGCACAAGTAGCCCTTCCGGCGGCTTTGCAGCCCGGACTTCGATACCTGGGCCGGGGCGGACCGGAAGGCCCGCCCCGGCATCCCTGAGCAGATGCCTGCTCGCATTCCGACAGAAATCGTGAAGGAGGAGATCGATGGCAACGAAGATCGGTATCAATGGATTTGGTCGCATTGGCAGGCTGGCGCTGAAGGCCATCATGCAGCGCCATCCGCACGAGCTGGAGGTGGTGGCGGTCAACGACCTCACCGATGCCAGGAGCAATGCCCATCTGCTCAAGTACGACAGCAACTACGGGCAGTACCCCGGCAAGGTGGAGGCCACGGCTGACTCCCTCATCGTGGACGGCAGGCCCATCAAGGTCCTGGCCGAGAGAGACCCGGCCAAGATAGGGTGGGGTGACCTGGGCGTGCAGGTGGTGGTGGAATCCACCGGCCTCTTCACCGACGGGCCCAGGGCCGCGGCCCATCTCCAGGGCGGCGCCAGGAAGGTGATCATCTCCGCCCCGGCCAAGGACGAGGACATCACCATCGTGCTGGGCGTCAATGAGGACAAGTACGATCCCGCCAGGCACAAGGTCATCTCCAACGCCTCCTGCACCACTAACTGCATCGCGCCGGTGGTGAAGGTGCTCCAGGAGAGCTTCGGCGTGACCATGGCCCTCATGTCCACCATCCACGCCTACACCAACGACCAGAAGATACTGGACATGGTCCACAAGGACCTGCGGCGGGCCCGGGCCGCCGCCATGAGCGTCATCCCCACCACCACCGGAGCCGCCAAGGCGGTCACCCTGGTGCTGCCGGAGCTCAAGGGCAAGATACACGGCATGGCCTTCCGCGTCCCCACATCCACCGTGTCCCTCTGCGACCTGGTGGCCAACCTGGGAAGGGACGTCACCGCGGAGGAGATCAACCAGGCCTTCCAGAAGGCCGCCGCCGGCAGGCTCAAGGGCATCCTGGAGTACACCGACGAGCCCCTGGTGAGCATCGACTTCAAGGGCAACCCGGCCAGCTCCATCGTGGACGGCCTGAGCACCATGGTCATCGGCGGCTGCATGGCCAAGGTGCTGGCCTGGTACGACAACGAGTGGGGCTACTCCTGCCGCCTGGCTGACCTGGTCCACTTCATGGCCGGCAAGGGGCTGTAGGCCGGCCCCGGTCCGCCGCCGGCCGGGCCGGGGGCCCCCTTCTGTGCCGCGTCATGGCGCATGACGGCGTGCAACCGGGGCCGGGCCCTGTGCGTTCACACAGTATATGGACCTGATCTGCCGCAGAGCTGAGGGAAGATGACCGCCCGGGGATCCCGGAAGCGCCCGGGCGCCCTGTTCGCCTGCCTCATGGCCTGCTGCCTGGCGCTGGGGATGGGCGTGGCGCCCCGCCACGGGCCAGCCGCGCCGGTCGCGCCCCGGCCTCAGCCGGCGGAATCCGGCGCGGCCGGGCCTGAAGCTGCCTGCGCGCCCAGCGTCACCTGCATCCCCCTGGGGCTGTACGGTGACATCACCACCCGGCCTGTCGTGGGCCACCTCAGCGACGCCAGCGGCGAACTGACCTTCGTGGGGACCTCCGGGGGGCTGTACGCGGTGGCCCCGGGGGGAACGCTCGCGCACTTCCTCTACTCTCCCTTCGGCATCAGGCACATCCGGCTGATCGAGGACATCACCGGCGACGGCGTCCACGAGGTGGTGGTCGCCCTCAACGACATCCAGGTACCGGCGCTGCGCTGCTACGACGGGGCCACCTGGGAGAAGCTGTGGCAGTTCGCCCCCATGGACAGGATATGGGACCGCCTGTGGGTGGACCGGCAGGGCATCATCACCAGCCTCGAGGTGAGTGGCGGCGGTCCGCAGAGCCTGGTAGTCGCCTCCGGCCGCTGCGTCTTCTCGGTGGGCGCCGCCGATGGCGCCGAGCAGTGGCGGGCCACCGCGCCCGCAGCCCTCTCGCGCCTGGTGGCCCTGGCGGACGTCAACAACGACGGCTCCGGGGAGGTGGTGGCGGGCACCGGCGGCGGGCATCTGGTCTGGCTGGATGCCGCCACCGGCAGGAAGCTGTGGCAGGCGACGCTGCCGGAGCACCGGGGCGCCGGCCGGGAGCCCCTCCCGCACCCGGTCACCGACATCGCCGTTCTGGACGAAGGGGCGGGCCTGCTGGCCACAGCCTCGGGGGACGGCTCGGTGCAGATGCTCGACCTCCCGGCCCGGAAGCTCCTGTGGGACACGCCGGTCTTCAGCGACTCGGTCAATCCCCTCATGGGGTACAGCCTGCTGGCCTCCCCCACGGCCGACACCACCGGCGACGGCCTGGGCGAGCTCCTCCTGAGCCTGACGGCGGACATCGGCGCCATCAGCGCATGCTGCGCCACCAGCGGCCGGGCGCTCTGCGACTCCGCCGGCCGGGTTGCCTGGCAGACCTCCACGCCGGGCACGGGGCCGCTGGTATGGCCCGGCACCGGGCTGGAGACGGGGTTGTTTGAAGGGCGGCCCGTCTTCCTGCACCTGGACGGCAGTGCCGCAATGCGGGCGGGGATGGACCTGGTGGACATCGGGGACGGCCGGTCGGTCCTCCATACGGTCCCGCTGGAGGCGGCGGACAGCGCCAGCATGGTGGTGAAGCAGCCATCGGGAGACGGCTACCTGGCATTCTCATCCTCGACCGACCTGGCGGCCCTCTCCGCCTCAGGGGAACCACTGTGGTACTTCCCCAGGATCACCGGCATCGAGGCGGCGGGGGGCGACTTCGTCGGCGACACCTCGGAAGACATCCTGCTCAAGTGCGGATCAGGGGCCCAGGGGTATCCGGGCGCGCAGCCCGAGGTCAGGATACTCCAGGTCAGGGACGGGGCCACGGGGGCTGAGGCCTGGTCATACGAGGTGCCCCGCGCCGAATGGGCCGATGGCGGCGGGCTGAGGTCCCTGCAGGTGGCCACGGACCTGGTGGGCGGCGACAGCGTCCCGGACATCGTGGGCTGCCGCGGAGAGAAGGTCTTCATCTTCAGCGGCCGGGACGGGGCAGCCTCCAGCATCGACGCCGGGGGGCCGCTCTCCTCGCTGGCGGTGCTGCGCCGCGGCGCCCGGACGGCCTTCGCCCTGAGCATGGGGCTGCCTGGCAAGGCCGACCGGGGCGGAGCGACGGGGCTGTTGATCATGGACCCGGCCGGAGAACTGCTCTGGTCCACCGAGACCGCCTCGTGGCTGGGGGACGAAGGCGGCAGCTTCGCGGTCCTGGACGACATCAACTCCGACAACGTCAGTGACCTGGCGGTCTGCTCCAGCAGCAGGGTGGTCATCCTGCAGAGCACGGACAACGCCTCCGCATACGCTCCGGGCCCGACCATCCTGCCCGAGGCCGGGTTCGCCCTGCTGCTCCCCCGGATGGTGGCGGACAGCGACGGGGATGGCATCCGGGAGCTGGCCTTCCTGCAGGAGGGCCCGCCCGGGCCAGGGGGATACGGGGGCGGGTACTACGGAGAGACCCCACCCCACCTGCTCTGCGTGGTGTCGCCCGAGGACGGGCGGACGCTGTTCAAGGCCGATCTTCAGGGGACCGTCCAGGGCTATGACTGCGCCTGCGGGGACTTCAACGGGGACACAATACCGGACCCGGTAGTCATGGTCCTGCAATGGTCCGGCGACCAGGACGGGCACTTCTGGGTCAGGACCCTCCTGAAGGCGCTCTCGGGCAGGGACGGCACGCTGTTATGGGAGCATGAGCCGGCGGACGGAGGACCGGGCTACTCCTTCGGCTACATGACCAGGGCCGCTGTGGCCTTCGCCAACCCGCCCGCCATGAACGCCGGGGACATCAACGGGGACGGCACCGACGACCTGGCCTGCATCCGGGACACCTGGGAGGGCCCCGTCAGCCAGCGGCGCCTGGAAGTGTTCGATCTGCTCCACAACACGAAGCTCCTGGATATCGCCGTCACGCTGCCGCTGCAGCAGGGCAGCCGTGCCAGCACCGTCGAAGATGGGGGCTTCGAGACCATGCTGCCGGTGGACGTCGACGGCCGCCGGGGGGTGGCCCTGCGGGCGTCAGAGCCGCCGCTCACCACCTATGACCCTGACGCCTCCGCGCATTACCGGGCCGGCGGCAGCACGGCTTTGCCCTGCATGGTCCTTGTGAGCCTGGAGAGCAACAGCCGTCTCTGCGGCTTCAGCGGCCTCGACCCGGCAGAGGTCTCGCTGCTCCCCGGCCGGCAGCAGCCCGGCGTGCTGGCCGTCGCCGCCTGCGGCGGGCTGTGCTACCTGCGCCTGGACGCCGGCCTTCAGGTCGCCTCCCCCGGTGACGGGGACCGCACCGGGCCCACCGTGGGGGTCTCGTGGGAAGGCGCGCCCGGCGGCGGCCAGGTATTCGTGGACGGGGCCTGCTACGACATCACCAGTGGCCCGCAGTCCCGCCTGTACCTGGGCCAGGGCGAGCGCCGGATCGTGGTCAGGTCCATCGACGACTGGGGCCGGGCCTCCTACGCGCCCGCCGACCTGGGTGCCCCCATCACCATCAACGTGACCCCGTCCTTCTGGAAGCCGGCCTGGCTGGTGCTGGGCCTGCTGGCCCTGGGGGCCGTCACCCTGGCCCTCTTCTATCCCAGGCTGCGCCGCTCATGGCGGGCGCGGCGCGCCCGCCAGCCCTTGCACGGAGGTGGCGATGTCCGCTGACGCCATGATCGAGACCCAGGGACTCACCAAGAAGTACGGCAGGCTGGTGGCCGTGGACGGCCTGGACCTGAGGGTGGACAGGGGGGCCATCCACGGCTTCGTGGGGCCCAACGGGGCCGGCAAGTCGACCACCATCAAGCTCCTGGCCGGCGCCATCAGGCCCACCGGCGGCCAGGGGTTCATCAAGGGCCACCCCATCGGCTCCGTGGACGCGCGCCGGGCCATCGGCTATTCCCCGGAGCGCCCCTCCTTCTACAGGGACTGGACGGCCTTCGACTACCTGGTCCACATGGCCGCCCTGAGCGGCATCAGGACCGCCCCGGCCGAGGCCCGCAGCCGGGAGCTGCTGGAGTGGCTGGAGCTGGCCGACTTCGCCGGGGCGAAGGTGGGCGGGTTCAGCGCCGGCATGAAGCAGCGCCTGAGCATCGCCCAGGCCATGACCCACCGGCCGGAGCTGCTGGTCCTGGACGAGCCCACCGCCAACCTGGACCCCGAGGGCCGGATGTCGCTCCTGGAGAAGCTCAAGGGCCTCCCCCGGGAGCAGGGCGTAACGGTCTTCATCAGCAGCCACATCCTGTCGGAGCTGGAGTACCTCATCGACTCCGTCACCCTGATCAACAGGGGCCGGACGGTGGCCGAGGACAGCGTCAAGGACATGAAGGAGGAGATGGGCCTGGACCGCTATGTCCTGAACACCTCGGACAACGAGGCCGTCATGAAGGCCCTGGGGGGGCACCCGTCCGTACGGGGCATCACGCGAGGCCCCGACGGCGTCATCCACATCAGCAGCCCCGACATGGACCAGCTTCAGTCCGCCGTCATGGCGGCGGTCACGCAGACGGGCAGCCGGCTCAGGTTCTTCGGGGAGGAGCAGGTGAAGCTGGAGGACATCTACCGCAGCACCATGGACCAGGGGAAGGAGAGGTAGATGGGATTGGCCGCCATAGTCCGCAAGACGCTCATCGACCTCACGGGGTGGAAGAGGACCCTCACCCTGCTGGCGCTGGGCGTGCTGCTGCCGGTGCTGGTGGGCATATTCTGGCGCTTCGAGCTTCAGAATGGCTCCCTGTCACCCCAGATGCAGACCTACGTGGTCCTGAAGCACTTCGTCGGCATCTCCTTCATCTGGACCTCCGGGCTGTTCCTGGCCCTGGCCGTGGTCACCAGCGCCGCAGGGGCCATCTCCAGGGAGGCCGGCGAAGGCACGCTCCTCACCCTGGTCAGCAAGCCCGTGTCCCGGCGCCAGATCGTGCTGGGCAAGTTCGCGGGCATAGTGGCGCACTCCCTCCTCATGATGGCCATCGTACTGCTGACGCAGGCGGTCATCCTGTGGTTCATGCTCCCCGTGGAGGCGCCCACCTTCGCCGCGCTCCTGGCCGCCATTCCCTGGATCCTCCTCTACTCGCTGCTGGTGGTCCTGGTATTCTCCTCCCTGTCCCTGGCCCTGTCCTCCCTGATAGACAACCAGGTGGCCATCACCACGCTGGCCTGCGGGGCGGTGCTCTTCATGTTCCTCTTCGGCCCCATCAGCAGCATGTTCGGCCTGCATTCGGAGTCCTACAGGAACAACCGCATCTACCTGATGGACGGGTCCTACCAGCTGGGCAATGCCTCCGCGCCCGCCCTCAGGCAGGCGCTGGGCGGAGAGATGCTGCCGGCCGGGGAGCTCAACGAGCTCCGCATATTCGCCGGCATATTCGAGGGGGACAGGTGGGAGGAGTACGACCCCTGGCGGGAGTACGCGGAGTACCAGTACCCGGGTGAGCTGGCGGGCTACGTCAGCCCCGCGGTGTCAGCCACACTGCTGGTGGCGCTGGCCGCCGGGTCTCTGGGCGTGGCCGTGGTGATGACGGAGCGCAAGGACGTCGGGTAGAGGGAGGGGCATGGCCAGGATGGCGAGGCTGCTGGCCATCGTGCCGGCAGTGGCCTGCATGGCCTCCGAAGGGCTGCCGGCCGCCGGGGCCATGGCCGCACGCCAGGAGCCTTCAGGGCCCGGCGGCGGGCCCGCTCTCACCACAAGTCCCGGGCCAGGGGCACCGAGGCGCGGTCCACAAGCCTGATGGCGTCTTTGGCGCACAGGGAGCGGCAGATGCCGCAGCCGTAGCACCGCCGGGGGTCGATGATCACCTTCTCGTGGGCCACGCTGTAACCCGTGGCCCCGAACTGGCAGGCCCGCATGCACTGGCGGCACCCGTTGCAGAGCTCCGGGTCCACCTCGGCCACGTACTCCGCCCGGAACATCACCGGAAAGCCCGCGGTGACGGTGGCCCGCATGGCCCCGCAGTCCGCCCGGTCGCAATTGCAGATGCCGCCGATGAACGGGGCCACGAAGGTCCACACGGTGTAGACCAGGGCCTTCTTCTCCAGCTCCCGGAGGCTGGCCAGCGCCTCCTCCCGGGAGAGCGCCTCCAGGCCGCCGGTGTCCGGGCCGGTCAGCCAGCTGGCGTCCAGCTCGCGCGCCATCCGGGCGAGGCCCGACTCCTCGTACGGGACCATGCTGACCCCGTAGCAGTAGCGCTGCTCGGTGCCCGTCATCGCCTGGCGGCAGATGCAGGGCATCCTCACCACGGAGTTGACGAAGCCCAGGATGCGCTCCACCTCCTCGATGGGCACCACCTGGCCGTAGTGGGACTTCTTCTGCCGGTTGACCAGCAGCGGGGTGACGGCCCACCTGACGAAAGAGGGGGCCCGCCGCAGTTTCTCCAGCCCCTCCATGCCCTCGTTGATGTGCTCCGGGTCCCGGAAGAACTCCTGGAAGAACCGGCGCCGCCGCCGGTCGCCGAGCAGCTCTTCAGAGTAGTTCTCGGCCCGCAGGTACCACTTCCGGCCCTCGCCGTGCTTGTGACAGAACTCGCACATCGCCGGCCTCCCGCGACCTCCATGATACCACGTGGGACAGGCCGGCCGGCCTAGCCCTGGACCGCCGCCGGGCGCCGCCGCCGCTTCGGGGAGAAGGCAAAGCACACCAGGAAGATCGCCCCCGCGGTCAGCACGATGGAGGCCCCGGACGGCAGGTCCCACAGGTAGGAGAAGAGCAGCCCCGCCACGCCCGACACCACGCCGATGGCAACGGACAGCCCCATCATGCGCCCGAAGCTGCGGGCCAGCTGGTGGGCCGCCGCCGCCGGGATGACCAGCAGCGCCTGCACCAGGATGATGCCCACGATCTTGATGGAGATGATGACCGTCAGGGCCATCAGCCCCAGCAGCAGGAAGTAGAGCCCCCGCACCGGCAGGCCGCTCACCGCGGCCATCTCCTCGTCGAAGCTGATGAAGAGCAGCTCCTTGAAGAGCAGCGCCACCACCAGGATGACGCCCAGCCCCAGCCCCAGGATGAGCCAGAGGTCGGACACGGAGACCGCCAGGATGGAGCCGAACAGGTACCCGAAGAGGTCGACGTTGTAGCCCGGCTTGAGGCCGATGAACAGCGCTCCCAGGGCCATGGTGCTGGCAAAGGCTATCCCGATGGCGGTGTCCTCGGAGACCCGGCCCCGGCGGCTCACCCAGCCGATGGCCATGGCTGTCGCCAGGCAGAAGGGGATGGCCACGCCTACGGGGTCCAGCCCCAGCAGGTACCCCAGCGCCACGCCGCCGAACGCCGAATGGGAGATGCCGGCGCCGATGAAAGCCATCCTCCGCAGCACCACGTAGGTGCCCACCACCGAACACACCACCCCCACCAGCACGGCCGCCACCAGCGCCCGCTGCATGAAGGCATAGCTGAGGATCTCGCTCACCGGCGGTCTCCCGGCGCCCCGGGCTCCGCGGGCGCCGTGGCCTGGGCCGGCGGCTCGTGCATTTCCAGCACCCGGTGGGGTATCCGCCCGTGGGCCAGCAGCTCCACCTCGCACCCGTAGACCTTCTCCAGGGTGCCGGCCGTGATCACTTCGGAGGGCGGGGCATGGGTGAAGAGGGTCTGGTTGAGGCAGGCCAGCTTCTCCACGTAGGCCGACACCACCACCAGATCGTGCGTCACCACCACGATCGTCAGGCCCTGGTACTGCTTCAGCCCCTGGAGCAGCCTATAGAACCTCTCTTCGCCGCACGCGTCCACCCCCGCCACCGGCTCATCCAGGAGCAGCAGCCTGGGCTCGGAGGCCAGGGCCCGGGCGATCATGACCCGCTGCTGCTGCCCCCCGGAAAGCTCGGACAGATGCCGCCGGGTGAAGTCCTGCATCTGCACATCCTCCAGGGCGCGCATGGCCACCTCGCGATCCGCCCTGGAGGGCCGCCGCACCAGGCCCAGGCGGCCGTACCGCCCCATCAGCACCACGTCCAGCACCGATACCGGGAACGTCCAGTCCCCCTGGCTTCTCTGGGGCACATAGCCCACCAGGTGGCGCCTGGCCCCCAGCCGGTGGGGCGGCACGCCGAACACTTCCACCCGCCCGCGGTCCGGCTTCACCAAACCCAGGATGACCTTGATCAGGGTGGTCTTGCCGCTGCCGTTGGGCCCGATCAGCCCCAGGAACTCGCCGTCCTCGATCTCCAGGTGGACATCCTTCAGCGCCAGAGTCTCATGGAAGCTGACCCACACGCCTTCCAGCTTCACCACGGTGGACCCGGGGGCCGTCATGCCATGGCCTCCGCCATCTGGCCCACGTTGTACCTCATCAGCGCCAGGTAGCTGTCCCGGCCCTCCAGGCCCGGGCCGCCGATGGGGTCCACCAGGAGCACCTGCGCGCCGCTGTCGCGGGCAATGGACGCGGCGGCCCCGGGGTTGAACTGGGGCTCGGCGAAGACGGCCTTCACCTTGAGGGACCTGGCCAGGTCAATAACGTGCCTGATGTAATCCGGCGACGGATCCTTGCCCGGCGCTTCCTGGACCACCGCCGCCTCCACCAGGCCGTACCGGCGGGCAAAATACGTCCAGGCCGGATGAAACGCGATGAACTCCCGCTGCGAGAAGGACTGGGTCCGGGCCCTGGTCTCCTCATCCAGGGACCGCAGGCTGGCCGCGTAGGCGGCGGCGTTCTCCCGGTAGAAGTCGCTGCCGTCCGGGTCGGCTGCGGAGAGCGCTGCGGCGATGGCCTCCACCTGCCTTTCCGCCAGCACCGGGTCCAGCCAGTAGTGGGGGTTCACGCCGCCGTGGCCGTCCGCCTCTCCCTCGTGCCCGTGCTCATCCAGGGAGAGCAGCAGCCCCTCCCGCGCCAGGGCCGCCGAGGTGTCCAGCACCGGCAGGTCGGCCTCCGCCGCCGACTTGAGGCCCTCCACCCAGTAATCCAGCCCCGCCCCGTTGACCACCAGCAGCATGGCCCCGGCCAGCGCCCTGATGTCGCCGGGGACGGGCTCGTAGGTGTGCGGGCTGGCGCCCGCCGGCAGCAGGGTGACCACCTCCACCCTGTCCCCCGCCACGTTCTTCACGAAATCCGCCAGGGGGAAGATGGTGGCCACCACCACCGGCCTGCCGGACGTCACCTGCCGGCAGGTGAGGCCGCCGGGAAGCGCCCCCAGCACCATCGCCAGCGCCAGGAGAAGCGCCGCTGCCGCCATCGGGCGCCGCCGGGCGCGGCCGGCGGTCCGGCCCCGCTCCGGCCCCGGCCTGAAGCCCCGCAGAGGCGCGCTAATCGCCCGCTCCCCCCTCGTGGCAACTCTGGCGGCAACCCTGGCACAGCCCGGGGGACTCGGTGACGTGGTGCTCTGCGCGGAAGCCCAGCCTCCGCGCCGCCTCGCTTTCCTGCCGGCAGAGCGCCTCGTCCCGGAACTCCTGGAGGCTGCCGCAGCCGCGGCACACCAGGAACCGGTGGCACCCCTCCTCTTCCAGGAGATCGCACCTGACGTACCCGCCCCGGGAGAATACCCGGTGCACCAGGTTCAGCGAGCAGAGCAGGTTGATCACCCGGTAGATGGTGACCTGGTCCAGGTGCTTCGCATTCCCCTCCATCATGCGCCCGATGTCCACGGGCGACATGGCGCCTTCGGCGCTGTCGATGGCCTCGATCACCTGCCTGCGGGGCCTGGTGACCTTGTAGCCCCTTTCGCGCAGCACCGCCACAGCGTGTTCGGAAAAAGACATCCCCTGACTCCGTCCCGGCGGCACAATATAGCACGCCCCCCATCTCAAATGCAAGGAGATTGCATTACCGGCTCTCCCCCAGGCCCCGCCGGGGGCTTGACATCCTATAGGCTTCTATCGTATACTACCATAGAGCACAGAGGGGCGCGCCGACAAGTCTGAGCAGAAGGAGGGTGAAATGACCGAACTGGACCGCGCATTCGAAATGATCCTGGAGTGGAAGGCCCGCAGGATGCTCTATGCTGACTACCAGGCCAGCATCGGGGCGGCCAGCTACGACCGCTCGTTCAAGGTGGGGGCCATCGACGCCATGGTCTACGACCTGGCATCGCTGGTGGGCTTCAACCGGAAGACGGCCGACCATGCCAACTGGGCGTCCTACGGGATCCGCAGGATGTTCCTGGACAGGCTCCGCAACGGCATGGCGTCGCCGCAGCCAGCGGCGCCCGCCGACCCGGCCCCGGCGCCGGATGAAACGCCGGCCAACCCCGTTCCCGCCGGGGAATAGGGCCCGCCGTGCAGCGAGGGTGGGGCCGTCCCCCCGGCTTGTTCCGGCGGCCCCGCCCTCCACCAGAGAGCGGGCCGGCCCGCCATCTCAGCCGGCAGGCCCGGGGCCCGGCCGCGCCGTATCCCTGTCCCGGCCACCGCAGTGGACCTTCCGTCCGCGGGTGCGGGGCCCGGCCGTCTTCCCACATCTGGACAACCTGGCTGGGTTGCTTCCGTCCGCAGGTGCGGGGCCCGGCCCTAAGGCCGGCCCGGCCCCCGCCGCTGCAGCCGGCGGGCCACCGCCTCCACCTTGCCGCTCATGGTGAGGGGCTTGTCGCGACGGTCGTCGATCTTGATGGTGGTCACCACCCTCCGGGCGCCCGCATCCAGGGCGGCCTCGTGCATCTTCCGGGCCGCCCGGAAGACATCCTCCAGCTCTCCCTCGAGGATGGTCCCCATGGGCGTGAGCTCATAGGCCACCTTCTTCTCCCTGGGCAGCACCTTGACCGCCGCCGCCACGTGCCTGCTCACCGAGGTGTTCCTGGTGCCCACCGGGACAATGCTGATCTCGGCGATCGCCATCATGGACCTCCTTCGCCCGGCCGGGTGGACACCCTCCACCCGGGGGCCGCTTATTATGCCCGTGTCTATGCTGGCCCCAACGGCCCCAGCGCCCTCCACGCGGGGCCCGTTATCTCCGGAGGCCCCGGCCCACCAGGGCAGGCGCTATCCGGACCGCGCCGGCCGGACACGACTCAACGCATTTGCCGCACCGGATGCAGTCGGTGCAGCTCTCTATATCCTCCAGGACCTCTATCTTCGCCGGGCAGTCGCGCAGGCACGCCTGGCAGCGGGTGCACCTGTCGAAGTCCACCTGCACCTTGAGCAGGCTCACCGGGTTGAACATGCCCAGCACCGCCCCCATGGGGCAGAGGTAGCGGCACCAGAACCGGCCGGCCAGCACGAACAGGGCCAGAGCCAGGGCCAGGGTCGCCAGGTGGACGTAGAAGAACGTCCCGAAGTGAAATCCGGTGGACACGAAGCGCTGCGGGAGGGCGGCGAACAGGCTGCCTGCAGGGCAGATCTTGCAGAACAGGGTCTCCCCCGCCGCCCAGGCCAGCGCCACCACCGCCACGAGGACGACGAACTTCATCCAGGCGCCCCGGGGCAGGCGCAGGATGTCCCGGCCCCTGCGCCCTCTCACCAGCGACGCCAGGTCCTGCACCAGGCCGAAGGGGCACGCCCAGCCGCACCAGAACCTCCCCAGGGCCAGGCCCAGCAGCCCCACCACCCCCACGGCGTAGAAGGGGAACTGCTGCAGGGTGGCGTAGTTCTGGAAGACCCCGATGGGGCAGGCAAAGGCCGCCGCCGGGCAGCCGTGGCAGTAGAAGAAGGGGCAGGGGATGCCGGTCTTCAGGACGGCCAGGACCCCCAGGTTGGCTGTGATCAGAGCCAGTATCTGGGCAGTCCACCTCAGCTTGGTCACGGGCCCCCTGTCAACCGATCCCCACGCAGGAGCCGCAGATGACGATCACCAGGGTGCGCACCATGCCGTACTGGGACGCCGCAAAGCCGGCCACGAAGCCGGCAAACAGCGCCAGCAGCAGGATGCGGGCCATCAGCAGTCGTCTGTCGCTCATATCTTCCCATCCCAACGGGCCGCCCCGCGGCCCTCCGGGGTCAGCCGGCGTACCCCGCCAGCACCGTCTCTATCTTCGACCGGAACTCGGCCGGGCCCACGTTCCCCGTTACGCGGCCGATCTCCCGGCCCGACGCGTCCGTGAAGACCGTGGTGGGGAGGTAGAAGAGCCCGCCCCACCCGGAGTAGTCCGCGTAGAGCCGGCTCCTGGAGACGTCGCTCTTGACGGGCACCAGCCTCTGGTTGATGAGCGCGCCCACCTCCTCATCCGAGAACGTGCCAGCATCCAGCTGGCTGCAGGCGTCTCAGGTGTCGGTGTAGAAGTTGACCATGATGGGCTTGCCCTCGCTGGCCGCCCTGTCCTTCGCCTCCTGCCAGTCCCGCAGGAAGGAGACCTCCGTCTCCGCCGTCTCCGCGCTCCTGGCGCAGGCCGCCCCGCCGGCCATGGCCAGGGCCACAGCCAGCAGCAGCAGGGCCCCACCGGCGGCCCGCAGCAGCCGGCGCGCCGCCGTGCCCGGACGGGCTGCCGGCCATCCCGCCACGGGCCTCACAGGGAGCCTCCGGGGCAGGCCGCCTCCCCTTCCTTGACCGCCAGCGCCCCCACGGGGCACACCCGGACGCACTCCAGGCACGAGTCGCAGCCGGCCTCCGCCATCGGAATCCCGCCGAAGGTGCTGATGGTGGTCTCCAGCCCCCGGAAGGCGAAGTCGATGGCCCCCACGCCGCGGCGCTGGCACACCCAGACGCACTTCCCGCACAGCACGCACTTGTTGGGGTCGTAGGTGAACAGGGGGTGGCTGCGGTCCACCGGCTGGTCCCGCGGTATGGTCTTGAGCCTCTGGGTCTTCAGCTTGAACCGCTGGTGGGCGGCGATCTTCTGCAGCTCGCAGGCCCTGTTCCTGGGGCAGCGGGCGCAGTCCAGGTGGTGGTGGGAGAGCAGGAGCTCGAAGGCGGTGCGGCGCAGTTGCTTCACCGCCGGCGTGTCCGTGCGGACCACCATCCCGTCCTCCACGGGCTGGCTGCAGGCCGTCACCGGGGCCCGCCGGCCCTCGATCTCCACGAAGCAGAGCCGGCACCCGCCGAAGGGCGGCTCCGCCTCCCGGATGGCGCAGAGGTTGGGGATGTAGATGCCGTTGTCCAGGGCCACCCACAGCACCCGCTCGCCCTCGCGGGCCTTCACCTCACGGCCGTCAATAGTGAGGGCGACTTCCCTGGCTATGGCCGCCCCCGATCGCTCTGCCAGCCGGTCCGGCGCCTGTCCCTCAATCGGTCTCCCGCTCCAATCGTCTTCGCCTGCCATCGCCCGGGCGGCCCATCCTATTGTCACGGGCCCCCGCCACGGCCTATAATGGCTGCGGCTTCCACCGAAGCCAGCCTATTTTACCACCATGGCCCCCGGTTTCCTACGATACTGCGGGCAATGCGGGAAGGAGAAGCGCTGGAATGGTAAACGAGATCAAGGACCAGGACTTCGAGAGCGAGGTGCTCAAGGCCTCTCTCCCCGTTGTCGTTGATTTCTGGGCCCCCTGGTGCGGCCCCTGCCGCCAGATCGGGCCGGTGCTGGACAAGCTGTCCGACGAGTACAAGGACAAGGTGAAGTTCTGCAAGCTGAACGTGGACGAGAGCCATGACGTCGCGTCGCGGTATCACGTCATGAGCATACCGACACTGATCTTCTTCAAGAAGGGGGAGCTGGCCCATCAGTCGGTGGGCGCGCTGCCCGAGAAGGCGCTGCGCTCCAAGCTCGAGGAGCTTCTCTAGCCGCGGGGCCTACCGGCCCACTAAGGTGGGCACGCCGGCCGCCTGGACGATCTGCCGGGCGTGTTCGACCTGCTCACTGGCGGGGGCGGTCACGTCCCCCATGGTGAACGTCCGGCCCAGCTTCTCGAACTTGGACACCCCCCAGGCGTGGTAGGGAAGGATGGAGACCCTGGCGGCGCCGATCTCCTTCGCGAACCTGGCGGTCTCCCTGAGGTTCTCCTCCGAATCGTTGTATCCCGGCACCAGCGGCACTCTCACCCACAGCCGGCGCCTGGCGGCCGCCTTCCGGGCGTTCTCCAGGATGAGCTCGTTGGTCTTCCCGGTGCCCTCACGGTGCCTGGCCGGGTCCATGTGCTTCACATCGTAGAGGACCAGGTCCGTGTACTCCAGCAGCTCCTCCAGAATGCCCCACTCGGCGAAGCCGGAGGTCTCGATGGCGGTGTGGAAGCCCCTCCGCTTGCAGTCCTTGAGGAGCTCCACGGCAAACTCCCACTGCTGCAGCGGATCGCCGCCGGAGAGCGTGATGCCGCCGCCGGAGTTCTGGTAGAACAGGTCGTCGGCCGCCGCCTCCTCCATCACCTCTTCCACGCTCATCCACTTGCCCGTGGCCGCCAGGGCCCCGGTGGGGCACACATCCGTGCATTTCATGCACCGGTTGCACAGCCCCCGGTCCAGCTTCCGGCCCTTCTCATCGATGGTGATGGCCTTCTCCGGGCAGACATCCCGGCAACGGCCGCACAGGGTGCACCGGAGGTCATTGATGACGATCTCCTCGTAGGCATTCCACGACTCCGGGTTGGAGCACCAGCGGCACCGCAGCCCGCAGCCCTTGAAGAAGACCACGGTCCTGATCCCCGGCCCGTCATGGATGCTGAAACGCTGGATATTGAAGATAAGCCCCTGACGGGGCGTGGGTACCTGCTGCGCGGACATGCCTGCTTCGTGCCTCCTTGCGCTCAGCGCACAGGTATAGAATAGCGGAAGGCCCTGCGGGGTTCAAATCGTTGCCGCACGCAGGGCCGGGGGCCCGCCTCATATGAGGCGCCGCTGGCGCTCAGTACCGGCGCCCTCCGCCCGGCATCCGCAGCACGTACAGTATCGCCCCGAAGGCCAGCAGCACCATCCCCAGGCCCAGCAGCAGGGCCCCGGTGGGCTCCACCTCCTTCAGGGTGTTGGGGTCCTTGTCCCCCGAAAGGGCCCGGTCCATGAGGGCGTACGCCTCTTCGTAGTGCGCCCTGGCCGCCTCCAGGTTGCCGGCGGCGTACGCCTGGTCGCCCAGTTGCTCTTCCAGGGCCGCCCTGGCCGCCCGCTCCCTGGAGCCGGTGGTGTTCAGCGCCGGGGCGCCGATGGCCTCGAGCTTCTGCCTGGCGGCCATGGCGGCATTCTGGTCGGCGGAGTAGACGGCGAAATCGCTTCCGGCGTAAGTCCATCTCTGGTAGTACTGGTAGGAAACGACGATTCGCGCCCCGAGCGCTGCCGGGCTGGCGAACTCCACCCTGCCGGTCTCCGCGTCGACCGTGTAGGCGGTGGTGGGGGTGTTCTCGACGTAGATCTTCAAGCTCCCCGGCACTACTGGAGCGTTGCCCAGCGAGAACCCGGTGCTCCGCCCGTCACCGCTGGCCAGGGGCAGCGTGGATTGATAGTCAACCGTGACCGGCCATCCGTCGGCTGGCGGGGTGTTGAACTTGATGCTGGCAGGCCACGTGGTGCTCGAGGGCTGGGTCAGCACGTAGTCAGTGGTGGCCACGCCGTTGAGATAGACCTTCAGGGAGTCAGGGTCCACATAGGTGTCGCTCACGCCGAAGTCCGTCTGGACGCCGTCTCCGGTGCCCAGCCTCTGCCCGGCTACCGGCGACCCGAACCAGTATCCCCCCTCCTTCTCGCAGTCTACGCTCACCATGTAGCTGTGGGGCACCAGGCCGGAGGCCGTGGCCTCCCCGGGGACCGTGAAGCCGATGGTGGCCATGGCGGTCTCATCCCCGGCCAGCGTAGCCGGGAAGTCCCCGGGGCTGGCGGCATACTCCCCTCCCTGCCAGTCGAACTTCACCTTCGCGCCCCGGATGGAGAGGTCCTCGCCCGTGGTATTTCGCATCCAGGCCTTCATGGTGGCAGTGGAGCCTGCCTCGTAGGCCTGCACGACACCCAGCAGAGGGTCACTCCCCTTGTAGGCCGTGTCCAGCCAGACAACGTGGCTGACCCCGGCTTCCGCCGAGGCCGGCGCCAGGACCATCATGGATACCGCGGCCAGCAGCAGCGCCACGAGCGCCAGGGCGGCCGACACCATTCTCTTCGCCATGTGATCATGCCTCCTTCCGGCAGACAGTGGGCCGGCGCCATGCGAGGCGCCGCGCCCGCTCAGTAGGGGCGCCTTCCTCCGGGCATCCGCAGCACGTACAGTATCGCCCCGAAGGCCAGCAGCACCATGCCTATGCCCAGCAGCAGGGCCCCGGTGGGCCCCACCTCCTTCAGGGTGTTGGGGTCCTTGTCCCCTGAAAGGGCCCGGTCGATGAGGGCGTACGCCTCTTCGTAGTGCGCCCTGGCCGCCTCCAGGTTGCCGGCGGCGTACGCCTGGTCGCCCAGTTGCTCTTCCAGGGCCGCCCTGGCCGCCCGCTCCCTGGAGCCGGTGGTGTTCAGCGCCGGGGCGCCGATGGCCTCGAGCTTCTGCCTGGCGGCCATGGCGGCATTCTGGTCGGCGGAGTAGATGGCGAAGTCGTCTCCGGCCATCGCCCACCTGGCCAGGTACCGGTAGTTGGCGATAATGGTCTCGCCCGCCGCCGGCGCGGCGGCAAACGTGATCTGCCCGGCATCAGCATCCAGCGCGTAGTCCGATGAGAGCGCGCAGTCCACGTACACCTGCTGCGTGCCCGGGACCACCGGGGGATGGTCCAGCTGGAAGACCGTCTGGCTGCCATTGCCCACCCCCACAAGCTCCACCTTCAGATAGTCCACGCTCACCGAGGCCCCCGGCGGAGGGGGCGTGGCGAAGGTGATCCTGGCGCCCCCTATGCCATAGTAGCAGTCGAGGGTGTAGTCGGTGGTCAGCTCCCCGTTCAGACGCACCTGCAGGGTGGACGGGTCCACCGGGCCGCTGTCCAGCGTCCACACGGCGTCCACCCCGCCGAGGTTGGGCCTGCTGACAGGGGTCCCCACTCCGTAGCCCCCCTCCCTGGCGCAGTCCACGGACACCACGTAGCTGTGCCTCACCCGGTCGGAGGCCACCGATGCCTCCGGGACATCGAAGCTGATGCCGATGCTGCCTCTCTCGTTGTCGGCCAGGGTCACGGGATAATTGTCAGTGGTCGCGTACTCCCCGCCGGCCCAATCGAACACCACCCTGGCGCCCGTGATCTCAATGGTCTCCCCGGTGGTATTCAGGACCGACACCAGCAGGGTCGCCCTGGAGCCGGCTTCATACGCCTGGACTCCGCCGCCCAGCAGCAAGTCCGGCCCCTTGTAGGCCGTGTTCAGCCAGGTGGCGGAGTTGATCGCAGCCGTCGCCGGAGCGGGCGCCAGGCACGCCAGCACAATGCCGATCACCCCGAGCAGGAATGCGGTCTTTCCAGTCATGCCAACCCCTCCTTACGATTCCCCGGTATACCTCGGCGCGGCCAATCCGTCAAGATGCCGCCGGTGGTTGCCCTGGCGCGGGCCTAGTGCGTGACCGCGATCGAGACATAGCCGACCACCCCGGAGTAGTCGCCGGTGATGTCCCCCGAGGTGGCGTAGCGCAGGAGGCTGGCCCTGCCGGCCCCGAGCTCCCTGGCGGCGGTGATCATGGCCATCACCGGGCCGGGGCCGCACATGCTGATGCTCTGGCCCGCCACCACGGCCTCCAGCCGGGCCGGGTCCAGGTCGAGGATGGCGTCGATGGCCAGGCGGTCCTTGCGGGCGGCGGATGCCTGCGGCTCGTAGTGGCTGAAGTCGCTGCTGGCGATAATCAGGGCCTCCCTCCCTTTGAGGGCGGACGCGATGGCCCGGCCCAGGTCCCGGGCGGTCTCAAGGTCCTGCCTGAGCATGACGACGGGCACGATCTTGAAGCCATGCCCGTAGATGGACTGCAGGAAGGGCACCTGCACCTCCAGGGAGTGCTCCATACCGTGGGCCCTGTCATCCCATCTGGCCCGCCGGCTCCCGGCCACCACCGCCTCGCCCACCTCCAGGTCCACCTCGACCGGCCCCAGCGGGGTCTGCCACCGGCTCTGGCGGCCCACCGCCACCATCTCCCCCACGCCCTGGTGGTTGGGGCCAACGATGACCACGGTCCCGGGCTTCTTCTCCACCGCCAGCCGCGCGAAGCCGTGGGCGGCCACCGGGCCGGAGTACACGTAGCCGGCGTGCGGGCTGACCAGCCCCACGATATGCCGCTCCGCAGACCTCGACTGGCCAGGGAGAGCGCCCGGCCCCAGGGGATGCCGGAAGCAGCCCTCGATCTGGCGCTGCAGGCCATCGAAGGAGCCCTCGTAGAAGCGACCGGCTACCACCGGCTTTCTCATCATTGGTGCCCCTGTATCCGATTATAGCCCCGCAGTCCACCCCCCGGCGCCGGGCGCCGGGGGCGGACGGGCCGCGGCCGGGGGCCGCCTACGTGCTGAGGCGGTCCAGCTTCTCGGTCAGGTCCCTCTGCCTCATGGCCAGGGTCAGGTCGCCCCTGGTCTTCTCCAGGATGCCCCGCAGCACGTCGGTCGCCCTCCTCAGCCCGAAGGTGAGGGCATCGGGGAAATCCATGGTCACCAGAATGCCGTAGATGTCATCCATGTAGGAGAGCAGGTCCTCGCAGCCGGAGATGTCGTTCTTCCTCAGGCTGTCCAGCAGGTGCCGCCGCATCTCCCCCACGGACTCCGCCAGCCCGTGAAGGTAGGCCGGGTAGGCCACGCCCAGGTCCTCCGGCGTGGGCAGCGGCTGGCCCAGCACCAGCGCCAGGGTGATGGAGCCCTCGGCATACTCCTTCTGGGCGTCGTGGATGAAGCCCGCGTGCTTCATCTGCAGGTGGTCGGCCACGGCGGCCTTGGCTTCATCCACCAGCTGCCTCGCCGCGGCCAGCGACTCCCGCGCCGAGTCGAACTCGCCGCGATGGATGGCCCGGATGGAATTGGCGCTGTGCCGGATGACCTCGCGGCCCATCCGCAGGGCCTTCTCCCGGGCGGCATCCTCCGCCGAGAAGGTGGCGCGGATCCTCTGCGCCGTGGTTTCCAGGTTGGCGGTGGCTCTCTCCATGTTTCACTCTCCGATCCAGGACTGTGTCCTCACCTTCATTTTCGCGGCCAGCTTGCGGGCGGCCTTCTCCACGTCATCCGCATCCAGGACCGCGCTGATCACCGCCGCCGCGTCGGCCCCGGCCCTGAGGACCTCCCCCACATTGCCGGCCTTGATACCGCCGATGGCCACCAGGGGCACGGACACCCTGGGTCGCGTGCGCCGCAGGGCCTCCAGCCCCACCAGCCGGTAGGTCTCCTTGGAGGTGGTGGGGAAGACCGACCCCAGCGCCACGTAGTCGGCGCCGCCGGACTGGGCCCGCACCGCCTCCGTCATGCTGTGGGTGGAGCAGCCGATCAGCATGTCCACAGGCAGGATGCGCCGCGCCTCCGCCGGCGGCAGGTCATCCTGCCCCAGGTGGAGCCCGTCGGCGCGCACCGCCAGGGCGATATCCAGATGGTCATTGACCACGAATAGGGCGCCCTCGCCGGCGCAGAGCGCCCGCAGCCTGCGGGCGGCGTCCAGAACGTCGGCCTTGGCCCGGTGCTTGTCCCTCAGTTGGATGGTCCGCGCCCCGCCGCGGACAGCGGCGGCGGCCACCTCCACCTCGTCGCGCCCTCCCAGGGCCTTCACGTCCAGCACCAGGTAGAGCCCCCTCAACCGGCCGGCCCGGTCCCGCCGGAGCAGCCGGCCCACCAGATGCCGCTCCACATCGTAGACCTCGAAACGGGCCTTCTCGAACCAGCCCGCCTTGCCCTCCAGGGGCCCGCCGGAGAGGCGGCCGAACTCCTCCAGGACGCGCAGGGACTCCTGGGCCCTCCGGGAGTTGGCCTGCACCAGGGCCGCCAGGTCCCGGTGGGGCGCCGCCGCCCGCTTCGCCACCGGGGCCCCCACGTCCTGGGCCACGCGGCGGGCCGAGAGGAGGTCCTGCTCCAGGGGCCCCAGGGCCCTGACCAGGCTGTGCCGCAGCGCCTTCAGCCGGCGGGAAGACGGGGCGTCGTTGAGCAGGAAGCGGGACACGTCCTCCAGGACGCGGAGCCCTTCGCCGAGGCGGTCCAGGTTGGCGTCGACCAGCCGCAGCACTAGACCTCGGTCAGGCCGGGCTGCAGGTCCTTCACCGATTCAGGCATCTGCCCGTCGCGCGCTGCCTCGATCATGCCCTGAACCTCCGAAGGCATCTCCATTCCCAGGTCCTGGAACTTCTTCTCGGTCCACCGGCCGATGTTGCGCGGGTCGTTGTAGTAGCCCTCGCCGGGCTGGTACGGGTCGCCCGACTCCTCGTGGATGGTGGCCACGGACTTGTGGTAGGCGAAGCTGGAGAAGACCCGGCCCATCTCCCGGCCGCCGCAGTGTGAGCACACCGGCGACAGGGGATCGCTCATGCTCTTCAGGAAGAAGCTGGACTTCTTCTGGCACGAGGCGCAGCGGTACTCGTAGACCGGCATGGCGGCCTAGTCCTCTCCTCCGGCGTCCCCGTCCCCTGGGCCGGAATCCGGCCCGCCCAGGACCCTCTTCTGTATCTCGGGGACCACGCTCTCATAGCTCTCGCCCCTCTCCAGCCTCTCCACCATCTCCTGGTACTCCGGCTCCTTCTCGCCCTCGGTGCCCCCCATCCTCCGCGACCACTCCACCATGGCGCTGGGGTCATTGTGCATCATCCGCCTGACCAGCACGGGGTCATCCAGGATGTCGCCGTACACGTCCTGGTCGGTCCTGAGCGTGGCGAACGTCGAGAACAGGCGGGTCAGGTCCTTTCCGCCGCAGTAGGTGCAGGTCACTTCACCCGCCCCGGCGAACCCCCGCACCAGCACAGACACCCTGCGCCCGCACTTCTGGTTCTGACAACGGTACTCGTACACGGGCATGCTATCCTCCCACGAAGAAGGGGGCCCTGGCCTCGCTGGAAGACAGCCGGGCCCCAACACCATGATTCTATCACAGGCCACGTGGCCGGTAAACGCGAACGCGGCCCGGCGAGGGATGCAGGCAACGGCGCATTGTCGTATTCTGGAGTAGAGTCAGTCTCTCAAGGAGCAAGCGCATGGCAGAGAGGGGCCTGGTCTACCGCGGCAAGTCCAAGGACGTCTTCAGCATAGAGGACGGGCAGTACCGGGGCAAGTACCGGCTGGTCTTCACGGACAGGGCCACCGGCTACATCGCTGACGGCAGGGCCGTCTTCGACCCCGGGTATGACAGGGTGGTCGGCGACATCCCCGGCAAGGGCGCCATCGCCTGCCGGTTCGCCACCCACTTCTTCAAGCTGCTGAAGGACAGCGGCATCCCCACCCACTACATCGACACCGTCAAGGAAGACGAGATGATCGTGGAGCCGGCCACGGCGCTCTCCATGGAGGCGCAGGTGCCGGGGCTCCCCGGGGCCGCCCCGCTGTCGAACCTCGAGTTCACCTGGAGGAACAACGCGACGGGCAGCTTCTGGAGGAGGTACCCCTTCGTGGCCCCCTGCAGGAACGTTCACGGGCTGGTCGAGGCCTGGACCAAGGGAGACAGCGACATCCTGATCACGCTGGAGGCCCTCGAGGAATCCGGCGCCCTGACCCGGGCCGAGATCGGGCAGTGCGTGGAGCTGGTCAAGGGCGTGGCCGCCATCGTCACCCGGGAGTTCGCCTCCAGGGGCCTGCACGTGATCGACGGCAAGTTCGAGCTGGGCAGGCTCAAGAACGGGGACGGCAGGATCGTGCTGATCGACGAGATATCGCCGGACGTGCTGCGGGTGTGCCGGGGGTTCGCCCCGGACGGGGCCGGGAACTGCACCCTGTTCAGGGAGTGCGCCGTCACCAGTTGCTCGGGCGGCACGCGGACCATACGCAACCGCAACCAGGTGTCCGCGGCCGAGTTCACCGGCATCTTCCTCTAGATCACTTCCAGATGTCGCGTATGCGGCCGGCAATGTCCGCCCCGGGGCCCATGTCCGCCGGCGGGTCGCCGGCCGGGGCCTCCCTGGCCAGGGTGATCTCCTCCATGGTGCCCCGCACCTCGTCGTTGAAGAAGCGGGACAACTGGGCATAGGTGTGCCGGTCCGAGATGCCCGGCGGCCGGATGTAGTAGCGCTGCGGCCAGAGCACGTACAGGTGGTCGCGGGCGCGCGTCATGGCCACGTAGGCCAGCCTCAGCTCCTCCTCGATCTCCTGGCTGCTCCCCGTGGACATGTCCGACGGCAGGCAGCCGTCGGAGGCGTGGATGAGGTAGACCGCGTCCCACTCCAGGCCCTTGGCCGAGTGGATGGTGGAGAGCACCAGCCAGTCCTCATCCTTGCCCGGCGGCCCGGCGAAGTCGCCCGTCGAGATCGGCGGGTCAAGCACCAGGTCGGCCAGGAACTGCCTCCTGGAGTCGTACCCGGCGGCGAGGCTGGCCATATAGGCGATGTCGTTCTCCCGGGCCGGAGCGTTCTCGTACGCCCGCCGCAGCAGGGGGCCGTAGAAGGCCCGGATGCGGTCCATCTGCACCGCCAGGCCGCTGTCGCCCAGGGACGCCACCTCGCACATCAGGGCCCCCAGCTCGGCTACCTGCTTCCTGGCGGAGGGGGCCGCCTTGAAGGACGCGATAGAGGGCGGGTCGAACCCGTGGCAGCCGAGGTGCTCGATGATGGCCCCGGTGGTCACCGGCCCCACGCCTTCCAGGAGCTGCAGCGCCCGGAACCAGGCCACCTCGTCCCGCGGGTTCTCCAGCACGCGCAGGAAGGCCAGCACGTCCTTGACGTGGGCCGCCTCCAGGAAGCGCAGGCCCCCGTACTTCCGGAAAGGGATGTTGCGCCTGGTCAGCGCCAGCTCCAGAGAGCTGGAGTGGTGGGCCGCCCGGAACAGCACCGCCTGCCGGCGCAGCGGGATGCCCTGCTCGAAGTGCTGCAGCACCAGGCGGACCACCTGGTCGTCCTGCTGGGTCTCATCGACGCAGGTGAGCAGCACGGGCCGGTACTGCGCCTCCCGGTCCGACCACAGCTCCTTGGAGTACCGCTCGGCGGCCTGGCTGATGACCCGGTTGGTGGTCTCCAGGATGGGCCTGACCGAGCGGTAGTTCTGCTCCAGGGTCACTATCCGGGCGCCGGGGAAGTGCCGGGGGAAATCCAGCATGTTCCGCACCGTGGCGGAGCGGAAGCCGTAGATGCTCTGGGCGTCGTCCCCCACCACGGTGACATTGTGGTTCTGCCGCCTCATGCCCAGCAGGATCCCGGCCTGCAGGCTGTTGGTGTCCTGGTACTCGTCGACCAGTATGTGGTCGAAGCGGCCGCCGATCGACTCCGCCGCCCTCTCGTCCTCCAGCAGGTAGTAGAGGTAGAGCAGGAGGTCGTCGTAGTCCAGGACCTGCTGCTTCTGCTTGCGCTCCACGTACCCGGCGAACAGCTGCCTGAGCTCCTGCGCCCACATGCGGCACCAGGGGAAGTCGCGCGCCAGGACCTTCTCCAGGTCCTCGTTCCCGTTCACCCGCCGGGAGTAGATGTCCAGGCAGGTGGCCTTTCGCGGGAACCGGCTCTCCTTCTTCGAGAAGCCCAGGGAATTGCGCACCACGTCCAGCAGGTCCCCGGCATCGCTGCGGTCCATGATGGTGAACTCAGGGGACAGCCCGGCGGGGCCGGCATAGATGCGCAGGATGCGGTTGGCGAAAGCGTGGAAGGTGCCGCCCCAGACCCTGGCGGTGACGGCCCGGTCTCCGACGGCGGAGGCGGCCCTTCTCAGCATCTCCTCCGCGGCCCGCCGGGTGAAGGTGAGCAGCAGGATGCGCTCCGCGGGCGCCCCCTGCTCGATGAGCCAGGCCACCCGGTACGCCAGCGTCCGGGTCTTGCCCGTCCCGGCGCCGGCCACGATGAGCAGCGGCCCCGAATCATGCACCACCGCCGCGCGCTGGGAGGGGTTCACCTCATCCAGCCACGGTCTCCGGGGACCTCCTGCGCTGCCATCCACGGTCTGCCCGCCTTCTCCCACAGCACTGGCCATCGCATTCCAGTGGCCCCAATTATATCCGTTCCCGGCGGGGGAGGGACTGTCGGAGGGCTTCTGAGCGGCTGAATGCCGTCTTCTCCCTGCTGTGTTTGCCACGGGTCTGATGGTGCCCTATGATTATCCGTTAGCATGGCATCGATTTGCGCGAAATGACGAAGTGAGGAGGGATGCATGCAGGACAGCGGAGGACCCACTCTGGAACAGGCCCTCGCCAGGACCGAGGCAGACGCCGAGGCAACGCTGAAGGCGGCGAAATCAGTGGCACGTTATGTCAGCAAGGTCCGTGCCGCTGCCAAAGTCGGCAGTCTTCGGGAATTGCGCACTTCGCTCGAGCTGGCCGACAAAGCGATAGCCGCCCTCAGACAGCAGTTCGCCAACACCAGGGAAGGCTGGGACTTCGATGAGGAACGCTATTTTGCGGACGGTCTCTATTCCAGGGAAATCGTTCGTGTCGGGCAACAGATGGGCGTCCGGATCTACGAGCGTGACGAGCGCTTGTACTGTTACCCGGTGCTCATCCGTGTGTCATCCGCCGACAGGGCGGTATCCATAGACAGAAAGCGTGAAAGCCGTCTTCGCCCCTCCGTGCTGGTGGCCCGGCTTAAGGAATCGCAGCGCAAACCCCCTCAGTTCAGGCCGGAGGCCTTCCTGGAGGCGCTGTTCAGGGCCTATTCAAGAGCCGCGGCCATGCGCAACAAGGCCCTTCCGCAGATGTCTCCCGTGATCCAGTTGCTCGATATCTACGAGCTGCTGACGCTGTTGCCGGGGCAGGCCAGGGAGTACACCAGGCAGGAGTTCGCCCGGGACATCTACCTTCTCCATCGCAGCGGCATTGACACCACTCGATCGGGAGCCAGGGTGCGTTTCCCGGCGAGCACAGGGACCAGGACCCCGAGCAAGACCATCACGGTCATAACGGAAGAAGGAGAGGAGAGGTCTTATTACGGCATCTCCTTCGCCGAGGACCACAAGGAAAGTTAGCCATGTCAACTTCAATGTCGGCCGGCGATTGGCTTGCGGTACTGCGCAAAGAGTACCTTCAGGATTTCGTTAGAAACGGAGGCGCTGCCGTCAAGTTCGTGGTGCCGCTGGACTGCCTTGAACACCACGATCTGGTGCAGCAACTCCGCCTGGCAGCGGAAGAAGACGGCTACCTCTTCGTCTCCCTCGATTCAGCTACAACAAGGACGCAGATGATCGACAGGGTGTTCCATGCCATTGCCAGGGATGTGGCCTGGGAGGACCTCGCATATGCCTTCCTTCGCTCCGTTCTCCGTGAAGGGCAGTATCTCCTTCCCGATGACCGGCGTGACTTCGGACTGGCGCAGGTCGCTGCGCTGAACGCCATCGCTTCAGGGGAGATGCGGGTCATCATTAACCACCTGTTGAAAGAGCGTCTGTTCCAGGACTACGCCATGACCCAGGAGTTTCGAACGGCAATGATGTGGCTGTGCCGTGCGCAAATAGACCCGGAGGGCGTCCCAACGGGTATTCCCGAAGCTATTGGGGACTGGCTTCGAGGCGAACTCAAGCCCATCTCTGCCCTGAAGTCGGCCCTGATATTCCAGAAGATCGGGCGCCATAACGGCCGGCACATGCTGTCCTCGCTGGCACACTGGTTGCACGTTAATGGCAACACCGGGCTGGTCCTGACGCTCGATATCTCTCGTTACCTGGAAGCCAGGAGACCCGCGGAGCCCGATGGCTCTTTCCACTACAGTGGGCCAATGGTCCTTGATGGCTACGAGGTCCTTCGCCAGTTCGTTGACGACACCGACGATCTCCAACATTGCCTGGTAGTGGTCATCGCCCCGCCGGGGTTCCTTGATGAACTGGACAAGAAGCGGGGGCTGTTTGCATATCAGGCTTTGATGTTCCGTATCTGGGACGAAGTCCATGACCGGCAACGGACAAATCCGCTGTCGTCCCTCGTTCGTCTCTCAAGACATGGCAGCTCCCCGACTCCTCACTCGCCAGGAGGCTTTCGATGAGACTGGAGGCTAAGGTACAGAGCTGGCGCGCGATAGAGGCACTTCGTTCCGGGGTACCCAACCGGGACGCTGTGCGTGCACTGGGCAGTTCACAGCCTGACATCGAGGCCCGGTTCAGGGAGCAACTGGCCGCTTGCGAGGACGGACTCCGGAAGGGGGCTGCGCATGCAGGAATAATCATCGTCGACGATTTCGGCTCGGGGAAGTCCCATCTGTTGGAGCACCTGCAGGACATTGCATTGAGCAGCAATTTCGTCTGCAGCAAGGTGGTCATCAGCAAGGAGACCCCCCTCTATGATCCAGCCAAGCTGTATAGAGCGGCTATAGACTGCGCACAGGTGCCCGACCGGGCCGGCGCAGGACTGGCTGCCGTCGTGGCGCGGATCGATTTCGATGCGCCGCAGTACGCCCATTTCTACCAATGGGTCCATCGGCCGGACAGCGGGCTGAGCACGCAGTTCGCGGCCACGGTGTTCGTCTTTCAGCACAGCAGTGATCCAGAGGTAACAGACCGCATTATCCAGTTCTGGTCCGGAAACAAGCTCTACAAGCCGGAATTGCGAGGATGGCTCAGCAGGTTGAAGGAGAGCGCCACATACAAAATGGACAAGGTTTCCGTCAAGGAACTGGCCCGCCAGCGTTACCCGTTTGCCGCTCAATTGATAGGCGCAGCGGGTTATGCCGGTTGGGTGGTCCTGGTTGACGAAGTTGAACTCGTGGGCAGGTATTCCCTCAGGCAACGGGCCAAGTCCTATGCGCAGATCGCTCGCCTGATGGGGAAGCTGGAGGGGGAGAGCATTCCTGGGCTGGCCTCCGTTCTCTCCATCACCGAGGACTACGAGAGCGTTGTCCTTCTCAAGGATGAGGACAGAATCCCCGTCCGACTGCGAGGTGGGGGCAGCCAGGAAGAGCTGTCGCTAGCCAGTCAAGCGGAAAGGGGAATGCGGGTGATTCGGGTGCAATGGGAGCCGGGAAAACTGCAGAGACCAAGCGAAGACACAATCACCGAGATCTACTCCAAGGTGCAAGCCATCTACTCACAGGCCTATGAATGGGACCCTCCTCCGGTTTATCAGACGCACCATGATTGGCGGATCAGACAGCACATCAAACGATGGATCAACGAATGGGACCTGAGACGTCTGTACCCGGGCTACGCGCCAGTGATTGAAGTCGAAGAGCTGCGACACGACTACTCCGAGATGCTGGAGCTGGAGCAATCCTCTGGAGGCAGCCCGGGTGAACGGGATGGGGAGATCTGAATCTGGCCGGTGAGGACCAATCGAGATGCCGATTCCTTTCCGCGATGCTGATGAAGTAGAGGCACTGGGTGCGGCGGGCTACCTGAAGATCGATGCTTCGCAGGATAACAGCCTGTTTCGAGGCGCGCTGTTTCTCATCAATGCCCGCGGAGAGCCGATTGAGTTCGCCTACAATGAAGTCAGGATCCCCAGCACCTTTCTCTGGAGGCAGGAAGACATCCGCAGGCACGCCGCTCGCACCCTGACTACTTCGTTGCTGGCAACATGTCGGAAGGTGCCCCGGTTCATCACCTGCCTGGCTGAAGAAGTGGGCCATCAGCTCTTCTGCAACGAGGTCCATCTCTCCATACCGGTCGGCCGTATCGCTTCTCCCTCGAAGTCCACCCCGCACTCTCAGTTGGAGGTCCAGGACACCATAGAGGGCCCTCAACCCCTGCATCTCTTCTGGTTCCCCGGCAAACCGGCTGACGAGTCCCCCGAAGACCGCCTGCTGGGCAGGCTCGTGGCTCATGACCTTCTCCTTGAACCCTTTGACCGGGCTCTGGCTGGACTGAGAGAAGCCTATCCCGACCAGGTCCGGCGGGACCACTGAATGAAGTCCGGACACAACAGAGGCGAGGATGCCTTCAATGACATCTTGGTGGGCACTGGATACGGGCATTCGACAACCAGAAGCGCGATGGTTGGGGGTGTTCCGCCGCACTTTGCCCCTGAAGCCCGCGATTCCCGGCCTGTTGTCCATACCAGCAGTAACCCCCCTTGTTCCTCAATGCCTCGGTTGCCAGATCTCAACAGGCCCGGCAGGTGTACTGAATACGGAGGGATCGTTGTCACCGACTCAGGTCACCTCCGTTGGCGACACAGCTCCCAGCGTCACTGGCGGCGGGAGTGTGGCCCTGGCCGACATTCTGGTGGGAGATGACTCTCCGCCCGGCCCGACAGTCAAAGCTGCTGCTGAAGGACGGCCACCGCGTCGATTGTCCTCCGGTACTGCGAACGTTGGCTCATCGAGCGAGGAGGTCCCCCTGGCAAGACGGCTGACCTATCTTCTCCAGCTTCCCTCTGCCCTCCTCATTTCCCATGCCGGCCCCCTCGAATGGCCTGGAACGCTGTACCCGTACCAGATGGAAGGCGTCCAGGAACTCATGTCTCGCGACGCTCTTCTGCTTGCGGACGACATGGGCCTGGGGAAGACAATCCAGGTGGTAGCTGCACTCCGTATCCTGGCCATCCAGCAGCGTATCCAGACAGCCCTGGTGGTGGTGCGCGCCTGCGTGCTTTCGCAATGGAGGCAGGAGATACGGACCTGGGCTCCCGAGTTGCGCATTTCCACCATACACGGTCCTCCGGCCGAGCGGGCATATCAGTGGAGCACCCCCGCCCACGTGTACCTGGTAACCTACGACACTCTGCGCTCTGATTTCACGCAGAATCCGGCATCACCACCCAGGAGACAAACATGGGATGTGGTAGTCCTGGACGAGGCCCAGCAGATCAAGAACCCCAAGACCGCTATCAGCCAGAAGTGCAAGCTCCTGCCGAGGAAGAGGGCCTGGGCTCTCACGGGCACACCGCTGGAGAATAGCCTGGATGACCTCGCGTCCATCCTGGACTTCGTTTCCCCCCTCGGCGAGGGCCAAAGACCGGTTCGGCATCGCCCCGACGAAGCCATGCTGAAGAGACATCGACAGGTGCAACTGCGTCGAAAGAAAGCTGATGTCCTGCAACAGCTTCCACGCAAGACAACCAATCGACTCCAGTTGCGTCTGCCGAAATCCCAAAGCGGACACTACGAAATGGCGGAGAAGCAAGGGATACTCCACTTGCGAGGCCTGGGACAGGCAGTTCGGATTGAGAACGTTCTGGAGTTGATCCTGAGACTGAAGCAGATATGCAACTTCTGTCCCATGACGGGGCAGTCCGCCAAACTGGATGACATCCGCGAAAGAATAGGCATACTGACAGCTGAGGGCCATCGGGCACTGGTCTTCTCGCAGTTCGTCGATACACGGTTTGGTGTCGAAGCCATAGCCGCTGGTTTGAAGGATTACGGGGCCCTCTGTTATACGGGATCGCTGGCATCAGTCAAGAGACAGGCCACCCTTCAAGCCTTCAAGAGGAATCCCTCTCATAAGGCCCTGGTGCTCTCGCTAAGGGCCGGCGGCCTGGGCCTCAACCTGCAAGAGGCTTCGTACGTCTTCCATTTCGATCGTTGGTGGAACCCTGCTGTAGAACACCAGGCAGAGGCCCGCAGCGACCGCATCGGCCAGACTTCACCAGTTCACGTCTATAAGTACATCTGCGAAGGAACGATAGAAGAACGTATAGACCAGATCCTCCAAGACAAGCAACTGCTGTTCGACGAAATCGTTGATGATGTCTCCCTTGATCTCAGAGCGCGGCTGACCGCAGAAGAGCTGTTCGGCCTGTTCGGTCTGGCTCCTCCAGCGGCTTACAGGACCGGAGACGAGAGCCCCGGCGCCGTGCCGGACTACTCCCGGATGAGCGAGGCCGAATTCGAGCAGCACGTGAGGGGATTACTGGAGCGCCGGGGCTGGACTGTCGAAGCAACCCCCAGGAGTCGGGACGGAGGGATTGACCTCAAGGCCAGCCGGGCTGCAGACACCGGGGGCAATATCGTTCTGTACGTCCAGTGCAAGAACCACCAGGACCCGGTGGGCGTTGATATCGTCCGTCAGTTGGATGGGGTTCTGCCAAGACAGTCTGGCTCCCGTGGGGTCTTCGTCTGCCCCGGTGGTTTCTCCGCCGATGCCCGTTCTTTCTGCAGAGACCGCGGAATCGTGCTCTGGGAGCGCCGGCATCTCTCGGAGTTGGGATGCGGGATGGCTGATTCAAGCGGTACCAGCCACAGCAAATCACAGCATGGCAGCCGGGATGGGGCCACAGATGCCCGGAAGCCACGAACCGAAGGAGAACCAGCACGCCCTCCATCTCTCGAAGAACAGATGGCCAGAGATACCGTCGAGAACCGGCTATGGCGCAGTCTGGAACTCAGCGGCACGAGGCCCGTGGCCCCAGAGGCGACAGCGGACAGGCAAGAACCTGGAGGTGACCAGGCTGGCTGATTGAGCCGCCGGCCATTGCGGACCGCCTGGGCCAGGTGGCGGGAGAAGGCTGCCGCCGATGACGTGGACCTGGGCCGGCCATCCCTTCCTCCGACCTGAAGGCCGCAGGCGACATCCCGGGGGCGCTGCGGGCCCTGATGGACCTCTGCCAGGAGGACCTGCGCTGCCTGCGAGGCTACGGCCTGAGCCTGTGGCGGCTGGGGCGCTTCGCCGAGGCCGGGCGCGATCTTCTGGACCGCGCCGATGGAAACCAGCCGCTGCAGAACTCGAGAAGAGACCCCCAGTGGCCGCACATCACGAGGGCGGAAGAAGGCGCCCAGCCCGGCGGCCTTGAGCCCTGCCTCAGTTATCGCAGGAATATCCATGGTCGGAATGGAAGTAGATGTCGGCACATACTGTCAAGTGCCGACGTTCATCCCATCTCTCTATATTGTTACTCGAATGTGAGATCAACCGATTGACTTCTGTCAGGTTGTGGTGATACCATTCTATTGTGCGGTGGGAAATGGGGAAAGTGGGCATGTCCCACATACCGTCAGGAGAGGTCAAGTGGCCACAATAGTCAAGAATACGGATTGGGAAACAGTAAACGACAGCATCAAGCCAGATACCAAGAGACGAGTCGCCCTGCCCAAGGCTCTTGTGGTACGTGGTGTGACATTCCGCGTGTACCGCAACAGGAGTGGGCAGATCCTGTTGGATCCCCAAGTGACGATCCCTCTTTCAGAGGCATGGCTCTTCAACAACCCCGTTGCCCTTGAGTTGGTCAAACAGGGGCTTTCTGATGCCGCCAAAGGCCGGGTATCGGAAGTAGACCTCGATACCCTATAAGTAGGTGTCTTTGTTCAGACTGCAATGGGCTGACACGGCAGAAGAGACCTACGACCAACTGAAACAGGATGAGTCGCAACACAAGCGCTATAAGGCCGTGAAGAAGACGCTCAATCTCCTGGCGGCGGACCCTCGTCATAACAGTCTTCAGACTCACCCCTACGCGAGTTTGAGAGGTCCGAACGAGGAGAAGGTCTTTGAAGCCTATGCTGAGCAGAACACACCGGCAGCCTACCGGGTCTTCTTCTACTACGGTCCTTCCAGAGGAGCAATCACGGTATTCGCAATTACTCCCCATCCGTAATCACAGGCAGCAGAGAGCAACAACTTCTTCAAACAGCCCAAGGATGGTCGCTTATTCCCGCTGCCATGTCAATCACCAGGATCTTTGGGATCTTTGACCCAGGCCTCATCACATTCTTTGACACACCCGGGTGATAGTGTTGTACTACTTCTGCTCCGGGGGTGTCGAAGCTCCCTTCTGGGCCTCCTTTCTGCGGTGGGGCGACAGTCTCTGGCGGTAGCTGGTGCCCTCGATGACGATCTGGTAGCTGGCGTTGGCCAGCCGGTCCAGGGCGCTGTTGCCCAGGATGGGGTCGTCGAAGAGCCCCAGCCACTCGTCCACCGCCCGGTTGCTGGTGATGACGAAGCTGGAGTTGCGGTGGCGGGCGATGATGAGCTCGTAGAGGTCAGTGGACTGCTGGGCGCCCAGCCGTTGCAGGCCGAAGTCGTCCAGTATCAGAAGATCGGGAGCCAGGAAGGACCGGAAGGCCTTCTCCAGAGTGTGGTCTATCCTGGACTGGGCCAGGGCCCGGAAGAAGGCGTCAGCCCGGATGAAGCGCACGCTGTGGCCGGCCCGCACCGCGGCGCAACCCAGGGCCGGGCCGGGTCGGCGATGAAGCCCCGATACCCGGCGTACTCCAGAAAGCCG